>CALUNG010000030.1 GCA_944321955.1 uncultured Alistipes sp. | reverse complement strand
GACCACGCTCTTGCGGAAAGCGGGATCGACCGGAGAGTTATCCTCGAACCACTGCGCATTCTCCGAAATCACTTCGGTACGGTGGCAGGCCTCCTCGTCACGGAAATTGACGATCGACTCCCACGACGCCTTGCGGCCGAGCGGATCGCCGTAATCCTCGATGAAACCATTCACGAAATCGACGTTCGATACGGTGTCGCAGACCCAACGGATGTTGTAGTCGTCGAACTTGCGCAGGTCACCCGTCCTGTAATAATCAACGAGCGTCGCGATAATCGACTTCTGCGGCTCCTCGGCAACGGTCTCTGCCTTCTCGAGCCAGTATATGATCTTCTCGATGGCGGGCGAATACATGCCGCCGAGTTTCCATACACGCTCGACAACCTTGCCGTTCTCCTTGGTCAGTTTCGAATTGAGACCGTACGATATGGGGCGCGGATCGTGGTTGGCCGCCATCTTGTGGTAGAAATCCTCGACCTCCTGCTGTGTTACACCTTCGTAATAGTTGTTGGCCGACGATGTGATCATGTCGACACCGGCTGTCTGGTTAAGGCGCGATGCATAGAGCGCAGGGTCGAACATGGCAGGCAGAATGACTGCCTTGAGAGCCTCGACCGACCCGAAATCCTGAGGAAGAGTCTCGGCGGGCACAGCTGCAATCAGGCTCTCGAAATACTCCTGCGAAAATTCGGGCGTGAACTTGTCATTGGAGTAGTGGTGATGTATGCCGTTGGCGAACCAGACCTTCTTGAGGTACTTCTCGACCGCCTTCCACTCGGCACACTCGCGATCGCCCTTGTAATTCTCATATACGGCCTCGAGCGTACGTCGTATGGCCAGATTATACTTGAAGTTCTGATCGTAAAGGATATCGCGGCCGCACTTGGCTGCCTCGGAGAGATAGTATATCAATATCTTCTGGTTGAGAGGCAGTTGCTCGAATGCCGGAACCTCGTAACGGATGACCTTGATATCGTCGAAACGATCCACGATCCAGTCGTTCTGCTGTTCGGCCTTCGGTCCGCAACCCGTAAATACAGTTGCTAAAATTCCCATGGCTGATAGTGTAAATAGTCTTTTCATCACTTGTTCGGATTAAAATTATGGACAAATTTACATAAAAATACGTAACCTCAGGCCACGGTATCCGAATTATTGTATAACTTTGCCACGCTTATTATAGAACAAAAGTAATGAAAGTTGTAACCAAAGTCAGCGAGTTGCGTTCAGCACTCGACGAGCTGGCAGGCCGGAGCCTCGGATTCGTTCCGACCATGGGCGCGCTTCACGAGGGACATCTCTCGCTCGTGGCAAGGGCACGCAAGGAGTGTGCCGCATGTGTGGTAAGCGTATTCGTCAACCCCACACAATTCAACGACAAGACCGATCTCAAGAACTATCCCCGAACTCCCGAAGCCGATGCGGCACTGCTCGAAAAGGCCGGCGCCGACGTGGTCTTCATGCCGACGGTGGAAGAGATATATCCCGAACCCGACACCCGCGTGTTCGACTTCGGCATGATCGACAAGGTGATGGAAGGCGCTACACGCCCGGGACACTTCAACGGCGTGGCTCAGGTCGTAAGCCGACTGTTTGCACTGGTAAAGCCCGACAAGGCCTATTTCGGCGAAAAGGATTTCCAGCAGATAGCCGTAATCAAGGCCATGGTAGAGCAACTTGGACTGAAAGTCGAGATCGTCGAATGCCCCATCGTCCGCGGCAAGGACGGTCTGGCCCTCTCGTCGCGCAACGCGCTGCTGGATGCCGGGCACCGTGCAGCAGCTCCTCACATATATGAAGTATTGAAGGCCGCAGCCGCCAGGACCGGCGAGATGACTCCCGACGAACTGTCGGCATGGGTCGTAGCCGAGGTAGAGAAGAATCCCCTGCTCAAGGTCATCTATTTCCAGGCCGTCGATGCCCGCACAATGCAGAATGTTGCGTCATGGGACGACTGCGACCGCATACAGGGATGCATTGCCGTGCAGGCCGGCGCAATCCGCTTGATCGACAACATCAAACTAAAATAACGATGCAAATAGAAGTTCTCAAATCGAAGATACACCGCGTGACTGTAACCCAGGCAAACCTCAACTACGTAGGCAGTATCACCATCGATGAGGCTCTGCTCGAAGCAGCAAACATGATCGAAGGCGAAAAGGTGCAGGTTCTCAACGTCTCCAACGGCGAACGACTCGAGACCTACATCATCAAGGGCAAACGCGACAGCGGTGTAATATGCCTCAACGGACCCGCCGCTTACAAGGCAAGCGAAGGCGACATCGTTATCGTCGTATCGTACGCACTGCTCGATTTCGAGGAGGCCAAGAAGTTCAAACCGACCGTCATATTCCCCGATACGGCCACAAACAGACTCATTCCGTAACGGCATGGACACCTTTCTGGCCATACTTGCCGTACTGTTCACCTTCATCGGGATTGTCGGAAGCATCGTTCCGGTACTTCCGGGTGTAGCGCTGAGTTACGCCGGGCTGCTGTGTGCATATTTCCGCGACGGCTCACAACTCTCATCTACATTCATGTGGGTGTGGCTGGCCATCGTACTTGTCGTATCGCTCATCGACTACCTGCTGCCCGGATACATGACCAAAATATTCGGCGGGAGCCGCGCCGCAACAATCGGTGCAACGATCGGTGTAATTGCAGGCATGTTTCTCGGCCCGATAGGAATCATCGCGGGGCCTTTCGTCGGCGCCGTCGTGGGTGAGTTGTTGCACAACCGCGAGAATCTGGGGCGTGCCATACAGGTAGGATTCGGTTCGTTTCTTTCGTTCATCGTGGGAACGGGCATCAAACTGCTGGCAGCCGTGGCCATGTTCATATACGTCTGCAGGGACATTTTTCCTTCGCTGAAGGAGTCGATATCGTCGATTTTCTGAAAAACATTCGTCAAGACTGCGTTTTTACCGGTTCCAGAGTTGATTGGGACCGGTATTTTAATATCTTTGCAAACGGAGTCATTCACAACACTTGAATAAACATGAAGAGGTTATTTACAATCGTAGCGGTAATCGCAGCATTATGCGCTACCTCGTGCTCGCAGTACAGGTACGAGAAGGTCGCCGACGACCCGTTGAAGACCCGAATCTACACGCTGGACAACGGCCTTAAGGTCTACATGACCGTAAACAAGGAAACCCCGCGAATCCAAACCTACATCGCCGTCAGAGTCGGCGCAAAGAACGACCCGGCCGAAACCACCGGTCTGGCACACTATTTCGAACATCTGATGTTCAAGGGTACCGAAAGTTTCGGTACGCAGGACTATGCAGCCGAGAAACCGATGCTCGACGAGATCGAACGGCTGTTCGAGGTCTATCGCAACACCACCGATCCGGCAGAACGTACGAAGATCTATGCCGTGATAGACAGCGTATCGAATGAGGCCTCGAAGCTCTCCATTCCCAACGAGTACGACAAACTGATGTCGGCAATCGGTGCTACGGGATCGAACGCGTGGACCTCGTACGACGAAACGGTATATACCGAGGATATTCCGTCGAATCAGATCGAAAACTGGGCAAAGATCCAGTCCGACCGCTTTGCCAATGCCGTTATCCGCGGTTTCCACACCGAACTCGAAACCGTTTACGAGGAGTACAACATGTCACTCGCACAGGACGGCGACAAGGCCTTCGAAGGAATCATGTCGATGCTTTTCCCGGATCATCCGTATGGCCAGCACTCGGTTCTCGGAACGCAGGAACACCTTAAGAATCCATCGATAACCAACATCAAGAACTACTACAATACCTATTACGTTCCCAACAACATGGCGATATGCATGTCCGGAGATTTCGATCCCGATAAAACCATCGCCATCATCGACAAGTATTTCGGCGGTCTGCAGCCCAATCCCGATCTTCCGGAGTTCACGTTCGAAGAGGCAGCGCCTTTCACTGAGCCGAGATCGAAGGATGTTTACGGTGTCGAGAGCGAGTTCATGTACATGGGCTGGCGCACCGAAGGCGCATCCAGCAAGAACGCCAACATGTACAACGTAATCGCCGAGATCCTCTACAACGGCAAGTGCGGCCTTATGGACGCCGACCTGCTTCAGGCACAGAAACTTCTATATGGAGGCGCATTTTACGTCCCCAACACCGATCTGGGCGCCATCATCGCCATAGGCTACCCCAAGGAGGGACAGAAACTCGAAGAGGTGCGTGATCTGATTCTCGGCGAGGTTGCCAAACTGCGCAACGGCGAATTCGACGAGGATATTCTCAAGTCGGTAGTAGCAAACTACAAGCGCAACAGAATGCAGGAACTCGACAGCAATAACGGTCGTGCTTACCAGTACGTAAACTCGTTCATCAACGGCACGGAGTGGGCCGACGATGTACACGCTCTCGACGAAATGAGCAAGATCACCAAGGAGCAGATCGTGGCATGGGCCAATGAGAACATGCGTGACGACAACTATGTGGTACTGTACAAGCGTCAGGGCGAGGACAAGAACCAGAAGAAGATCGAAAAGCCGCATATCACCCCCATCGAGACCAACCGCGATGCCAAGAGCGATTTTCTGGTATCGATACAGAACTCGCAGGTCGAGCCCATACAGCCCGTATTCGTCGACTTCGACAAGGACATGTCCAAAGGCAACATGGAGAACGGAACCGAGGTGCTCTACAAGCAAAACACCAGCAACGGACTCTTCAGCCTCATGTATCTCTACGAATTCGGCCGTTATGACAATCCCAAGGCAAGCATCGCCATCAGCCGACTGTACAACCTGCTGGGTACAGATACCAAGAGTATCGAACAGATCAAGAACGAACTCTACAGCCTCGCCTGCGACTTCAACATGCTCGTTACCGACAACCGCAGCTATGTGATGATATCGGGACTTGGAGAGAACATGGAGGTGGCAATGGAGATCGTCGAGGACTACCTGCGCAATGTCAAGGGTGACGACACCAAAGTCGCCGAACTCAAGAAGGACCTGATCAAGGAACGCGAGGTTTCGAAACACGACCAGTATTCGAACTTCAACGCCCTGACCCGCTACGTGCTCTACGGGGCCGACGCCGTAAAGGCAGGCATTCTCACCAACGAGCAGATCGAGGCCCTCACCTCGGACGAGCTCGTCGCCTGCATCAAGGCACTGCCCGGATACAAGCACCGTGTAATGTATTACGGACCTCTCTCCGAGCGCGAGCTGATCGGAACGCTCGACCGTACGCACCGCATGAACGAGACGCTCACCGATCCGGCAGCCGAGAAGGTCGTATACCTGCCGAAGGCTACCGAAGAGAACAGCGTCGTCGTGGCCGACTACGATTCGAAGCAGATATTCTACACGCAGCTGTCGAAGCGTGCCGAAGACAAGTTCTCTGCCGACAACGACGCCATAATAAGGCTCTACAACGAATATTTCGGCGGCGGCATGAACGCCATCGTATTCCAGGAGATGCGTGAGGCACGCGGTCTGGCATACTCGGCATGGGCAAGGCTCAGCGAAGCATTCAGCCCCGAAGGCGGATATTTCTACAGGGCTTTCATCGCAACGCAGAACGACAAGATGAAGCAGGCGATCGAAGCATTCGAGGATATCATCAACAACATGCCGCAGTCGCAGGCGGCATTCGACATCGCCAAGCAGTCTATGCTTACGATTCTCGCCACCGACCGCACCATCAAGGACTACGTGCTGTGGCAATATGTCTACAATCAGGACATGGGTATCGACGTAGACCGCAACAAGGCCGTTTACGAGAAGGTGCAGAACATGACGCTCGATGATGTGGTCAAGTTCCAGCAGGAGTGGATCAAGGGCCGCAAATATACCTTCTGCATCCTGGGCGACAAGGATGACATCGACATCGACTACCTCAAGAGTCTGGGCAAGGTGTCGTTCCTAAGCCAGGAGGAGATCTTCGGATATTGATGATTCCTTGATGACAACATGATGAGCGGGGTTTTCCAGAATCCCCGCTCATCATTTATGGGAAACGACCTAAACCATCAGAAAAAATATGGGCAAAGTAAAGATATTGCTGGCAATGCTCCTGATGCTGAGCCTCTCCGCATGCGAGAGGCACGAAGACGGCACATATTTCAAATACAAATGCACCGCGGAGCTCAACGGCGAGACATACATAGACCAGAGGCGCGTCGAAACCATACTAAGCCCCACCGGGCAGATAACACCGAGAATATGCCCGGACGAAAATAGCGGATTTCTCTATTTCGTATCGTACCTCTGTACGAAAGCCGGAATGACGACATTCACCTACATGGTGGAAATACACTTTCCGGTCGAGGCTTCGGACCAGCTTGTCGGCAAAGAGTACGATCTCGGTATCAGAAACAGTGAAACGGACATCGATGAGTATCCCCAATACTGTTTGGAGAACTCGATACCGTATGCTACCATAACAAAAGGTTTCATGAGCGAAACGGTCAACAAGGGTTCGTTCATGATCACCTCCCGCGACGAAGATACGGTAAACGGCAACTTTACCCTCCATTTCAGCGAGGGAACGATGACCGGCAGTTTCTATTGCACGATAAAGGAATAAACGATAATAGACCGAATCCGTCATTTTCGGGTATCGGTTCAACATGACGGGGCCAGATAAAAGCCCCGTTTTTTATTTTCGGGAGACAAAAAATTGTATATCTTTGTATTTACGTAAAATTTACAGACTGGATTATGCCTCGAATTTCACAGCGGGCCGAAGAGATGCCCGCCTCCCCGATCCGCAAGCTCGTGCCGCTGGCTGAAGCCGCCAAGGCCCGCGGGATAAAGATCTATCACCTTAACATCGGACAACCCGATGTCCATACGCCGCAGATAGGTCTCGACGCGCTGAAACATATCGACCGCAAGGTGCTCGAATACAGTCCCAGCGACGGATACCGTTCGCTGCGTGAAAAACTTGTGGGCTACTACGACCAATATCAGATAAAGCTGACGGCCGACGACATAATCATCA
>CALUNG010000029.1 GCA_944321955.1 uncultured Alistipes sp. | reverse complement strand
ACCTCGGTTGTCCGCTCTCCGAGATCGCTGACCCCGAATACGACTACCGAATAGGCAACTCCCGGAGTCATGTCCGTAATATTCATATCTTCGAACGTGTTTGCCGTTAATTCGCCAGAATGCAGGGAACTGTGTGCTGCCCAGTCGATTCCTGCAACATCTGCCTGGCGGATAAATTCGAGAGCAATGGCATCCGCACCCTTCTCGTCGATCATTTCGGTCGGGCATATGCCGACATAGTATCTGGTCGACGGGTTGTCCGGAACGATCGTAAAGGTCATTTCCGTTTGCAGTACGACATCGAACGTGATCGTAAATTTACACTCGTCCTGAATTTTGAACTCCGGGGTTGTGAAATCCGATCGGGTTACGGCGGAGATTACGGTCCCGGCTTTTTCGTCGATTCCGAATGCAAATATCTGATAATCCGTAGCTGGATTGAGGGTGTTGATCCGGATCAGATCGTCGGCATAAGACAAAACGTCGGCGAGCGATCCGTTCTGATCGACGTAATTCCGGTAATATTCCAGGTCCTCGTTTACCAGTTCCAGGGCATAAGCTGTCAACACCTCATCGTCGCTGTATTTTTCATCGGCCACAGCTTTGTCGAGTATGTTCCAGGTATAATATATGGTTTTGTCGGAGGGGAGGACATCGATGGTAACGCCCGTAGAGGTCATCTGCCGGAGGTTGAATTCGAAGGAGACATCTTCGTCCGCCAACTGGGTAACCGGCACGGAAAATCCTGCTTCGCCGTACACAACGGATATGGATCCGTTCCTGGGCCCTCCCGTGTCGTTTGGGGCCACATCAAAGCCGATCGTTCCCTCTCCGTATGTGAAGTTGCCGATCCATTCTTGCTTGGTTGATGCTGAAATTTCGAATCCGGCGGCCGGATTGCTGATAGAGTAGGCGATTTCATAATGACCACCGTTCACATCAGCCGTTACAGATTTGGTTATCTGTTCTAGAAGAGGCTCTACGAATTCTTCTTCGTTGGTGCTGCAAGAAGTGACGACAGCACAGGCCAGTACTGCGATAAGGGAAGCGATAACTCTTTTCATAGCTGTCTCGATTTTATTGAACGTACACAAATATAGAGTCTAATCATCACAAAAAAGTTAATGTAGTTTCATTACCTTAGAATCTTTTGATGTATCTTTACATTCAAGAATAATATATCGGTATGGATATTAAGTCGATCAGAGAGCTGTTGAGAGAGGAGGGGACCCTCAAACCGTCGGATGAAATAATCGACAGATTCCTCTCTTACACAGAAGAAATCACCCTCCGGCCGAAAGAGCGTTTGATAGATCATGGCAGCATAAATACCAATATCTATTGTATTAAGGAGGGGATCTTGAGGTTGTTTCATATTGAGGAGTCCAAAGAGGTAACGTACGGATTTGCAACTCCCGGAACCATTATTTTGTCCCTCCATTCCTATTATAGGAGGCAGCCGGCTTTTATCATGGCGGAGAACTGCAAAGCGGAGGCGAAGGTGTTGCGAATGCCCAAAGCCCAGTTTGACCGATTGGTGGAGGAGTCGCATGAGTTTTCGCGTTGGATGTTCAATATCGCGATGGGGCAGTTGTACTCATGCGAGCATAAGTTGTTCCTGATAAACGGGACGGCAAAAGATAGGTATCTGGCCGTGGTAAGGAACCGGCCGGATATCATAGAGGCGGTTCCGAGCAATGTAATTGCCTCGTATCTGGGCGTAACGCCCCAATACCTGTGTCATTTGAAACACGAACTTGCTGCGGGCAGATTATAGTTCGCGGATGGACGGAGATAAAAAGGCAGTCATCATAAATTCATGACCGCCTTTTTTGCTTGGATAGATTTGATAGATTCTTGATCTGAGAATTGTGCGTGGGGGCTGTCCCATCAAAAGTCAACCGGCCACCAGGCCTCCATCGACCAGATAGTGGGATCCGGTGCAGAAGCTCGATGCGTCCGAAGCCAGGAAATAGACCACCTCCGCTACCTCTTCCGGTTTGCCTGCACTTCCACGCATATAGAGAGCATTCTCCTTGCGCCAATAATCCTCGATGCTGCAGTGGTTTTCTTCGGCAAACTTTACAAAGAGGTTGTCTACCAGTGGTGTGCGGATTGTGCCTGCGCAGACGGCATTGACGCGGATATTTTTGGGTCCCAGGTCGATGGCCAGGCTTCGGGTGATCTGCCCGAGGGCACCTTTGGTCATTCCGTATGCAAAACTGTGCGGCTTGCCCACGAACCACTGGTCCGAGGCATTGATTACGATTGAACCGCCGCCTGCCTCGATGATCGAAGGAATCGCTTCGCGCAGCGTGTTGACGGTGCCATAGATATTCGTTTGGATCATCAGGTCGAGTTCCTCATCGGCAATGTCGAGAATGGTGTTGCAACGATGGATGCCCGCATTGGCAAAGACGCTGTTCAGTGTCCCGAATTTGGCAACCGTCTTTTCAACCGCATTGTGAATGTCGCTTCTTGTGCGGGTGTTGCCTTCGATGAAGAGCAGTCGGTCGGGGCAGTTGAGTTCTTCCACAAGCACGTGAGCCGCCTGTGTGTTGATATCCATAAAGCCAACGTTCCAGCCCTCGGCTATAAACTTCCGTACAGAGGCGGCACCGATTCCCGTAGAACCGCCGGTAATAAAAATGGTCTTCATATTTTAGGATGGTAGTTTATGTCCGTTTCGTAGTTCTGTGATTGTCCTATAAAGGATACAGGTCTCAAAGGATTCAATTTTTTTTGCCGCCTCCTAATCTTTACAAACTTATGAAAATCATTGAGAAATATCAAATTGTAGGACAATAATAGGAAGAAATAACTGTCAGAGGAAATAGGCGAGGTCGAAGCTAATTTGTTGGGTTCGGGAGATAAAAAAGAGGACGAATCTGAAAATTCGCCCTCTGCAGTCGCCTTGTGCGGATAAAGGGACTCGAACCCCCACGCCTCTCGGCATCAGATCCTAAGTCTGACGTGGCTACCAATTACACCATATCCGCTTGCAACATGCAAAGTTAGAAAAAAAAGACGATCCGCAGCCTTGCGGGCCGATATTTTTGACGGCAACACCCAACTATTTGCAAATATTGGTTACTTTTGTGTCAGCAAAAACCGGATGAGATGCCGCAGACCGTAACTCTTTCACTGACGCCCAAGCAGGCGGCCGATGCCAAGTTCTACACTTTGCAGGCGGCGCGTACGCTCGGCATATCCGACCGCGACGTGGCTCTGGTGCGTGTCGTCAAGCGTTCGGTCGATGCCCGCCGCGGCCGTCCCAAGGTGAATCTCTCGCTCGAGGTCTACGTCGACCGTGAACCGCAGCCCGCGCCAGTCCATTTCGACTATCCGTCGGTTGCCGGCCGTACACCCGTCGTCGTCGTCGGAGCCGGTCCGGCCGGTTTGTTCGCCGCTCTGCGGCTCATCGAACTCGGTCTGCGCCCGATAGTGGTCGAACGGGGCAAGGAGGTGTTGCCGCGCAAGCGCGATGTCGCCGCAATCAACCGCAACGGTGCCGTCGATCCCGACTCGAACTACGCATTCGGCGAGGGTGGTGCCGGAACATTCTCGGACGGCAAGCTCTTTACGCGCAGCAGGAAGCGCGGTGACTACAACAAGGCCCTGCAGACACTGGTGTTTCACGGGGCGTCGCCCGAAATTCTCTATGAAGCCCATCCGCATATCGGTTCCGACCGTCTGCCGCGCATCATTACGGCCATCTGCCGTACCATCTGCGATGCCGGAGGCGACGTGCTGTTCGGCCATCGCATCACCGGCCTCCATGTCGAACATGGACGCGTGCGCGGCGTTTGCTGCGGAACGACAGTGATAGAGGGTGCTGCCGTGGTATTGGCCACGGGCCATTCGGCCGACGACATCTACATGATGCTCCACGATGCTGGCATAGCCCTCGAACCGAAACCTTTCGCCCTCGGTGTCAGAATCGAACATCCGCAGGCGCTGATCAATGCAATACAATATCGCAACTCGTCGGAGATGGAGTATCTGCCGGCCGCATCCTATTCGCTCGTGTCGCAGGAGGGCGGACGCGGTGTCTACTCCTTCTGCATGTGTCCGGGCGGTTTCATGGTTCCGGCAATGACCGATTCCGCGCAGTCGGTGGTCAACGGCATGTCGCCGAGCGAGCGCAACTCGCCGTTCGCCAACTCGGGACTGGTTACCGAGATAAGGGTAGCGGATTTCGAATACCTCCGTCCCCGATACGGGGATCTCGCCGGACTGGCTTTCCGCCGCGAGATAGAGATGGCGGCACGCCGCAATGGCGGGGAGCATCAGATAGCTCCGGCACAACGCGCCACGGACTTCGTGGCCGGACGCGGCAGCTCGTCGCTGCCGGCAGTGTCGTATATTCCCGGTGTGGTGCCATCGCGCCTCGACCGCTGGATGCCGGATTTCGTCTCGACGGCCCTGCGTCAGGGTATCGCTACGTTCGGGCGGCGCATGCACGGTTTTTTGACAGACGAGGCTGTCGTCGTGGGTGTGGAGTCGCGTACCTCTACGCCAGTACGAATACCGCGCGATGCGGCGACACTCATGCATCCGTCGGTCGAGGGGCTCTTCCCGACGGGCGAGGGTGCCGGTTATGCCGGAGGTATCATCTCGGCGGCACTCGACGGCGAACGTGTGGCCGAAGCCGTAAACAGTTATGTGAAGTAATCCATGGAGAAGAGATACAGGGCAAAGGTCGTGATACCGGTATATCGCCCGACGCTGTCGGAGGGCGAGCAGGCGTCGTTGCGCAATACATTCGACAAACTCGGACGCTGGCCCATAGTCCTGCTCAAACCGCAGGGCCTCGACATCTCGGCCGTGACGGCAGGACTGCCGCCGTGCGAGGAGCTGGAGGTCTCCGACGAGTGGATCGGCTCCCGCAACGGCATACACGGCTACAACGTCATGATGATGTCGCGCGCCTTCTACGAACTCTTCGCCGATACGGAGTACATGCTGATATGTCATACCGACGCATGGATCTTCCGTGACGAGCTGGAGATGTGGTGCGACCGCGGTTACGACTGCGTGGCTGCGCCGTGGATCCGCCGCCGCGTCTATGACCTGCCGCTGGTCGGACACTACATGCGGTTGAGATACCGGCTGGCCAAGCGCCCCGGGACCCTGCTCAAGCAGGATATTTACGGCAAGGTGGGCAACGGCGGATTGTCGTTGCGCCGTGTGGATTCGTTCATCGCCGCCTGCGATCGCCACGCGTCGGAGATAGTCCGTTTTGTGAACGGTCACGGCCATCTCTTCAACGAGGATGTATTCTGGGCTACCGTTCCCACGGAGTTCCGCTATCCATCGACGGAGGAGGCGCTGGCCTTCGCCTTCGATACGAATCCCCGGTACTGCTACAGCCTGCGTGGCGGGCAACTGCCTTTCGGCTGCCACAGCTGGAACAAACCACGCATGTGGCGCTTCTGGCGACGGATCATTACCTTGCGGCCCGGTGACGATAAAAAGGCCATGTGATGAAGTAGAGCAGATTGTTCATCACGCAGTGATAGATGTAGCTGGCCTTTCCCTTCCTTTTGGCGTCATTTACCATTACCACGGTCTGGTACTTTACCCTCAGTCGGTTGCGGCGTGCGTAGACCGACATGAGGCGTTCGCTCATATAGCCGAAGATGCGTGCCTGCACCGGATCGTCGGGTATCGGGATGCGTCGCTCGGCCTCGAAGAGAATAGTGAAGAGCCATTCGGAGTACTCTTCGAAGCGTGACCACGGCATCACGAACATGTTGAAGTGCGAGAGCCTGTTGTTGCGGAAGAACACCTCGTCGAAAGCCTCCACGTAATCGGGCGTCAACTCTGCGACGATGTCGCGCAACGTGTCGAGATCCTCGCGGCGGTGGCATCGCGAATAGTCGCGGTAGAGGTTGTACGGATAGGGCTTGGGCTTCGACATGACGATGTCGCAGCGGCTGAACAGCGAGTCGAAGTCCGGCACCGGATGGGGCGAATCGAAAAACCGGCGGGTCGTGGCCGTGACGACGTTGCACAGGTCGGACCCGAAATCGAAATAGCGGCGGTAGTGGCACAGCCCGATATAATCCACGCCCCTGAGATTCTTCCATGCCCAGTAATGGGCCGTCAGTTCGCAGAAGTTGCGGTTGCGGGCGCTGATGTTGTCGCCCGTGTCGTCGCCCGTGAAACCGAGGTCGACGTCGGATATGGCCTTGCCCACCTGTATGGGCATGTACGGGGGTGTGTCGAGGCACTCGTCGCGCTTGTGCGCGCAGACGAGTATTACGGTCTTACTCATCCAGTTCAAGTTTGAGGGCGCTTGCTATCACCTTGTCCATGTCGTAGTAGCGGTACTCGCCAAGCCGCCCGCCGAAGATAACCTTCGGATCGTCGGCGGCCAGCGCACGGTAACGTTCGTAGAGGGCGTTGTTGCGCTCGTCGTTTACGGGGTAGTAGGGCTCCTTGCCGCGGCCGAACGTGTCGGGATATTCGCGCGTTATGACGGTCGTCGGCTGTGTGCCGAACTCGAAGTGCTTGTGCTCGATTATGCGGGTGTAGGGTACCTCGCGTGCCGTGTAGTTCACTACGGCGCAGCCCTGATGGTTCGGCGTGTCGAGCCGTTCGGTCTCGAAACGCAGCGAACGGTACTGCAGTTCACCGAAACGGTAACCGTAATATTCGTCGATGCGGCCCGTGAATATTATTTTGTTGCAGATCTGCTCCCAGTGTTGGCGGTCGTCGAAGAAGTCGGTGCCCAGACGCACCTCCGCGCCCTCGAGCAGCGCGTCGACAATGCGGTTGTACCCTCCCTTGGGAATGCCCTGGTAGGGGTCGTTGAAGTAGTTGTTGTCGAATGTGAAGCGGACGGGCAGGCGCTTTATGATGAAAGCCGGCAGCTCGCGGGCGTCGCATCCCCACTGTTTCTCGGTGTATCCCTTGACGAGGATTTCGTATATGTCGCGTCCCACGAGCGATATGGCCTGCTCCTCGAGGTTGTGCGGCTCGGTGATGCCGGCTTCGCGCCTCTGGCTCTCGATGCGTGCCATCGCCTCGGCGGGGGTGGTCACACCCCACATCGCATAGAACGTGTTCATGTTGAAGGGAAGATTGTAGAGGTGTCCGTGATAGTTGGCCACAGGTGAGTTCACATAGTTGTTGAACTCGGCAAAACGGTTCACGAACTCCCAGACCTCGCGGTTCGAGGTGTGGAATATATGAGCCCCGTACTTGTGAACGTTTATGCCGTCAATCTCTTCACAGTGGACGTTGCCGCCCGTGTGGCTGCGCCTGTCCAGAACCAGAACCCTCTTGCCGGCTCTCGTCGCGCGGTATGCGGTTACGGCTCCGAAGAGACCGGCTCCCACTATCAGATAGTCGTATTGGTGCATGCTTCTCGTCTAATAAATGATGATTATACAAACTTAATAAAAAGTATGCTGATTCCCGCATCTCCCGACCGAAAAAGAGAAATGTACTGCGAAACCGGCCTCTGAACACCTTCTGAACAGGTTTCGTGCCATATATCGCGTTGAAAATTAATAATATAAATTTTTATCTCGTATAGGGTTGTGAATTTTTTTGAAGAAATTATGAAAATTTTTCATAAAATACTTGCACGGTGTTGTTTTTGGACTTATCTTTGCAGCGAAGTTTTAAGGTTCATTTAGGTTAGTAGTTTTAGGTTGGTAGAGGAAACGGCTGGTTGCAACCGCAATGGTTGCTAAGACTCGCAAGCGGTGCTCGCTTGGGGTCGAATACCGCCGAGACCTCGATTTTTTTTGCCCTTCGGTGAGCTTCTGCAGGTCGCCTTTCTATGAACCTCTTTCTGGTATATCCCATTTCAATACATTTGCGCCTGGTGGCGTTTCGTCTATATATTGCTTGAAATCAGTAGTTTAGGCCTGAATTGCATTTGCCATTGATAAAAAAATTACAAAAATTCAATAAAAAATTCATAAAATACTTGCACGGTATTGTTTCGAGACTTATCTTTGCAGCGAAGTTTTAAGGTTCATTTAGGTTAGTAGTTTTAGGTTGGTAGAGGAAACGGCTGGTTGCA
>CALUNG010000028.1 GCA_944321955.1 uncultured Alistipes sp. | reverse complement strand
CCGCCGCAATCGACCACTCTGCCATCTCTCCGGTCGCAAAAGTATAATCATTTTGGCATTTTACCAAATTTTTATGCCATTTATACCGTGCCAAAGAACCGTAAAAAATCTTTATGTGACAGAATACGTTACCGAAAGAGAAAATTAATGCATATATTTGTGCATTAATACAATTAACCCTAAATCTTATTATGAACAAAACTCAACTTGTAGAGGCCATAGCATTGGAAACCGGACTTTCCAAGGTGGCTGTACGTAAATCCGTCGACGCCATGGTCGACATAGTGGTCAGAACTCTCAAGGAGAACGAACGCGTAACGATTTCGGGCTTCGGATCCTTCAATGTGATACAGCGGTCGGTACGCATGGGACGAAATCCGAGGTCGGGAGCTCCGGTAAGAATAGCTCCCAAAAAGGTTATACGCTTCCGATCGACGGTTGATGTAGAATAGCTTTTTCGGCCTTTCGTATTCTCCGTTTTCAGCGGAGAGTTTGACGGTTTGGCTATTTTTCTTATTTTTGCTTATTACAATTATCGATAAGGCATGTTTCTTACATATATATTACCATTGATCGTCTCCATAGCAGCGGTCAGTATAATTCATCCTCTTCTTGTAAAAATCGCTCTTCAAAAACACATTGTAGACGAACCCAATGCCCGTAAACTTCAGGAGCGTCCGGTGCCGACAATGGGCGGCATTGCCGTATTCTTTGGTATAGCTGTCGGGATGGCGTGTCTCTGTTTTACGGGAATATGCTCGTCGTTGTTCGTCGTGATCATATCTATGCTGGTGATGTTGTATCTTGGAACAATAGACGACATGCTCGACATATCGCCGACCGTACGTTTTATCATTCAGATCTTTACAGTGCTGTTGTTGGTGTATGCGGGAGGCTATTGTCTCGACGATCTGCACGGGTTGTGGGGATTTGACGGCATATCGTGGTATGTGGCTGTGCCGTTGACGGTTGTATCGGCCGTCGGTATAATCAACGCCATGAACATGATCGACGGAGTCGACGGCCTGTCGTCCGGTTTGTGCATGATGTATTGCCTGATTTTCGGTACGGTTTTTCACATGGTGGGATATGCCGGTATGGCGGCCATGGCCATAACGGCATTCGGTGCGCTGTTGCCTTTCTTCATGCACAACGCCTTCGGTCGTGAATCGAAAATGTACATTGGCAACGGCGGTACGATGCTTATGGGCATTCTATTGTACGTATTTGTCGCATCGATGGTCCGCTCTGACGATTTCGATACGCTGTTCGATGCTCGCGGATATTCAGTCGTGCCGTTTACGATGGCTGTTCTGGCAATTCCGGTATTCGATACGTTGAGAGTCATGTTCTCGCGCATGTTTCAGGGCCATTCGCCGTTCAAACCCGATCGTACGCATCTGCACCACATGTTCATCTGGCTTGGCTTTTCGCATGTCGGAACCACATTGTGGATTATCGGACTCAATCTGACCGTGATTGGTGCATGGCTGTTGAGTTGCCATCTGGGGGCTGGGGTCGATGCCCAGTTCTATACGGTCATAATAACGTCCGTCATCGTTACTGCCGGACTCTATACTGTCGTCAAGACCATAGATCATTATTATCCCGAGCAGATGCAGCGTTTTATAGCATGGAAATCAAGGGCCAAACCTAAACGCGAAGGCATATTCCTGCATCTGCAAAGGTTCATGGACCGATTGTGACGATCAAACATAACCCCGAAATATATTGATGAAAAGAGTGAAGTTGCCGTACATCGCCGGGCTTGAATGTATGACGTTCGGGCAGTTGTGCGATGCCATGGAGCATGGAGCCGTACGTCAGGGCATCGATTGCGTAAACTGGCGTGAATTTCCCTATTGCCCTGTGGTGTCGTTCGATGCCGCATACTCCGACCGACATCTGTTTGTACGGTTTTTCGTGCGTGGACTCGGTACAGGAGCCTCATACGTCAACGACAATGATCCCGTATGGCAGGACAGTTGCGTCGAGGTCTTTGTTGCGGCGCGAGATGGAGGCTACTTCAATTTCGAGATGAACTGCATCGGGGCTCTGCTGGCAGCAAAGCGTCGTTCCCGCAAGGAGGGTGTCGAGCATTTCGATGCCGCGACCATGTCGCGCATAATCCGCCATTCGACCCTGCCTCGCGAGGCTTTTGCCGAGCGCGACGGCGTGTGCGAGTGGAGCGTTGCCATTGGGATACCTTTCGATGTGCTGGGCTATGCTGACGGAGAGCGCCCGACCATGTTGAAGGTCAATTTCTACAAATGCGGGGACGAAACTTCCGTGCCGCATTACGTGAGTTGGAATCCCATCGTAACGGAAAAACCGGATTTTCACCGTCCCGAATTTTTCGGGGAGCTAATGCTCGGCTGAGATGATACGAGCGTTGTTGCTTATCGGAGTCGGGAGTTTTGTCGGCGGCGTGGCCCGATATCTCGTTTCGCGCGGCATGCACATGTGGCTCGGATCGTCTCTGCCATGGGGGACATTGACGGTGAATGTTCTCGGCTGTCTGATACTTGGAGCACTGTACGGACTTTTCGAACGAGGGGCCGTCATGGATCATGATATGAGGCTTGCCTTGACAGTGGGCCTTTGCGGCGGTTTTACCACCTTTTCGACATTCGTGCATGAGAATTACCGGCTGCTCTTCGACGGAAATATTCTGGCCGGCATCGGTTACCCTGTGCTTAGCCTTGCACTCGGATTGCTGGCTGCGTATCTTGGACATTTGATTGTAAAGATTATATAAACCGCTGACCTGTATGAACCAGACCGAACTTCATGAGATCGTGTCGCATTTTGCGATCGAAGGCATTGTCGTAGATATCGAACCCCTCGGGGCCGGATTCATCAACGACACGTTGAGAGTGCGTACTGCCGGTGATGCGCCGGATTACATCCTGCAACGCAAGAACCGCAGCATCTTCCCCGATGTTCCGGCCATGATGGCGAACATCGTTGCCGTTACCGACCATATCCGTCGCAAGGTGATTGAAGCCGGAGGCGACCCGACGCGCGAAGTGCTGACCGTAATTCCGACTGTCGACGGATTGCCGTATTGGCGGACGATATCCGACGATTACTGGACCGTATGTCGTTTCATCGACGGATCGGTAACGTACGAGCGTGCCGATACTCCTCTGTTGGCATACAAGGGAGGCGAAGGTATTGGCAGGTTCCAGACGCAACTGGTCGATTTCGACCGCCCGCTGGCCGAGACCATCAAGGGCTTTCACAATATCCGCTGGCGTTTCAAACAATGGGACGATTCGCTTGCACGTGATGCAGCCGGCCGCAAGGCTTCGGTTGCCCGCGAGATCGAATGGATCGAGTCTCGCCGTGCATCGATGCTCTCATTCTGGACATTGGTCGAGAACGGGACAATTCCAATGCGCGTTACGCACAACGATACCAAGATAAGCAACATACTTTTCGATGCCGCCGGCAACGTCATGTGCGTCATAGATCTCGATACGGTCATGAGCAGTACGTCGCTCAACGACTTTGGCGACGCCATACGCTCATATGCCAATACCGGCGCCGAGGATGACCCCGATCCGGACAACGTGTCGCTCGACATGGAGATGTTCCGTGCATATACCGAGGGCTATCTGTCGCAGCGGCGGTCGACGCTCGTGACGTCGGAATTGGAACACCTGGCCTTCTCGGCACGTTATATTACGTACGAGCAGGTGTTGCGTTTTCTGATGGACTATATCGACGGCGACGTCTATTACAAGACTGCCGGTACGGATCACAATCTTGTCCGTACTCGTGCACAATACCGCCTGCTGCAGAGCATGGAGGAGCGTTACGACGACATGTGCGCCGTGGTGGCTCGAGCCGCGAAATAACCGACGGGCGGAAACGAAAAAAGGCCTTCATGTATCATGAAGGCCTTTTTTCGTAGCTCCACCGCGACTCGAACGCGAATTTAGGGTTTAGGAAACCCTCGTTCTATCCCTTGAACTATAGAGCCGAATGCAGTTTCACTCTGCAAAGATAATAAGTTTCCGCTTAATTGCCACCAAATCCCTCGGCAATCGATGTTTTTATTGCAGGCAGGGCGACAAATATTTGGCCAGCAGGTATCCGCCTCCCAGCAGCCACAGGTAGAGGATGAATGCCAGCACGAAGGGTTTTGCTCCGGCCTGCTTGAACTTGTCGAAGCTGGTTTCGGCGCCGAGGGCGGTCATTGCCATCGTCAGCATGAAGTTGTCGAGCATGTTGATTGCTCCGACCGTACTTTTGAGGGTCTCGGCCGGAATGAACGACGAAGCCTGCAGTGCGGAGTTGATGCCTATCACCAATATGAATCCGAAGGCGAACCACGGAACGGTGATCTTGCTTTTGCCGTCGTCGGTCATGTCCGTATGCCTCATTTTGCGGACGCGGGCTATTATGAAACTCATGATGAGCAGCACCGGAGCCAGCATCATGACGCGTATCATCTTGGTGATGGTCGCCTGGTCGGCCAGATGGAGAGCCCCGTCGGGATCCATGGCATTGCCTGCGCCGACGACGTGAGCGACCTCATGCAGGGTCGATCCGGTGAATATGGCCATCTGCTGAGGGTTGAGGTCGAGTATTCCGGCGCGGTAGGCTATGGGGTAGAGGAACATCGATATTGTTCCGAATATCACCACCGTCGATACGGCGATTGCGGTCTTGTAGGGTGCACACTTCACTACGGGCTCGGCACCCAGCACGGCAGCAGCGCCGCAGATGGCACTGCCGGTCGAGGTCATAAGTGCCGTCTTCTCGTCCATCTTCAGCAGACGTCCGGCCATGACGCCTATCGCTATGGTCATGAATATGATGATGGCGTCGATGACTACGGCCGAGACTCCGATCTCCATCACCTGCTGGAACGTGAGTCTGAATCCGTAGAGTATAATACCCCAGCGCAGAATCTGTTTGGTACACAGCTTGATGCCGGGGACCCACGTCTCGGGAAGCTGGTTGCGCAGGCTGTTGGCGTAGAGCATGCCGAGGATGATGCCGACTATGAGCGGACTGAATGAGAGTTTCTTTACGAATGGAATGTCGGCAATGTAGAATGCCGAACACGAGAACAGGACGATCAGTAAGACTCCGTGGAGAGCACTGGCTCTTTTTTCAGATAACATCGACAAGCGTTTTATGGTGTTACGTTAATTTCGGGCTGCAAATGTAAGTCATATTTTTCACATGGCAATATCCGCCGCCGATTAATCCTTCAAAACATTTCGTATATGCTGACTGTTGCAGCTGTCAGGATCGTGAGCCGCAACATGTTGGCCGTTATTTCAGCCGAATGCGTTTTTTGACGGAAACTTGTCAAAAAGTCCATTTTTATTACTTTTGCACCCGGTAAAGGTTTGAACAATGAGAAGAAGGGAATCACGTCGTCCGGCAGCCTGGGTGTCGGCCATACCGCTTGCGGTACTTGTGGGCATGCTTGCTCTGGTAATCCGCTGTTTCGGCAGCGATGCCATTGCCGGCGGCAGCCAGGTGGCTCTGCTTTCGGCCGCATCGGTCTGCGTAATGATATCGATAGGTGTCTACGGATGCGGCTGGCAACGTCTCGAGGATGCAATACTCGACAACATACATACCTCGGCATCGAGTATAGTCATACTGCTGCTTATCGGCGCCATCGCTGGTACATGGATGGTCAGCGGCATCGTGCCGACACTTATATGCTACGGCCTGAAGATACTCCATCCGTCGTTCTTTCTTGTTGCTACGTGCGTGATCTGCGCACTGGTGTCGCTCGTTACGGGCAGTTCGTGGACTACCATCGCTACTATCGGCGTGGCTCTCATGGGCATAGGCCGTGCATTGGGATTTGCCGACGGCTGGATTGCCGGAGCAATCATATCGGGTGCCTATTTCGGCGACAAGGTGTCGATGCTGTCGGATACGACGGTGCTCGCCTCGTCGACGGTACGTGTGCCGATCTTCACACACATAAAATACATGCTCGTTACCACCATACCGTCGATGGTGGTGGCGCTGATCGTCTTTACGGTTGCCGGGTTCGTCGTGACCCCGTCCGGGGCAGGGCAGGCCGCCGAGGTGGCCGGGGCTCTTCGCCGTACATTCCATATTACGCCGTGGCTGCTGCTGGTGCCTCTCTTTACGGGCGTACTTATAGCCAGACGCCTGCCGGCCATCGTGACGCTCTTTGCGTCGTGTGTCATGGCCTGCGTCGCGGCCGTCGTGGCACAGCCAGACCTGCTTGCCGAGATAGCCGGTGTAGGAGCGCTCGACTTCATGTCGGGATTCAAGAGCGTTTTGCTGAGCTGCTACGGGGCAACATCGATAGATACGGGCAGCCCCGAACTCAATGAACTTGTGGCCACGCGCGGCATGGGCGGCATGCTCGATACGATATGGCTCATCGTATGCGCCATGTGTTTCGGCGGCGTGAT
This sequence comes from uncultured Alistipes sp., assembly GCA_944321955.1. Classification (GTDB taxonomy): domain Bacteria; phylum Bacteroidota; class Bacteroidia; order Bacteroidales; family Rikenellaceae; genus Alistipes. Next base: position 3,141 of record CALUNG010000028.1, on the reverse strand, counting down.
GACCGGCAGCGGCATGCTCGCATCGATTACCGACATATTCCTGCGATATGTCCATCGCGTGGGGTCTGTCGTCGCTTCGACCGTCGGCGCCGGCATATTCTTCAATATCTGCACGGCCGACCAGTACATATCCATCATCCTTACGGGCAACCTCTTCAGGGATCTCTATCACCGCCGCGGCCTCGAGGCGCGGCTGCTGAGCCGCTCGGTCGAGGATTCGGCGACGGTCTGCTCGGTACTTATCCCGTGGAACTCGTGCGGTATGACCCAGGCGACTGTACTCGGTGTTTCGACCTTCACATATCTGCCGTACTGCATATTCAATATCGTCAGTCCCCTGATGTCGATCGTCGTATCGTCAATAGGGTACCGGGTGGTGCGTTCGGTTAATGCGCACGGTCAGCAGTAGACGGCTATGTCTTCGGCCGTGATGCTCTCGCCGCTCAGAACGATCAGACGCTCTATTACGTTGCGCAGTTCGCGGATATTGCCGCTCCAGCGCATCCGTTTCAGTGCTTCGACGGCCTCGGGCGCAATGCTTTTGGGCGGTATGTTGTACTCCTCGCATATTTTCGATATGAAGTAGTCGACGAGCAGCGGTATGTCGTCGGCATGGTCGCGCAGCGCCGGAACCTTTATCACGATGACGCCGATACGGTGATAGAGGTCTTCGCGGAAGTTGCCCTTGGCTATCTCGTCGCGCAGATTCTTGTTCGTGGCGGCGATCACGCGCACGTCCACGTCGATGTCCTTGTCGCTGCCGACGCGGCTTATGCGGTTCTCCTGCAGCGCCCGCAGCACCTTGGCCTGTGCCGAGAGCGACATGTCGCCGATCTCGTCCATGAATAGCGTGCCGCCGTTGGCCTGCTCGAACTTGCCCTTGCGTTGCTTTATGGCCGAGGTGAATGCTCCCTTTTCGTGACCGAATAGCTCGCTCTCGATCAGCTCCGACGGTATGGCAGCACAGTTGACCTCGACGAACGGCGCTCCGCTGCGGTGGCTCTTCTCGTGAAGCCAGCGGGCGACGAGCTCCTTGCCGGTGCCGTTCTCGCCGGTTATCAGTACGCGCGCCTCGGATTGTGCAACCTTGTCGATCAGGTCGCGCACGTGCTGCATCTCGGGCGATTGGCCGATTATGGGTTCTACTGCTGTTGACGTATGTTTGCGCGCGCGCACGGCATGCGGCTTGGACTGAACGTCGGTGTCGTCGTGCTCTACGGTACTGCGCAGCGACTTGAGCAGTCGGTTCATGTCTACGGGTTTTGTCAGAAAATCGCTGGCGCCGCTGCGTACGGCCCTGACCGCGGAGTCTATGTCGTTGTCGGACGATATGACGATGAATGGTATGCCCGCATCGGGAACGTGCATCGAACTGTCCGAAAGAATGACGTCGAAAGGAATGTTCTCGCACAGGCGTGCTGCCGCAGCCTCGTCTTCGGCCGCTTCGGTCGAGAATCCCTCGAACTCCAGACGTTCGCGCAACGTGTTTCGCATGCTTTTTGATTGGTCCAAAATTAAAACCTTTGCCATAGTTGTTTTTGAAGAAAATTTGTATACTTTTGCATCAAAGTTAATAACTTTCCTTTCCGTCGGATAAATTTGCAAAAGGCGTCCGAATTTCGTAAAACAGGTCGGAACAAGGTCCGAAAAAAACATCGTTCGAGCCTTTTCGGTCGGGTAATACGGACCGAATGCGGCAGCCGGGCCGCCCTTGTCGCCTACGGAACAGTTGATATCGTATGAAAAAAAATTACAACTACACGCGAAACAAACTCTGGTTGCCCGAGTACGGGCGCCATATTCAGGAGATGGTCGATTCGCTGCTGGAGATCGAGGACCGTCAGGAACGCACACGCCAGGCCAAGGCCGTCATAGCGGTCATGGGCAATCTCAATCCGCTGCTGCGCGATACGGCCGATTTCACCCACAAGCTGTGGGATCACCTTATCATAATGTCTGATTTCAAGCTGGATGTGGACTCTCCATATCCGTTGCCGTCGCGTCAGGATCTGACCGTACGGCCGCGTCACATGGAGTACCCGCAGAGCTTCATCGCCTACAAGCATTACGGCAAGTATGTGGGTCGCATGCTGCGCAGTCTGGCTGACAATCACGAACCCGAAGCCGTGTCGCGTGCGGTCGACAACATCGCCCGCTACATGCGTGCCAAAAGCTATGAGTTCAATCAGGAGCATCCCAACAACGAAGTAATCATAAAAGACATACGCAAAATGTCCGGAGATGCCATTGCAATAGACGAAGTTGCCTTGAATAATCTCCGAAGCGACTATAAACAGCACTTTTCCGCACGTCCCCAGAACAACCGGCAGAACAACAATCGCAAACAGACCCAGAAAAACGGCAAGAACCAGCCTCAGCGCGCCCAGCACAACGCCCGCCCTGCCAAAAATGCAATCAAGCACAATTCCGCGAAGTAATTTGACGTTATTCACGTAGGATTGAGTATATTTGCAAACCAAAACGTTATTTATGAAGAAGATTCTCTTGACGCTCGTCCTTGCCGCTGCACTGATCAGCGGATGCAAATCGACGAAGGTCAGAATATCGGGACGTCTGTTGGGACTGAACGGACGTCAGGTCTATCTCGAACAGGTCTCCGGCGGTAACGGCAAGACCATAGACTCGGTTTTGCTCGATGATGCGGGGGCATACAGGTTCGATGTCGAGAATGTCGGCAGTACGCCGTCGCTCTACAACATAGTATGCAACGGAGAGCGGGTACCTCTGCTGCTCGTGGGCGGCGACAAGGTTACGGTCAATACGGTCGGCAACTTCATGCGCAACTATACCGTTTCGGGCTCCGAGGAGTCGGAACTGTTGAGGGAGTTCAACCAGATATTCCTCGGCGGCATGGAGCGGCTGAACAACATACTCGAAGGATTTTCGGGTCCGCGAGCCATTACCGAAGAGGACCGCAAGGCTCTGATGACCGAATACATGAAGGAGTATCGTCGCGTCAAGCAGGCGCAGATCAGTTTCATACTTGCGCACCAGAACAATATTGCGTCGATATATGCTCTGTATCAGCGCTTCCCGGGCGAGGAGTACCTCTATGACAGCAAGAACGACATAATCTACTATCGCGTGGTGGCCGATGCCATCGAGAAGAGCTATCCCGAC
>CALUNG010000027.1 GCA_944321955.1 uncultured Alistipes sp. | reverse complement strand
AATCAAGGCGTATTGCGCGTTGGAGGTCATGGGTCTGCTCGGCGAAGTCGCGCGCAATGATGTGGCGGCGCGCCTCGCCGACAAGGCGCAGGTAGAAGGCGATGTTATGCAGCGAAGCGATCTGGGCCGCAAGCATCTCGCCGCAGACGACCAGATGGTGCAGGTAGGCCTTCGAATAGAGAGTGTCGACAAAGGCCGTGCCCTCGGGGTCGATGGGCGAAAAGTCGTCCTCCCACTTCCTGTTGCGTATGTTGATGGTACCCTCCATGGTGAAGAGCTGGCCGTTGCGGCCGTTGCGCGTGGGCATCACGCAGTCGAACATGTCCACACCGCGCTCGATACCCTCGAGTATGTTCACCGGAGTACCCACACCCATCAGATAACGCGGCCGGTCCTGCGGCAGTATGGCGTTCACCACCTCGATCATCCCGTACATCACCTCGGTAGGCTCGCCTACGGCCAGTCCGCCTATGGCATAGCCGTCGGCGTCGTACTGCAGCACGTTCTCGGCGGCATGAGCCCGCAGGTCGGGATAGGTACACCCCTGCACGATCGGGAAGAGCGACTGGTAGTGTCCGTATTTGGGCTGCGTCGAGTGGTAGCGGTTGAAGCAGCGGTCGAGCCAACGCTCGGTCAGCGCCAGCGACCTGGCGGCATACTCGCGCGGGGCGTCGCCCGGAGGACACTCGTCGAAGGCCATCATGATGTCGGCCCCGATCGTGCGCTCGGTATCGATGACGCTCTCGGGAGTGAAGACATGGCGCGAGCCGTCGATATGCGACTGGAAATGGCATCCGTCCTCGCGCAACTTGCGGCACGCCGCAAGCGAGAAGACCTGAAAACCGCCGCTGTCGGTCAGCATCGGCCCCTCCCACGTCGAGAAACGGTGTACGCCTCCGGCCCGTTCGATGATATCCATGCCCGGACGGAGGTAGAGGTGGTAGGTGTTGGCCAGAATGATCTGGGCGTGGGCCTCGTCGCGCACGTCGCGGTGGAAGATGCCCTTCACGGTTGCGGCCGTACCCACGGGCATGAATATCGGCGTGAGTATGGTACCGTGGTCGGTGACGATCTCGCCGGCGCGGGCGGCGGATGCGGGGTCCCTGTATTGCAGTGTAAATTTCATAACGTGTACAATGGGACAAATATACGGAAGTTTTTTCGGAAACGCACGACAATACCCAAAAAAGCGGCCGCACCGGACGTTCTCTCCATCGCGCGGAACACCGGCAATGCCATGCGGGGCGAAGGCGCGGTCCGCAACGAGGTTTTGCGGCCGCCGCGGACGGGACACTCCCGCATGACGCAGCCAACGGCATGAAAAGTTTGGGCCGCGAAATTTCGCTTTAATCTTTTTTTACATAATTTTGCAGGTTGTATCAATCGTTAAGCAGCGATGCGGTATATAGACTTTTTCATCGAACACTACGGCTGGCAGGGAGCGGCGCTCGCCGCCGTAATCATCGTGCTCTTCGCCGTGCAGATCCACTACTACGCCCGAACTTACGCCCGAATCTCCAGATACCGCAACGACAGGCGCAAACGCCGGACCGAAACCGACACTCCCGAAATATCGGTCATCGTGCCGCTCTTCTCGGAAAACGCCGAATTTCTCGAAACGGGACTGCTCAAACTGCTGGCTCAGGAGTACCGGGCATTCGAAATCGTGGTGGTATACGTGGGCCTCGACACCGACTTCTACGAGGACCTCGTGCAGATGAGGCTCTACTACCCCAATCTGCACACCACCAAGATCGAGGCCAAACCCCACTTCCCGATATCGCCCAAGATGGCCATAAACCTCGGAATCAAGGCCGCGCACTACGAACACATAATCCTCACCACACCCGATGCGTCGCCCCGCACCGACCGTTGGCTGACGCTTATGGCCCGCGGATTCACCCGCGGCGAGATCGTACTCGGATACTGCGGATATTCGCACCGTCCCGGACTGGCCAACTACATCATGCGCACCGAACGGCTGATGTCATCCGTCGAATGGATAGCGTCGGCCATACGCCGCCGCCCCTACCGCGGCAACCGCAACAACATAGGATTCACCAAAAGCCTCTATTTCGGCGTCAACGGTTTCGGCAACCTCAACATGAACGTGGGCGAAGACGACCTCTTCATACAGCAGATCGCCACGCCCGAAAACGTCAGCGTCGTGCTTTCGCCACGTGCCGCCGTGGTCGAGAAGTGCTGGGGAGGATGGAAATGGTGGATCGACCGCCAGCGCTATTGCGGCGCCACACGGCAGTTCTATCCGCAGGGCATACGTTCCTACCTCGTGCTCGAGCACGGCAGCCGGCTGCTCTTTTTCGCCGCCGTGGCAACGGCTCTGGCCGTAATGCCGCTCGAATACAGGCTGGCCGCAGCCGTCATTCTGCTCATACGCTACGCCGTGGTGGCGTGGAGCGTCAAACGCGTGGCCGACCGTCTGGGCGAACGGGGCATCATGGCCCGTTACCCCCTGTTCGACGTTGCCGGCCCCATCGTATCGATATTCATAGACCTGCTGCTCATCCGCAAATACCCCTCGGCATGGAGATAGACGACTATATCGTAGCCGACGACCGCGACCTCGTGAAGCTCGTCATCGGAGGCGACGATGCCGCCTTCGAGCACCTCTTCAACCGCTATCGCGACGCCATACGCCGCCTCTTCATCCAGAAATCGGGTTCGGACGACGATGCCGACGACCTGCTGCAGGAGACATTCATCAAGGTCTACCTCAACATCGACCGATACGACGAGAGCTATACCTTCGGGCAGTGGGTCTACACCATAGCCCGCAACACATTCATCGACTTCACCCGCAAGAGCCGCAGCGACCTGCCCATCGACGAACGCTTCTCGGCACCGGCCGAAACGGCCCCGACGCCCGAGGAGAGCATCATCAACTCGCAGCAGCGCATACAGATCGAACACTACCTCGAATCGCTGCCCGACCAGTACAAGCGTCTGTTCCGGATGCGCTTCATCGACGAATACTCGTACGAGGAGATAGCCGACAAGCTGCAGCTGCCAATGGGCACCGTCAAGACCCAGATACACCGTGCACGCGAACGCATGTGCCGATTGATAACCGAAGGAGAAAAACACTGAAACGATGATCGACTGCATTCTGAAATACTTCCCCGACCTGACACCGCGACAGAAGCAACAGTTCGAGGCCCTCGGACCCCTCTATGCCGACTGGAACGCGAAGATAAACGTCGTCTCACGCAAGGATTTCGACCAGCTCTACGTGCGGCACGTGCTCCACTCGCTGGCAATAGCGCGCGTGTGCCGTTTCGACGCCGGGGCGCGCATCGTCGACGTGGGGTGCGGAGGCGGTTTCCCGAGCATACCGCTGGCAATACTCTTTCCCGAGGCGCGCTTCACGGCCGTAGACTCCATAGCCAAGAAGACGAGGGTCGCAAGCGCCGTGGCCGAAGGTGCAGGCATAGACAACATCGAAGTTATCAACGCCCGCGTGGAGCAGCTCGACAAGCGTTTCGACTATGCCGTCTCGAGGGCCGTAACCGACATGTCGACATTTGTCAAATGGGTATGGCCGCGCCTCGAAAAGGGCGAACACGGGTCACTGCCCGACGGCATACTCTACCTCAAGGGCGGAGATCTGGCCGAGGAGCTGGCCCTCACCCGCAAACACTGGGACATTTATCCCATATCGGATTTCTTCGACGAGGAGTTCTTCGAGACCAAGAAGGTGGTCTACACCCCGCGATAAACAACCAACAAGACATACGATGAAACAACCGCTTCTCCTCGGCATTGCCGTGCTCATGTTCTGCGGTGCGGCAACCGCATCGGCGTCGGAACGCAACCCCGACCTCAAGCTCATGTCGTTCAACGTCCGCTACGTCAACAACATCGACGGCGACAACAGCTGGAAGAACCGGCGACAGGCCGTAATAGCCGTCGTCGAGAGCGAACAGCCCGACGTCATCGGCTTTCAGGAGCCTCGCGGCGAGCAGGTGGAGTTTCTCTGCCGCGAGCTGGGCGACCGCTATGCCAACGTGAAACTGGGCGGCGACTACGGCGACAAACGCTATCCCGGAGGCGGCAGCCACATGATAGTCATGTGGCGCAGGGACAAGTACCTGATGCTCGACCACGGCAGCTTCTGGCTGAGCCCGACACCCGGGCGCCTGTCGCGAGGATGGGATGCCATGTGTCGCCGCGTAGCCGTATGGGTAAAGCTGCTGGATCTGAAGAGCGGGCGCCAATTCTTCTACATGGATACCCACTTCGACCACAAGGGCCGCGAGGCGAGGCTTCACGAAGCCGAGATGGCGGCCGAGCGCACGATGGCGTTGAGCGGAGGCTCGATGCCGGCATTCGTCTCGGGCGACCTCAACATGAAGGTGGACGACCCCTCGCTGGAGCCGCTGCGCCGCATCATGCAACCGGCCGGGCAGACTGGCCCCGAGAGCGACGACAAGCCCTCGTTCAACGGATTCGGGCAATCGGCGCTCTACATCGACCACATATTCTACCGCAACGCCAAACCGCGGCGATACTCGACACTCGACGGCGACTACGGCGTACCGTACGTTTCGGACCACTACCCGATAGTCTGCACGTTCGATTTCGAATAGATTTTCCTTAAGGCGGAGATGACGGCACATACCGTCCGGGGCTTCAGGTTCCGGGCAAGAGGACGTGTGCACGCAGCGCGTCCGGACCGGCAAGATTCGGACGTTAAATCAGGCATGTGTTTACTGACTGTCGGGTCGAATGATCCGGCCGGAAAAACAGACTGAAAAATCGGGGCGACGGGTCACTCTTTCCCGCCATGGGTATATTGCGATGTGGAGAGAAGTCCGCAGGCGGCCTCGATGTCCTCGCCGCGCGAAGCGCGTATCGTGGTCATGATTCCACGCGAGGTCAGCGCATCGCGGAAGGCCTCCATATGCTCCCTGTCGGGCGAAAAATAGGGAGATCCAGGTATGCGGTGGAAGCGTATGAGGTTGATGCGGCAGCGTATGCCGTTGAGCAGCCGGCAAAGTTCGCGCACGTGTGCCGGAGAGTCGTTCAGCCCGCTCATGACGATATACTCGAACGACACGCGCCGCTGGTGCGTGAAGTCGTAGTCGCGCAGTATGTCGACAACCTCGGCGATGGGCCATGCATTCTCGACGGGCATGATCCCTGCACGCTGATCGTGAAACGGGTTGTGCAGGCTGACGGCCAGATGCACCGACGTCGAGTCGAGGAAGCGGCGCAGATTGCGCGCAACGCCCGCCGTCGAGACGGTGATACGCGTGGGCGACCAGCCGAAACCCCAGTCGGAAGTCAGTATTTCGAGTGCGGGAAGCAGGTTCTCCATATTGTCGAGAGGCTCGCCCATACCCATGAAGACGAGGTTCGTCAGGCGGTCGCACTCCGGCAGAGAGACTATCTGGTTGAGTATGTCGGCAACCGAAAGCGAGTGCTGCAGCCCCTGACGGCCCGTGGCACAGAAACGGCAACCCATGCGGCAGCCCGCCTGCGACGAGACGCAAAGCGTGGCTCGTTCGCCGTCGGGGATGTAGGCCGACTCGACATAGTTGCCGTGGTCGGTACGGAAAAGGTACTTTTTGGTACCGTCGGTCGAGACGCTCACGCGCAAAGGGTCCGAGAGGCCCATGTCGAAGTCGCGTGCAAGGATTTCGCGGTTGGCGGCCGACAGGTCGGTCATGGCATCGAAGCCGCGCACGCGTCGGCGGTAGAGCCAGCGTGCGATCTGTCCCGCGGCAAAGCGGGGCATGCGGCGCTCCTCGCAGATGCGGCGGAGATCGTCGAGCGTAGAACCGTATATGGGAACCTTTTCGTTCATCGTGTCGAGGGCAAAGTTACAAACACATTTGCAAATAATACGTCCCGGGCAAAAAAACAGCTCTTTTTTCACTTTTTCCACAGTCCAGATAATATTTTAGGAATATTATTCTTATATTTGCCACTACGTATGCACGGCCGACAGCAAAGGCGGTGGACACGGTGAGGGACCGGCACAAAAACAGAGCCGGACGGCAGTAGAGGCCGAATCTGCAAACTGTCAAGACCGGGCCTGCAAGCCGTCAAGGCCGTAACGGACCGGGGGCATTGGATATCAGGCAGATATCAAGGCCGACAAACAGAACCGACGAACAATTAAATTTTAGATAAATGGAACTTAAAAAATCACCCAAAGCCGACCTCTCGAACAAGCGAGGTCTCATGCTTGAAATCGGTTTGGTAGTTTCGCTTCTGCTCGTAATCGTGGCATTCTCCTATACTCCGAAGGAGTACCGCATCGAGAAGATGGAGCAGACCTACGGCCCCATCGAGGAGGAGATCACCGAGATTACCCGTCAGGAAGAGAAACAGCCCGAACCTCCCAAGAAGACCGAAATCACGGTTATCACCGACATCCTCGACGTGGTTACCAACGACACCAAGATTACCACCAACTTCGACTTCGCCGAATTCTCTGACGACGTTGAGATCGTACAGCAGGTAGCCGTTGCAGAAGAGGAGATCGAAGAGGACCAGCCCTTCGTAAAGGTTGAGCAGATGCCTTCGTTCATGGGCGGTGACCTGATGAAATTCCGTACGTGGGTGCAGGAGCGTCTCCGCTACCCGACCATCGCTCAGGAGAACGGTATTTCGGGCCGTGTACTTCTCCAGTTCGTGATCGAGAAGGACGGTACGCTTACCAACATACAGGTTCTGCAGACGCCCGACCGTTCGCTCTCGGACGAAGCTACGCGCGTGCTCAAGACTTCGCCCAAATGGACTCCGGGCAAGCAGCGTAACCAGTCGGTTCGCGTAAAGTATACGCTGCCGGTGGACTTCCGCATACAGAACTGATAAATATTGCATTCGCAAACAGAGGGTATCGCGCTTTGCTGGGATACCCTTTTTTGTAATATAAAAGCAACGATATGGCCGAAAACAAAACTGTCGAACAACAGAACGAGACGCTCGAAAGAGCAATACTCGTATCGGTGGTGAGGGATTCGCAGGAGCCGCGTCAGGCCGAAGAGTTTCTCGACGAGCTGGAGTTCCTGGCCGAAACCGCCGGCATAACATCGGTCAAACGCTTCATGCAGCGGCTGCCGCAACCGTCGGCCCGTATATATGTCGGCCCCGGCAAACTCGAAGAGATTGCCCGCTACTGCGAGGAGAACACCATCGACGTGGCGATCTTCGACGACGAACTGTCGCCATCGCAGACCCGCAACATCGAAAAGGCCCTGCCGTGCCGCGTAATCGACCGTACAAGACTGATCCTCGACATCTTCATGTCACGGGCCCAGACCGCCTATGCCAAAACACAGGTGCAGCTGGCACACTACCAGTACATGCTGCCGCGTCTGGCCGGTATGTGGACCCACCTCGAACGCCAGCGTGGTGGCACGGGAACACGTGGCGGTGCCGGTGAACGCGAGATCGAGACCGACCGCCGTATCGTGCGCGACCGCATATCGCACCTCAAGGAGGAACTCAAGAAGATCGACCGGCAGATGTCGGTGCAGCGCTCGAACCGCGGTTCGCTCGTGAGGGTGGCCCTCGTGGGATACACCAACGTCGGCAAGTCGACCCTCATGAACCTCATAGCCAAGAGCGAAGTCTTCGCCGAGAACAAACTCTTCGCCACGCTCGACACCACCGTGCGCAAGGTCGTATTCGACAATCTGCCGTTTCTGTTGTCCGACACCGTGGGATTCATCCGCAAGCTCCCAACGGAGCTCATCGAATCGTTCAAGTCGACGCTCGACGAGGTTCGCGAAGCCGACCTGCTGCTGCATGTCGTGGATATCTCGCATCCGCAGTTCGAGGAGCAGATCGACGTGGTGAAACAGACCCTGCAGGAGATCGGGGCAGCCGACAAACCCGTATTCCTCGTATTCAACAAGATCGACGCATATACCTACGTCAAGAAGGACGAGGATGACCTCACGCCCGCGACCCGCGAGAACATGTCGCTCGACGACCTGAAGAAGAGCTGGATAGCACGTGCCAATACGCCCTGCATATTCATCTCGGCAACGCAGCGCATCAATATCGACAAGCTGCGCAGCGACCTCTACGGCATGGTACGCGAGATACATTCGGGACGCTACCCCTTCAACAACTTCCTCTATTGACACGACAACGCTTCACCTTAAAAAAAGACTATATGTTGCACATACTTAACCAGCAGAACACCGTACTCAACAAGTTCATCGCCGAAATCCGCGACAAGAACATACAGAAGGACTCGATGCGCTTCCGCCGCAACCTCGAACGCATAGGCGAGATCACGGCCTACGAGATCTCGAAGACACTCGACTACTCGACACGCACGGTCGAGACCCCGTTGGGCGAAGCCGACGTCAACGTCATCGACAACCAGATAGTCATCGCCACGATTCTGCGTGCGGGACTGCCCTACCACCAGGGATTCCTAAACTATTTCGACGATGCACAGAACGCCTTCGTGTCGGCATACCGCAAAAGCACCAAGGACGGCAAGTTCACCGTCAAGGTCGAGTACATATCGTGCGGCAACCTCGAAGGCAAGACCCTGTTGCTGGTTGACCCGATGCTCGCAACGGGATCGTCGCTGGTTCTGGCATACGAGGCACTCGTGGAGCGCGGCGGCGAACCGGCACATACCCACATAGCCTCGGTGATAGCAAGCGAACAGGGTGTCGACTACGCCCTGCGCAACCTGCCGCAGAACTCGACGACGATATGGTGCGCCGCCGTCGACGAGGAGCTCACGTCGCGGTCGTACATCGTGCCCGGCATAGGCGATGCAGGCGACCTCGCTTTCGGCGAGAAGCTCTGACGCGCGTATCACTCCCCCGCGACACGCCATGAAGCGCAATCTGCTTTTCATAGCGGCAACGGCTGCCGTCAGTCTGTTGACTGCGGCTCTGCAGAAGCCGATATTCATGTTGTGGTACTACGCCCGCACGCTCGATGCAGGCGATTGTGTCGCGGCAGACATCTGTCGTGTCATGTGGCACGGCCTGAAGCTCGACATCTCGGTGGCGGGTTACATCACGGCCCTGCCCGTAATAGTCGTTCTGGCGGCCACGCTCTTCCCGCGCCGCTGGATGACGGTGCTGCTCAAGGTCTACTTCATAATAATATCGATAATCACGGCCGCCGTATTCACAGTCAACCTCGGGCTGTACGGCTATTGGGGATTTCCGCTCGACAGCTCGATACTGCAGTTCCTCGCAACACCCAAAGAGGCTGCCGCAAGCATAACGGTATGGCAGTGGATGCTCTACATCTTCGTGGCCGACGACATTGCCGTCGCAACCGCATGGCTCTATTTCCGTGCGCTGAGGCTCTTCGACTGCCAAAGCCGGCCGCGCCACAGACTGGTGCGGGCCGCAGCGGTGCTGCTCGTCGGCGGATTCTGTTTTCTGGCCATAAGGGGCGGCACGGGCGTAGCCACGGCCAACGTCTCGAAGGTCTACTTCAGCAACAGGCAGTTCCTCAACCACGCCGCCGTAAACCCGCTGTTCTCGTTCCTCTCGACCCTCGCACACGACGACAGCGAGCTCGATGAATACGAGCTGCTGCCCGAAGAGGAGCGCGCCGAAACATTCGACCGTCTCTACGGCAAACGCGAGTGCAGGGACTCGCTGCCGTCGCTGCTCACGACCCGACGTCCGAACATCGTGCTCTTCATAGTCGAGAGTTTCGGCTGCTCGACGGTCTACGAAACGGTCGACGGCGAACCCGTAGCCCCCAACTTCCGCCGCATGACGGGCGAAGGGGTCTACTTCAGTAACTTCACGGCCAACGCCGCACGCACCGACCGCGGCACGCTCGCCATACTGAGCGGCTTTCCGGCACAGGCCCGCTCGTCGGTGATGAAGGACCCGGCCCGCAGCCGACGCATGCCCTCGATCGCCGCTTCGCTGAAAAGGGCCGGATACGCCACGTCGTTCTTCCACGGCGGCGACCTCAACTTCACGAACATGTCGTCGTACCTCTACGCAACGGGGTTCGATTCGCTCACGTCGCTCAAGGAGATGCACTTCGACGCCCCAACGTCGAAATGGGGATATGCCGACGACGTAACCCTCGCGGAGTTCGCGCGCAAGGTCGAACGTCTCTCGCAGGCCGGAGACCCCTTCTTCGCGACGATGCTCACCCTCTCGAGCCACGAACCCTTCGACGTCCCCTACGACAGGTTCAGCGACCGCATGCTCAACTCGATGGCCTTTACGGACGAGTGCCTCAACCGCTGGATCGAAGAGGTAAGACGGACGCCCGCATGGGACAATCTGCTTGTAATCATCGTCGCCGACCACGCATACAGCTACCCCTACAACATCAGCAACGCCGCACCCGAACGCTACCGCATACCGATGCTCTGGACCGGCGGGGCCGTGCGCTCGCCGCAGGTGATCGACACCTACGCCTCGCAGACCGATCTGGCGGCAACGCTCCTCGCACAGCTGAGGTTGCCGCACGACGACTTCACCTTCAGCCGCAACATGCTCTGCAGCGATGGGCCGCACTTCGGGTACTTCACGTTCAACAACGGTTTCGGCGTGGTGAGCGACGAGGGCGCCACGGTCTACGACTGCACCTCGCGGCGCGTAATCTCGGCGGACAGCATCGGGTGGCAGCTCAATGCCGGTAAAGCCATACTCCAGACCACTTACAAGAGCATACGCGAGATGCACTGACCCTCACATGCGCGTGTAAACACACAACGGCCGCACACCTCGGAACATCGGTGTGCGGCCGTTGCCGTCGAGCCGTCAGCCTCACTCGGCAAAGTGCAGCCCGTCGAGTTTCTGCCAGCGGCCGCGCGTGAAGTCGGGCACGGCAACAGGCATGCTGCCGTTCTCGATCGAGGCAGCCGTAAGTTCGCCTATGCACGACCACTCGGCGGCATCGTAGACATCCTGATCGAGCGGCAGACCGTTGCGCAGGCAGTAGACCAGACGGTAGTCCATGATGAAGTCCATGCCGCCGTGACCGCCCACTTCGCGGGCACGGGCCTCGATCTGGCGTGCAAAGGGAAACTTGTAGCGCTCCAGCAGTTCGTCGCGCACCTCGGCCGGAACGAATCCGTGCGCCGTAAGGTTCTCGTGGTCGATATCCTCGAGCTGTTCGGGTTCGAAGGCGTATCCGCGCACCGGATACTTCTGTGCAAAACCGCGTGTCCCACAACCTGATACATGCGGTCATAGGGACGCGGCGTGTAGACGTTGTGCTGAAGCAGCACGGTCTTGCCGTTGACCGTACGGATCATGGTGGTTGTCTGGTCGCCGTTGGCAAAGTCGGAAGCTCCCATCGACTTCTCGGCAATCTGCCGTCCTACGACCGACCTGGTATCCATCGACACGAGGTAGTCGAGCCTGTCGCCGCGATGGATGTTCAGCACCTGACAGTCGGGTCCGAATCCGTGGGTGGCATAGACGTCGCCGCGGTGCGTGCGGTTGAACTCGAGGCGCCAGTTGCCCTGATACTTGTCCCAGAAGGGCGCGAGGTTGTGTATGTAGGCCCCCTCGACGTGCAGTACCTCGCCGAAAAGACCCTGCTGCGCCATGTTGAGCGTCGCAAGCTCGAAGAAGTCATAGACGCAGTTTTCGAGCATCATGCAGTGGCGGCGCGTACGCTCCGACGTGTCGACAAGACGCCAGCAGT
>CALUNG010000026.1 GCA_944321955.1 uncultured Alistipes sp. | reverse complement strand
GCGCTGTACGGCGATGGCCGCGATGAGCATGAGCTTCAGAAAAAGCTCCATGACAATCTGTGTTTAGGGTTTCGACATCCGCGACGCAACGGCGGCCCGAGGCCGCCACGCATCATATCAGTTTTTTCAGGGCATCCATCCGCGAGTAGTCGGTCAGGTCTACCTGCACCGGCACCACCGAGACGTAACCGTGGTCGAGAGCCCATTCGTCGGTATCCTCGGCATCGGGTTCGCTGTTGTAGAAGTCGCCCGTCAGCCAGAAATACTCGCGGTCGTGCGGGTCTCGGCGGCAGAAGAATGTCTCGCGCCAGCTTCCGCGCGTCTGGCGGCACACCCTGACGCCCCTGATCTCTTCAACGGCTCCTACCGGCACGTTGACATTGAGGCACAAAGGCAGCGGCAGTCCGGCACCGAGAACCGACTCGATGACTTTTGTGCCGTAATATACGCTTGCCGTAAAGTCGGCATCGGCATCATGCGATGTAAGCGACAGTCCGACCGAAGGACAGCCGTAGAAGCTTCCCTCTATGGCGGCACCCATCGTGCCGGAGTAGAGTACGTTCACCGCCGAGTTCGAACCGTGATTTATGCCCGAGATCACAAGATCGACTTTCCTGTCGCGCAATATGTGGTCGAAGGCCATCTTTATGCAGTCGACAGGAGTTCCGGACAGCGAGTATACCTCGACGCCCTCCTCGGAGCGCACCTTTTTCAGATACAGCGGATTGTATATTGTTATGGCCTGGCTCATGCCGCTCTGCGGCATCTCGGGAGCTATGGCCACCACGCGGCCGAAACGGCGGGCGACCTCGATGGCGGCCTGAAAACCCTTCGAAGCATAGCCGTCGTCGTTGGTCACGAAAATAAGTCTTTCATCTTTCATGACAACAAAGATAGGAAGTTTCGGGTAAAAAACCGCGTATCGGCATCCACATTTTGCAGGTTCCGCCGTCGTCGTCCTGCCCGCCGACAACGACATGGCCTTCCGGCTGCACGTCGCAGCCGGTTCGAAACGCTTCCCGGCCGGAAATATTTTACTTATAACCGGCGGCGCCACGGCTCAAGCAAATAAATTTGCTTTTGCACTCGGCTTGTACTATCTTTGTAAGATAAAAGAACCCTTACACAGATGGATAATGCAAAATACACCCTCAAGGAGGTGCGTACAAAGCAGGACGAACGCGAATTCCTCGACCTGCCCAAAAGAATATACCACGGCAACCGCAACTGGGTCTGCCCGCTCGATGACGATATCATAAGCGTGTTCGACCCCAAACGCAACGAGATGTTCGTCGACGGCGAAGCCATACGCTGGCTCGCATACGACCACAACGGCGAGGTGGTAGGACGCATCGCGGCATTCTACAACCGCGAGACGGCCGCCCTCAACGATCAGCCCACCGGCGGCTGCGGCTTTTTCGAGGCCATAAACGACCAGGAGCTGGCGAATACGCTTTTCGATGCCGCCCGCATGTGGCTCGCAAGCCGCGGCATGGAGGCCATGGACGGCCCGATCAACTTCGGCCCGCGCGATTCGTGGTGGGGCGTGCTCGTTCAGGGATACGAGTTCCAGCCGCTCTACGCCAACCCCTACAACCCTCCATACTACAAGGAGCTCTTCGAGAACTACGGATTCCAGAACTATTTCAACCAGAACACATATATCTGGCGCGTGTACGACGACGACATCAACGCCCTGGTACACGAACGCGCCAAGCGCGTAATGTCGACGCCGGGCTACCGCTTCGCCCCCATCGACATGAAGCACCTCGACGAGGCCGCCGAGAGCTTCCGCCTGATCTACAACAAGGCCTGGGCGCTGTTCACCGGCGTAAAGCCCATGGACAGGGAGGAGGCACAGCACATGGTCAAGACCCTCAAGCCCATCATCGACCCCAACATCATCTTCTTCGCCTACTTCAACGACGAGCCCATCGGATTCTTCATCATGGTTCCGGACCTCAACCGCCTGATAGGCAAGTTCAACGGCAAGCTCAACTGGATCAACAAGCTGCGCCTGATGTGGGATCTCAAGGTACGCAAGAGCTGCGACCGAATCTTCGGTATCATCTTCGGCATCACGCCGGAGTTCCACGGCAAGGGAGTCGAGTCGGGCATGATGCGCTACATACTCGAAACGTACATACGCACCAACAAGAACCACTACAAGACCATCGAATTTGCATGGATCGGCGACTTCAATCCGGTAATGAACCGCATGATCGAGACCTACGTCTGCGCCACCAAGCACAAGATGCACACCACCTACCGCTACCTGTTCGACCGTACGAAGGAGTTCAAGCGCTGCCCGCGCATGGGTGTGAAGAGACGCGAACAAAACTGATAAACCATATCCTGCAATGAAAACCACCGCATTTACCGAATACCACATTGCGAACGGCGCCAAGATGGCCGAATTCGCGGGGTACAACATGCCCATTGAGTTCACGGGCATCAACGACGAGCACATGACCGTACGCGAAAAGGCGGGCGTATTCGACGTCAGCCACATGGGCGAAATATGGGTCAAGGGCGAGAAGGCGCTGCCCTTCCTGCAGCACATCACCACCAACGACGTTTCGAAGCTCTTCGACGGCAAGGTGCAGTATTCGTGCATGCCCAACGGCCGTGGCGGCATCGTCGACGACATACTGGTATACCGTTTCGACGACAAGACATACATGCTGTGCGTCAACGCAGCCAACATCGACAAGGACTGGGAGCACATCTGCCGCGAGGGCAAGGCCTTCGGCATGGAGCCCGGCCGCGGCAAGGAGCTCTACAACGCCTCGGACGAGATCAGCCAGCTGGCCGTACAGGGTCCTCTGGCCATGAAGATCGTGCAGAAGATGTGCGACGAGCCAGTTGAGGAGATGACATACTACACCTTCCGCAAGATGCAGGTAGCAGGCTGCAGCGCCATCCTTTCGATCACGGGCTATACCGGAGCGGGCGGCTGCGAGATATACATCGCCAACGAGGATGCACCGCGTCTGTGGAAGGCCCTGTGGGAGGCCGGCGAGGAGTACGGTCTCAAGAATATCGGTCTCGGCGCCCGCGACACGCTCCGTCTCGAGAAGGGATTCTGCCTCTACGGCAACGACATCGACGACACCACGTCGCCCATAGAGGCCGGACTGGGCTGGATCACCAAGTTCGTCGACGGCAAGGATTTCATCGACCGCGACGTCATGGAGAAGCTCAAGGCCGAAGGCCCGAAGCGCAAGCTCGTAGGCTTCAAGATGATCGACCGCGGCGTTCCGCGCCACGGATACGATCTGGCCGACACCGAAGGCAACGTCATCGGACACGTGACGTCGGGCACAATGTCGCCGTCGCTCAGGGTCGGCATAGGTTTGGGATATGTCAAATCGGAACATGCGGCCGTCGGCTCGCAGATCGCCGTGGTCATCCGCGACCGTCTGATCCGCGCCGAGGTCGTGAAGATTCCGTTCGTATAACAGCAACTGGGAAATGGGCTTTTTCGGATTATTCAACAGGAAGAAAGACAACGAACTCACCCCCGAGCAGGAGAAACAGAGCCGCGAAGAGCTGGAGGCCGGTCTCGAAAAGACCAAGAGCGGCCTCTTCTCGAAGCTGGCGCGGGCCGTTGCGGGACGCACCACTGTCGACGCCGAGGTTCTCGACAATCTCGAGGAGGTACTCATCACGTCGGACGTGGGCGTGGAGACCACCGTCAAGATCATCGAGAGCATCGAGAAACGCGTGGCCCGCGACAAATACATGAATGCCGCCGAGCTGCAGGGGATACTCCGCGACGAGATAGCACGGCTGATGGAGGAGGCCGAAGGTTCGGACGACGCCTTCGGGCTCGACGCACGCGAGGGTGAGCCTTACGTGGTGATGGTCGTGGGCGTGAACGGCGCCGGCAAGACCACCACCATAGGCAAACTTGCCGCGCAGCTGACGCGTGCCGGAAAGAAGGTGTACATCGGAGCCGCCGACACGTTCCGCGCCGCAGCCATCGACCAGCTGGCCGTATGGGCCGAGCGGGCCGGAGCCACGATGATACGTCAGGAGATGGGATCGGATCCAGCGTCGGTAGCCTTCGACACGCTCAAGTCGGCCGTGGCCAACAAGGCCGACGTGGTGCTTATCGACACGGCCGGACGTCTGCACAACAAGGTGGGACTGATGAACGAGCTGACCAAGATACGCAACGTGATGGCCAAGGTCATCCCGTCGGCCCCGCACGAGGTGATGCTCGTTCTCGACGGTTCGACCGGTCAGAACGCCTTCGAGCAGGCCAAGCAGTTCACGCAGGCGACACACGTCACGTCGCTGGCCATAACCAAACTCGACGGCACGGCCAAGGGCGGTGTGGTCATCGGCATCAGCGACCGTTTCCACATACCGGTACGCTACATAGGTATCGGCGAAGGTATAGACCATCTGCGCCGTTTCGACCGCAGGGAGTTCGTCAACGCACTTTTCGGGGATGGAAAAGATTAACGTCATAACACTCGGCTGCGCCAAGAACCGCGTCGACTCGGAACATCTGTCGGCAAGACTTGCGGCCGCCGGATACCGCGTGGTATTCGACAGCGACCGTACCGATGCCAAGACCGTTGTTATCAGCACCTGCGGCTTTATCGGCGACGCGAAACAGGAGAGCATCGACACGATTCTCGATGCCGTAGCAGCGAAAAATGCCGGACGTATCGACCGGCTGTTCGTCATCGGCTGCCTGAGCGAGCGATATGCAGACGAGCTGAGGAGGGAGATTCCAGAGGTGGACCAATACTTCGGGGCGCGCGACCTCAAAGGCATCATCGACATTCTCGAGGCCGACAAGCGGGAGGATCTCGATACGCAGCGCCTGCTCTCGACTCCGAAACACTACGCCTACCTGAAGATAGGCGAAGGCTGCAACTGGAAATGCGGATACTGCGCCATACCGCTTATCCGCGGCCCGCATGTGTCGGTACCGTTCGAGAAGGTTGTCGAGGAGGCCGAAAGGCTGGCCGCCGCCGGCGTGAAGGAGTTGCTGGTAATAGCGCAGGACACGACCTACTACGGACTCGATCTTTACGGGCGCCGGCGCCTGGCCGAGTTGCTCGAACGCCTCTGTCGCATCGACGGCATCGAGTGGATAAGGCTGCACTACGCCTACCCGACCGGTTTCCCGGAGGACGTGATAGAGGTGATGGCCCGCGAGCCAAAGATCTGCAAATACCTCGACCTGCCGCTGCAACACATATCCGACTCGCAGCTTGCAGCCATGAAACGCCGACACACCAAAGCCGAGGCGTATGCCCTTATCGACAAGCTACGCAAGGCTATGCCGGGCATGGCACTGCGCACGACGCTTATGGTAGGATATCCCGGAGAAAGCGATGCCGATTTCGAGGAGCTCAAGCAGTTCGTGCGCGACGTACGGTTCGAGCGCATGGGGGTCTTTGCATACTCCGAGGAGGAGGGGACCTATTCGGCCGAAAAGCTGCACGACGATGTGCCTCAGCAGGTCAAGGAGCACCGTGTGGATGAACTTATGGCTCTGCAGCGCGACATCTCGGCACAGCTCAACCGCGAGCGTACGGGTCGTGAGGAGCGCGTCATAATAGACTCGAAACAGGGCGATTACTACATCGCACGATCGCAGTACGATTCACCCGAGGTGGACCAGGAGATACTCATACCGGCCGACGGCAAAAGACTCCACCGCGGCACGTTCCACACGGTCGTGATAACGGCGGCCGACGATTACGACCTCTACGGCGAACTCAAAAGTTAAACATAAGTGCCTGCGGATTTTTCGATTTATCTTTTTTTTATTATCTTTGGGACGGTGTAAGTATACGATCCGCTTCTGCACAGATGGCCGGCAAGCAAGTCATAGAGGATATCGAACGGCAGATAAGCCGTCTAATGGATGAGCACAGACGTGCCTCGCAGTCACGCGATGAACTTGCCTCCGAGTGCCTGTCCCTGAAAAAGGAGAACCGCGAGTTGCAGGAGAGGATCAAGGCTCTCGAGTCGGAGTTGTCGCTCATGGAGTTGAGCGCCGGTCTGGCTGCGGGAGACAACCGGAACAGAGACAAGGCGAGGGCACGGGTAAACCGTCTTATGCGGGAGGTTGACCGATGCATAGCCATTGTCGGCAAAAAGGGTTTGACCGATTAGACGCGACATGGACAATAGCGGCAAACAGAGCATAAAGCTGAAAATCGGCGGCAAGGAGTATTCGCTGTCGATTGATCCCGCAAAGGAGGAGCTCTACAGGGCGGCCGAACGCGAGGTGAACGCATACGTCGCCAAGTTCGAAAAGGCGCGTATCGACGGCTTTGCCAAACAGGATTGTCTTGCACTTACGGCACTGCAGCTGGCCATATCGAATCTGGGCATGGCCCGGAGCCGCGAGGTCGGGGACGAAGATGTAAAGAGACTTGCATCGCTCTCGAACCGGATTTCCGAGTACCTCGACGATCTCAAATCGTGACATCGGGGACGTGAGAGGCACAAGGTTCATTCCGGAAGTGCGGCGGAGAGTCCGTAACGAACGGCTGGAGGACCAACAAAGAGACAGGAAGCCCAGGCGCCGAACGGCAGGAAGACCGGGAAAGAGGCAGGAAGACCCTGCACCGAAAGGCAGAGAGAGAGGTAAAGGCCCTGAAGACAGGAAAAGAGGCAGGAGACATCAGGACGTCGGCAGCAATAAAAGATGATTGCCACACGTTCGAAAGATAAACGAATAGGTTCTTTAACATACACGAAGAAATCTACCCGCATAGATTCCTTAAGCTTTGCGAAACTGAACACTTTTTATATTGAGGCAACCTCGGCTTTCAAAATCAGGCCTTAACCCCTCACGGGGTGTGCCGCGCGCACCGTTGGAAGATTGCGATCTCTCGAAGCCCTCACACATGACTAATCGGCAGATTCGTCAAACGAGACAAGGAATCCGTGCGGGCTTTTTTTATTATACTTAATTATTAACTTACATAATGGCAACTTTAATCATCATCGTAATTGCCGTAGTAGTTTCCGCCATAACGGGAGCCGCCACATACTGGGGCGTCAAGACTCGTTCGAAGTCGATGCTCAAGGAGGCAGAGGCCGAAGGCGAGATGCTCAAGAAGGAGAAGCTGCTCCAGGCAAAAGAGAAGTTCATACAGCTCAAGAGCGAACACGACCGTCAGGTCAACGAGCGCAACCAGCGCGTCGCCCAAAGCGAACAGCGGGCCAAGCAGATGGAGGCCAACCTGCAAAACCAGCAGCGCGAACTCGAAAACAAAAGCCGCGAGAACGACCGTCTGAAGGAACAGCTCGAAACGCAGCTTCAGATCCTCGAACACAAGAAGGAGGAGATCAACCAGAAGATGAAGGAGCAGAACGTCCGTCTGGAGCAGATCTCGGGAATGAGTTCCGAGGAGGCCAAGAACACGCTCATCGAGAACATGAAGGCCGAGGCCAAGGCCGACGCCGCCACATACATCAACGAGACCATCGAGGAGGCGAAGATGACCGCGACGAAAGAGGCCAAGCGGATCATCATCTCATCGATACAGCGCGTGGCAACCGAAACGGCCATCGAGAACTCGGTTACCGTATTCAACATCGAGAGCGACGAGGTCAAGGGCCGCATCATCGGACGCGAAGGCCGTAACATACGTGCGCTCGAAGCCGCTACGGGTATCGAGATCATCGTCGACGACACGCCCGAAGCCATCATCCTGAGCGGTTTCGACCCGGTACGCCGCGAAATTGCACGTCTGGCCCTGCACCAGCTGGTAACCGACGGCCGCATACACCCGGCACGCATCGAGGAGGTTGTGGCAAAGGTCAAGAAGCAGATCGAGGAGGAGATTGTCGAGGTCGGCAAGCGCACCACCATCGACCTTGGCATACACGGCCTGCACCCCGAACTGATACGTCTCATCGGCAAGATGAAATATCGTTCTTCGTACGGACAGAACCTGCTGCAGCATGCACGCGAGACGGCCAATCTGGCCGGTATCATGGCCGCAGAGCTCGGCCTCAATCCCAAAACAGCACGACGTGCCGGTCTGCTGCACGACATAGGCAAGGTGCCCGACGACGAGCCCGAACTGCCGCACGCAATCATCGGCATGAAACTGGCCGAAAAATACAAGGAGAAGCCCGACGTATGCAACGCCATCGGCGCCCATCACGACGAGACGGAGATGACATCGCTCATCGCCCCGATCATACAGGTATGCGACGCCATATCTGGAGCACGTCCCGGAGCACGCCGCGAAGTGGTCGAGTCTTACATCAAGCGCCTGAAGGAGATGGAGGACATTGCTCTTTCGTATCCCGGCGTGGCAAAGACATATGCAATCCAGGCCGGACGCGAGTTGCGTGTCATCGTCGGCGCCGATAAACTCTCGGATTCGGAATCCGAAAGCCTGTCGCACGATATAGCCAAGAAGATCCAGGACGAGATGACTTATCCCGGACAGGTGAAGATCACGGTAATCCGCGAGACGAGAGCCGTATCATACGCAAAATAGCCACTGACTCATGGAATGGAAGAGGCTGCGCCGCGGGGCGCGGCCTCTTTTTTCATGGTCACAGGAAACGGTTCGCATATTGAGTAACGGTGCGTTCAAAGTGCAGTTTTTACCGAAAACAGTTGTTTATAAAGCATTAAATTATTATTTTTACCCCACAAAGGGAAACGGAATGAGGCTCCGGAATGCATCGCAAGCCGAGGCAAAACCGGCATGGAGAGTCAGGCGACACGGCAACGTGAGCAGACGGCCGCGGCGGCAAGTTCGTATTTCGGAGTTTGATTTCAGCACCACGTGTCCCCTAACCCTATGTATTTTATCGTTGCCGAGGTGCCGGCAGCGGATCAAACGAAACGAATTATGAAAAAGTTATTCGTAATGGCGCTCGCCCTTCTTGTAGGAGCAACTACCGTATCTGCACAAAGTGCAAAGGATATAAACAAGGAGCGCAAGGAGATCCTCAAGATGTCGAAAAGCGAACTCAACGCCAAGGCAAGCAAGGCTGCACGCAAGGAGGCCAAGTCTCTTGCAAAGCAGGGCTGGGTCGTATCACCCGGAGCGCTTCCCCTCGAGAAGCAGCTCGACCGCGCCTACAACATGCAGTATGAACTCGACGAGAACCTTCTGCCCAAATATCTGATGTCGGAAGGACAGTCGATAGGCGAAGTTTACGATGCCGCCAAGATGCAGGCTCTCGAGCTTGCGAAGCAGAACCTTGCGGGCCAGATCGAGACGGAGATAGCACGTATCGTCGAGAATCAGGTTTCGAACGAGCAGCTGGCAGCCGAGCAGGCAGCATCCGTAGTGGAGTCGGTATCGGCAAGCAAGAACTTCATCACCACCAAGATCGGCCGCGTGGTACCCATCGTGGAGTGCTACCGCAAACTCAAGAACAAGCAGGTAGAGGTACTGGTACGTGTTGCATACAGCACCACCGTAGCCCTGAACGATGCCAAGGAGCCCATACGCGAGGATCTTCGCAAGAAGGGCGACAAGCTCGCCGATCAGCTCGACAAGGCTCTCGGATTCTAATTATCCACAGACATAACCCCAACGGCGAATACACAGTATCCGCCGACCCACGCCACCGCACCATACCCTTCACGGGGTATGGTGTCGGCGGTTAAAATGCAAAGTACGCAGAGACCCCCGCAACCATGAAGAAATCGATTTGCATACTCATCACAGCAGCCGCCGCGACATTGATGGCGCTGCAACCGGCCGCGGCACAGAAGATACAGAGTGTCAGCGGTGAATACCGCTACGTGGTACCCGACAACGTAACGATGGCCGAAGCCCGCCGCACGGCCGAAAAACGGGCCCGCACCGAGGCCATAGCACAGACATTCGGAACGATCATATCACAGTCCACCTCGACGGTCATCAAGAACGACACCGGCCAGTCGACGGTCGACTTCCTGTCGCTCAACGAGAGCGACGTCAAGGGCGAGTGGCTCTCGAACACGCGTGATCCGGAGTACCAATACCTCGTCGACGAACGTACCGGTCAGCAGGTCGTGATCTGCAGGGTTTGGGGCAAGGCTCGCGAGATAGTGGCGGCGAAGGTCGACTTCACGGCAAAGATCCTGCGCAAGGAGGCCGATCCCGCTTTCGAGAGCGAGACATTCAAGAACGGCGACCAGTTCTATCTTTACTTCACTTCACCGACGGACGGCTATCTTGCCGTCTACATGGTCGATGCCGAACAGACGGCATACTGCCTGCTTCCGTACATGAACGACACCGACGGCCAGACACGGATAGTCGGAGGCAGGGAGTACATCTTCTTCTCGATAGAGAAGGCCGATCGCGACGAACGTGCCATTGTCGACGAATACGTCATGACCACACCGCGCAGCGTCGAACACGACAACATATACATCATCTT
This sequence comes from uncultured Alistipes sp., assembly GCA_944321955.1. GTDB lineage: Bacteria > Bacteroidota > Bacteroidia > Bacteroidales > Rikenellaceae > Alistipes. The sequence goes on along the minus strand of CALUNG010000026.1, from coordinate 1,858 downwards.
CTCGCCCAACGAATTCACCAAGGCCAACGATCTCTACGCCACCGACGGGCTGCCGCGGCAGCTGAACTTCGCGGACTTCCACAAGTGGCTTACGCGCTGCCGCACGCGCGACGCGCAGATGGCCACGATGCAGAAGGTCGTAACCATCAAGAAATAAGGAACCGCACGCCGACGGAGACGCATCCACATGAACTGAAAACAACTGCACACGAAACATGAAACTCCTCTTAACGATTCTTGCCGCGGCGACCGTCGCCGTGAACGCTTACGGCCAGGGCAACGCCGACATCCAACTCAAACCGAGCCGCTACGGCGGCAAATACGGCTATGTCGACAGTCAGGGACGCACAGTCATAAAACACCAGTACGACTATGCCGAGATATTCCAGTCATGCGGAGTGGCATGCGTCACCGTCAAAGGGCTTCAGGGCCTGATCGATACCCGTGGCAACACTCTGGCCGCACCGCGATACAGCAAGATATATCCCTTCAGCGAGGGTCTTGCATTGGCATACAGGGACGGCCATTGCGGCTACCTCAACACCCGGGGAGAAGAAGCCATAGCCTTCGATTACGAAATGGGGGCAAGTTTCGACAAGGGGACTGCCGTCGTACGTTCCGGGGGCAAGTACGGCATAATAACCGTCACGGGACGCCTGGTCGTACCGTGCGAATACGCATCGGTGGCCGATGCCCGCGAGCGTTACAACAAATCGTTCTCGAGCTTTGCCCGCAACTATGTCGAGACGCGTATCAGGACATGGCAGCAAAAGGGCATGTACGAGAAGACGTCCGACTGGCAGGCGCGCGTCAATCAGCAGACGCGCGACCGCAAGATCGAGGAACTTACACGCGAGGCCGAAAAGGAGTACATAGCCCGCAACTCTACGCCGCTCCGGCTGACAATCGAGGGCTACGATGCCGACAACGAGGTATTCATGCTCGATGCCAAGGAGTACGGACGTCTGTTGGTGCCGGTTCCGCTCTCCGAAGCACCCACGTTCGAAAAGAAGTGGAGCAAGGCCAAATTCTACCCCCGATACTTTATCGAAAACGACTTTCTGGCGCTGGCCGACCTGATGCTTGCCTTCCCGTCGAACAAGATCTACAAATACAGCAATCAGGCGTCGCTCAACTATACCGTCGCACAGGTCGACTACAACTTCGATCCCATAGAGATCGTTCTGAACGACGATGGCGGCAAGAGCGGAAGCCAGAACATATCGACGGTAAACATCTCGGTGGGCAAGTCCGATGTCGATGTCGACATACCAGCAGGACGCAGCAGCAACGCCGAATCGACCTTTGCCGTGATTATCGCCAACGAGAACTACCAGCGTGAATCGGCCGTGGAGTTCGCACGCAACGACGGCGAGACATTCCGCAAGTACTGCACCACGACGCTCGGGCTGCCCGAGAAGAACGTGCACTACGTGGCCGACGCCACTCTCAACAACATGCGGGCCGAGGTCGACTGGGTGTGCCGCGTCGCGAAGACATACGGAGGCTCGGCCGACATCATCTTCTACTATGCCGGTCACGGCATACCCGACGAGTCGACACGCGAATCGTATCTGCTGCCCGTAGACGGTTACGGATACAACGTTTCGACGGGATACAAACTGTCAGACCTCTACGCCAAACTGGGCGGCGTTCCGGCAGGCTCGGTAACGGTATTCCTCGATGCATGCTTCAGCGGCGCAACGCGCAAGGGCGACATGCTGGCATCGGCGCGCGGTGTCGCCATAAAGGCCCGTGCCGACGCCCCGACGGGCAAGATGGTGGTCTTCTCGGCGGCGCAGGGCGACGAGACTGCATACCCCTACCGCGAGAAGGGACACGGTCTGTTCACCTACTA
>CALUNG010000025.1 GCA_944321955.1 uncultured Alistipes sp. | reverse complement strand
CGTTGCGCCGGGGGTGCCGAAACGCTGGCAACAGATTCTCCTGGCGCCGTGGCGGAAGCTCATGCGCATCGCGGCCATCGTCGTACAGTGCGTGGCCACGGTATTCGCATTGCGTTTGGTGCATACGACCAAGTACAATTCGGTGTGGATACTCTTCATCATCGGATTTTTCATGTTGTCGGTCAACCTCGTGCTGCAGTTCATAGCCATCAGCAAGACCGCTGCCGTACCCGTACCCACATTCGTATTGATGAGCACCATAGCGTCGTTGTGCATGTCGATAGGCGTGATGTACGCCCACAAGCTGTTCAACTATATCGGACGGCTCAACCGCCAGCGTTCGCTCTTCAACAAGCGCATACTGACGGCCGTGCTCCGTACCGAGGAGAAGTCGCGGTCGCGTTTCGCCCGTGAACTGCATGACGGCATGGGACCGCTGCTTTCGTCGGCGAAGATGTCGCTGACGGCGCTCTCGGCCGACAAGGGGGCCGATCAGCAGAAGGAGATAATATCCAACACGATATATGTCATCGACGAGGCCATACGCTCGTTGCGCGAGATATCGAACAACATGCAGCCGCAGGTGCTCAACGACTTCGGCCTGGCCCGCGCCGTGCGCAACTTCATCGACAAGAGCGTGTCGATACACGACATCAAGATACGTTTCACCACGAACCTGCGCAACGAACGTTTCGATTCGGATGTCGAGGTGATCATGTACCGCGTGATATGCGAACTGATAAACAATTCGCTCAAACATTCTGGCTGCAAATCGATAAACCTGTCGCTCGCATACAACAACGACACCATCTCGCTCGAATATACCGATGACGGCCGTGGCTTCAATCCTTCGGCCATGATGGATTGCGGTATGGGTCTCTCGAACATCTCGTCGCGCATAAACTCGCTCAACGGTACGTTCGACATAACCAGCTCCAAGGGACGCGGCATGCACGCCTCGATCGTAGTTAACGCACACGGAGTTTAGAACGATGGATGAAGTCAGGATAGTCCTGGTCGACGATCACGCGTTGTTCCGCAACGGGTTGAACGGTCTGCTGTCTATGCGCGGCGGTTACCGCGTGGTGGGAGAGGCCGCCGACGGAGCCGAATTTCTGAAGATGTTGCCGGTGACGGCCGTCGACGTGGTATTCATGGACATAGCCATGCCGGTAATGGGCGGTGCCGACGCCACACGCGAGGCGTTGGCCCTGCGTCCCGACCTGAAGGTCATCTGTCTCTCGATGTTCGGCGAGGAGAGTTACTATTCGCGTATGGTCGAGGCCGGTGCCAGAGGCTTCCTGCTGAAGGATTCGAGCATCGACGAGGTATTCGCGGCCATCGATGCGGTCATGGCCGGAGGCAGCTATTTCAGCGAACGTCTGCTGGCCTCCATATCGAGCCGCATGCATGACGCCGAGGGACGTGCCAGCGAGGAGCTCTCGTCGCGCGAAATAGAGATACTGTTCGGAATATGCCGTGGTCTGTCGAACCAGGAGATAGCCGACAAACTCTTCATATCGAAACGCACGGTCGACGCGCACCGGGCCAATATCCTCGAAAAGACCGGATGCAAGAATACGGCGAGCCTTGTCGTCTATGCCATTCGCAACCATCTGGTAGACCTCTGAATCCGGAGCACGACTCCTTCAAACCAGACACTACTGCCTGAAATATAGGTTTTTGCACATCCTGTACACCTCAGTCATCCCTGTTGCCGAATACGGTGAACTCCGTTGAGTTCGTCAGGCAGAAGGGACAGTAGACGTCGCAGTTGCGACGCTCGTACATGTTGCCGCAGTTGGGGCACACTTCGTATCCCTCTTCCGCGAGGATGCCGTCGCGGGCGCGCTCCAGCAGCTCCAAATGCCGACGGTTGCTGCCGTCGAGCCATATCATCAGCCGGGCCACATAACGGTTCCCGGCCTCGATGGCACGCTTGGCGGCCATCCCGGCCGAGACGTCGAGGCGCCGCCGTTCATACGAAAGGCTCTTTTCGATATTGGCCGATGTCGGTGTCTTCACCTTGACCATGACGGTCGGCGGTTCGTACTCGCCGTTGAAAAGCCCTGAAGCATGGGCGCAGATGCGTTCGTGTACGCGTTCCGACTGCGCCAGCGCACTGAACAGGCGGGCCGTGGCGGGTCGTCCGTCTTCGCGGGCTCTCGCTGCGTAACTTTCGTAACGCACGCTCTGGACATGCGCCGCCGCCGAACATTCGTTGAGATACTCGATGCCTCTCTTCCACCGTCCGTCATCGCGGCGGTGCAGGCGTTCGTCGATATTTACGGCTACGGCAGCCGATGTCGCCACCAGCAGAATCAGAATGAAAACGGTTGCATATACGGGTTTCATGGTCGTCTGATATGACATCGGAGCGGATGCATTTTTCGTGCCATGAACCGTGCACTCCGTATGCCGCCATAAAAAACCGGACCCGTCGAAAGACGGATCCGGCCTGAAGTTGCGGTGACGGCCCCGGCGGCCGGTCGTATTTCGCGGATTACAGACGCTTCTTGATCTCTTTCGAAGCCTCCTCGTATCCGGGTTTGTCGAGCAGTGCGAACATGTTCTTCTTGTATGCCTCCACGCCCGGCTGGTTGAACGGGTTGACGCCCAGCATGTAACCGCTGATTCCGCACGCCTTCTCGAAGAAGTAGAGCAGTGCGCCGATCGAACGCTCGTCTATGCGCGGTATCTCGACGCGGATGTTGGGAACGTTGCCGTCTACGTGTGCAAGCTGTACGCCCAGCTCGGCCATCTTGTTGACCTCCGAGATGCGTTTGCCGGCGAGGTAGTTGAGGCCGTCGAGGTTATCCTTGTCGGACTCGATCACCACCTTGAATGCGGGTGCCGCTACCGAGATGATGGTCTCGAAGAGGGTGCGCTCGCCCTCCTGTATGTACTGGCCCATGGAATGCAGATCGGCCGTCAGCGTTACGCTTGCGGGGAAGATACCCTTGCCCTCCTTGCCTTCGCTCTCGCCGTAGAGCTGCTTCCACCACTCGTTGATGTACTGCAGACGGGGCTCGTACGAACCGAGCAGCTCGATCTTGCGGCCCTCGCGGTAAAGGGCGTTGCGTACGATGGCGTATTGTGCCGAGGGGTTCTCGTCGATGCTCTTGTCGGCAGCCGTGGCCTTCTCCATCTCGACGGCTCCTGCAATCAGCGCCTCGATGTCGACGCCGCCGACAGCCAGCGGAAGCATACCTACCGGTGTGAGTACCGAGAAGCGGCCGCCTACGTTGTCGGGAATTACGAACGTGGGGTAGCCTTCGTTGTCGGCCAGAGTCTTGAGGGCTCCGCGTGCCTTGTCGGTGATGGCGACGATGCGCTCGCGTGCCTCGGCCTTGCCGTAACGACGCTCGATCTCCTCCTTGATGATGCGGAAGGCGATGGCCGGTTCGGTCGTGGTTCCCGACTTGGAGATCACGATTGCGGCGATCGAGTGCTCCTTGAGGGCATCCATCAGCTCATAGGTGTAGTCCTCGGATATGTTCTGTCCGGCAAATACGACCGTAGGATTCTTGTGCTCCTTCCTGAGGAACTCGAACGAGTTGCTCATGGCCTCGAGTACGGCTCTCGCGCCGAGGTACGAACCGCCGATGCCGATGCAGACGACAACGTCGGCCTTGGCGCGGAGGTGCTCGGCCTCTGCCTTGATTGCGGCCATCTCGTCGGCCGATATCGACGACGGAAGGTTTACCCAACCCAGAAAATCATTGCCGGCACCCTTGCCCGAGTAGAGAAGCTCGTTGGCGCGTGCGGCTTCGGCTTTCGCTTCGGCGGTGATTTCGACGCCCGATTTGCGAATGTCAAGTTTGATCAGTTCCATGATGTTGTATGTTTTTATATCAATTTGGATGTCAGTTCGTTCATCTTCTCGCGTACCGATGCACCTCCGTACAGCACATCGTAAACCATGCCGGCGATGGGGGTGTCGGCCGTATTGCTCGTCATGACGTGGCGTATGCAGTCGGCCGCAAAGTAGCCCTCGGCTATCATCGTCATCTCGTTGAGGGCGCTCTTGACCGAACAGCCGTGGCCGATGAGCAGTCCCAGACGGCGGTTGCGGCTGTATGTCGAGTAGCACGTCACCAGCAGGTCGCCCAGATATGCCGAACGGCGGGTATTGCGCTCGGCCGGAAAGCGGCTGTTGAGGAAAAAGTTCATCTCCATGGCACAGTTCGATATGAGCACGGCCAGAAAGTTGTCCCCGTACCCAAGACCCACGGCAAATCCGACGGCTATGGCGTAGATGTTCTTCATGATGGCGGCATACTCCACGCCGATGATGTCGGTGGAGTATGAGAGGCGTATGTAATCGGTGGCAAACATCGCGCCGAATTCCCGTGCACGCTGCTCGTCGCTGCATACGGCCGTGAGGTACGACAACCCTTCGCGTCCTACCTCTTCGGCGTGCGACGGTCCGGTGATTATGCCTATGCGGTCGTCCGGTATTCCGTAGCGTTGCGACATGTAGTCGGTTACGGTCTGGTATTCGTCCGGTATTATGCCCTTGATGGCCGAGATTACGAACTTGTCGTGCAGCGGCGTGGCGAGCGGCCGCAGAAACTCCTTCAGGAAGGCTGAAGGTACGGCCAACACAACGGTGTCGGCCTGCCGTACGGCGGCGTTGATGTCATCGGTCAGTACGAGCCGCGAAACGTCGAACTTCACGTCGCGCAGATACTTGCAGTTTCGGCCGCGCGTGCGCAGCGACTCGAGTACCTCGCCATTGCGTACGTACCAGTGGATCTCTGCTCCGCGTTCGCTCAATATCTTGACGATGGCCGTAGCCCAACTGCCGTGTCCGATGACGGCGCACTTGCCGTTCCCGATTGTAGGATTTGTCATCACAGGCTTTTCGGTTTTGTGTCCGGCAAAAGTAACTAAAAATCGCGACAATTGCTCCGCTTTTTCGTGAATTAGTTCGCAAGTGCGTGTTTTGCAACATTATTGCGGCCTTCGGATGTGCGGATGCGTCTCGGACACTGAAAACCGAACTAAAAAATCGTTATAAAATTAGCCTGCGGCATAAGAACATAATATCTTTTTTTCTATCTTTGCCAAGACATGTGCATGCGCGCGATGGCGTGTATTTGTTGCATGTTTTTGTGGTTGATAATCAGATAGAATTGACATATGGGACTTTTTTCTTTGACACAGGAACTGGCCATCGACCTCGGTACGGCCAACACCCTCATAATCTACAACGACAAGGTTGTCGTGGATGAGCCGTCGATCGTGGCCATCGACGTGCACACCGACAAACTCATAGCCATCGGCCACCTGGCCCGCCAGATGCACGAGAAGACCAATCCCAACATACGTACAATCCGCCCGCTGAAGGATGGCGTGATCGCCGACTTCAACGCTACGGAGATGATGCTTCGCGGCATGATCAAGAAGGTTCGCACATCGGGCAGCCTTTTCTCGCCGTCGTTGCGCATGGTGATATGCATACCGTCGGGCTCGACCAACGTCGAGATACGTGCCGTGCGCGACTCGGCCGACCACGCCGGAGCCCGCGAGGTCTACATGATTTTCGAACCGATGGCGGCGGCTCTGGGAGCCGGTCTCGATGTAGAGGCCCCTGAGGGCAACATGGTAATCGATATCGGCGGCGGTACCTCGGAGATAGCCTGCATATCGTTGGGCGGTATCGTCTGCTCCGAATCGATCAACGTGGCCGGCGACGTCTTCACGGCGGACATTCAGAACTACGTGCGTCAGCAACACAATATCCGTATCGGCGAGCGTACGGCCGAGGCTATCAAGTGCTCGATAGGCGCGGCGCTTCCCGATCTGGACGACGAACCCGAGGACTACATCATCACCGGCCCGAACATGCTGACGGCCCTGCCGCAGACCGTCTCGCTCAGCTCGAACGAGATTGCCTACGCTCTCGAGAAGTCGCTTGTCAAGCTCGACGCAGCCCTGATGAAGGTGCTCGAGAACATGCCGCCGGAGCTCTATGCCGATATCGTCAAGAACGGCGTATACCTTGCCGGTGGCGGTGCCCTCATTCGCGGTCTCGACCGTCGTCTCTCGGAGAAAACGGGCCTGCCGTTCCATATAGCCGAAGATCCGTTGCGTGCAATCGCCCGCGGTACCGGCATAGCGTTGAAGAACATCGACCGTTTCTCGTTCCTGATGAAGGGCTGATGCCCTGTCGGGATGTGTACGGGTCGGCTAATGACTCCTGTCGGCATTCGGCCCGCACGTGAGGCGTTCGGATGTCGGTGCGGCAGTTGTGCCGACACCCACGATGCCGATGTTTTACCGGTTAAAAGGCTTCAAAGATGTATCGTCTGATTGAATTCCTGCGTCGTACGTACGTGACGATCTTGTTCGTGATACTCGAGATCGTGGCCATAAGTTTCTATGCCCGCTCGACATATTACACGCAGGCTCGTCTGCTTTCGCGCGCCAATACCGTGACAGGAGGAATATCGACGGCCATATCGGACATAGGCAAGTATTTCTCGCTGGGACGCGAGAACGCCCTGCTTACCGAGCGTGTCGCACAACTCGAACAGGAGCTCACCATGTACCGCACGGTCATGGCCGACAGTCTGGCCATTCGCGAAGCCGCCGAACTGCAGTACGAGTACATTCCCGCACGTATCGTGTCGAACAGCATAAACCGCACCCGCAACTTCATGACGCTGAACCGAGGTTTGCGCGACGGCGTAACAACCGACATGGCCGTGCTGTCGCCTTCGGGCGAGGCCGTGGGATATATCCTCGCCTGCTCGGAGCGCTACTCCGTGGCGCTGTCGATACTCAATACCTCGTTCCGTACGGGCGGCAAGATCGTCGGCGACGACTATTCCGGTTCGATCGAGTGGGACGGCGTCAACCCGCACAAGGTCCAGATGCACGAACTCTCGAAATATGCCGACATAAAGGTCGGCGCCGAGGTGGTTACTTCGGGCTTCTCGCATTACTTCCCTGCAGGAATGCTCATCGGTACGGTCGAGAGCTTCGAACTCGACCGCACGCAGACTTCGTATGACGTCGTGATACGTCTGGCCGTCGACATTACCAAACTTTACAACGTCGTGCTCGTCAAGAATATCGGTCTCGGTGAGGCCGTGCAGCTCGAAGAGGAGGCCGAGCACAAGATTTACGACTGATCGTCACATGTACCGTACAGGAGAATACATACTGCTTTTCGCAACTTCGGTTCTGTTGCAGATCTTCTTCTTCAACGAACTGTCGCTGAGCTCGTGCTTCGCCCCGCTGGTGTACGTGGCGTTCATCATTCTGCTGCCGTTGAACACGGCTCCGGTATGGGTGCTGTTGTCGGGACTTGTTACGGGTGTACTCATGGACCTTACGATGGGTACGGCCGGACTCAATACCATCGCCACGCTGGCAGCTGCATACATGCGCCAGCCGCTGCTCAACCTGATATTCGGTCACAACAACGTGCGTGAAGGCGGCGTGCCGTCCGAGTCGCGCATGGGGCGACGTCACTTCGTCTACTATTTCGTGTCGCTGACCGTGCTGCACAACGCCGTTTTCTTCGCGTTCGAGACCTTCACTACGGCCTATCCGTGGCATCAGCTTCTGCGTTTCGTCGTCAGTGCCGCCGCGTCGGTGCTCTTCGTGTGGGCCCTGACCCGCCTCTTCACGTCTAAACTCTCGGCACGATGAGCGGTTACAACGATCTCTCGAGAATACGTACGCTGCGGGCCGTGGTGTTCCTGATATTCGGCGCCATAGTCCTGCGGCTTGCCTACATACAGCTCATCGATACCAGATACAAGGACATGGCCCAGCGCAATGTCCTGCATCCGGTTACGCTCTATCCGGCCCGCGGTGAGGTATACGACCGCAACGGCGAGTTTCTGGTGCAGAGCCGCGAGTGCTACGACTTCATGGTCGTCTACAAGGATCTGCCGCGATCGGGCTTCGATACCCTTCGCATATGCAGTATTCTCGGCATCACGCCCGAAAAGCTCGAACGTGAGTTGCGCAATGCCCGCATGCGTCCGCGTGCTCCGCGCCGCATCCTGAGTTTCGTGCCCAAGGAGGCGAAGCTGCTGCTTGACGAGTGCAACCTGCGCGGTTTCTATACGGTCTACCGTACCGAACGCCAGTATCCGCGCAAGATCGGTGGCAACCTGCTCGGGTATGTCGGCGAGGTAAGCCCCGAGATGTTGAAACGTTATCCCGACTACAATGCCGGTGATTACATCGGTCTTACGGGTGTGGAGGCGGCATACGAGGATGTCCTGAAGGGACGGAACGGATTGCGTATCGAGGAGATCGACACGCACGGAGCCATCAAGGGCTCATATATGGACGGGGCTTTCGATACGCTGCCCGAGCACGGCAAGTCGATCGTCTGCACCATCGACGCGCGCCTGCAGCTCTTCGCCGAAGAGCTAATGCGGGGCAAGGTAGGTGCCGCCGTAGCGATAGAGCCGTCGACGGGCGAGATACTGATGATGGTCTCGTCGCCGACATACGATCCCGACGAACTTGTCGGCCGACAGCGAGGCAACAACTACATGAAGATGCTCTACAACAAGCGGCAGCCGTTGTTCAACCGAGCCGTGCGCGCGAAGTATCCTCCGGGATCGACATTCAAGCTTGTGCAGGGTCTCATCGGCCTGCAGGAGGGCGTGCTGAAACCTACGGACATGTATCCGTGCCACAGCGGATACCGCTCGGGTCGCGTGCGCGTGAAGTGTCACGAGCATTCGTCGCCGCTGAATCTTTACTTTGCCGTCTCTACGTCGTGCAACGCCTATTTCTGCTACGTCTTCCGCAATATTCTCGACAATCCGAAATACGGCAGCGTGAAGGAGGGATTCGACGTGTGGAAGGAGTATGTCGAGAGTTTCGGTTTCGGCCGTAACCTCGATACCGACTTTCTGGGCGAGGGCGACGGTTACGTGCCCGACCGGCAGTTCTACGACAAGCGTTATCGCGGATCGTGGAACTCGCTTACGGTGCTGTCGCTTGCCATAGGGCAGGGCGAGCTGGGATGTACCCCGCTGCAGATGGCCAACCTTGCGGCCATCATCGCAAACCGCGGATACTACTACATACCGCATATCGTACGCAGCGTCGAGGGTCAGGATTCGCTCGACCGCCGTTTCTATGAGAAGCACTATACAAAGGTCGATCCCAAATATTTCGAACCGATAGTCGAAGGCATGTGGCGCGGCGTCAATGTCGACGGAACATCGCGCTGGGCGGCACTGCCCGGATATGACGTATGCGGCAAGACGGGTACGGCCCAGAACCCCCACGGCAAGGACCACTCGACGTTCCTCTCGTTCGCACCGCGCGAAAATCCGCGTATCGCCATATCGGTATATGTAGAGAATGCCGGTTTCGGTGCCTCGATGGCCCTGCCAATAGCTTCGCTGCTCGAGGAGTTTTATCTGACCGGCGAGGTCAAGCGGCAATACATGCTCGATTACGTCAGGAACAAGGAGGTATATTATCCCAATTATGACAAATAGCGGACGCACGAACATATTCGACGGTATAGACTGGAAAACGGTGATGCTCTATGTGGCATTGACCCTCGTGGGTTTTGTCTGCATATTGTCGGCATCGTTCGACGAAGGCTCGGCTGAACCGTGGTCCATGTCGCACTTCTACATGAAGCAACTGGTGTGGATAGGTGCCGCCTGGGGTGTGGCATTCGTGGTCATGCTGCTCGACAGCCGCTATTTCCATATGCTGGCATATCCGGCCTACGCTCTGGGTATCCTCGCTCTGGTGGCGGTGTTGATTTTCGGACGCGAGGTGAACGGTGCAAAGGCATGGTTCCAGTTCGGGTCGGTGCGAATACAGCCCGTCGAATTCGCCAAGATAGCCGTGGCGCTCGCCGTGGCCCGCATGATGAGCGGATACTCATTCTCGATAAACCGCGCCGGCGACCTGTTCCGTCTGGCGGCACTTCTGTTCCTGCCGCTGGCCATAATCGTCCTGCAGAACGATACCGGTTCGGGCGTGGTGCTCTGCTCGTTCCTGTTCGTATTCTATCGCGAAGGTCTCAACAAGTGGCTCTGCATACCGGTGCTGCTCGTGGTGCTGCTATTCATCGTGTCGTTCCTGATTACGCCGACGACTCTGTTGATACTGCTTATAGTGGTGTTCACCGTCTCGGAGATGATGATGAACCGCATCTGGCGAAGCCGTATCATAGCGCTTGCGGCGGTATTCCTCGCTTCGATACTGCTGCACTACACTCTGCAGCTGTGCGGAGTCGACAAACCGTATTACCTCTCGCTGATGATCGTCTCGCTGGTGGCTGCCGCCGTCGCGGCCGTCTATGCATATCGCAGCAACCTGCGCAATATCTATGTCATCATTGCCCTGTTCGTGGCCTCGATGATATTCCTGCCGACGACCGAACACATATTCAACTCGATACTCAAACCCCACCAGCAGAACCGCATACTCAACTTCCTGGGACTTATGGATGATGTCCGAGGTACGGGCTACAACGTCAACCAGTCGAAGATAGCAATCGGTTCGGGCGGTCTGTTCGGCAAGGGATTCATGAACGGTACGCAGATCAAGTACAACTTCGTGCCCGAAAAACATACCGACTTCATATTCTGTACCGTGGGAGAGGAGTGGGGCTTTGTCGGCTCGCTCGTGGTGCTCGGGCTGCTCTGTGCGCTGATTCTTCGTCTGATGAAGATGGGTGACCGTCACGAAGAACCATTCGGACGCGTCTACTGTTACTGCGTGGCGTCGATCCTGCTCTTCCATGTGCTGGTCAATGTGGGCATGACCATCGGACTGATGCCCGTCATGGGCATACCGCTGCCCTTCGTCAGCTATGGCGGCTCGTCGCTCATAGCCTTCACCATCATGCTCTTCATCGCCGTCAATCTCGACGCCTCGACGCGTCAGCAGCTCGGCCGCCGTCGCTTCTGACGGCCGGCATGTGCGGTGCGCCGATCGATGTGCATGAAAAACACAAAAGGCATCTCCCTCATTGGGTGATGCCTTTTGTATTAAGCCTGCGGCTTAACTACAATTTTCGTTTTCCTACTTGAAAAACTCGTTGACGTGATCGTTGGGAACGATTGCCTCCTTGAACATGTAAGCGCCCGTCTTCTCCGACTTGATCATCTTGATACATTTGGTAAACTGCTTACCCGTACCCGTCTTAAGAGTTGCGACTACTTTCTTTGCCATAACGCGTAATACTATTTAATTTCACGGTGTAAAGTTACCCTCTTCAGATACGGATTGTATTTCTTACGCTCCAGACGCTCGGGGGTGTTTTTCTTGTTCTTGGTGGTGATGTAACGGGACATGCCTGCCACACCGCTCTCCTTCTGTTCGGTGCACTCGAGAATGACCTGAACTCTGTTGCCTTTCTTTGCCATTGTGGATTAAGTTTTAGTAGACTTTCTGGGCAGCGGCAGCCTCTTTCAAGGCAACGGCCAGACCCTTTTTGTTAATGGTTTTTATTCCGGACGTGGATACCTTCAGCGTGATCCAGCGGCCCTCCTCTTCAGACCAGAAGCGCTTGGTTTTCAAGTTCGGGCTGAACTTGCGCTTGGTCTTGCGGTTCGAGTGGGAAACATTGTTGCCCACTACGGCGGTTTTACCTGTAATTTCGCAAACTTTCATTGTTGTAAAATTTCTTTTTCCCCACATTTGGGGACGCAAATATACTAATAATTTTCTAATCCGCAATCCGCGAAGGCTATTTATTTGTCTCCGTATGCTCTTTGGCGGCGGCCAGGGCGGCTGCACGCTTCGAGAGCATCTCGATGGCATAGGCCGTGGCGCGGTCGATGATCTGTCCGCGGTCGGTGCCCGAGTTTCGCATCATGGCCGTCGTTCCCGTGGCATCGGCCACGGCGAACCATACGGTTCCGACCGGTTTCTCGGCCGTGCCGCCCGTCGGCCCCGCTATGCCCGTAGTCGCAACGGCCAGATCGGCGCCCGATATGCGGCGTACGCCTTCGGCCATCTCGCGGGCAGTCTCCTCGCTTACGGCTCCGTACTTCTCGAGAGTCGAGGCCTTGACTCCGAGGATGTCCATCTTGGCGCTGTTGGCGTATGCCGTCACTCCGCACAGAAAGTATGCCGACGCTCCGGCCATGGCCGTAAACTTGGCCGCTATGTTGCCGCCGGTGCAACTCTCGGCTACGGCTATTGTCAACCCATTTTCGCGCAGCATCTCGTGGAGATTGTGCTGTACCGAGTCGTTCTCGTATCCGACGATATATTCGGGGATTATGTCATGGAGCTTTTGGAACTGACGGTCTATTTCGCGGGCAACAGTCTCGCCCTCCACCTCGTATGCCGAGAGTCTGAGCCTTACGATATTGGGCGAGGGCAGATATGCGAGCTTCAGATATGGCGGCAGCGCCTCCTCCCAATTGGCGATTCGGGCCGCAAGCATCGACTCCGCAAGGCCTGCCGTGATCATCGTGCGGTGTACCACGGCGCGCAGTGCAAAGTGCGATTTCAGTCTGGGCAGCACCTCGTCCTCCATCAGGTGGCGCATCTCGAACGGTACTCCGGGCAGCGATATCACGACCTTGCCGTCGCGCTCGAACCACATGCCCGGAGCCGTGCCGTGAGCGTTGAACAGTACGGTGCAGCACTCCGGAACCATGGCCTGGCCGCGGTTGAGATCGTTGAACTCTATGCCGCGCTGCGCCATCATGCGGCGTACGTGCTCCTCGACCTTCGGGTCGTTGACCAGACGGCTGCCGAACATGCGCGTGAGCGTGGTCTTGGTGATGTCGTCCTTGGTGGGGCCGAGACCGCCGGTCGTGATTACGACGCTGCTGCGGCCGAGGGCCTGTTCGATGCTGCGCGTGATCTGTGCGGCATCGTCGCCGACCGATGCCCGTTCGCTTACGACGATACCTATTGTGTTCAGTTTCTGCGCTATGTACGCAGCATTGGTATCGACGATCTGACCTATCAGTATCTCGTCGCCGATTGTAATGATCTCTGCATTCATGGTTTTATTGTCGATTCTCTTCTTCGCGGATGAGGGCACGGCACGACTCGCGGACGAGCTTCATGCCTTCATACACGAATCCTGTATAGAGCTGTACGAGCGTGGCTCCCGCATTGAGCATGGCCTGCACGTCGGCCGGAGTCATCAGGCCGCCGACGCCGATGATGGGATAGGCCCCCTTGGATCGTTCGTAGATGCGCGCCACGATCTCGATGGAGCGTTGCGTCAGCGGAGCGCCGCTGATGGTGCCTGTGTTGCTTCGGCGCAGCGCTTCGGGCAGCGATGTCACCCCTTCGCGCGAGGCTGTCGAATCGGTGGCCACGATGCCGTCGAGCGGTGAGGAGAGCATGATGTCGGTTACGGCATCGACCTCGCTGTCGGTCAGGTCGGGCGATATCTTCAGCAGGATGGGCCGGTACTGGTTTTGTCCGCGGCGGAACTCGATCATCGGGGCAAGTATTTCGTTTATGCGCTCCACGGCACCGCATGTATGGCTCTTCAGCGTGGGGTTGCAGCTGATGTTGACGGTGAAGTAGTCCGCATACTGATACAGATTGCGGAACACCCTGAGGTAGTCTGCCGCCTGGCTTTCGGCCGGGGTGATGGCGTTGCAACCTATGTTGCAGCCTACGATCGTCCCTTCGTGGGGGCGGCGCAACCGGTCGATGGCACGTTCCAGCCCGCGGTTGGCCATGCCCGTGCGGTGGAATATGGCGCTGTCGCGGTCGAGCCTGAATATGCGCGGGCGCGGATTGCCCATCTGCGGACGGGGTGTTATGGTCCCCACCTCGACGAATCCGAATCCGAGCGCCGACAATTCACGGAAGGCAAAGGCATTGCGGTCGTATCCGGCGGCCAGACCTATCGGGTTCTTGAAGCGCATGCCGAAGACTTCGCGCTCGAGCGACGGGTGCTCAACGGCATAGATCTTGTGCAGCAGCCACCGTCCGGCGGGTATGTACCCGATCGAGTGCAGTACCTGCAACACGACTGCTTGCGCCTGCTCGGGCCCGAAAATATAATTTATAGCACGCAGGATCTTGTGGAACATCTCTTTGCCGATTTAGGGGTTCTTATAAATACAAAGGTACAAAAAACTTGCGATATCCGTTAAAAATATTCGTTGCGGTATGCATAGCCGTTGCGCATGGCCTCGAACTCTTCGGGACGGGCCCTCAGACGTGCGCTTTCGGCATCGATGTCATAGTGACGGCCTATGGTGTCGCACAGCTCCTGCCAGCCGATTGCACGGGGTTCGACATGCTCGACTCCGTCGGGATACCATCCCTCTGTCGGCAGACCGAAGTGGCGCGAAACGGCCGCAACGGCCATCGATGCGGCATTGGCCTTGCCCTGCAGCGAGTATCCTGCGATATGCGGCGTCGCGACGATTGCGCGCGACAGAAGCTGCCGGTCGATGTCAGGTTCGTGCTCCCACGTGTCGATGGCGCATTCGCATCCCGACGCAAGCAGCGCTGCGGTGTCAACCACTTCGCCGCGGGAGGCGTTGATGATGAACGGACGACGGCCGCATGCGAGCAGCCGCTCGTCGGCAAGGTGATACGTGCCGGCATCGAGGGGCGTATGGAACGTTACTATATCGGCTGCGGCAACGACCTCTTCGGCGGTCAGAAACCCGAGATGCTCGCGCTCCTCGCGCGGAGGGTCGCAGCACAATACGTCGAATCCCCACTTACGGGCGTAGTCGGCAACGATACTCCCGACATGGCCGACGCCTATGACGCCCAGACGCAGTGCCGACGGATCGAGACCGCGCATTGTCGTCCATTTTACCAGTACGGCTCCGACCCACTGCAGCACGCCGCGGGCATTGCATCCGGCGGCGTTCTCCACGGCTATGCCGTGCTCGCGGCAATAGTCGAGGTCGATGTGGTCGGTGCCGATCGTCGCTGTGGCGATGCATCGTACGGCCGTATCGTCGAGCAGCCTTGCGTTGCATCGCGTACGTGTGCGGACGATCAGCGCATCGGCATCGCGGACGTCATCGTGCGAGATCGATTTGCCGTCGAGGTAGACCATCTCGGCGAAAGGTTCGAGTACTCCCCGAAGAAAGGGTATGTCCCGGTCTGCAACTATCTTCATGTGCGGTACGTTTGTCTATTGCGGCACAAATATAAGTCAATTTCCATAAAAGTGTGCGCCGTAGGCTTTCGGCTGGCGTGACGGTGCGCATATTGTCTGCATGCGATGCGGTATTGCACGAAAATTTTACTACCTTTGCTCGGAATAATGAAATGTCGCGAATGGATCTGAATTTGTTTAATCCCAATGGCGTGGGCGTCGATAACGGCAACTATTTCGGACTGCCGTTTACGCCCGAAGAGGCGCGTCTGGTGCTCATATCGGCACCATGGGACGTTACCTCCTCGTACGGAGCAGGCTCTTCCTATGCTCCGGATGCCATCATCGAGGCCTCGACGCAGCTCGATCTCTACGATACCGTCTCGCCCGACGAGTGGCGCAAGGGTATCGCCACCGACGAAATAGATTACTCCATACAGGAGAACTCGCAGCGTCTGCGTTCCGATGCCGAACGTGTCATCGAACACCTCGAGGATGGCGGCGACGCTACGGGCGACTACTTCGTCCGCAAGATACGCCGCATCAACGAAGGCAGCGCCGAGATGAACGAAAGCGTGCGGGCACAGGCCGAGAAGTGGCTGTCTAAGGGCAAGATCGTCGGACTGGTCGGCGGCGACCATTCGACTTCGTACGGTATACTGCGTGCCGTATCCGAGCGCTTCGAGGGCGTGGGCATTCTCCATTTCGATGCCCATTGCGACTTGCGCGAATCGTACGAAGGCTTCGATTACTCGCATGCCTCGATCATGTTCAACGTGCTGCGCGACATGCCGCAGGTATCCAAAATCGTCGAGGTCGGAGTACGCGACTTCTGCGATGCCGAACTCAATCTCGCCCGTAATTCGGAGCGGGTGGAGATGTTCGATGACAACATGCTCTCGTCGGCCCGTTTCGAGGGTCGCACGTGGGCGTCGCTCTGCGAACAGATCGTGGAACACCTGCCGCAGCAGGTCTACATAAGCATGGATATCGATTCGCTGACAATCGAATACTGCCCCCATACCGGCACTCCGGTCGTCGGCGGCCTGACCTTCAACGAGGCGGTCTACCTGATGGACATGGTGGCACGTTCGGGACGCGAGATCGTCGGTTTCGACGTGGTCGAGGTCGTGCCGCGCATGGACGACAAGATCGATGCCATGGTCGGTGCCCGCATGCTTTACAAAATGTGCGGCATAGCTCTCAAATCATCCAAACACTGAAGGTGCAATGAAAAAAATAATTGTTGTCTTGCTCGTGGCCGCGGCGTTTGCGTCGTGCCGCAAGGGCAATGTGCGTCTGGCTGCCGAACCCGACTCGCTGTCGTACGTAATAGGTCTCAACGTGGGCATGAATCTCATGAAGATGGACTCGACGCTCAATGTCGATGCCGTATGTACGGCCATACGCGATGTCTATGCCGGTACGCCGAAGATGTCGCTCGAAGATGCCAAACTCTATTACCTGCGGCAGATGAACTACACCAAATACGAGAAGTTCAAGCTCTATGAGGATCGTTTCCTCGAGGATCTGGTCAAGAACGACCGCTCGTACGTGCGTACACGCTCGGGCGTGACATACAGCGTCGAGGTACTGGGCGATCAGGAGACTCTCGCCACGAGCATGCGCGATACCGTGGTGGTGCGCTATCGCCTGACGCGTCAGGACGGATCTCTGGTCTATTCGTCGTATGACAAGGCCGATACGTTGCGTACGGCTCTGGGCGATCTGGTTGTCGGTCTGCAGGAGGTGATGAAGATCGTCGGCCAGGGCGGTCGCGTGCATGCATGGATCCCGTCGGAGCTCGCCTACGGTTCGGGCGGTGACGAGGAACTGGGTATTGCACCCAATTCGACGCTCTTCTACGAGGTGGAGGTGCTCGATGTAGTGCCGTACAGGCGCAGAAGATAATCGTTGTTTAATTTATATGTACCATATACGATTATTTTATATCTTTGTCGGACATTAGTGAACGGAAACAGTTTAATTAATAACGAATAAGTAATGAAAAAGGTAATTTTGTCGGTTGCGGTAGTCCTTGGCTCCGCAGCCCTGATGTCCTCCTGCGGCAGCAAGGGGCTCATCACCAAAGGCGACAGCTCGAAGCTCGACACATTGTCGTATGCTCTGGGTGCCAATATCGGTAACGGCATGAAGTTCGAACTTCGCGACATACCGTTCGACATGCAGCTCATAACCAAAGGTATCGACGAGGCTGCTCTGGGCAAGTCCAAGCAGACCCAGGAGGAGTCGATCGACATTCTGCGCGACTACTTCATGAGCAAGCGCGGCGAGCGTTCGCGTGCCATCGCAAAGCAGCGTGCCGAAGCCGACAGCATTCGTCTGGCCGGTGGCGATACGACCAAGGTCGAGTATCCCGTGGCAGATCCCGCCATGTTCGAGACCGAAGAGGAACGTGCCGAGTTGTCGTACGCATTCGGTAACGATATCGGCAACAACGTCAAGAACAGCAATATTCCCATTCAGCTCTGCTGGCTCGACAAGGGTCTTGTGGATGTTCACGAGGGCAACGCCAAGATGACCGAGGACGAGGTTAACAAATACCTGCAGAACTACTTCATGGTTGTAATGCCGGCACAGGCTGCCGAGCGTTCGGCTGCATGGCTTGCCAAGATCGAGAAGAAGAGCGGTGTCAAGAAGACCGAAAGCGGACTGCTCTACAAACTGATCGAAGAGGGCGACAGCATCAAGGCCGTAGACAACCGCGATGTAGTTGTTGTAAAGTACGAGGGCAAGCTCTCGGACGGCAAGGTATTCGATTCGAGCTACCAGCGTGTTGAGGATGTCGAGAAGCGTATCGCCGATCTGAAGAAGGACAAGGAGAAGAGCGACGAGGAGAAGGCTGAAATGCTGAAGCGTCTCGAGGATCAGCTCAAGAGCATGGAGACCGTAGAGTTCCCGCTCAACCGCGTTATCAAGGGCTGGGGTGAAGGTCTGAAACTCGTAGGCAAGGGAGGTAAGATCAAGCTGTGGATCCCGGCCGAGCTGGCATACGGATCGCGCGGTGCAGGTCGTGCCATAGGTCCCAACGAGGCTCTGGAGTTTACGGTAGAGGTTATCGACGTTAAGCCTTACGTAGAGCCGAAACCTGCTGCAGAAGAGGCTGCCGAAGGTGCAGAGAAGGCCGAGAAACCTGCCGAGACCAAATAGTCAACGCTGACAGCGAAACATTCAAGGGCCGCGCGAAAGTGCGGCCCTTCTTTTTCGCCGGATTTGCCGCCGGACCATGAAAAAACGGACAACTCTTCGAAGAGTTGTCCGTTAAGGTAGCGGGAGAAGGACTCGAACCTCCGACCTTCGGGTTATGAGCCCGACGAGCTGCCA
>CALUNG010000024.1 GCA_944321955.1 uncultured Alistipes sp. | reverse complement strand
CCTCGTGCTTGTCGATGGCTACCTCCCCGACATCGCCCAGACGCGCCCTCTTGCGCTTCGAAAAGTTGCCTATGGTGTACTGCACGTCCTCGCTCGTGTAACCGTATTTGGCGAAGATCGGGTCGTAGACGTCGAGCGAATCGAGGTCCACGCCCTGGTTGTTGATGTAGGCGTTGGTCAGAAAGGCGTCGTGGAAGATCAGCGCCAGCGTCTTGTCGGGGATGATCTTGTGGCGCGAACAGGCGACCGCAGCACAAAGGGCAGCCGTCGCAAGGAGTATTTTCAGCAATCGTTTCATCGTCGGTGTGTTGCTCGTGAAAGCTAACGCGCTTTCCGCAAACAAAAGTATGAAATATTTTCGGTTTTGCAGCACGCCGCCGCCGCTTTGTCTCCCTGTCGGGAGGCGGCAGGTCGGAAGGAGGGCAGCAGGTGGCGGTCGGGCCGACATGGTCGGCAGGGGGATGTAGAGGCCGGGCCGGCGGAGGGGCCGGTGGAAGGACGGCAGGGCCGGCAGGGCGGCAGAAGGGTAGCGGGGAGGCCGGGTTGCGAGGGGTGCAGGAAGGTGGATGTCGGGACCGGTCGCGAGGGCGCAGGTGAAGGTGCAGATGCAGGTGAAGGTAAAGGTAAAGGTGCAGGTGCAGGCCGCCGCTTCCCCACCCCTGCGAAAAAACCTCCGTTATGGCGCCGGAAAAGACCTGACGAGGCTCTTTTTTTGTTTTATGGTTTTATTGCTTATCTTTACACGAACAACACTCCGCTTTGCGGCGGAATACCAAACCTCCGACCATGAAAACCCGCTCGTTTACAACCCTCATGCTGTCGTTGATCGCCACATTGACGATCTCCACGGCCGCCGCTTCGAACTTCGTGAACGGCCGCATATACTTCAAGGACGGCTCCGTGGTGGAGTGCGGCGAACGCGACCGCATAAAACTGCCGAAACATTCGCGTCCCGTCAAGCTCCTGCGCAACGCCTACCGCAAGGACGAAACCCGCGAAACATTCGCACCCGAACTTATCGACTCGATGGTCTGCTGGCACCCCTCCGACACCACGCACCTGCGAAAGTTCGTATTCGCCGACAAACCCGGATGGATGTGGGTCTATCTCGAGACGCCGGAGATCGTCGCGGCCGTATATGCGGCCAAAGGTTACGGCATCAGCCCGAACGGCGGTATCGAGGTGCTGGTGAAACAGCGCTACTTCAGCCGTTCGCGCACGGCATACCTGTTGCGCAAAAAGGGAGATGAAGAGTACTTCTGCGTGGGTTCGGCAAGCCGCCGTGCCAAAAAACGCTTCCGCCGTCTGGTGGCCGGATACATTGCCGACGATCCGCTTCTCGCCCGTGAGGTGCTCGAATCGAAGAGTTCGAACCGCAGCCGCGTGATACTGATGCTCAACGATTACGATCCCGACCGCGGCCTGACGGTCGCCGAGTAGCTTCTGTCGCGGGCAGCTTGGGCCGTCCACGGGGGCCGGCCGCCGGAGAGGATGTCGCTGATACACCTCCGACAAATGCGGCCGCCAAAACGAAAAAGGAGGCACTCGGCATGCCGCCCGCACGAAATACACGGACACCCGCAAATGGATGGAAAATGCCCGGAAAACGCATGAAAAACGCATGAAAAACCATAAAAACCCAATGCAATGAGACAAATTCTTCTTTCAGTGCTTACGCTGGCAGCAACGGCCGGTATCGTCTTCACGGCGCAGGCCAAGGATCCGTCGGATGACGAGGCGCGCCATGTGATCGTTACCCTCAAGTCCGGCGAAAAGGTCGACGGCTACGTCCGTCGCGGATGGCAGGCCGAGAGCTCCGTCTTCAAGAACGAGAACTACTCGTTCAAGATCGTCAGAACCCCCGACGACAAGGAACCCGTAACATACAGGGCCGAGGATGTGGTGAGCGTCGACTACGTCGAGGTTACCGAGAACGATCCCGACGGCGTCCGCTGGGAGTCGCGTCCGCTGGCAAGTCCCAACTTCGCAAGCCGCTACAATACGTTGCAGCGTCTGCTATGCGTCGACAAGGTGGGCAAGAACGCCACCATATACTGGTGGAAGGTGTGGGTGACGACCGACTTCGGAGGGCGGCGTCTGCAGACCAACTTCGGCGTGCGGTTCCACAATGACCCCGAAGGCATAGTCTATCCCTACATGCTGGTCAATTCGGTGCTGATGAAGGATCGCTATCCCGGCCTGCAGAAGTTCTGCAAGGGGTGGTTCAAGGGCCCCGACAAGAAACTCCACAACAAGGAGGCCAACGAGAGCGAAGACTGGATTCTCGACATGTACGACGCCTATCTCGAACAGATGGGTGACGAGGCGGCCAACCTGCCATATCCAACTCCCGACAAGAAGGGTGGCAGCGACAAGGCCGAACATGCCGAATAACGCGCCGGACCCCGTCGGACTGTCGGCAGTCGTATCGAGACCTACGAGGGCATACAGGGCAGATATTATGGCCGTGCGGGGCGTTTTTCTCGAGTTGCGCGCGGCGTTTTTCTGAGTGGCGTCCGGGTGTCCTTCCGATTGATGCGCGAAAGTTTTTTTGAGTGGCGTGCGCGGCGTTTTTCCGGGTGACGTCCGGTGAGCTCTTCCGAATGATGCACGGCGTGTTTTTCCGGGTGGGCGTTCAAGAGGCCTTTTTAAGGTCGCGCAGTGAGTTTCACCGATGAGCGTCAGGTGGTTTTCTCGAGTTGCGCGGGGCGTTTTTCCGGGTGACGTCCGGTGAGCTCTTCCGAATGATGCACGGCGTGTTTTTCCGGGTGGGCGTTCAAGAGGCCTTTTTAAGGTCGCGCAGTGAGTCTCACCGATGAGCGTCAGGTGGTTTTCTCGAGTTGCGCGCGGAGTACTTTCTTGAGTGCCGTCGTGGCCGTCAATTATAAAGAGTCGAAAAAACAGACCTCACCAGTAAAAGGTGAGGTCTGTTTCCGTGTCCATATTGCCGAAACGGGTCGGCGATCATGCCGTGTGACCGGCAAGTGTCCGCAGTGCTTTATACTCCGCAATGCTCCTGTGGCCACACGGGGCTGCCGTCCTATTCCGCTACAACGCGGTAGGGACAGGTCGTGTCGCCCGTATTGGCGAAGATGTAGCCTGCGGCAGGTACCAGCTCCGAATTGCTGTTGGCGTCGTGGCCCTTGTCGGAGAACCAGCCGCCCGTAAGCGTCAGCTCATTGCCCGAACCGACATATACGCAGGGACGTCCGTCGGCATGCTTCGTGCGCAAGAAGCGTCCGCCCGAAACCTCGGCCGTGGCTCCCGTGCCCGTGGCACCCACGAAGAGCGCATAGTAGGTTCCCGTACTTGCGAACTCGCCTCCCGAAATCTTGGCATGGGTGCCTCCGTGAAGACGTACGCAGCCGAAATTGCCCTCGATATGGCCGCCGGTGACGGTCAGCGTGCCCGATCCGTGCATCAGTATGCAGTAGTCGCTGGCCGACGTCGACACGATGCTGCCGCCGGTGACGGTTACGCTCTTGCCGTAGTTGTTCTGTATGGCGAAACTGCCCGAAGTCTTCAGGTCGCCGCCGTTGATGACGACTTCGCCGCCGTTGCCGTTGAAGACGATCGAGGCGTCGCCGCTGCCGGTTGCCCGGTACGTGCCCGACTCGATGATCACCTTGCCTTCGTTGTAGATGACCTGTGCCGGGGCCGTCAGTTCGCCGTCACCCGTGATCGTCAGCGTGGCGCTGTTGCGCAGCTGGCCCGTCGCAAGCTTGACGCTGTGGCCGTTGAGGTCGATCCTGGTGTCGCTCGAAAGCGTGAGGCTGCTCCCCAGCTTCGAGAAGTCGACATCCTCGCCGAGCGTCACGTCGCCGCCCGCAACCAGCTCGCCGACAAGCGTCTGCATGTATTCGGTCATGTTGCCCGATACGGTAACCTTGTCGCCGTTGTTGATGTAGACGAACAGATCCTTGCAGTACGCCTCCAGAATATTCTCCAGAGTGGTGGTGCTGACGTTGTCGCGGACGTAGACCATATCCTCGCCCGTCATGCCGACGGCCGTCTCGGTGAACTGCGCGTTGCCCACGATGCCAGCAGCAAAGGTACGCGCCGAAAGCGTCGGGGCGAAGTTGCGGTTGCCGTCGATCTCGGCCATGTTGTAGACCGTACCCACGATGCCGCCCGCATCGTTGCCGCCCTGTACCGATCCGTAGTTGGTGCAGCCGCTGACAGTGATGACGTTCTTGGCAGGATAGGCGCTCGTGGCTCCGTTGTAACGGATCCATCCGACGATGCCGCCCGTACCGTAACCCGTCGAGTTGTTGACGATGTCGCCGTTGTTGGTGCAGTCGGTGACGCTGCCCGCATTCTGCTGCTCGGCAACGATGCCCGCAACGTCGGTGCCGTTACCCGTAACCGTCGCATTGTTGGTGCAGCCGCTGACATTGGCCGCCGACAAACCTACGATACCGCCCGCAACACCCGCCGTGCAGTTGATGGCGCCGTCGTTGGTGCAATCCGAAATGGTCATCGTCTCGCCCTCGGCCGTATAGTAGGCCGCGCCGACGATACCGCCCACATTGGCTCCCGTACCGTTGACGCTCGCCCCGTTGTGGCAATCGGTGATGGTGCCGCTGACGGTCATGCGTCCTACTACCGCTCCGTTGCCGCGGGTGGCCGTGATGCTGCCCGACGCAACGTCGATGCCGCTGGCCGTTCCGCCGCCCGTAAGCATGCCTACGGCTGCCGCCGCCATCTCGCTCGTCGGAACGTCGATGTCGACATTCTCGAAGACGAGGTTGCGTACCTCGCCGCCGTCCACTATGCCGAACAGTCCGATGGCGCTGTCGGCATCATCGCATTCGGTGATGCGGAGGTTGCTGACGGTGTTGCCCTGACCTTCGAACGTACCCTTGAACGACGCCCCGACCGGATCGCTGCCGCTGCGCTTGCCGACGCCTGCGGGTGTCCACTCGAGGTTGTTGAGGTCAAGCGACGAGTTGAGCGTCACGGTGTAACCCTCGAAGGTGGTGCCGCCGTTGACCAGCTCGACAAAGCCTGCAAGCTGCTCCGCCGTATTGATATCGACGCTCTTGGCTTCGTCGTCGATGACAGGCGTCTCGCTGCGGCCCGTCCATGTGCTCCGGCCGATCTCGCCGTAGAAATCGGGCACGACCGTCACGGTCACGTCGGCCTTCTTGGTCAGAAGGTTGCCGGTGACGTTGGTGCGGTAGTTGCGCTGCACGGGAATGTTCGTGAACTCGTAATCGGATGCTACGGCTGCCTCGTTGGCATCGAGGAACGACATGGTGAAGTTGACCAGCCGCTGCTCCCCTTCGGCCTTCGGCGCGAAGATGTAGTCGACGGTCAGATTGCCGGCGTTGTCCTTGTTGTCGGCAAGTGCTGCCGCTTCGGCATAGACGGCGGCTGCGGTCTCACCGGTCAGCTCGCCCGTCAGAAGGTCGATGCCCGTCGGTACCTCGGCAAAGGAGACCTTCACCAGTGCCGGTACCAGATCGGCCGGTACCTCGGCCATGTCGAGTGTCCTGACGTTGAGCTGCCCGAAGGGACGGCGCAACTCGACGTCGAGGGCCTGAGACTCCGAAGCCGTAAGCTCGACATTGCCGAAAAAGGCGTCGCGGCTCTCGTCATTGCCCGCATATTCGCCCGTGAACGACACGTCGGTGAAGTCCGAAGTGTCGTAGTGCAGGTCCGTGCCGAGATCCGTACCCGACTTGTCGGCCCAGAAGACGAGGTTGTACTTGCGTCCCGAAACCAGCCGCGCCGTGAACGTGGCCTTGAGGTCCTGGAGCGCTACGGTCTGACGCTCGCCGTAGGGTTTGCCGTCGAGGTAGACCTGCATGATGCAACGGTCGACGGTGAGCCCGTCGCCCGCAGCTCGCGTCCCGACCATCCCGGCCGGAAGCGTCGCCGATACCGTAACGTTAACGTCGCCCGTCGCGGTGTCGGTTGTCACGTCCCTCTGGCACGATGTCATGCCGGCCAGAAGAACAAGACATGAAAGAATAAGTCTCTTCATGATCGTTTGGGTTTTGTCACCCGGATGGCGGACCTCATGTCGCGGAGGTTCGCCATCCGGCTAATTTTCACAAATATACACTTTTTTCGACAAATATTCGGTTCGGGCTCTTTTTTTTGTGTTTGCGGGCTCTTTTTTATCCGGTTTTACCCGAAACATGGAAAAAATCGCCCGACCTCTTGACAAGGGGGTATCGGCGATTGTATATTTGCAGTGTCGAACGTGGTTATCGACACCGTCCGATCTTCTGTCGATAACGTTTTCAACAGGTACAAATATCGAATGATGCGCATCTGATGCCTGCCGGCACGACTTTTCGACTTTTATCAACAATTTATCAAACACATTATCGACACATGAACCGCGCTCTGCTCCAAAATGCGCTGCGCGATCTCGCCGTCGCCGCCGGATACGAATTCCATGCAGCCGACGACCCGCTCGCCCCCGCAATGATCGGGAGTTATCCCGCTGCATGGCTCTCACCTCCAAAACTCCACTCCGTCGAGGGCCGCAAACACGGCCGCATCTCTTACGATATCGTGCTGCATCTGCTCGGCTCCGGTTTCCGCCTCTCGCCCGACGAACGGAACCGACTGTGGAACCGAATGGAGGCCGATGCCCTCGAAATCTTTACGGCCCTCTCCGAAAACGACAGCGTGATAGCCGTCGAAAACCTCGAAATCTCTCCCCGCACGTCGGCCATGACTAACCACGGCGACATATCGCAGAGCATATCCGCCCGCGTGGTGACCTGTTTCTGACGGGTTGCCGGTCCGGAAGGTTTTGTATGTGGCCGCCGGAGAGGGATGGGGAAGAGGCTGCCGGGCGGATGGCTTGGGGCCGTTGGGTTGATTGACCGTAATGCGGTGCCGGGAACCGGCTCCGGAAGTGGCCGCCGTGGAGGGAAAAGTCCTTGGCCGGGGCATACGGAGGAAGACCTGAGTAAAACTTCGTCTATCGGGACCGGCTCTCTCAATATCAAGTGTTCATGTCCGGCTCTTATGCCCGGTTTTCATCTCCCGCCTCCCGGTCCCGATCCCGAAAATTCCGTCTCCATCCCGAAAAAATTCAGGCCGATCCGATACGCCGGCATAACCTCGGCATCCGCTACGCCGGTATCCGCCTCTTCATCGATACCCCATCCTCCACATCTGTATCCGATACTTCGCTCTCCATCTCTACAAAAAAACAGCAAATCATGAACTTCATCTCCATTCCCTCCAACTATGACCCCGTGAGCGGCGGCCTGCTCTATACCTTCGAGACCGGAGGCGATGCCGCCGACCTCGACATCCGCATAATAGACACCTCGTCCGACCACGCCATAGCCTCGAAACGGATTTACGACGCCACATATGGCGAAATAGATGCAGCCCCCGTGCTGCGTAAGATGTTCGCCTACTCGCTGGCCGATTCGCCTACGGGCGTACATGTCTCGTACGGCCTCTCGAAGACGATCTGCGTCGAGGTCAACGGCGAACGTACCGAGCCGCGCATCTTCACGGCCGTGGATATCGACGTGAACGACGTTCCCTGCGTCTTCGGTCTCGATGACGGCCCGGTGCGCGACATCGCCTTCGGCGAAGCCGATCAGCTGTTTTTCTTCAACCACAAAGACGGCCTTGTCGAGGTGACGGCTTCGGGCGACGGCGTCGACGAGACCCGTACATACATCTCCGAACCCGACCTCTCGCTGCAGATCTTCTGCATGCGTCCCGCGGACTTCCCCGCCGGCACCGAACGTCTCGACGTCACGTTCCGGCTGGCCGACAAGACCCTTTCGCTGCAATACCGGCTGGTGCGCCGTCCCTCGACGGCCCGCCGCATCTCCTGGGTCGACGATCGTGGCATCATCCGCTTCCATACGTTCCCCGTCTGCAGCTCCCGAAAGGTAAAGGTCGAACGCGACCGCATATACGGCGCCGACGGGTATGCCGACGTGGGGGTGCGCACCGAGAACATCCTGCGTCTGGTGTCGGACTACGAACCCCTCGCCCGCATCGAACGGCTCACCGGCATGCTCTCGTCGCTCTTCGTATGGCTGCACACGGACGATGGCTGGAACCGTGCGTCGGTGGTCTCGGCCGAGAGCTCCATAGCCTGCGACGGCGAATTGAACCGCGCCGAAATCGAAGTCAAACCCGCCCTGTGGCACATACGTCCCTGAACCATGCAACTCTATATCGACGACTGCGAATACCCCTGCGACCTGCAGCAGAAGATATCGCTCGACTATGACGCCTCGGACCTCTGCAGCGTTGAGAGCTGGCGTTCGGGCCGGAGCGTGGTACTCACGCTCCCGTCGACGGCGCAGACCGATGCCCTCTTCGGCGGCCCGGCACGCATCGATTCCCTCGACCGCTTCAACGACTCGTACCATCAGGCACGCATCGTGGCCGACGGCGCCGAGATATTCCGCGGCACGGCCCTGCTTGTCGGTGCCGATGTCGACGGCGGCTGCACCTCCTACCGACTCGAGATAACAGGCGGTGGCGCCATGTGGGCCAAGCTCGCCGCCCTGCGCATGTTCAACCTCACCGACATCGAATACGAGGGCGTCATGGACCATGCAACGATCCTCCGAAGCTGGACGGACGATACCCCCGTACGTTTCCTGCCGGTGCTGCGCGACAGTTACGAACCCGAATATTCGTCGGTGTCGCCCATGGCCCCCGAACGCATCCTCTCGACCGACGACTACCATCCGTTCATCTCGGTCGACGCTCTGGTGAGGGCCATATTCGCCCAGGGCGGATACTCGGTCGAGAGCCGTTTCATGGAGGGGGAGCTCTTCCGTTCGCTCTACATGAGCGGCGCATACCGCTCGATCGACGCCTCGATGCGCAAAAGCCGCATGGACTTCCTCGCGGGCCGTACGTCGGACGTCTCGGCCACGGCCGACTTCCTCGGTCGCGTCTTTGCGTCGCCATCGGTGGCCCTCAATACGGTGGGCAATCTCGTCGACACGGTCGACGGCACGGTGGTCGAGGGAACATTCTCGAACAACGGCTGCTTCTCGGTCGAAGATGGTCTGGCACGCTTCACGCCCCTGACGCCATGCACCGTGGGTTTCGAATACTCGTTGCGTTACGTCTCGGACCACGTCATCGAGAGCCGCGAACGGCTGCGCGGTTTCGACAGCCTGTATCTCGGCAACGGCGTAACGATCCCGTTCGCCATAGCCAACCGCTATGTCGACAACCGTCCGTCGCCGCGTCCGTCGTTCACCTATCTGCTGGTCATCTTCGACTACACGGACGACAGCATATTCCGCCTGCAGGCTACGGTCGACGGCGTACGGCAGACGGTCGCCGACGTGACGGCACGTGCCGTAAAGGTGACCACGCCCGACGGGTCTTCCGTAACGGACATCGAACTGCTCGCCGCCCCGAAAGGCTCCACGGCTTATCAGACATACACCGGCGACTGGGCCCTCTACGACGGATATCTCGACGAACGGGGACAGACCGAAATCGAGATCGTCGTGCGCACGCCCCCCGAAGAGCTTACACCCGCATCGCCCAAACTCTTCAATACCGTCTATTTCGGCGGTGCCGATCCGGGCATGTCGCTGACGCTCCTTCACCAGACCACCGTGCGGCCCCTCTTCTCGTCGGCCGTGGGTTACGGGTCGGCCATATCGTTCGCCGACGTGGCGCAGCAGAGCGTCCGTCAGGCGGTGCTGATCGAGGCACTCGTGCAGATGTTCAACCTGCGTATCTACACCGATGAACCGCGCAAACGCGTATTCATCGAACCCCGCGACGACTTCTACGACCGCAGCGACATCCACGACTGGAGCGACCGCATCGACATCTCGGGCAGCGTGACCGTGGCGGAGAGCGCCTGCACCGAACACGAAAGCCTTTCGTGGAGCTATCTCGACGGTGACGGTGTCGTCTCGCGTTTCGAAACGGACAACGACACGACGTTCGGCAGCTGGAGTTTCGACATGACCTCGCGTGCCACGATTCAGGGCAACGACAGTTCGGACAACCCTCTCTTCTCGCCGACGATCAGCACCGACGGGGTCTACGACAACGCCATGTCGGCCCTCATAATGCAGGTGGGCGACCGCGATGCCGACAACCCCGACGATACCAATGCCGCCTTCACGCCGCGCATCGTCCGCTATGCGGGCATGCACCCGCTGGGCCCCGACGAGCGGTGGGGATATCCGGCCAACAGGAATGAATATCCGCTGGCGGCGTTCCACTTTGCGGGCGACGATGCGCTGCAGCCATTCACACTCTGTTTCGAGGACCGCGACGGCGCAACGGGCCTCCATGCCTGCTACGACCGCGAACTGGCCGACCGCAACCGCGGATTCCGCGTGACGCTCCCGATACGACTCTCGCCGGCCGATTACGAGGGACTCTTCTCCTTCGTCGAGGACGTGGCGTCGATACGTTCGACATTCCGTCTCGCATTCGGCGACCGCTCGGGTCTATTCATACTCGAGGCCATCGACGGTTACGACCCCGGCAAGGCCACGACACGTTGTACATTCCTGCAAATTTTCGAAAAGTGATGGGTAACTATACCGAAAGACTCCTGTCGCACCTGACCGCCGCCGTCGACGGTATGTCGGCGGCCGAGGCGGTCGAATATCTCTGGCAACGGGGCATGATCAACCGCCGCGGCGTCGAGGCCGACGTCGCCCGCGAAGAGATGGAGCGCCTTACGCGCGAAGGCATGCCGCGGTGCAGGGCCATGGAGGAGATTGCCGAAAGGCTGTGCTGTTCGTACGAAAAGATCAGGGCGTTCATCTACGCCCGTTGACGGACACCGGCAACGTCGGCCACGTATGGCGACGGCTCTCTCGCTCCGTTGCGGCTCTGCCTGCTGCAGCCTCTCTCTTTGCGGCGGCGCGGCCTTGATGACCCTGCCGCGATCGTCCGGCTGCGGTCGCACATGGTACGGAAATGCGTTTCTCTCTTTGCGGCGGCGCGGCCCGGGTGCTCCGGATAATGTCGTCCGGCCGCAGTCCCGCCTCTCTTTTGCGGCGGCGCGACATCTGCTCGCGGCCGGCCTCTCCAAAACTTGCCGGTATCTCAGGAACTTATTGTCCGCTCCCCGGTCACCGCACCTTCAGACTCCATCGGCGGAAAGCAGCCTGCGGGCTCTCCACCGCCGACAGAAAATTCCTTAACCAACACAAAAAATCCTATGAAATCGGAAATCAACATCCGCAATTCGGCCGACGTGTGCAGCATCGACATCGACGGCACGATCGGCGTACCCGAAGAGTGGCAGTTCGACGACCCCTCGACCCGTGTGGCCACCTACGAGAAGTTCAGGGACACCGTGGCGCGCATCTCGGAGATCGAGGCGGCCGAGGTGGTGGTCAACATCCGCTCGACCGGTGGCGACGTCAACGATGCCCTGCTCATCTACGACGCCCTCGCTTCGCTCGACGCCCACATCGTCACCTGCTGCTACGGCTACACGGCCTCGGCCGCCACAATCATCGCCCAGGCCGCATCGGAGGGGTGCCGCCGCATCTCGGCCAATGCCCTCTATCTGATCCACAACTCGTTGTGCTCGACCGAAGGCAACGCCTCGGAACTCGAGTCCCGTGCCGATATGCTGCGCAAGACCGACGAACGCATTGCGGCGGTCTATGCCGCCCGGTCGGGACGCGACACCGAATACTTCGCCGCTCTCATGGCCGAGAACGGCGGCAACGGACGCTGGCTCTCGCCCGAAGAGGCACTGGAGGCGGGGCTTGTCGACCAGATCGTCGACGATGCCCGCCAGTCGCAGGAGCATTCGCTCGCCTCGAACATAGCCCGCAAATGGGATGGTCTGCTCGCGGCCCTGGGGCTGTCGCACGGCGACCGTGCAGCAGCCGAGGTCGACCGCAACATCCTTCACTTCGGGGAACCGCAGCCGCTGCATTCGCAGAGTGCCTCGATAATCGCCCTGCAGGAGGGACAACGCCGCGCCGCCCCCACGGCCACGGCCCCCAAGGAGGACCCGTCGCCCGGCGAACCGCGACGATCGGCAAACGAAGAAGCATATGCGGCCGACGCCCGCCGTTTCATGCGGTACTGACCTGTTTCGCCAGAACAAATCACATTCACACAAACCTTTAACCTCAAAAAAAAACATTACTATGGGAATGATCGAAAGTTCCAAGGTTTATTCGGGCCGTGAGCTCGAAAACATCTTTTTCCGTCCGGTTTTCACCGGGCAGTCGGCACAGGATCTCGGCATCAGGGTGCTCTACAACATGCCCATGCCCACGACCATCCATCTCTGGAGTCCGGCCTCGGACGTGCTGAAACCCTACCAGAACGGTTGGCAGGGAGGCAGTTCGTCCATCAAGGAGCAGAAGACCATAGAGATGAAGAAGGTCAAGGCCGAAACCGCCTTTTCGGCATCGGACTACTTCTCGATGGTGTTCGAGCTCATCACAAACCGTCCCGACGTCAACATGCAGGACCTCACCGGTACCGAACTCGAAGCCGCCGAGACCGAACTCTTCAAAAGAGCCATCGCCGAGAGTATCCGAATGACCATGTGGTTGGGCGACACCTCGTCGAACACACCCTACAACACATTCGACGGAATTCTCAAGTCGGCCATGGCCGCAGCCAACGATGCTGCAAATACGGGAGCTACTCTTGTCGGAAATGTGGACGACATAGCTGTCGTGCTCGAGACCCTGTGGAAAAACGCGAGCAGCGAGCTGAAGGCTCTCAAGCCCGACGGGCAGCTTGCCTATTTCATGACCACGAACCTCTACAACGAGTACGAACAGTACCTCGACAGCAAGGATCTCGAGGTGACGTACCGCGAACGCATCGAAGGCCGTGAAGGCCTCTACTATCACGGCATACCGTTGATCGACATGGGCATCTCGAGCGGAATCGGCGCGTTCGAAGAATATCCGGTGCGTATCTGCATGTTGACCGACCGCCGCAATCTCGTGCTGGCCGTAAATACGGCCGACTTCCCCGGCACCGAGGTGCGCATGTGGTACAACCCCGACGAGATGGAGAACCGTCAGCGTGCCGACTTCCTTGCCGCTGCCGCCAGTATCGACCCCAGACGCATGGGTATAGCGTTCGAAATCTAACATCCGCCCTCATGAAGAACGACCCCCGAAGCTCCGTCCGCCGCAAACCGGCGGGCGGGGTGGGTTCGGTGAGACTGGCTGCCGTGTCGAACGTCGCGGCGGTTGCCTTCGACGACGAGGGGGCTGTCTGCACCCTCTGCGACTTCGCCGACGCGGCGCAGGTTATGGAGTGCCGCATTCTGGAGGACGAGTCGACGTTCGTCGAGAGGCTGACGGCCGACAAAGGCGTCTTTGCCGTGAGGCACACGCTGAGCCTGGTGGCCGACCGCAACCTTGCGGAGGCGTGGCTCGACGCTTCGTTTCTCGAGGAGAGCCGCTGCGGAGGTTTCGTCGCGCAGGTCACGCTCAATGACGGGCGGCGCCTGCTGGCGGGATACTCCAAACGTTTCGGCGGCGAACAGCCCCTGCGCATCAAAAGCATCGAGGTGACCTCGGGCCGCCGCCCGGCCGAAGAACCGACCGTCACGCTGGTGCTCGAGAATCTCGATACCTCGTTCGCCGCCCGCCTCGAAACCGAATAGGGACTTCGGCGCGTCTCCGGTGTCCCCGTCCTGCCTGCATCCCTCTCCCTGTTATGCGTTGCCGGCCGGAGCGGCGGGTACATCCGCATCGGCATTTGCATCCGCCCTCTGCCGCCGCCGGCACCTCCGACCGTAAACATTGATCTCAACCATGGAAAACAAAAGAACCAAAATAGCCGCCGTCGGAAACCGTTCCGATGCCGGCATGTTGCTGGGTGCTCCCTGTGCCGCGAACGACAAGTTCTGGCGCTGGGGCGACGACAACCTCTTCCCCTATGCGCTGGCGCTCATGTCGCGCCGCTCGACCACCCACCGGCGCATCATCAACGACAAGGCCGACTACATCTCGGGCAAGGGCTTCACGTGCGATCCCGAGGCG
The DNA here is from genome assembly GCA_944321955.1 of uncultured Alistipes sp. Taxonomy (GTDB): domain Bacteria; phylum Bacteroidota; class Bacteroidia; order Bacteroidales; family Rikenellaceae; genus Alistipes. Next base: position 7,821 of record CALUNG010000024.1, on the reverse strand, counting down.
GTAATGCTGGGCCGTTTCGTCGGGTGCGTCAACGGCCGCGGCGAGTCGCTGCGTCAGGTGCTCAACAAGCTGGCCTTCGACAAGTCGCTCTTCGGCAACGCCTTTCTCGAGGTGGTGACCGACGCCGCACACTCGTTCGTGTCGCTCTACCATCAGGATGCCTCGCGCTGCCGCGTGGCCAAGGACGACACCCACATACTGCTGCACCATGACTGGGCCTCGTTCGACGCCTCGCAGGCCGTAAGCCTGCCGCTCTATCCGCTCTTCGAGGAGCGCGACGACGGAACCCTCCGCTCGATAATCCACTACAAGGATTACGAACCGATGTTCGAACACTACGGCGTGCCGCCCTACATCGCCGGATTCAACGTCTCGGCCATCGCCTACAAGACCGACCGATGGAACATCTCGCGGCTCGACAACTCGTTCCAGCTCTCGGGCGTGATGATGCTCGACGGCACGGTCGACGACGACGCCCAGGCCGAACGCATCGTACGCACGGCCGAAGAGAAGTTCGCCGGCAATCCCGGACAGGTGATGTTCGTGCTGCGCGAGGGCAGCGAGAACGACAATTCGCGATTCATACCCATAGCCTCGCAGAACGACGGCGACTGGAAGTCGCTCCATGATCAGGCCACTTCCGACATCGTGATAGCCCATTCGTGGTTCCGTTCGCTCAGCGGCCTCGACTACACGTCGGGATTCAACTCCGAACGCATACTCCACGAATACGAGATTGCGCTCAACACGGTGATTCTGGCCGAACAGGCCGAGCTGCTCGAACCGATCGTCTCGGTAATAGAGGAGGTAGGGGGCATCGATGCCTCGTCGCTCGAGATAGTGAACCGTCCGCCCACACGTTCGAAACCCGTCTACATGAAGGTTTGGGAGGCCCGCAAGGCCGACGGCCTCGACTACGACCCCGAAGACCCGAACCAGCAGTACTTCCTCTCGCAGATAACCAAGTACAACGTAACAAGTATCGACTGATGAAAACACTGATAGATTCCTCGCGGGTCGTGGCGCTGGCCTTTGCCGGCGGCGAGTATGTCGACCCCGCATCGGTCCCCGAGACCTCGATGGCCGTGGCCGAGGAGCGCTGGCTGCTTCCGGTCATCGGCGAGAGCCTCCATGCGGCGCTGGCCGGGGGAGAGTACGCCGACTTCATGGAGGAGTACGTGGCCCCGGTCATAGCCCTCTACACGCGTCTGCTGATGATGCCCGACATGGCCGTACGCAGCGGGCAGTACGGCGTGACCGTACCGGCATCGTCTGCCTTCGAGGCGGCCGACACCGAACGGACCCGCATGGCCGTGCGGGCCCTGCGCCACCGTGCGCGCACGCTCCTGCACCGCATGAGCCGCCATCTGGATGACCATGCCGGTGAATTCCCGGAGTACGACCCCGAGAAAAACATTTTGAAAAGATGCTCTACCGATGGAAACATTGTTCAGATTCGTTAGCGGGGCGGCGGCAGCCGTCGCCTCGCTCTTTGCACCCATAGCGCCGCTGGTCGTATGCGCCATGGTCTTCATAGCCGTCGATTTCGTCTCGGGCATTGCGGCGAGCCGTGCCATCGCCCGGCGCAGCGGCCGGAAATGGTATTTCGAGAGCCGCGAGGCGTGGCGTACGGTGCTCAAGGCCGGTTTCGTCATCACGGCCATAGCCATGGCGTGGCTTATCGACGCCTGCGTGCTCGACTTCATGGCGCTCAACATCGCCAAACTCTTCACGGGCTTCACCTGCGGCGTGGAGTTCTGGTCGTTCCTCGAGAACGCCTCGCAGATATCCGATTCGCCGCTGCTGTCGTGGCTCAAGCGCTATGTGCATCACCGTATAGAAAACGAGGCGGGCGATGAGTAGGGGTCTCGACAACCGCAATCCGGGAAACATACGCCGTTCGCGTACCCGTTACAAGGGAGAGGTGCACCCCAGCCGCGATGCGGCCTTCAAGCAGTTCGAGGCGGTGGAGTGGGGCTACCGCGCCATGTTCGTGCTGTTGTACACCTACCGCAGGCGCAACGGCTGCGATACGCTGCGCAAGATGATCGGCCGCTATGCCCCGCCCTCGGAGAACGATACGGGCAGTTACCTGCGTTTCGTGGCGTCGGCGGCCGGCATCTCGCCCGACGTGCAGGTCGACACCACCGACCGCCGTACGATGGTCGCCGTCGTGGCCGCCATGTCGCATATCGAAAACGGAGTCCGCGCACGACTTTCGGATGTCGAGCGCGGATGGGAACTCTTTGCCGCCGATTTTCTGTAGGGCGCGGCCGTAATACGTACTATTTTCGGACTGGCTTGGACTGCCTGACTGCCTCGGTCTACGGTCTTCGGGCAGTGACCGGGCCGCGGTTTAGTCCACGGTTTTCTGACAGAGACCGGGCCGCGGTTTGGGTTGCGGTTTTCCGGACTGTGATCGGGCCGCGGTTTGGGCTGCGGCGGCGTGCCGGCGGCTACCAATCCTCTTCGTCGTCGTCATAGAACCCCTCCATGAGGGCGTCGATCTCGCGGCGCTCCTTCTTGGTGGGGCGGCCCGTGCCGCGGTCGCGGAAGACGAAGACCGTCTCGTGCGGCGCCGAAAGCTTGTCCAGCTCCTCCTGCGGCGTGATGTTCAGACAGTACATCGGTACGTTGCGTGCCGGCTGGCGGCTCGAAACGTAGTCCACAACCTTGTAACGGTAGACCACGGGCATGCGTTTGACCGTGATTTCGTCGCCTATGCGCACTTCGCGCGACGGCTTGCAGGTGTTGCCGTTGACCAGCACCTTGTTGTTGCGTATGGCTTCGGCGGCGTCGCTGCGTGTCTTGAAGATGCGCACCGCCCACAGATATTTGTCGAGTCTCGGTTCGTCCATGTCTATTTCTGCATTATCGATTGGCCGCGCGGTTTGTCGTGCGATTTCTCGTCGTTCTGGCGGCTGACGCTCAGGATCATGCCCAGGGCCATGGCCGTGAAGAGCAGCGACGAGCCTCCGCGCGAGATGAGCGGCAGGTTTTGTCCGGTTTCGGGTATGAGGTTGACCGTCACCATGATGTGCAGCAGCGCCTGACACGTTATGAGCAGCGTCAGCCCCAGCACCAGCAGCCCCGGAAAGGCCGTTTCGCAACGGGTGAAGATCTCGATGCCGCGGAAGAAGATCCACAGATAGAGCATCAGCACGAAGAGTGCCAGTATCAACCCGTACTCCTCGACGAAGAAGGCGAAGATGTAGTCGCTTTCGGGGTGTGTCATCTCCACGCGCACGGCGCTGCGTCCCGCGCCGCGGCCCAGCAGGCCGCCGTTGTAGATGGCGATCATCGAGCGTTCGGTATCGGTGAGGTCGTGCACCTCCTTGTCGGCCTGGGAGTGGGTCCACAGGTCGATCCATGTGCTGACGCGTCCGCTGGCGGTCTCGGTACGCCCGAGGTTGAGCAGTCCGGCCAGCACTACGGCCGCAACGGCCAGCCCCACCAGCTTGAGCAGCTCCTTCATCCTGACGCGGCCGATGAACATCATGATCAGCGAGGTGAAGAAGACCAGCACGGCCGACGACGTGTGTGCCGGGAAGATCGCCAGACACGACAGCAGCACCGGCATCAGTACGGGCCATGTACCCTCCCGCCAGATCTTCTTCTGTTCGGGGTCGCGGAACCACCGTATGGGGTTGAACGAGGGGATGATCCTCAGTTTGTCGATGGTGCTCTGCCGCGAGGCCAGCTGTCGGGCCAGGAAGAGTACCGTGGCTATCTTCAGCGCCTCGGAGGGCTGGAACTGGAAGCCGAAGAGCGAGAACCAGCGTGCGGCGCCGTTGGTCTGGCTGCCGAGGAAGTAGACCCCGACGGTCAGCAGCAGGCATATCACGTAGATGACCGAAGCCAGCCGGTTGTATATCCGGCAGTTGATCTTGTGGACGATGAGCAGCACCGGCAGCGCCATGCCGAGCGATATGAGGTGCTGCCACAGGAAGTCGGAGGTCGTACGGTCGAGACGGGTGTTGTATCCCATCTTGGCCGTGGACGAGTAGACCACCAGCACCGATATCGATGCCAGGGCCGCCACGATGATCCACAGCACGCGGTCACCCGAAAAGATCCGGAAGTCGCTCAGTTGCTTCTGCTTCTCCATGTCGATGTCAGATACGCGTGCGCACCCACTCCTTGAAGAGTTCGCCGCGGTTTTCGTAGTTCTTGAACAGATCGAAGCTTGCGCATGCCGGCGAGAGCAGCACCGCGTCGCCCCGTTCGGCGAGGGCCACGGCGTTGCGCATCGCCTCGTCGAGCGACTGCGTCGACACCACCTTAGGCACTACGCCCGTAAATTCGCGCACGAGCTTGTCGTTGTCCAGACCCATGCATACGAGGGCCTTGACCTTCTGGCGGGCGAACTCCTTGAGCGGGCCGTAGTCGTTGCCCTTGTCCGTGCCGCCGGCGATCCACACGACCGGTCGCGTCATGCTCTCGAGGGCATACCACACCGAGTCGACGTTGGTGGCCTTCGAGTCGTTGATGTAGAGTACGCCGTCCACTTCGCGTACGGGTTCGAGGCGGTGCTCGACGGGCGCGAAGTCGTATATCGACCGGCGTACCGATTCGGGATCGACGCCTGCGGCGAGCGTCGCCAGAGCCGCAGCCATGGCGTTGTAGGCGTTGTGCAGCCCCTTGATCTGCATTTTGGAGGTATCGATCTCGACCGAACGTTTGCCCACCGTGGCGGTGAAGATGCCGTCGGGCATCAGAAAGGCGTCGCCCGAACCGCTCACCACGCTGTTGTGCGCCATGAAGGGCAGCTGGCGGACGGTGAGGTCGCGCTTGCAGACCTCGGCCCAGACGGTCTCGTCATCGGCCGAATAGACGAACCAGTTGCGCGAGTTCTGGTTCTGCGTGATGCGCATCTTCGAGTCGACGTAGTTCTGGAAGCAGTAGTCGTAGCGGTCGAGGTGGTCGGGCGTGATGTTCATCAGCACCCCCACGTCGGCCCTGAAACGGTACATGCCGTCGAGCTGGAACGAGCTGAGCTCCAGTACGTACCAGTCGTACGACCCCGTAGCCACCGAGTAGGCGAAGCTCTCGCCGATGTTGCCGCCGAGGGCCACGTTCATGCTGGCGTCGTGCATGATCCTGTAGATGAGCGATGTGGTTGTGGTCTTGCCGTTCGAGCCGGTTATGCAGATCGTGCGCGCACGGCCCTTGTAGCGTCCGGCGAACTCGATCTCCGAGATGACGGGTATGCCGCGTTCGCGCACCGCCTTTACGATCGGGGCCTTTTCGGGTATTCCGGGTGACTTGATCACCTCCGTGGCCGAAAGAATGAGTTCGGGCGTGTGGCCTCCCTCCTCGTAGGGCACGTGCCACTCGTCGAGCCGCGCCTTGAAGCGGTCGGCTATCCGGCCCGAATCCGACAGGAAGACGTCGAAGCCCTCCTTTTTAGCGAGTATGGCCGAGCCGTATCCGCTTATTCCTCCTCCGAGAACGACTATACGTTTCATGGTTTCTATCTGATTTTGAGTGTTACGAGGCTGATTGCAGCCAGCAGCAGCGAGATGATTATGAAGCGGACGACGATCTTGGTTTCGAACGTCCCCTTTTTCTGGAAGTGGTGGTGCAGCGGCGACATGAGCAGCAGACGGCGTCCTTCGCCGTATTTGCGTTTGGTGTACTTGAAGTATCCTACCTGCAGCATTACCGAGACGCTCTCGGCAAGGAAGACGCCGCACATCACGGGCAGCAGCAGCTCCTTGCGTATGCAGAGGGCGAAGACGGCGATGATGCCGCCGATGGCCAGCGAACCCGTATCACCCATGAATATCTGCGCCGGGAAGCTGTTGAACCACATGAAGCCGATGAGGGCTCCGGCCATCGCCGCGGCGAAGACCACCAGTTCGCCGCTGTCGGGTATGTACATGATGTTGAGGTAGTCGGCATAGACGATGTGGCCCGAGAGGTATGCCAGCACACCCAGTACGGCCACTATCGGTATCGAGACGCCCGTGAGCAGGCCGTCGAGGCCGTCGGTGAGGTTGGCGCCGTTCGATACGGCCGTGACGATGAATATCGCCACCAGCACGTAGAGTATCCAGGCCAGTGTCTCGTTGCCGCCGGTGAGCCAGCCGTAGTCGAGTTCGTTGTTCTTGACGAAGGGGATTGTGGTCTTGGTGGTCTTCTCGGGGTTGGAGCTTACGACCACGCGGCGGGCGACGCTCTCGACCTCGTATCCCTGCTCGTCGATGTAGACCGTCTCGACGGGCGTGGCGGCCTTTTCGCGCACCACCACATCGTCCGAGCACCACATCACCGTGCCGACGATGATGCCGAGGCCTACCTGTCCCACGATCTTGAAACGCCCCTTCAGACCGTCCTTGTGGTGGCGGAAGACCTTGATGTAGTCGTCGAGGAAGCCGATGCAGCCCAGCCAGATCGTCGAGACGAGCATCAGCTGTATGTAGACGTTGTCGAGCCGCCCGAAGAGCAGCATCGGAACAAGTATGGCCACCAGTATGATGATGCCTCCCATGGTGGGGGTACCGCGCTTGGCGAGCTGTCCCTCGAGGCCGAGGTCGCGTATCTCCTCGCCGATCTGGTGGCGCTGGAGCATGCGTATGATCGGCAACCCGAAGAAGATGACCATGAGCAGCGCGAGGATGATGGCCATCGCCGCGCGGAACGATATGTACTGGAACATTCCCGAACCGGGCAGGTCATACGTGCGGTCGAGATATTTGAATAGCGAGTATAACATTTTTCCGTGTCAGGTGACTTTGTTTCTTGTCGGTTTATCTTTTGTCCGCCTTATCTTTTGGCCGCCGCGAACTCACGGCGCACCTCTTCGCGGTCGTCGAAGTGGTGTTTTTCGGTCCCGATTATCTGGTAGGTCTCGTGGCCCTTGCCGGCCAGCAGTATGATGTCGCCCGGACGCGACAGCATCACCGCCGTCCTGATGGCTTCGGCACGGTCGGTGATCTTCAGATAGCGGGCCTCGCGCGGCAGGCCGTCGGTCATGTCGTGCAGTATGGCCTCGGGGTCCTCGGTGCGCGGGTTGTCCGACGTGAAGATCGCCGTGGTGGCGTACTTGACGGCTATCTGCGCCATCTCGGGGCGTTTCGTCCTGTCGCGGTCGCCGCCGCACCCGCACACGACTATGAGGTTCTGTTCGGGACGGCGTATCTCCTCGATGGTCTCGATGACGTTCTCCAGCGCATCGGGCGTATGGGCGTAGTCCACCACGGCCGTGGTGCCGTCCGCGGCGCGTATGTACTCGAAGCGCCCGCTTACGGGGTGCAGCGTGCTCATGGCCGTGAGCACCTGCTGCTTCTGCTGCCCGAGCATCATCGCCGCGGCGTAGACCGTCAGCAGGTTGTAGGCGTTGAAGCGCCCGAGGAAGTCGACCCACACCTCGTCGCCGTCGATGCGCAGCAACATGCCGTCGAAGTGCATCTCGACGATCTTGCAGCGGAAGTCGGCCATCGAGCGCAGCGAGAGCGTGCGCACCGTGGCCCGCGTGTTCTGCACCATCACGCGGCCGTTGCGGTCGTCGATGTTGGTTATGGCGAAGGCCTCGTCCGGCAGGTTGTCGAAGAAGAGCTTCTTGGCGCGTATGTATGCGGCGAAGGTCTTGTGGTAGTCGAGGTGGTCGTGGGTGATGTTGGTGAAGAGCCCGCCGGCGAAGTGCAGTCCGCGTATGCGCTCCTGCACGATCGAGTGCGACGAACACTCCATGAAACAGTATTCGCATCCGTTGTCGACCATCTCGCGCAACATGGCGTTGAGGCGTATGGTGTCGGGAGTGGTGTGCGTCGATTCGATCTCGCGCACGCCGGTGCGATACACCACCGTCGATATGAG
>CALUNG010000023.1 GCA_944321955.1 uncultured Alistipes sp. | reverse complement strand
TAAGGTTTGCTTTTGAGCATGAGTTCGATGTCGGCTTTCCGTATCAACGACATCTTTCCGCTGAGCCGGGATGCACGAAGTTTCTCTTCTTTTACCAGTTTGTAGATATACTGGCGGCTGACACCCATCAGACGTGCAGCCTGCGAAAAAGTGAAGTATTCCTGCTTTTCCAGCGACGAGCGCAATTCCTGCATCTCCTGCATATGGCGCAGCTCCATCTTCCGTTCCATCATGCGGTGTTTGTAACCTCGTTTCGAGCATTGCGGGCTGCAATAACAGGTAGTTGTTTTCTGTGCGATGAACGGTTTTCCACACCATTGACAAATTCTTTTTACTTCCATATTTTCGTCCTATTTTCTGCCATTTTACATGAATTTTAATTTCCCTTTTTGTCCACACATGTAAACCACTGTCAACACACGTCAACTACTGCGTCAGTGTGATATTTCGGCTTGCGTGGAATTTGCTCCGCGGTAGAAATATGGTAGGAAAATATGGAGAAAATCCGTGATCTCCAAACGGCAACTGGATAGCGTGTAAAAATAAAAGTCGCTGATATACAGCGACTTTATTCTAAATGGTTATGGTTGGTTACGGCTGTTTACAAGCCGTCATTTGCCGATGCAGAATTTCGAGAAGATGTTTTTCAGAATATCTTCCGAGGTGACGTCGCCGGTAATCTCACCGATGTTACGCAGCACTTCGCGGATCTCCTCGCTCAGCAACTCGCCCGATACTCCCGCATGCAATGCCGCCATGGCTCGCTCCAGTGCCTCCAGGGCACGCTGCAACGCTGCATAATGACGTGCATTCGACACCACCGTCTCCCCGGAATAGACCCTTTCGGTATCTATCGTCGATCGCAGGCGTCTGCGCAGTTCATCGACACCAGCTCCGCTCTTTGCCGACATGTATATCGCTCCGACAATCGATCGGTCGTCACTTCTGTCTGCCTTGTTGGCGACAACTATGAGTGTCTGGCCGTCATTGACCTTTACAGGTTCAAATCCGCGGCTTCCGGCCTCGACCATCTGCACGACGATACGCGCTTCACCGATAGCCTTCATCGTACGTTCGATGCCCATACGCTCAAGCCTGTCATCCGTGTCACGTATACCGGCCGTATCGATAAAACGGAACTGTACGCCGTCGATATTGCAGTGAGCCTCTACCGTATCGCGGGTCGTGCCGGCAATATCCGATGTCATTGCCCGCTCCTCGCCGACCAGTCTGTTGAGCAACGTACTCTTGCCGACATTCGGTGCCCCGACAATGGCCGTGGCGACACCCTCCTTTATGGCGTTACCAGTACGGAACGACTCGATCAAGCCTGTTATCTCCGATTCGGTATGTTTCAGCAATAATTCAAGACGGGCACGGTCGGCAAACTCCACCTCCTCTTCCGAGAAGTCGAGTTCAAGTTCGAGCAACGACGCAATTTCGAGCAACTGCGATCGCAACGACTGCAACGACTGAGAATATCCGCCGCGCATCTGTGTCGATGCCAGAGCATGCGAGGCGCGCGAATCGGCGGCAATCATGTCAGCGACGGCTTCGGCCTGCGACAGATCCATCTTGCCGGCAAGGAATGCCCTTACGGAAAACTCTCCGGCACGAGCCATGCGGGCTCCATTGCGGACAAGCAGCGACATTACCTCCGAGGCTATGTATTTCGATCCATGAATCGAGATTTCGACGCTGTCTTCACCCGTATATGAGTGCGGAGCGCGAAAGACCGACACCAGCACATCGTCGAGCGTACGTTCGCCGTCGACCACACGGCCGTAATGCACGGTATACGGAGCGGCATCCACAAGACGGCTCTTGCCGCGAAAAACCTTGTCGCAGCACTCTATCGCACCGTCACCACTCATGCGGATTACGGCAATGGCTCCACCCATTGCCGTAGCCGGTGCCACGATTATGTCATTGTCAACCATCGATACGGAATCTACAAAAACAATGCACTCGAATCTACATCCGAAACCGACCGTCTACCCTATCTGGCCCGTTCGATGCGCAACTTCTGCCCGATGCGCAGTTTTGTGCTGCGAAGCTTGTTCCAGCGCATGATCTCCTTGACCGAGCAGCGGTAGCGATAAGCTATGCCGCTGAGCGTATCGCCCTTCTTGACGGTATATGTAAACCCGGGCCGTTCGAGACGTTTGCGGTCTATGTTTGCCGGATTGATATACTCCTTGAGATATGTAGAATCCTTGCTGAAGATCTCCTGCTCCTTCTCTACATACTGCGACACGAACTGCTGCGGCAGGATCAACGTATAGGACTTGGTCGTTGCCGGAATAATGTCGAGCTTGTACTGGGGATTGAGACCGCGGAGCAGATCCATCGGTATGTCGAGCGTCGATGACACCTGTCCGAGGTGCATTATGCGGTTTACGCGGATCGTATCGGTAGCGAGCGGCAGCGGCGAATCCTCGACCTCGATATCATGATGTTTATGATAGGCGTAGGCATACGATGCAGCGATGAATGCAGGTACATATCCGCGCGTTTCACGAGGCAGATAATAGTATATGTCCCAGAAAGTCCGACAGTCGCTGCCGGCACGTATCAGTGCCTTGTTGACGTTGCCGGGACCGCAGTTGTATGCGGCTATTGCCAGAGTCCAGTCGTGATATATTTCATACAGATCCATCAGGAACCGACACGCCGCACGTGTCGAAGCCACTACATCGCATCGCTCATCGACGAGTGAATTGATCTCGAGGCCGTAGTTCTTGCCGGTCGAAGGCATGAACTGCCACAATCCTGCAGCACCACGTACCGACACGGCCGTCGGCGACAATGCAGATTCGATGATAGGCAGGGCACGCAACTCTACGGGCAGGCCGGCCTTTATAAGTTCCTCTTCGATAATGGGGAAATAGTATTGCGAACGCGACAGGATACGGTTGATCGTGCCCCAGCGCGTATCGGTATATCTGGCTATGTAGCTCTTGACAATCGGATTATACGGCAACTGCACTGGCGACACCAAAGCTCTCAAGCGCGCGATATAGACCGAATCGGGGATAGCAGAAGCATCTTCGCTTGCGGTATCGAACGATATGAAGTTATTGAAAAAGTCGTCGAATGCCTTTGCGCTCTTCGCCTCGTTCCACTGAGCCACAAGCGAATCCATCTGCGCCGGAGTCAATTCGATGTTCAGCACCGTATTGTACGTAGGTACCGGTTCCTCGACTGCCGGAGCCGCGACGGTATCCGTTGCCGGAGCCGTTTCCGTTCTGAGCGTATCGACCGGCTGGGACTGCTGCAACGACTCGACTACGGCCTTGCGGGATTTCTTACGTGGTTTGCGGCGGGATGCGGCATCGGCACAGAGGCCCTGCCCGCATATCCCCAGGATCAATGCGAGGGAGAATATCAATCGTACCTTTTTCATCTCTTCATCTAAAAGTTAATGCTCAGATTCATTCCGAATGCCGGTCTGTTGGACCCTGCCGCTGGAGCATAGACGTAGTCCACCATCGGCGTAACATTCATCGACAAATCGTCCGAAATATCGTAATCGCGCAGATGCGCATCGACATGCGCATCGACAATCTGCAGAATATAGAGTCCGGCCGTCAGAATAATACAGAGGTCGCGGTTTCGGCGGTAGTTGTCCCTCAGGTTCTTGAGGAACGATGCCGAATAGCGGCCGCCGAACTCGTCGGTCGAGCCATTGGGATAGTTGTCGGGGTTGTTGTCGTAATCGGCGCGCAGGCGATATGCCTTCTTGAAACGCTGATAGCCTCGGTTGTTCCAGTCGATACAGTAGATCGTAGTCGCGAAACCGCCGATGACTATCGGCACACGCCAGTAGCTTTTGTTGTATATCTGTCCGGCGCCGGGACATATTATGGCCAGAGTGGTGGCACGTTTCACACTCGACACGTCGTTGGTCGAATACTTCACGGCCGCATCTCCGATGAAATAGAGATACGACGCGATGGCAGCTCCGAGATAGAGTTCACGCCGCGTATTGCTTCGGATCATGTTCGTCTGCACGCGGTTCAGTTCGGGTGTGCGGTTCAGACCCTGATTGGTCAGCTCGTCGAACTGTCGTTTCAGTGGTTTGTAACGGTTGTTCTCGTATATGAACATGCCGAGCGAGGCACCGAGAGTGGAATAGAGTATCGGCAGCTTCCAATACTGCTTGTTGTATATCTGTCCGAAGCCCGGCAATACGGCCGATAACCAGCACACCTTCGACAACGACATGGAGTCGCTGATGAACGGTTCGCGTTTTTTCTTGAGCGAATCGGCCATCTCGGCCTCCATCACCACATCGGGAACCGGCAGCGAATCGGGCAAAAGTGCGTCATGGTCGAACGAAGTCTCGAGGCTCGCATACCACAGAAGCGAATCGGCCATCGATCCGGTATTCAGCGAATCGGGCATGTTCCGGCGCAGAGAGCCCAAAGCCATGTCGCTCCGGCGCAGCGAATCCGACGCAAGGGAATCGCCGCGCAGAGAGTCGGTCCCAGTCAACGAAGAGAGATCTCCGGTTTTGTCATTGCGCAGTGAGTCCGGCTTTGGCATAAGTCCGCCGCGTATGACGCGCCTCTCGCCGCGGTAGCGTTGTGCCGACAGCGGAGCGGCCGACAACAAAGCCAGCGTCAGAAGCAACCAGATTTTTACGACGGACCTCATCACCTGCTATGACTGTTATATCTGTCTGAAACGCTCGATAAAGCGCTCGATATCGCTGTCGTCGGCGAAATCGATGACGATCTTGCCGCCGCCGTTCTTGCCGCGCTTGATGCTGATATCCTGCGAGAAGAACTTCTCGAGCTGCTCGACAAGACGAGAATATGCTTCGGGATACTCTTCGTCATCCACAGCAGCCGTGGCCCGCGGTTTGCCTTCGGACATCGAACGGACAAGCTCCTCGATCTGACGTACCGACAGATCCTTTTTGATGCACTTGCGCAGCAGCGACAACTGACGACGCGGGTCGGCTCCGGCTATGGCCTTGGCATGTCCCATCGAGATCACTCCCTCCTTTAGCGCCAGCTGCACCTCGGCAGGCAGTTTAAGCAGACGCATGTAGTTCGACACCGTCGAACGCTTCATGCCGACCTTCTCCGACAGCGCGTCCTGCGTCAGTCCGCACTCGTCGATAAGGCGCTGCAGACCCAGAGCTATCTCTATGGCATTCAGATCCTGACGCTGTACGTTCTCCACAAGCGCCATGGCATGCAGATTCGTATCGTCGACCTCGCGGATATATGCGGGCAGAGTCTCCAGACCTGCCAGACGCGCCGCGCGCCAACGTCGCTCACCGCTTATTATGAAATATTTGCCATCACCGGTACGCTTGACCGTAATGGGCTGTATGACACCCAGTGCACGGATCGACTCCGCAAGTTCGGCCAAAGCCGCCTCGTCGAACTCCGTACGCGGCTGCGTGGGGTTCGGCACTATATCCTCGACGGCGATTTCGGCCATCTCGGACATCGGTTTGACCTTGATGTCGACCGGATCGCTGCCGAATATGGCATCGAGGCCACGTCCCAATCCTTTCTGTTTCATTATCGTAGTTTTTACTGTTTCGCCTTGCGGTTACGTTTGAGGAACTCGCGGGCCAACGTCAGATAATTGGTCGCACCTATAGCCGATGCATCGTATATCATGATCGGTTTACCGTGCGAGGGTGCTTCTCCCAAACGTATGTTGCGCTGAATTATTGTATCGAAGGCCATCGGGCCGAAGTGTTCGCGCACCTCGTTCACCACCTGGTTGTTCAGGCGGTTCCGCATGTACATCGTCAGCACGAAGCCTTCGATCTCGAGTGCGGGATTGAGGCCTCCCTTGACCTTGCGTATGGTATTGAGCAGCTTGCTCAGTCCCTCGAGGGCGAGGTACTCGCACTGCACCGGTATAAGCACCGAATCGGACGCCGTAAGGATGTTCACGGTCGTAAATCCGAGCGACGGCGAACAGTCGATGAATATGTAGTCGAATCTGTCGCGTATTTCGTCGACGATGCGCTTGATCACGTGGTGCGAATGCTCCATCTGCGGCAGTTCGGTGTCGGCCGCCACCAGATCTATGCTCGACGGCAGCAGCCACAGGTTCTTAACGTCGGGGCTCTTGACGATAACGTCGGCGGCTTTGGCGGCTCCGGTGATACATTCGTATATACCCGAAAGATTGATGTCGAAACCGAGGCCCGAAGTCGCATTGGCCTGAGGGTCAGCATCGAGCAGGAGCACCTTCTTGCCCAGCAGGGCTATCGAGGCGGACAGGTTTATGGCGGTCGTGGTCTTACCCACACCGCCTTTCTGGTTTGCCAAAGCTACTACTTTTGCCATAGATCCAAGTGTTAATTCAAAACGCGATATAAGCGGACAAATTTAATAAAATTAAATTGAAATATGCAATTATCGCAATAAATGCCTATCTTTGACCGGCACGAAAAAACCGGTTTCAACACAGCATGGAGCAGAAAACAAATTCCACACGTCAATGGTCGTTTCCCAATGCGCTCGACTTTGTCGTCATGATATTCTGGGTCTTCTTTTCTCAGGTCGCGGCCGTAGTCGTCACGAGGGCCTGCGGGCTGAAGTTTCCGGACATGCAGCTGGTCGAGAGTGCCGACGAGGAGCTCTCGCTGTGGGCGCAGCTCTCGATGGCCGAATCGCTCGTCATCGTCTACCCCATCGCCATGATACTCTCGATTGCCGGCATACTGCTCTACCGCCGTCTGCGCGGCGGCACCAACAAGATAGCACGCTTCTCACCGGCCGGATTCAATCCGTCGCTCATACTCGGAGGCATCGTCTGGATCGTCGCCACACAGATACTGCTCGAACCGGTTACGGCCCTGTTGCCCGAGGTGCCGAATGCCATCGGACGCGGATTTTTCGCCATACTCGTATCGGTCGTTCTGGCCCCGATCTTCGAAGAGCTGCTCTGCCGCGGAATAGTCCTCGAGTCGATCCGAGCCAAACGCGGCGTCATTGCCGCATGGATATGGTCGTCCGTCTTCTTTGCCATCATCCACGGGCAGATAGCATCGATGGTAACGGCCCTCGTCGTAGGCCTCATACTTGGATACATCTACATACGTTCGCGTTCGATCTTCTCCGTAATAATACTCCACGCCCTCAACAACGGACTTGCCCTGATGGCCATATCGTTCGGATTCGGCGACAGCACCTTCGCCGACATCATTCCCGACAAAAGGATATACATGGCCGTATATGCCGTCTCTGCACTGGTATTTCTCATCGGCGGAATCACTCTCGGCAGGCAACTTGCAGCCGAAAGAAGACGGGAAAAATATCCCGTTCAGGAGTAATAATATTGCTCTGCAATACGTTAAATTCGGGTAAAATAGCTATATTTGCAGGATTGATATGCGTTATTTACTGAAAATAACAGCACTGTCCGCCGCACTGCTCGTGTCGGCGTGTCAGGAGTTGCCCGATTACTTCGCGAGCGACAATGCCGTTGCGCGCGTAGGACGCAAGGAGTTGCGCATGTCCGAAATAGAACATGTCGTACCGCAGGCCCTCGGATCGGCCGACAGCGCCGACTTCGTCTCGATGTACATCGACAAGTGGATAGCCAAACAGCTCAAGCTCGAAGAGGCGGAACTGATCTTCTCCGACTCCGAAAGCGATATCGAAGCCAAAGTCGAGGAGTACCGCCAGTCGCTGCTCATACGCAAGATCGAACAGTACTATCTCGATACCGAAGCCGTACCCGACGTGACGGATGCCGACATCGAGGCGTACTACAACGCCCACAAGGCCGATTTCCGGCTCGACAAGACCATCATCAAGGGGCGCGTCGTAGCATTCGGCAGCCGCTATCGTCAGCGCGACCGGCTTTTCGAGTTGATGAAATCGCAGAAAGCCTCGGCGCAGAAGGAGTTCAAGGACATCTGCATCAAGAACAACTTCAATCTGCACGAATTTACCGAATGGAGCGACTTTGCCGATTTTCTGGCACTGCTGCCGACATTGCGTTCGCGTAACTACGACTCGATGCTGAACGACAGCAACGTCCACAAGATGGAGGCCGACGGCATAACCTACTACTATCAGATCACGGCCGTACGCAACAAGGGCGAGGTCCGCCCTCTGGAGATGGCGCGAGAGACCATCATGCGCGTACTCAAGACACACCGTCAGGGCGAGGCGATCAAGGCTCACGAGGAGATGATCACGCGCCAGGCTCTCAAGAACGGACACGCACGCATATATTTCAATGAAGAGAAGGATTCCGATAATTAAAACTACTGGGGACAATATGATCAAGAAAGCAATCGTACCGCTGGTTCTTGTCGCACTTGCGACGACGACCATGTCGATCAGGGCGGCAGCCGAGAAGAAGCAGGTAATGCTCGACAAGGTGGTAGCCGTGGTCGGCAACTCGTCGATACTCTACTCCGAAGTCAAGGAGACGTCGCGGATGCTCATCGAACGCCGCCGTCAGGCGGGATATCCGTCCGACCGCGATCCGTTCAACGAAGCGCTCGAGGCGCTGCTCATGCAGAAGCTCCTCTACAATCAGGCGCTCATCGACTCGGTGCAGATCAACACGAGCGACATCATGCAGCGCGCCGAGGACCAGGTCAACGCCATGGTCGAGGAGTCGGGATCGATACTCAAACTTCAGGCCGAGCACCACATGCCCATCTACGACCTGCGCGAGCTCATACGCCGACGCTATGAGGAGCAGTCGTACGCTTCGGCCATGCAGAACGAAGTTACCAGCAAGGTGACCATTACTCCGGGAGAGGTCGAGCGATACTACAAGCAGATCGACAAGGACAGCCTGCCGATAATAGGACAGCAATACGTCTACGCCCAGATTACCAAGTTTCCCAAATCGCTCGTCGAGGCGAAGCAGCGTACGCGCGAGCGTCTGCTTGAGATGCGCGAACGCATAATCACGGGTCAGACCAAGTTTTCGGTGATGGCCCGCATGTATTCGGTCGACGGATCGGCCATCCGCGGCGGCGAGATGGAGCCGACAGTACTGGCCGGTTTCGTACAGCCCTTTGCCGATGCACTTGCAGAGCTCAAGCCGGGGCAGGTATCCGAGGTCGTGGAGACGGAATACGGATTCCACCTCATACAGCTCATCGACAAGAAGGGCGACATTTACCACTGCCGCCATATCCTGTTGCGCCCGACATATACGGCCGAGGAGCTCATCGAACCGATGCGCACGCTCGACAGCATAGCCGACCTTATACGCAAGGACTCGATAACCTTCGAGAAGGCCGCCATGGAGTTCTCGGACGACGCATACTCGAAGAGAAACGGCGGTATCGTCTCGAATCACGACCTGCTCGAACGCTACAACGCGTTCGACGCCAAATTGACGGCCACGCGCTTTCTGGAGGAGGATTTCGGTATGGGTACCGGCAAGAGCATCGAGGACTACAATGCCATCAAGCAGTTGAAGGTCGGCGAGATTTCGCCGGCATTCCGCAGCCAGGACCTCGTAGGCAACGAGTTGAGCAAGATCATCAAGCTGGTGGAGGTGATTCCGCCGCACCCGGCTTCGCTCGATGAGGACTACCTGCGTATCGAAGCGATGGCGCTTGCCGACAAGCAGGAGAAGGAGTTCCGCAAATGGCTCGACAAGAAGATCGAGACGATGTACATATACATCGAGCCCGAATACCGCAACGGCGACTTCGAGAACAAACATTGGGTTAAGTAAAACCGGATACTGCAACACGACGTGCGCAAACTGCTATCCATATTAATCGTTATTACGGTCGTTGCCGGTTTCGCCTCGGCATACGAGCACGACACCGACACCTCCCAACAGCCGCAAACAGCTACTCAGACGACGGAAGGCGACGGTGAGCTCGTCGACCTGAAGTCGGACGTCGTATATCCCTACGACATCAATCCGGACTCGACGGTATACTGCCTCGTCGGCAACTTCGCGGCACACCACAACGGGGCCGTGATCGTGTGCGACAGTGCGGTACGATACAGCGACAAGCGCATCGAGTGCTTCGGCAACGTACTGATCAACAAGAACGAGACGTACATCTACGGCGACCGCGCCGAATACAACGGCGAGATCAACGAGGCGCAGGTCTACTCCAAGCTTTTCAAGGTCGACGCCGGCGCCGCCGCGATCTACACCTACAAGTTCAAGTTCGACACAAGACTCAACATCGGCGAGTTCGACAATGGCGGCGTTGTCACCAACAAGGAGAACATGCTCGAATCGGACCGCGGATACTACTATGCCGACACGCACGAGGTCATATGCGTCGACAATGTCGAGATGACCAACAACCAATACGAAATGTCGGGCGATTCGGTCATATACAACATCGAGACCGACCGTGCCCAGTTCTTCACCAACACCGACATCTGGAACGACAAGGGCGAGTATCTCTATGCCGACCGCGGCTCGTACGAGAAGGACAGCGACAAATATGTCATAACAGAGAACGGCTACATACTCACCGAGAATCAGGAGCTCTGGAGCGACAGTCTGGACTACTACCGCGACCGCGGCTACGCCCAGCTCAAGAGCAACATACAGATCGACGACCAGGAGCACAAGACGCTGGCATTCGGCAACTGGGGAGAGTATTGGAAGGAGCCGGGCGATGCCTTTCTGTCGAAGGATCCGGCCATCATAAGCTACGATCTCGAGCAGGGCGATTCGCTCTTCATGCGTGCCGATTCCATATTTCTCTACAGCCGGTCGACGCAGCGCGACAAGGAGGAGGCCGCACGCGCCGCCGAGCTTGCGAGACGCGCAGCGAGCGATTCCACGGCCATGGCTGCTACGACTGCTGCGGATTCTCTGCCAAAACGGACTAACACCGAGCATGCGGGACGCGTTCCCGAAGGTCGTCCGACAGGCAACAAGACGCTCACGCCCGGCAATAACATGAATCCCATCGGGGCACAACCTGCCGACAATATGGCACTGCCGGGACTGAACGACTCTCTGCCCGGAGGACCGCTTGCCGGCACGGATGAAGGCATCGTTGGAGCCGATTCGCTGTCTGCCGACAGCCTTGCGACAGACAGCCTCAGCAACGATTCGCTGCCGGTACTGAGCAAAAAGGAGATGCGTGCAAAACTGCGCGAAGAGGCTAAAAAACGTCGCGAGGAGATCAAGAAGGAAGAGGCCAAGATACGCAGCGCCAAACTCGACTCGATAGCCGACGTACGACAGGCCAAGAAGACCGCCATGCTCGACAGGATGGCAGCCAAGGAGCAGGAACGTGCCGACAAACGGCGTGCACGTATGCTTGCGCGCCTCGCCCGCAAGGGCATCAAGGTAAAGCCAGACACTGTCCTGCTGGCTCGCGCCGACAGTACGATCATGGCAGAGTTGATGCTTTCGGACTCACTTGCACACCACTCTCTCGATTCGATTCTCTACAAGGCACTCGACTCTCTGATCGAGGATGGTGTAATAGATACGGCCGTAATAGACACTCAATATCGTCTGATTCTCGGCTACCGCGACGTACGCATATACCGCTCGGACTTCCAGTCCGTCTGCGACTCCATGTCGTCGTCGACGCTCGATTCGGTCATAAGGCTCTACATCGAGCCCGTATTGTGGCACGAACAGAATCAGGTGACATCGACATCTATGAACATATACACCCGCAACGAACAGTTGGATTATGCCGAATTTGTCGAACACCCGATGATGATAGCACAGATCGACACGCTGCACTACAATCAGGTTGCCGGCAAGACCATGATGTCGTATTTCCGCAACAACGAGATCTACCGCGACGATGTGGACGGCAACGCACAGACCATATACTACATGCAGGAAGATGGCTCACCCGAGGTGCAGGGGCTGATGTATATCGAGAGTGCCGACATGACATTCTACATAGAGGAGAAACAGATTACGGGAATCACCTATCGCGGAAATCCCAACTATGTCATCTACCCCATGGACAAGATTCCCGAGACGCAGCCGCTCTTCCTCGAAGGATTTACGTGGCAGGATGAACGCCGGCCGTTCCAGCACGACGTGTTCGACCGTACGATACGTCCATCGCTGCGTGAGGTGAAGGAGGCACTGCCGCGTCCGACATTCCCGATTTCGGAGCGTCTCAATGAATACAAGCGGCGGATAATCGAGCGGGACGAGTGGTATGACCGCAACGACGTACTGACGCCCGAGGTCATCGAGTGGCTCGAGGCCGAGACCGACTGGAAGGAACAGACCGAGAAGGGGCGCCAACAGCGCGAAGAGCGCATGAACAGACAATAATCCGCAAAAGATTAAAACGGGACGCTGTTACCAAAGAACAGCGTCCCGTTTTTCTTTATAATCATCCTGAGATCAGATCTCACGTCCAAGCAACTTGGAGAGGCGTGCCTCGACCGACGCTATGTTGTCGAAAAGAATACAATGCATTCCGACCTGCGCGGCCGCATCTATATTAGCCTGCACGTCGTCAATGAATACCGATTCGTCGGCCTTCAGATGGTAGCGGTCGAGCAGAATCCTGTAGATACGCAGGTCCGGCTTGACGATCCTTTCCTCACCAGACACCACAATACCCTCAAACTCCTTGAGGAAGTCGAACTTGTCGAATATCTCATGGAACTTTTCGGCCGACCAGTTGGTAAGACCGAAGATATGGTATCCGTCGCTCTTCAAACGGCGAAGCATGGAGACAGTTTCGGGGAACTCCCCGCGCAATGTCTTGATCCATTCATCGGAATAGAGGCGGATAAGGTCCGAATATTCTGGATATTGTTTCTGGAGCGTTGCCACGGCTTCGGCCCATGGTCTGCCGGCATCCTGACGGGCATTCCACTCGTTGGTACATATGTTTGCAAGGAAATGCTCCATCTTTTCGTCATCCTTGAACACGTCGCGGTACAGATAGCGTGGATTCCAGTCGAATAGTACGCCACCGAAATCAAATATTACGTTTTTTATCTGCATAATGGATGTTGTTTCGTTGTGTAAAGATACAAAAAAAGCTCAAACCTCCGCACTACTGCTGTACTCAGATAACAATACAAAAAGAGCGGAGGGCCATTCTCATGCCCTCCGCCCCGAAATATAAGAAAACCTTAAAGAAATGTTACTTTGCAGAGAGGTTCTCGAGATCCGACTTCAAACCTACAACGAGATTGTCGTAATCGCGAAGGCCCGTACCGCCAGGTATGAGGTGACCGCAGATAACGTTCTCCTTGAGGTTCTCGAGCGGGTCGCGCTTGCCCTGGATGGCAGCCTCGTTGAGCACCTTGGTCGTCTCCTGGAACGAAGCGGCCGAGATGAAGCTCGAAGTCTGAAGAGCGGCGCGGGTGATACCCTGCAGCACCTGATTCGAGGTTGCGGGAACGATGTCGCGAACCTGAACGAGTTTCATGTCGCGGCGCTTGAGGCTCGAGTTCTCGTCACGCAGCTTGCGTACCGAGATGATCTGACCGGGCTGTACGCTCGTCGAGTCGCCGGCATCGGTAACGACTACCTTGTCGTAGAGCGAATCGTTCTCGTCCATGAACTCCCACTTGTCGACCACCTGATCCTCGAAGAATCGGGTATCTCCCGGATCCTCTATCTGGACCTTGCTCATCATCTGACGGACGATGATCTCGAAGTGTTTGTCGTTGATCTTCACACCCTGCATGCGGTAAACCTCCTGTACCTCGTTGACTATGTACTCCTGAACTTTCGTGGGTCCGAGGATACGTAGTATGTCGCTCGGGGTAATGGCACCGTCCGACAGCGGCATGCCGGCCTTCACGTAGTCGTTCTCCTGAACGATGATCTGACGCGACAGCGGTACGAGATAACGCTTGACATCGCCCTGCTTCGAGGTAACGATGATCTCACGGTTACCGCGCTTGATCTTGCCGAAGGTAACCTCGCCGTCGATCTCCGAAACGATTGCGGGGTTCGACGGGTTGCGGGCCTCGAAGAGCTCGGTAACTCGCGGAAGACCTCCCGTGATATCGCCACCGGACTTTCCGACGGCACGCGGGATCTTGATAAGTATATCGCCGGCCTTGATCTTGGCGTTGTCCTTGACCACGACGTGAGCCGATACAGGCAGGTTGTAGGCCTTGACCTCTTCGCCCTCCTTGTTCACAATCTTGATGACCGGGTTCTTCGTACGGTCCTTGCTCTCGATGATGACCTTCTCCGAAAGACCGGTCTGCTCGTCGCGCTCGTCACGGTAGGTAACACCCTCGATGACGCTGTCGTAAACGGCCTTACCGTCGTATTCGGATATGATGACTGCGTTGTAGGGATCCCACTCGCAGATCAGATCGCCCTTCTTGACCTCGGCACCGTCCGCCATAAAGAGGGTCGAACCGTAGGGCAGGTTGTGGGTATAGAGTACGATATCGGTCTTGGGATCCACGATGCGGAACTCCGACTGACGCGAAATCACGAGGTCTACATTCTCACCCTGAGCATTCTTGCTCTTGATCGTACGCAACTCCTCGATCTCGAGGCGTCCTTCGTATTTCGAAACGACGTTGGTCTCGACTGCCGTACCACCGGCAACACCACCGACGTGGAACGTACGAAGTGTCAGCTGCGTACCAGGCTCGCCGATGGACTGTGCGGCGATGACGCCGACAACCTCGCCCTTCTGAACCATACGTGCCGTCGCAAGGTTGCGGCCGTAGCACTTGGCGCATACTCCGTGACGCGACTCGCAGGTGAGAACCGAACGTATCTCGACGGACTCGAGCGGCGACTTCTCGATCGCCTCGGCAATATCCTCGGTAATCTCCTGACCGGCCTTGCACATTACCTCGCCCGTAATCGGGTGGATAACATCGTTCAGGGCCGTACGGCCGAGAATACGGTCGTAGAGGGTCTGTACCACATCATCGTTGCGCTTGATGGCCGTAGCGGTCAGACCGCGCAGCGTACCGCAATCCTCCTCGTTGATGATGACATCCTGTGCCACGTCGACGAGACGACGCGTCAGATAACCGGCATCGGCCGTCTTCAGTGCGGTATCGGCAAGACCCTTACGGGCACCGTGCGTCGAGATGAAGTACTCGAGCACCGAAAGTCCCTCCTTGAAGTTCGAAAGAATAGGGTTCTCGATAACCTGCTGACCGCCCTCGACTCCCGACTTCTGCGGCTTGGCCATAAGACCACGCATACCCGACAGCTGACGGATCTGCTCCTTCGAACCACGGGCTCCCGAGTCAAGCATCATGTAGACCGGGTTGAAACCGTCCTGATCCTTGACCAGAGTATCGATCACGGCCTTGGTCAGCTTGGAGTTGATGTTGGTCCAGACGTCGATGATCTGGTTGTAACGCTCGTTGTTGGTGATAAGACCCATGTTGTAGTCCTCCATGATGGCGTCGGCACGGTCGTAACCCTCCTGAACGAGTTTCTGTTTCTCTTCGGGGATGATCACGGCATCGAGGTTGAACGACAGACCGCCCTTGAATGCCATCTTGTAACCCATGTCCTTGATATCGTCGAGGAAGTTGGCCACCTTGTCGGCACCGGCCTTCTTCAGCACTACGGCGATGATGTCACGCAACGAACGCTTGGTGAGCACCTCGTTGATGTATCCTACCTCCTCGGGAACGACCTGATTGAAGAGGATACGTCCTATGGTGGTCTCCTTGAGCATCTGCACACGCTCGCCCTGCTCGTTGTAGTCGTAAACCATACACTTTACAACGGCGTGCAGGTCGGCACGTCTCTCGTTGTAGGCGATGATGGCCTCCTCGGGTCCGTAGAATACCAGACCTTCACCCTTCACACCCTTGCGGGGCTTGGTAATATAGTATAGACCGAGCACCATATCCTGCGAAGGCACGGTAATCGGGGCGCCGTTCGCCGGATTGAGGACGTTGTGCGAACCCAGCATCAACAACTGGGCCTCCAGTATGGCGGCATTGCCCAGAGGCAAGTGAACGGCCATCTGGTCACCATCGAAGTCGGCGTTGAACGCCGTACATGCCAGCGGGTGCAGCTGCATTGCCTTGCCCTCGATAAGTTTGGGCTGGAATGCCTGGATACCCAGACGGTGAAGCGTCGGGGCACGGTTCATAAGAACCGGGTGACCCTTTATGACGTTCTCGAGGATACCCCATATAACGGGATCCTTGCGGTCTATAATCTTCTTTGCGGACTTTACGGTCTTGACGATTCCACGCTCGATGAGCTTACGAATGACGAACGGCTTGTAAAGCTCGGCCGCCATATCCTTCGGAATACCCATCTCGTGCATTCTGAGCTCAGGACCTACGACGATAACCGAACGGGCCGAATAGTCGACACGCTTACCCAGAAGGTTCTGACGGAAGCGGCCCTGCTTACCCTTGAGCGAATCGGAGAGCGACTTGAGCGGACGGTTCGACTCGTTCTTTACGGCGTTGCTCTTGCGCGAGTTGTCGAACAGCGAATCGACAGCCTCCTGCAGCATACGCTTCTCGTTGCGGAGGATCACCTCCGGAGCCTTGATCTCGATCAGTCGCTTCAGACGGTTGTTACGTATGATCACACGACGGTAGAGGTCGTTCAGGTCGGACGTTGCGAAGCGACCGCCGTCGAGCGGTACCAGAGGACGCAGCTCGGGCGGAATGACGGGGATGACCTTGAGCACCATCCACTCGGGGCGGTTCTTGCCCTTAGAAGCACGGAACGACTCGATGACGTTCAGACACTTCAAAGCCTCGCTCTTGCGCTGCTGCGACGTCTCGGTCGATGCCTTGTGACGCAGCGCGTACGACATCGAATCGAGATCCACCTGCTGCAGAAGCGTATATATGGCCTCGGCACCCATCTGGGCAACGAACTTGTTTGGATCGCTGTCGTCGAGCGACTGATTGCCCTTCGGCAGTGCATTGATTATGTCGAGATACTCCTTTTCGGAGAGGGTCTGCAGACGCTCTACGCCCTGCTCGGCAGCGGCACCGGCATTGATGACCACGTAACGCTCGTAATAGATGATCGCCTCGAGCTTCTTCGACGGAATACCCAGCAGGTAACCTATCTTCGAAGGCAGCGACTTGAAGTACCAGATGTGTACAACGGGCACTACCAGCGAAATATGGCCCATACGCTCACGGCGAACCTTCTTCTCGGTAACCTCCACACCGCAACGGTCGCAGACGATACCCTTGTAACGTATGCGCTTGTACTTTCCGCAGTGGCATTCGTAGTCCTTAACGGGACCGAAGATGCGCTCGCAGAACAGACCGTCACGTTCGGGCTTGTATGTACGGTAGTTGATGGTCTCGGGCTTGAGCACCTCTCCGCTCGACTGCGCAAGGATCTCCTCCGGCGAAGCCAGTCCGATGGTGATACTGCTGTAACCGTTGTTGATCGATTTGTTGTCTTTATTTATTGACATAATATATTTCTGTTTTTCAGTTTCTTATACCTACCGTTAATTACTCGAGCTTAACCGAGAGTGCAAGTCCGCGGAGTTCGTGCAGAAGGACGTTCATTGCCTCCGGAATACCCGGTTTGGGCAGATTGTCGCCCTTGACGATGGCCTCGTAAGCCTTGGCACGACCCGTGACATCGTCGGACTTGATGGTCAGTATCTCCTGAAGAATGTTGGCCGCACCGAAACCTTCGAGGGCCCAAACCTCCATCTCACCGAAACGCTGACCACCGAACTGGGCCTTACCGCCGAGCGGCTGCTGCGTAATGAGTGAGTACGGGCCGATGGAACGGGCGTGCATCTTGTCGTCGATCATGTGGCCGAGCTTTAGCATGTAGATCACGCCGACGGTTGCAGGCTGGTCGAAACGCTCGCCCGTACCGCCATCGTACAGATAGGTACGTCCGCTGCGCGGAACACCGGCCTTGGCCGTATAGTCGTTGATCTGCTCGAGCGATGCACCATCGAAGATCGGAGTTGCGAACTTCAGACCCAACTCTCGGCCGGCCCATCCGAGCACGGTCTCGTAAATCTGTCCGAGGTTCATACGCGAAGGCACACCCAGAGGGTTCAGACAGATGTCGACGATCGTACCATCCTCGAGGAACGGCATGTCCTCGTCGCGAACGACCTTGGCAACGATACCCTTGTTACCGTGACGTCCGGCCATCTTGTCACCCACCTTCAGCTTACGCTTCTTGGCGATGTAGACCTTGGCCATCTGTATTACGCCCGTCTGCGGCAGCTCGTCGCCGTTGGTGAGGTTGTACTTCTCACGCTTGATGGCGGCATCGGCCTTCTTCCACTCGATCGTATAGTTGTTGATCGTGGTCTCGATCAGGTCGTTGAGATGCTCGTCCGAAGTCCAGTGGCAGGTACCGAGATTGAGGTAGCCCATGGCCACGCCGCTCTTCTCGTCCATGTTCTGACGCGCGATATCCTCGAGCATCTTCTGCGAGAACTTCGTACCGGCGGGATAGAGTTCAACTCCGAAGTAGTCGGTAACACCGGTCGTGGTCTTGCCCTGAACCAGGGTCCACAACTTGGCAACCAGACGCTTGGTCAAAGCCGAAACCTCCTCGGCAAACTTAGCGTCGAGCTCCTCGAGCATTGCCTTCTCGCTGTTGCGGCTCTTCTTGCTGTCCTTGTTGGCGCGGCTGTAGAGCTTGGTATCGATAACCACACCGTGCAACGACGGCTGGGCCTTGAGCGAAGCATCCTTCACGTCGCCGGCCTTGTCGCCGAAGATGGCGCGCAGAAGCTTCTCCTCGGGCGAAGGATCGCTCTCTCCCTTTGGAGTGATCTTACCGATAAGAATATCTCCCGGGTGAACGTTGGCGCCGACGCGGATAATACCGTTGGCATCGAGATCTTTCGTTGCGTCCTCGCTGACATTCGGAATATCCGACGTAAGCTCCTCGACACCGCGCTTGGTATCGCGAACCTCCATGATATACTCGTCGACGTGTACCGACGTGAAGATATCCTCACGCTGGATACGCTCCGAGATAACGATTGCATCCTCGAAGTTGTAACCCTTCCAGGGCATGAACGCTACCTTCAGGTTGCGTCCGAGTGCAAGCTCGCCGTTCTGCGTCGAGTAGCCCTCGGTCAGAATCTGGCCCTTGGTAACCTTGTCGCCAGTCAGGACGGTAGGTTTGAGCGTGATCGACGTATTC
Source organism: uncultured Alistipes sp. (assembly GCA_944321955.1). Classification (GTDB taxonomy): domain Bacteria; phylum Bacteroidota; class Bacteroidia; order Bacteroidales; family Rikenellaceae; genus Alistipes. Next base: position 6,989 of record CALUNG010000023.1, on the reverse strand, counting down.
TGGTTTGTACGGCGATAACGCGGGAGCTTGTATGTGGTGATCTCCGGAGCGAACGAGCAAATCTGCTCCTCCTCCGTACGCTCGTACTTGATCTGTATCTGGGTGGCATCGGCAAATACAACCTCGCCATCACCCTCGGCAACGATCTGTATGCGGCTGTCGGAGATCATGTCCTTCTCGATACCGGTACCGACGATAGGAGCCTCGCACGTGATAAGGGGAACTGCCTGACGCATCATGTTCGATCCCATCAGCGCACGGTTGGCGTCGTCGTGCTCGAGGAACGGGATAAGGCTGGCCGCAATCGAAGCGATCTGGTTAGGAGCGACGTCCATCAGGTCGACCTGCGAAGCGGTAACAACCGGGAAGTCGGCACCCTCACGGGCCTTGATACGGTCGGGCTCGAGGAAATTGCCCTCGTCGTCAATCGGAATGTTCGACTGAGCAACGATCTTGCCCTCCTCCTCTTCGGCCGAGTAGTATTTGATATGCGAGTTGTCCATATCGATCTTGCCGTCCTTGACGGTACGGTAAGGCGTCTCGATGAAGCCCATGTCCGAAATCTTCGCATATACGCACAGCGAAGAGATAAGACCGATGTTCGGGCCTTCAGGCGACTCGATAGGACACAAACGTCCGTAGTGGGTATAGTGTACGTCTCGCACCTCGAAACCTGCACGGTCACGCGACAGACCGCCGGGACCCAGGGCCGAAAGACGACGCTTGTGCGTGATCTCGGCAAGCGGGTTGATCTGGTCCATGAACTGCGAGAGCTGGCTGGTACCGAAGAACGAGTTGATGACGCTCGAGAGCGTCTTGGCGTTGATCAGATCCACCGGAGTGAAGACCTCGTTGTCGCGAACGTTCATACGCTCGCGGATGGTACGGGCCATGCGCACGAAACCTACCGAGAACTGGTTCGACAACTGCTCGCCCACGGTGCGTACACGGCGGTTCGAGAGGTGGTCGATATCGTCCACGTCGGCTTTCGAGTTGATCAGCTGGATCAGATATTTGATAATGGCGATGATGTCCTCGCGCGTCAGCGTACGGATGGCCGGATCGATGTCGAGGTTGAGTTTCTTGTTGATACGGAAACGTCCCACATCACCCAGGTCGTAACGCTTGTCCGAGAAGAAGAGCTTGTCGATGACGTCGCGGGCCGTAGCCTCATCGGGCGGCTCCGAGGCGCGCAACTGCCTGTAGATATATACGACGGCCTCCTTTTCGGAGTTGCAGGGGTCTTTCTGCAGTGTATTGTATATGATCGAGAAATCGGTACCCGACGGATTCTCCTTGTGCAGCAGAATCGTCTTGGCGCCGCTTTCGATGATGGCATCGATCTGGTCCTCCTCGAGGGCGGTCTCACGGTCGACGATTACGTTGTTACGCTCGATCGAAACCACCTCGCCGGTATCCTCGTCCACGAAGTCCTCGACCCACGTCGAAAGAACGCGCGCAGCAAGCTTGCGACCCACGGCCTTCTTGAGGTTCGCCTTGGTGACCTTCACCTCGTCCGCAAGGTCGAATATCTCGAGAATCTGACGGTCGTCCTCGAAACCGATGGCACGCAACAGTGTGGTTACGGGCAACTTCTTCTTACGGTCGATGTAGGCATACATCACGTTGTTGATGTCGGTTGCGAACTCGATCCACGAACCCTTGAACGGTATGATACGTGCCGAATAGAGCTTGGTACCGTTGGTGTGCATGCTCTGTCCGAAGAAGACACCGGGCGAACGGTGCAGCTGCGACACGATAACGCGCTCGGCACCGTTGATGACGAACGTACCGCGTTCGGTCATGTACGGGATCGTTCCGAAATAGACATCCTGAACAACCACGCCGAAATCCTCATGCTCGTCGTCGGTGCAGTAGAGCTTGAGCTTGGCCTTCAGGGGGACGCTGTACGTCAAACCCCTCTCGAGGCACTCCTCGATCGAATAGCGTGGCGGGTCGATGTAGTAATCGATGAACTCCAGAACGAAGTTGTTTCTTGTATCTGTGATGGGGAAGTTCTCCTGGAATACTTTGTAGAGGCCTTCGTTCTTACGATTCTCGGCCGTCGTGTCCATCTGGAAGAAATCCCTGAATGATTTGAGCTGTATCTCCAGCAGGTCGGGATAGGGAACCCTGTTCTTGACCGTAGAGAAACTGATACGCTGTTGTTGTGATGTTGTGGACATTCTTGAATCCAATTATGTATGTAGTTTTCTTATTCGCTCAGAAAAACCTTTAGTCGATACGGCCTCCTCACGGAGATTCGTATCGGTCAGACAAGAGCGGCGGGAGTCGGTCCGTCATTAGTGCCGGAGACGTTGCCGGCTGCGGTTCATCCACTCACAATACGCCCGAAGTCCGTGGCGCACCCCACTCTGTTATCCGCTTAATGCTCTCGCCGTAAACACATTACACCCCGAGAGCATTCATTGTCTTGTAAGATCAGGCACAGCTCACACCGGCACTCCTGATCTTTAGACCAGAAAAGGCATAGAGCTTCCACTCCATGTGGCAAGCTCTATACCTGAGTTGTCCGAATTGTCCTAAGCAGCAAAACTACTTAAGCTCAACTTCAGCACCAGCCTCTTCGAGTTGAGCCTTGATCGACTCAGCCTCTTCCTTCGATACACCTTCCTTAACGGCCTTGGGTGCACCGTCAACCAATGCCTTGGCATCGCCCAGCGAAAGGCCTGCGATATCCTTAACGGCCTTGATTACCTGAAGCTTAGCCTGACCTGCGTTCTTCAGAATAACATCGAACGTCGATTTCTCGGCAGCAGCGGCCTCACCTGCAGCAGCAGGAGCGGCAGCAACTGCAACAGCTGCAGCAGCCGGTTCAATACCATACTCCTCCTTGAGGATGGTAGCCAATTCGTTTACCTCCTTAACTGTCAAATTTACCAATTCTTCAGCTAATTTCTTTACATCTGCCATAGTTGTAATTTCTTTATTAGATTTTGTTTTTTGTTTTTAATTTCTGGTTTCGAGCGTCTTTACGATACCCGCAATTTTTTGTCCTGCATTAGCCTGCAATGCGGAAATAACATTCTTCGCAGGCGACTGCAGCAGCGAAACGATATCGCCGATAAGTTCTTCTCTGCTCTTGATGTTGCACAGAGTGTCGAGTTGGTTGTCACCGACATAGACGCAGCCTTCAACGTAAGCGGCCTTCAGTACGGGCTTGTCGCTCGTCTTGCGGAACTCCTTGATCAGTACTGCGGGAGCTTTGCCGGTCTCGGTAAACATTACCGAAGTCGAACCTTCCAATACCTTCACCAAATCGGCATCGGCCTTATCCACGTTCTCGAGCGCCTTGCTCAGAAGCGTATTCTTCACTACCATGAGCTTGATGTTGCTCTCGAAGCACTTGCGGCGCAACGATGCAGTCTGCTCGGCATTCAGTGTCTCGATGTTGGTAATGTAGAAGTGAGGATACGCGTTGAGCTGTTCTACAAGGCTGTTGATAACAACCGCTTTTTCTTCTCTTGTCATCTCTTATACCCTCCTTCTTATTTGGTTTCAATCGATTTGGAATCAATCTGCAGACCCGGACTCATCGTAGTCGAGAGAAATACGCTCTTCACGTACGAACCTTTTGCAGCAGACGGCTTGAGTTTGATGATCATTCCCAGCACCTCGTTGGCATTGTCGACAATCTGGTCGGCCGAGAACGATATCTTGCCGATAGAAGTATGAACGATACCGAACTTGTCGACCTTGAAGTCGATCTTGCCGGCCTTGACATCCTTGACGGCTTTGCCAACCTCCATGGTTACCGTACCGGTCTTGGGGTTAGGCATCAGGCCACGGGGACCCAGGATACGACCCAGAGCACCGACCTTGCCCATAACGTTGGGAGTACAGATGATGACATCGACATCGGTCCATCCCGACTTGATCTTGTCAACGTACTCGTCCAAACCTACGTAATCGGCACCGGCTTCCTTGGCCTCGTTCTCCTTCTCGGGAGTGCACAGTACGAGAACACGTACCGTCTTTCCGGTTCCGTGGGGGAGTGTTACCACGCCACGTACCATCTGATTTGCCTTGCGCGGATCAACGCCCAGACGAACGTCGATATCTACCGAAGCATCGAATTTCGTAAAGGTTATTTCCTTCAGAAGAGCGGCGGCCTCGGCGAGCTTGTAAACCTTGTGAGGTTCAACCTTTGCGTAGGCAAGCTTTTGATTTTTTGTCAACTTACTCATTCTCGTAATCCAGATTACTTGTTAGGAAATTCACCTACTACGTTGATACCCATACTGCGTGCAGTACCGGCGATCATACGCATGGCTGCTTCAATGGTAAAACAGTTCAGGTCGGGCATCTTGTCCTGAGCGATCTCGCGGATCTGATCCCACGTTACCTGACCTACCTTGTCGCGGTTAGGTTGTGCGGAACCCTTCTGGATCTTAGCTGCCTCCTTGAGCTGAATGGCTACCGGCGGCTGTTTAACGACGAAATCAAACGACTTATCGCTATAAACCGTGATGATGACTGGAAGAACCTTTCCCGCCTTGTCCTGGGTACGCGCGTTGAACTGCTTGCAGAAGTCCATTATATTGACTCCCTTGGAACCCAACGCCGGACCTACCGGGGGTGAAGGATTGGCAGCACCACCTTTTATCTGCAATTTAATAAATGCAGCAACCTCTTTTGCCATAGTTTTCCTTGGTTAATTATTCTTTTTCTACTTGTGTAAAGCTCAACTCCATGGGAGTCTTGCGGCCGAATATCTTCACGGATACGGTGAGCTTCTTGCGTTCGTTGTCGACACTCTCAATGGTACCTTGGAAGCTTGAGAATGGGCCGTCCGTAACCTTGACGGTCTCGCCCACAACGAATGGAATCTCGTTCTCCTCCTCCATCTCGCTCATCTCGTCGACACGACCCAGTATACGGCTCACTTCTTGTGGACGAAGCGGCGTAGCTATCATCTTGCGACTCTCCTCCTTGGTATCGCCAAGGAAGCCCAGAACGTTCGGAGTATTGCGAATAATAATCGGTATTTGTCCTACTAAAGCGGCCTCTATGAGGACATAGCCCGGGTAAGATACCTTCTCCTTGGAGACCTTCTTGCCATTGCGAATGGTATAGGTCTTCTCCGTGGGGATAAGCACCTGCGATATGTACTCCTCAAGGTGGCTGTGGCGGATTTCGGACTCGAGATACTCTTTGACCTTACCCTCCTTGCCTCCTATTGCACGGACCACATACCACTGTTTTTCGATCTCGCTCATTTCTCGGTAAGATGAATTAACGACCCAGATTTGCCAGTGTCTTGTATATAGCAGCCATTATGTTCTCAAAGGAGAGGTCCATCACCAACACGATTATGGCGAATAGAAGGGAAGCAACCATGACAACTATCGTCGAACTCTGCAGCTGGCTGAAAGTGGGCCACGTCACCTTGTGAACAAGCTCGTTATAGGACTCTTTGAAATAATTGAACATATCAATTGCGTTTTTCGTTTTGCAGGAGCAGAGAGATTCGAACTCCCATCAACGGTTTTGGAGACCGCTATTCTACCCTTGAACTATGCTCCTATGGATGAAGCAGTGCGGCTTGCGCCTCACTGCTTCATTATCTGGTCGTATTACTCGAGAATCTTGAGAATCTGACCTGCACCTACCGTACGGCCACCCTCGCGGATTGCGAAACGGAGACCTTCGTTGAGTGCTACCGGATAGATCAGGGTAACCGTGATGGTTACGTGGTCGCCCGGCATTACCATGTCTACACCCTCGGGAAGAGCAACCTCACCGGTTACGTCCATCGTACGGAGGTAGAACTGGGGACGATACTTGTTGTGGAACGGAGTGTGACGGCCACCCTCTTCCTTCTTCAGGATATAAACCTCGGCCGTGAACTTCGTGTGCGGAGTGATCGAACCCGGCTTAGCGACAACCATACCACGCTTAACCTGCTTCTTGTCGATACCACGCATCAGCAGACCTACGTTATCACCGGCCTCACCCTCGTCGAGCAGCTTGCGGAACATCTCCACGCCCGTGCAGGTCGAAGTCAGGATCTTCTCCTCGAGACCTACGATCTCAACGGGATCGCCTACCTTGATGACACCGGTCTCGATACGGCCCGTAAGAACGGTACCACGTCCGGTGATCGAGAATACGTCCTCGACAGGCATCAGGAACGGCTTCTCGTTGTCGCGCTGCGGAATCGGAATATAAGTGTCGACAGCGTCCATCAGCTCCATGATCTTCTCTTCCCACTTCGGCTCGCCGTTGAGTGCACCCAGAGCGGATCCGCGGATAATCGGGCAGTTCTCGTCGAAGTCGTATTTTGCGAGCAGGTCGCGAACCTCCATCTCAACCAGGTCGAGCATCTCGGGATCGTCAACCATATCGCACTTGTTCAGGAATACCACAATCTTAGGCACGTTTACCTGCTTGGCCAACAGCACGTGCTCGTTGGTCTGAGGCATCGGACCGTCCGTTGCTGCAACTACGAGGATGGCACCATCCATCTGAGCGGCACCGGTTACCATGTTCTTCACATAGTCGGCGTGTCCCGGGCAGTCTACGTGTGCGTAGTGGCGGGTTGCAGTCTGATACTCTACGTGAGCGGTGTTAATCGTAATACCACGCTCTTTCTCCTCGGGAGCATTGTCGATAGAGTCGAACGAACGACTCTCTGAAAGACCCTTCTTAGCGAGAACGGCGGTAATCGCTGCAGTAAGAGTAGTCTTACCGTGGTCTACGTGTCCGATCGTACCAATGTTTACGTGAGGTTTCGAACGGTCGAATTTTTCTTTTGCCATAGTGATATAAGTTTTTAATTTTTATAAAAGTACCTTATTCCAATTTTTAAGTTTCATCTGCAGATAAACGAGCAATCCGCTTCTGTCTGATCGCCCCTGAAGGCGAATCCCGGAAACGCATTGCACGTCATCTTGGAGCGGAAGACGAGGCTCAAACTCGCGACCCTCAGCTTGGAAGGCTGATGCTCTATCAACTGAGCTACTTCC
>CALUNG010000022.1 GCA_944321955.1 uncultured Alistipes sp. | reverse complement strand
GCCCCTCGACTTGCATGTGTTAAGCCTGCCGCTAGCGTTCATCCTGAGCCAGGATCAAACTCTCCATTGTATAAAATAATGTATTGTTAGAGTCCTGACTACTTGTTTTTCCTTAAAGGAAATTGACAGATAAATGCTACAATTTTTCTCTCAATTGAGAACCAGTAATTCAAAGAACCATTTTGAAAAAATCCGCGTTTTGTGACGCGAAAGGACTACAAAGATATGTCATCTTTTTCAATCCTGCAAATCTTTTTTCAAGAACTTTGCATTTAAGTCTTTTTTCCGTTATTTTCGGTTCCCGAAGCCCGCTTTCGCAAGCCTTACCGGAGAACCACCGGAGTATTTTTCTCAAATGCGGTTGCAAAGGTAGCGACTATTTTTGAATCTGCAAATATTCCGCGAACTTTTTTCGATATTTTTTCATTTTTTTTCAAAACAGCCTTTTATACCTTATATTATATATAAGTCGACAAACCGCATCCCAAGATTTATGGTTACCTTTGCCTCCGGAAAACAACTTGAGAAAATGAAGATCGATATCGAAGAACGGGTTCAACGTGCCCGTGAATATTTCAGGTCGGGATACAACTGCGCGCAATCGGTCGTTCTGGCCTACTGCGATGTTTTCGAACTCGACCCGGCATTTGCCGCCAAACTTACATCGGCTTTCGGCGGAGGAATGGGGCGCATGCGTGAAGTGTGCGGCACCGTCAGCGGCATGGCTTTTCTGGCAGGGTTGATCTCTCCGGCCGTCAATCCGTCGGACATGGAGGCCCGCAAACGAAACTATGCACTGATTCAGGAGTTAGCCGGCGAGTTCCGACAGCGGAACGGGAGTATCGTTTGTCGCGAGTTGCTCGGGCTCGGCCGCACGCAGGAGTCGCCCATGCCGTCGGAGCGCACGGCCGAATATTACCGCAAACGCCCGTGCGCAGAGTATGTGGCCGATGCGGCAAGGATCGTCGGGGAATACCTCAACGAAAATAAATAACCGTCCGAACCTCCTTTTTATAGGGTCTGCAAGCCGATATCGGGCAAAAAAGTCTATCTTTGTATAAACAACCGCATGGAAAGCGGTTCCCCCGAGAACAATGAAGAGATCTATCATTCTGTTGTCGATATTGGCGGTGTCGGTATTACACCATGTATCGGCGCAACAACCGGCCAACAATGCAGAGTCGCCGGACTTTACCGAGTCGGTATCCGAAGCATTTGTCAACTACTACAAACACGGAGGCCTGCAGGAGAAACTCTATCTGGTAACGGACAGGCCATATTACAGTGCCGGCGAAACCATATACTTCAGTGCCTTTCTGCTGCATTCGATATTCATGACACCGCTCGACGGATCGTCGTTCATATACGTCGAGCTTATCGGTGCCGACGGGGAGCTGATCACCCGACTGAAGGTCAAGGGTGAAAAGGGCCGTTTCGACAACGCCATGCCGCTGTCGCCGAGACTTGCGCCGGGGAGGTACACACTGCGGGCATACTCGAGATGGATGACAAACTTCGACGACGCATTCCTGTTCCGTAAGCAGATCGAGATAGGAAACTACATCGACGACGCCATACAGCCGCGCATATCATACTCCCTGAACGACGACCGCAGCGTGGCGGCACGCATACGTTTCGTCGACGACAACGACAAACCCATAGCCCGCTGTCGTGTAGAGTATTCGCTGCTCATCGGAGGCAAGAGCAGTACGTATGCCGCAAAAACCGATGACAACGGTGTGGTGACATTCCGTCTGAAGCCATCGGACGATCCGGGCGACTGCATGAGAATCAGAATCGAAGCCAACAACCGCAAGCTTGAACGCACCGTACAGATACCTTCATTCTCCGACGACTTCGATCTGAAATTCATGCCCGAAGGCGGCAATCTCATTTCGGGCATATCGCAGATCATAGCATTCAAGGCCGTAGGCTCGGACGGGCTGTCGACCGAAGTGGATGGCTATGTCAGCGATGCTGCAGGCAACAGACTGTGCGACCTGACGTCACGTCACGACGGCATGGGAATATTCCTCTTCACGCCTTACGCCGGTGAAACGTACACCGTAACTGCAACATCGGAGCGCGGCACCACCAAGAGTTTCACGCTGCCGCAGGCCCTGGCCTCGGGATGTGCCCTGCACGTAAAGCATGCCCCGGGCAATATGCTGCTTATGAAGGTATTGACCACGCCCGACATTCCGGCAAGCCGGTTGGCGGCCGTCATACAGGCCCGCGGCATGGTCGAGTGCGTCATCGAAAACATAGGCAAGATTACACGCCTGCCTCTGTCACAGATGATCGAGGGGGTGGCGCAGATATCAATCGTCGACAAACAGACGAAGAGCATCGTTGCCGAACGGCTGTTCTTTGTCGAGAAAGGCAATCATGCGGCCGTATCGATTCTGCCCGGGAAACGGAACTTCCGGCCCCGACAAAAAATAACCCTCGACATCGAGGTGCGTGACAGCAACGGAGAGCCTGCCACAGGCGATTTCGCACTGACGGCAACCGATGCAGGAGTGGTCGGAATCGATCCTTCGGATGGTAATATTCTTACGTACCTGTTGTTGAGTTCAGACCTGCGTGGATACATCGAGAATCCGGCATACTACTTCGAGTCGGAAGATCCGGACCGCGCCGACAACCTCGATCTGGTAATGCTCACGCACGGCTGGCGTCGCTACAACCTCGCCGCCCTGCTCAACGGGCAACTGAACGAAATAAGATATCCCGTCGAGGAGACGCAGCGTATAACCGGTTCCGTCACCGGGACAATCGGCAAGGTCAAAGAGCCGAGCGTCATGATATTCGAGAAGGACAACCAAAGCAAGAGCCGCTATTCGGGAATATTTCCGCTCAACGCCTCGAACCGATTCACCATAACCGGTATCGATGTCCCCGACACCGCATACTACTACATCCAGGCCCTGAACCGCAGGGGACACAGCCGTTCGGTCCGCGTGAAGGTCGATCCCGAAACATTCCCGCCAACCGACATCAGTCCCATACGCCCGAGATACGACACCAAAGCCATCTCCATCCCCGAGGATTACCTCGTCCGCTCGAAAGAGAGCTACTACAACGATGGAGGCATGCGCGTCATCGACATCGATCCGATCGTGGTCACGGCCCAACGACAGGTCAACTACTCATACTCGACCGTGATCGACGAGTTCAACACCATGCGCGGCGAACTCGACGGCTATGCCTCGATATACGATGCCCTGCAACGCTTCCACAAGCTCAATGTCGTCGGCTCGACAGTAACCGTAAAGAGCCTGTCGCCACGCATGGAGCAGACAATGTCCCCCGCCGCCGAAGGAGAAGAGGCTACAGGCACGGAGACATTTTATGAGGTCGAGGCGCATGTACCGGGACTCTTCGTCAACGGCATGCTTACCGACATATCGGCCCTCGACATGTACGACATCAGCGAAGTCAGGAGTCTCTCGTACGTCGATGCGACCGACGCCGCCTTTCTGGGTGGAGGTGCGGATCTGCGGTACGGCGCTATCATTCTGGAGGTAAAAAATCTGCATGCCGCCCAGTCGGCCGAAAATCTTGCCATGGCCAAGGTGCTGGTACCGGGTTACTGCAAGCCTGCGGAGTTCTATGCTCCGGACTACACGGTCCCGGCAACCGATGGCAGGAAGGATCTGCGCACTACGATCGCCTGGGAGCCGAGGCTGCGCAGCGAGGACGGACACATCAGCGTATCGTTCTGGTCGGCGGACCGCCGCAACGACTACGACGTCACTATCGAAGGCGTTACCGACCGCGGAGAGGTCTGCAGGGCCACATGCCGCCTCAAGGCCGTCAGATAAAGCCCTCGTCAGAATGAAAAGCCGACACCTCACTGGATGCCGGCTTTTTCGGTATAAATACGTATTTGCAAAACACGTTTTTTTGATATTTTTGCAAAATACGGAAAACACGGACACAAAACAAGCAATATCCAACCTTCTCATAGATGAAAAGACTCTACACGACCCTGCTCTGCGCGATGGCTTTGGCCTCATTCATGCTCACCCCCGCCAAGGCTACGGCACAGAACGACGATGAACCGGCATCGATCGTGGACTCAATATCCATGCTCGACAAAAGAATCAATAAACTCGAAGGCATATTGTCGAAACTCCCGAAGATATCGGGCTACATTCAAACCATGTATACATGGTCGGAGGACGAGTCGACATTCCAGATACGGCGCGCACGCATCACCCTCAAGGGCGACATCTACAAGTCGTACGCCGACTACGCCATGCAGGCCGACTTCGCCAACTCGGTCAAGCTCATCGACGCATACGTACGTCTGACCCCGTGGCGGCAGCTCAACCTGCAGGCCGGATCGTTCCGTCCGCCCTTCTCGATCGAGAACGTCTATTACGGGGCTTCGTCGATGGAGACCATCGACTACCCGCAGGTCGTAAAGGAGATGACCACCATCGGCGACATTACCGGCATCAGCGGTTCGGGCCGCGATATCGGAGTGCAGCTCTACGGCGGGTTCTTCAACAAACGCGGATTCAATACCCTCGAATACCGCATAGGCGTATTCAACGGCTCGGGCATCAACGTCAAAAACAGCAACCGCAGCAAGGATGTATCGGGTCTTATAAGCGTGAAACCCATACGCGATCTGGCAATCATCGCATCGGGTTACTACGGTGACTGGAGGCCGGAAGCCGCAGGCAACGAAGTGAGCTGCGACTATGCCCGCCAGCGCTGGGCCGCCGGCTTCATCTATGACGACGGCAAGTTTTTCGCCCGCGGCGAATACATTCAGGGCTACACCGGAGGTATCGAGGTCGGATATGACGAAGAGACCGACATGCCCGTGCGTCGCAGTTTCAAGAGCGACGGCGCATATCTGACCATGGGCGTATGGTTCTTCGACAAGTTCGCCCCGCTGGTGCGCGTGGAGTACTATACGCGCGACATGCTCGCACGCAAACAGACCACAAGCCCCTACTACACAGTAGGATTCGACTACCGTCCGTGGAAATACCTGCGCTTTCAGGTGAACTACACCCTCAAGACATTCTGCAACGGCGACCCGCTGCGGAATCAGGTCGACGTAATGCTTACCGGGCTGTTCTGAGATGAGGCAACTCCTGTACCTGGAGTTGCCTTTTACACACCTTCATTATTCAGGCCGGTTTGATTTCCTTGCCGTTTTTATTATATTTGTACCGACGATAATGTCAACCGATAAATAAACCAAACCTAAACTTTCAACAATGACTACCAAACGATTTTTCGCACTGATGCTTACGACGCTGTTCGTCGCATCGGCATCGGCAGCAAAGCCCGAACCGACCGTTACGGTTATCCCGCAACCCGTGAAGATCTCCGTCGAGAAGGGTGAATTCACTCTCAAACCTTCAACACCCGTCGTACTCGGTTTCGACGACGCAAAGATGGAGTGCGCCATCGACTTTCTGAACAGTGTGGTGGAGCCCATGACCGGATCGAAGCTGAAGGTCACCGACGGCAAGGCAAAGAAGGGGGCCATAAACATTCTGCAGGACCCGACGCTCGGCGAGGAGGCTTACCGTCTCGAGGTCTCGCGCAAGGGCATCGACATCACGGCTTCGTCGTCGCACGGCGTATTCTATGCCTTCCAGACGCTGCGACAACTCTTTCCCGTGGAGCTGCTCAAGAGCGGAAAAGCAGAATCGGTCGAGGTCCCGGCCGTAAGCATCGAGGATGAACCCACGCTGCCATACCGTGGAATCATGTTCGACGTCTGCCGCCACTTCTTCACAGTCGATCAGGTCAAGGAGGTTATCGACCTGATAGCAATGCACAAGATGAACCGCCTGCACTGGCATCTCACCGACGATCAGGGCTGGCGCATCGAAATAAAGAAATATCCCAAGCTCACCGAAGTAGGCGGTTACCGCGAGGATTCGCAGGTTCCCGGCACACATCATCAGGTAGACTGCCGGATGGAAGGCAAGCCCTACGGCCCCTACTTCTTTACGCAGGACGAAATACGTGATGTGATAAAGTATGCAGCCGACCGTTTCATTACCGTCGTTCCCGAGATAGAGATGCCGGGCCATGCCGTAGCTGCCCTGGCCGCATATCCCGAACTCGGATGCACGGGCGAACAGTACAAGGTGCGTACCATCTGGGGAATATCCGAAGAGGTTGCATGCCCGGGCAAGGAGTCGACCTTCAGGTTCTGGGAGGATGTCCTCGCAGAGGTTATCGACCTATTCCCGTCGGAGTACATACATATCGGCGGCGACGAGTGCCCGCGCGTGGCATGGGAGAAGTGTCCCGCATGCCAGGCACGCATCAAGGCCGAAGGGCTGCAGAACGAGGATGAACTGCAGTCGTACTTCAACCACCGCATCGAGAAGTTCCTCAACGAACACGGCCGCAGGATGATCGGCTGGGACGAGATTCTCGAGGGCGGCGTGACGCCTACCACCACCATCATGTCGTGGCGCGGCTCCGAGGGCGGCATCGCCGCGGCTAAGGCCGGGAATACGGTCATCATGACGCCCAAGACCCACTGCTACCTCGACTATCCGCAGGGCAAGGACAAGACGATCGAGCCTCCGTACGGAGAGCGCCGTCCCAACCATCCCCACTTCCTGCCTCTGGAAAACGTCTACTCGCTCGATCCCTACGACCAGCTGACACCCGACGAGCAGAAGAACGTGATCGGCGTACAGGGCAACATGTGGACCGAGCACACCCCGACGTTCAAACACGTAGAGTACATGTTACTCCCGCGTATGGCTGCCATCGCCGAGGTGGGTTGGAACTACTACGGCAAGGATTTCGACCGTTTCACCGACAACATGCTACGCATGCTCCGTCTCTACGACGTGTACGGATACACATACGCCACTTCGTACTGGCGCGAGAACGGTAAAAAGTAATCTGTCGATAACGATATCACGAAGGGAATCATCCTGTAACATGGACGATTCCCTTCATTTATAAAATAAAGCGCGTCAAAGTTTGCCCTGACGCCGTTTTTCACTATATTTGCAACGATATGGGCATATCGTCCGAACAGTCCCGCGTATGAACCGAAACAGAAACCTGAACATGATCCTCAAACGATTTTCAATGCTGATGCTTACGGCGCTGTTCGCCACATCGGCATCGGCCGCAACGAAGTCCGAACCAACCGTTACGGTTATCCCGCAACCCGTAAAGATCTCAGTCGAAAAGGGAACATTCCCGCTCAAACCTTCGACGCCCGTCGTACTCGGGTTCGACGACGAGAAGATGGACTGCGCCATCGACTTCCTGAACAACGTGGTGGAGCCCATGACCGGCTCAAAGCTGAAGGTAACCGGCAACAAGCCCCGTAAAGGTGCCATAAACATACAGCAGGATACGTCGCTCGGCGAAGAGGCATACCGTCTCGAGGTCTCGCGCAAGGGCATCGACATCACCGCATCGTCGTCGCACGGCGTATTCTACGCCTTCCAGACTCTGCGTCAGCTCTTCCCCGTGGAGCTGCTCAAGAGCGGGAATGCCGAATCGGTAGAGGTTCCGGCAGTCAGCATCGAGGATGAACCCACGCTGCCATATCGAGGCGTGCTGTTCGATGTCTGCCGCCACTTCTTCACAGTCGATCAGGTCAAGGAGGTGATCGATATCGCAGCAATGCACAAGATGAACCGCCTGCACTGGCATCTTACCGACGATCAGGGCTGGCGCATCGAAATAAAGAAATACCCCAAACTAACCGAAATAGGCAGCGTCCGTGAAGATTCGCAGAAGGTAGGATCCCCATCCTACGCACGCGAAATGGAGGGTAAACCATACGGTCCCTACTTCTATACGCAGGATGAGATACGCGATATCGTAAAGTATGCCGCCGACCGTTTCGTAACCGTCGTTCCGGAGATCGAGATGCCGGGCCACGCCGTAGCTGCACTTACCGCATATCCCGAACTCGGATGTACGGGCGAACAGTACAGGGTACGTACCATCTGGGGAATATCCAAAGAGGTTGCATGCCCTGGCAAGGAGTCGACCTTCAGGTTCTGGGAGGATGTCCTCGCAGAGGTTATCGACCTATTCCCTTCGGAGTACATACACATCGGCGGCGACGAGTGCCCGCGCGTGGCATGGGAGAAGTGCCCCGCATGCCAGGCCCGCATCAAGGCCGAAGGGTTGCAGAACGAGGATGAACTGCAGTCGTACTTCAACCACCGCATCGAAAAGTTCCTCCACGAACACGGCCGCAGGATGATCGGCTGGGACGAGATCCTAAAGGGTGGCGTATCGCCCACCGCCACTATCATGTCGTGGCGCGGCTCGAAAGGCGGCATCGCCGCGGCAAAGGCCGGGAACACCGTCATCATGACCCCCAATACCCACTGCTACCTCGACTACCGTCAGGGACGCGACGTCGAGCAGGAGCCTCCGTTCGGAGACTACAACCCCAAACACAGAATATACCTGCCGCTCGATAAGGTCTACGAACTCGACCCCTACGACCAGCTGACGCCCGACGAACGGAAATACGTGATCGGCGTACAGGGCAACCTCTGGACCGAACATGTCGCCACACCGGAGGTAGCTGAATACATGCTGCTTCCGCGCATTGTCGCCATCGCCGAGGTGGGTTGGAACTACTACGGCAAGGATTTCGACCGCTTCATCGACAACATGCCCCGCATGTTCCGACTCTACGACGTGTACGGATACCGATATGCCACCTCATACTGGAGAGACAACGGAATGTCATTACCACAGCCAAACGATTAACAGCAAGGCCAATAAAAAATATACTATCATGAAAAGCAAGTATTCATTACCCAAGGACGGAGGATTGAATCTCGCAGCCGTACCGCGCGACATCATCCACCGTTTTGAAAAGATTCCGACCTCGATCTACGAAAGCGAGTATGAAGGCGTACAATACGTCGCCGACCAGATCGTACGGATGATCAAGGAGTACGAACAGCGCAACCAGAGCGACGAATTCAGCGGAGCTCCGGATCCGTTCGTGCTGGGGCTGACGACCGGCCGCACGCCGCTGGGACTCTACCGCGAACTGGTAAACCGTTACGAAAAGGGGGAGATCAGTTTCCGCAACGTGGCCGTATTCAGCCTCGACGAGTTCTATCCCATCTCGGCACATGAGGTGCAGAGCCGCAACTTCCGTATCCACGAGGATTTCCTCAACCACATCGACATTCTCCCCGAAAACGTACACCTGCCCGACGGTACGGTACCCGTAGACAAGATCTCGGAGTACTGCGCGGCATACGACAAGGCAATACGTCTGATTCACCTGATGATCATCGGTGTAGGCGAACAGGGGCAGATCGGCTTCAACGAGCCGGGATCGTATGCCAAGTCGCGTACGCGTCTGGTTCAGCTGTCGTACAACTCGCGCAAGATACAGTCCGAAGCCTTCGGCGGACTGGAGAAGACCCCCAACATGGCCATAACCCTCGGTCTCAGCACCGTGGCCCGTGCCGAGAAGATCATTCTCATGGCTTGGGGCGAAGAGAAGGCCGACGTCATCCATCGCGTTGTCGAAGGTGAAGTCACGGATCAGATTCCGGCATCGCATCTGCAGTCGCACTCCAACATCGAGGTCGTAATCGACGAAAACGCCGCACAGCAGCTCACCTGCGAACAGACGCCGTGGCTCGTCGGTACATGCGAATGGACACCCAAGTTCATCCGCAAGGCCGTCGTATGGTTGTGCGGCGTTGTACACAAACCGATACTCAAGCTGACGCATGACGACTATATCGAGAACTCGCTCGGCGACCTGCTCGAAAAGACCGGACATACGTACGACCGCATCAACATCGACGTTTTCAACGACCTGCAGCACACCATCACCGGATGGCCCGGCGGCAAGCCCAATGTCGACGATTCGACCCGTCCGGCTCCGTCGCTACCCTACCCCAAACGTGTGGTTATCTTCTCGCCGCACCCCGATGACGACGTCATTTCGATGGGCGGAACGTTCCACCGTCTGGTTCAGCAGGGACACGACGTTCACGTGGCATACGAGACCTCGGGCAACGTGGCCGTATACGACGACGTGGTACTGCAGAATATCGATACGGCACGCGAGCTGGGATACGGTGACCGTTTCGAGGAGATCGAGAAGATCATCGCCACCAAGCGCAAGGGCGAACCCGAACCGCGCGCGCTGCTTACGCTCAAGGGTGCCATCCGACGCGCCGAGGCACGTGCCGCATGCCGTACACTCGGACTCAACGACCGCACCAACGCCCACTTCCTCAACCTGCCGTTCTATGAGACTGGAGGTATCAAGAAGGGCGAACTGACCGACAAGGACATCAACATCATCGTCGATCTGCTGCGCAAGGTCAAACCTCATCAGATATATCTTGCCGGCGACCTCTCCGACCCGCACGGCACGCACCGCGTCTGCACCGAAGCCGTACTGACGGCTCTCGAGGTTGTCGACGGCGACGACTGGGTAAAGGATTGCCACATCTGGCTCTACCGCGGAGCATGGCAGGAGTGGGATCTCGGCATGGTCGACATGGCGGTACCTCTTTCGCCCGACGAGATGATCAAGAAACGTCACGCCATCTACCGTCACCTCTCGCAGAAGGATATCATGCCCTTCCCCGGTGCCGACAAGCGTGAATTCTGGCAGCGCGCCGAAGAGCGTACGCAGAACACGGCACGCATGTACGACAGTCTCGGCATGGCCGAATATCAGGCCATCGAGGTATTCGTCAAGATGCGTTAGGATAATTCAACAACAAAAGAGATTTGAATCATGAGACTGATAATTGAGGAAAACGATGCGGCCGTAGGCCGCTGGACAGCCGATTACATAGCCGGCAAGATCAATGCCCACAAGGGCGAGCGTCCGTTCGTACTCGGACTGCCTACGGGCTCGACCCCTATAAGCACATACCGTGCCCTCATCGAGCTGAACAAGGCCGGCAAGGTTTCGTTCGCCAACGTGGTGACATTCAACATGGATGAGTATGTCGGGCTGCCCGAGAGCCATCCCGAAAGCTACCACTCGTTCATGTGGAACAACTTCTTCAGCCATGTGGACATAAAACGCGAGAACGTCAACATCCTCAACGGCAATGCCGAGGATCTGGTAGCCGAATGCGAAGCCTACGAACGCCGCATCGATGCCGCCGGTGGCATCGACCTGTTCCTGGGTGGCGTCGGCGAGGACGGCCATCTGGCATTCAACGAGCCATTCTCGTCGCTGGTATCGCGTACGCGCGTGAAGACCCTCACCGAGGATACGCGCATCGTAAATTCGCGCTTCTTCGGCGGCGATGTGAATCAGGTACCACGTCTCGCACTGACGGTTGGTGTCGGTACGGTCATGTCGGCCAAGGAGGTGGTTATTCTGGCCGTAGGGCACAAGAAGGCACGCGCCCTGCGCCATGCCGTCGAGGGTTCGTTCAGCCACGCATGGACCATCTCGGCGCTGCAGATCCACCCCAAGGGCATCATAGTCTGCGACGAGGCCGCCACCGACGATCTGAAGGTCGGCACCTACAAATACTTCAAGGACATCGAGAAGGATAACCTTTAGCGAGTGTCCTGAAAACGAAAAAAACCGGTTGCCACATGACAACCGGTTTTTTTGGTATGCGTACCTTGCTACTTTCTGCGGCGGCGGGACTTCTTCGTCGCCCCGGAATCGTCGCCGTTATCCTGCGCCTTGAAGATGGCACGTATCTCGCCGTTGTTGAGCAGAAGAAGCATGTCTGCATCGATCTCGTAGTGCGTGGCACCGTCCAGCTCGGCAAACATCGTCTGTTCGCTGTCGGCATCGGGACAGAACATGCGCGTCGAGGCTATCGTTCCAACGTCGAGAGCCCGCTTCTCGGTAGCGCTCCATTCGGCCGTAAAGCGGTTGCAGGCCCCGATGCCCGACAAGCGTCCGTCGCTGCCGAAGGTCACGTTGAAGAGCGAATCGGCAAACGACACGTCGTTGCCGCGAAGTTGTTGCAGATGCCACACCGTACCCTCCAGAGGTTTGGCATAACGGGCGCTGAAGCGGCAGGGACAACATCCCGCTACCGCCACCGCAATCAGTGCGCACAAAGAGATGGCAATCGTTCTTTTCATCGTATGTTATTCTATTTCGCGCCTGTTCAGAAGCGCATGTGTTATCGTAAGTTCATCGACATACTCCAGCTCGTCGCCGAAACCTATGCCGCGTGCGATCGTCGTGACCTTGACATCGGGGAAGCGGCGCAGGCGGTTCTTGATGTAGAAAAGCGTGGTCTCGCCCTCGACCGAGGTCGATATGGCCAGTATAACCTCGCGTATGCCGCCGCGGGCCACATTATCCACCAGCATGTCGATCTTGAGGTCCGACGGTGCAATGCCCTGCATGGGCGATATGACCCCGCCCAAAACATGGTACAGACCGCGATACTGATGCGTATTCTCGATCGACATCAGGTCGGCAACCTGTTCCACGACGCATACCGTCGAGCGGTCGCGCGACGGATCGGCACATATCGGGCATATCTCTTCGTCCGAGAGGTTGTTGCACCGTGAGCAATAGCGTATGTTGTCCCTGAAACGGTCGATGCTCGAGGTCATGTCGTGAACCGAGGCTTCGTCCATCTTGAGCAGGTGCATGGCCAGACGCAACGCCGTACGTCGACCTATGCCCGGCAGTTTCGACAGTTCGCCGACAACATCGTTCAAAAGTCTGGACATCGTTTCGTCGTCGGATTATATGCGTTCGATCTTCGAGCTCTCGATCCACCCCTTCTTGCCGTCGGCTATGACGATCTCGCTCCACAAGTCGAGCGTCCCGACGACTCGCACGGTCGTTCCCTCATGTATGACGAAGAGGTCGGTAGCCGCATTGTCGGGAGAGCTCTTGACCGGCGCGGCACTGCTCATGACCACAGCCTCGGCACGGTCGAGCATGACGCGACGTTCGGCCGCGGCAAACCATGTCGTCACGACAAAGAGCACGATCGACACGAGCATGCCGTAGAAGCCCGCCTTGCGAGCCGACAGACGTTGTGAAAGGAGATACACCAGACCGAGGGCCAGCACCAGAGCCAGAAATACCAGCGAGACGACGGTCCATGCGCGGCAGCTGAGTGTGTTGCGTACGGTACGGACCCATGTCTTGACGAAAAATTCAGGCACATTCTCTATACGGTCCTTCGTATAGCTTTCGGCGATTGCCAGATTGTGGCGTATGTCGTCGTTGGATGGAGACAGCGCCAGCGCACGCCTGTAGAAGAGTATGG
This sequence comes from uncultured Alistipes sp., assembly GCA_944321955.1. Lineage (GTDB taxonomy): Bacteria > Bacteroidota > Bacteroidia > Bacteroidales > Rikenellaceae > Alistipes. The sequence goes on along the minus strand of CALUNG010000022.1, from coordinate 13,226 downwards.
CTTTGCCGGTCTGGCCCGTCTTGAAGCAGGCGTTGGCCAGATTGTAGTATAGTTTCATCGAAAAGAGGCCCCGGTCGAGAATACTCTCGTAGAGGCGCGCGGCCCCGGCATAGTCCGAGTTGAGATAGGCCTCGTTGGCCTGTTTCCATATCTCTTCGGGATCGTCGGCCCCGCTGCCTGAGGTCCCGTCCGTCGCGGCCGCCTGTTCCTGCACGTCGGCTACGGCCAACGAATCGCTCTGCTGTGCCGAGACCGACACCGCAAGGATTGCCGCGACCATCAGTACGAATATCTTTTTCATGATCATGCTATCTTTTGATTGTAGACTCGATATGCGAAACGATACTTATACCCTCGCTGTATACCTCGTTCATCTGTGCCGATGTCGAGGGCGAATACTGGGCCTCGTCGCACTGCGAAATGATGGCCGTGAAACGTGCCGCCTCGTCGGCCGATATGCCGCGTTTCTGCAGCTCCTCGCGCACGTTCTCCTTGGTAAGGTTGGCCAGCGGAATGTTGAACTTGTCGCTCATGTATCCCCACAGCGCCTTGAGCATCTCCTCGTAGAAGGCATGACGGTCGTCGGCCTTCATGTATTTTGCTGCGGCGCGGAAGCGCTGTACGGCCACCTTGTTGGCGCGGCGACCCTTTACCAGCACGACGTTCTTGCGTTCGCGCATGCGGCGTCCGATGTAGACGTACGACAGAACCGCAAGGCACAACAGCACGGCAACGACGCCGAAGTACGCCAGGCTGAATATTGCCGGACGTTCGCGGCTCTGAAGCATCGCCTTGCCCAGCTTGATGAAACGTATGTCGTTGCCCAGCAGCCGCACGTCCTCCTTTGACGAGCCCGGCTTCACGACCTGCGGGGCGGACGATCCGCTCGCATCGGGTGTAACCTCAAGCGTGAATGGTTTCGACAGCAACGTCTCATAACGCATGTGTTCGGGATCGAAATAGACGAACTCGACGGGCTGCACCGCATATTCGCCTTCGGCACGTGCGATGAACGGATATTCGAACTCACGGTAACCGGTGGTGCCGCTGCCCGAATACTTGAACGACTCGGTCGTCTTGACCTGATACTGCTCGAACGATGTGGGCAGCTCGAGTTTCGGCGCCTGGATGAACGAGAGGTTGCCGGCACCCGAAATACGAACCTTGTACGTCGATGCCGAATTGGCCGCAAGCTGCGTCTCCGAAGGCTCGGCCTCCATCGAGAACTTGCCGACGGCACCGCTGAACCCGGCCGGAGCTCCGGCGGGAAGGTCCTTGACGTTGACCGTTATGCGCGGCGACTTCAGCTCTCGCTTGACGTTGTATATCTCACGCCCCGTACCGAAGAAGGGGTCGTAATTCTGACTGTTCTGCACGATGACCTGGACCAGCGCCGTCATCTCCACGGGATCGATGACCAGCTTGCCCGACTGCTGCGGGTAGAGCAGGTATTCGATGAGTGTATAGACCTCATAGACCTTGCCGTTGTAGGTTTCGCGGTTGGGTGTGGTCTCGGTTTCGAGCTGCTGCGTCCAGAAGCCGTTGAACGACGGCATCTTCTGCACGCTGTAATCGACAAGGCTCACGCGATTGTAGAGTTTCAGCGCCGCACGTATGGGCTCACCCTTGTAGACGGTCGACCGTGACAGGTTGAGCCGCAGAAGCAGATCGTCGTCGGCGATCTGTCCCTGAGCCTGCGTCTCGGCGGAACCGCTGCCGCCCTGCGGCGAAGCGGATGATTGCTGTTCGGCCTCCTTCACCTCGACGCTTGTCGGGCGCGTCGAATATCTCCTGCCGTCGACCTCGATCGAGGCGGCGCCTATGTCGAACGTACCGCTGCTCCGCGGCAACAGCACATACGAAATAGTGTAGCTCACGCTCTTGGACATCTTGCCGTTGATGTACTGTATCGACGAGCCGCGCGAAGTCACGGGACCCGCCAGCACATCGAAACCGTCGAATGCCGGCGCCTGGAACGTATTGTCATCCGGAGTGGCGTTCAGCGAGAACTCAACCTTGAAGGAGTTGCCCTTCGAGACGATCATCGGCACGTTAACCTCGAATGCAACATTCTCGGCAGCAAACGCAGTGATGCCCGCAAGGAGCATCACCACAGTAAGGAATATTTTCCTGAAAACTCTTTTCATCGTCATCTTACACTTCATCGTGTTAACGTAAAAGAACCGCATTTATTGTACGGTCGCGGGATTGGGGCGTAACGTTCCGACATACGGCCGGTTACCCTTCTTATCGGTGCGGTCGAGCACCCGACGCCTGCTGCAGCGTCTTGATGCCCGACCGTACGCGGATATTCATACTTTTTTTCCTGTCGGCGCCGGCACGCGTGCAGTCACCCATGACGCTACGCTGCAAACACCGCTCCATTGCCGATCAGTGTTTGAAATCGGCGAAAAAGTCGTTGCCCTTGTCGTCCACGATGATGAATGCCGGGAAGTTCTCGACATAGATCTTGCGGACTGCCTCCATGCCCAGCTCGGGGAAGTCGACAACCTCGACGCTCTTGATCGAGTTCTTGGCCAGAACAGCGGCAGGACCGCCGATCGAACCCAGATAGAAACCTCCGTTGGCCTTGCAGGCATCGGTAACGGCCTGACTGCGGTTGCCCTTGGCCACCATGACCAGCGAACCGCCGTGTTTCTGGAACAGATCGACGTAGGGATCCATACGTCCGGCCGTCGTGGGGCCGAAGCTGCCCGAAGCCATGCCTGCCGGAGTCTTCGCCGGACCTGCATAATATACCGGGTGCTTCTTGAAGTACTCGGGCATGGGCTTGCCCTCGTCGAGCATCTGCTTGATGCGGGCATGGGCTATGTCGCGTGCAACGATCAGCGTTCCCTTGAGGTTCAGACGCGTCTTGATCGGATATTTGGTCAGGATGGCGCGTACCTTGTCCATACCCTCGTCGAGATCGATATCCACGGCCGGAGACATTGCCGGAGCCTCCTTCGGCAGGAAGCGTGCCGGGTTCTTCTCGAGCTGCTCGAGGAAGATACCATCGGGCGTGATCTTGGCCTTGATGTTACGGTCGGCCGAGCAGCTTACGCCGATGGCCACGGGGCACGAAGCCGCATGACGCGGAGCGCGGATCACGCGTACGTCGTGAACCAGATACTTGCCGCCGAACTGCGCGCCGACACCGCTCTTGCGGCAGATGTCGAGAATCTTCTGCTCCCACTCGAGGTCACGGAAGCAGCGTCCGCCCTCGTTGCCCGATGTCGGGAGATGGTCGAGATATCCGGCCGAAGCCTTCTTTACGGTCGAAAGGCACATCTCGGCCGACGTGCCGCCGATGCAGACTGCCAGATGGTACGGCGGGCAGGCCGACGTACCGAGATCCTTGATATGCTCGGTGATGAACTTCGTAAGCGTCTCCTCGTTGAGCAGAGCCTTGGTCTGCTGATAGAGGAATGTCTTGTTGGCCGAACCGCCGCCCTTGGTAATGAAGAGGAACTTGTATTCGTTGCCACGGGTGGCGTATATGTCTATCTGTGCCGGCAGGTTCGTAGCCGAGTTCTTCTCGTCGAACATCGTGAAGGGAACCACCTGCGAATAGCGCAGATTGCGCTCCTTGTAGGTCTCGTACACGCCACGCGTGATGCACTCGGCATCATCGGCTCCGGTATAGACATCCTCACCCTTCTTGGCGATGCAGATGGCCGTACCGGTATCCTGGCACGTAGGCAGCTCGCCCTCGGCCGCAACGCACTGGTTGAGAAGCATCGTATAGGCCACGAACTTGTCGTTGTCGCTGGCCTCGGGATCCTTGAGTATCTCGCTCAGCTTCTCGAGATGCGCAGCACGAAGATAGAACGACACGTCGGAATATGCCGCCTTGGCCAACATCTCCAGACCCTTGGGGTCAACCTTCAGTATCTTGCGTCCGTCGCACTCGACCACCTTCACGTAATCCTTGGTCAGAAGACGGTACTCGGTAGTATCCTTTTCGATGGGAAAAGGCTCCTGATAAATAAACTCTGCCATTGCTTTTCGATTTTGGTTTCAGTCTTGCAAATTTAATAAAAAAGCCAAGACCAAACCCCAAACATAGACTATTTTTTCGTATCTTCGCCCAAAACAACCTAATACCATAGAACAGATCCGTATGAAGAAATTTACCTTACTGCTCGCCATGGCACTTTTGTCGGCCGTCCCGACGTCGGCTAAAAAGGCGAAATCCGAACCTTTGACCATCGACCCCACCCCACGCGTAATCGAAATAGCCACCGACCGCACGTCGATGGTGCTGACCGTCGACGAAGACGGCAGCCTGATGTTCGACTACTACGGCAAGAAACTGGACGACCCGACACCGTTTCTCTCGAAAAAGAGTTACCGTCGCGTAGACTTCTGCACCGACCCGATGGCATACATCACTCAGGGCGGACGCGAGCAGCGTCAGGCCTCGCTTGCCGTGACGCACTCCGACGGCGACCTCAACACGAAGCTGGGATACGTTTCGCACACGGTCGACAGCCGCGGCAGCGCCGTGGTCACCACCGTTCAACTCACCGACTCGAAGATGCCCTTCGACGTCAGACTCGTCTACGAGGCATACCCTTCGCAAGACGTCATCGTGGCACACAGCGAAATAACCAACCGCGAGACGGGCGACGTGCGTCTGCGCAACTACTTCAGCGCCAATATATCACTCACGGCCGACAGATACTACCTCACGCAGTTCGGAGGGGCATGGGCCCGCGAGATGAGCATGTTCGAATCGGAACTCACCCGCGGCATAAAGAGCATCAGCAGCCAGAAGCAGGTACGCGCCGTACAGCTCGAGAATCCGAGCTTCATGCTCTCGCTCAACCGTCCGCTCGACGAGAATACGGGTGAGGTTGTTGCCGGAGCATTGGCATGGAGCGGCAATTTCGATCTCAGTTTCGAGGTCGATGACTTCGACATTCTCAACATACGCGCCGGCATAAACCCCTACTCGGCCGAATACACGCTCCACACTGGCGAGACCTTCATAACGCCCGACGTGATACTCACCTATTCGGGTGAAGGCGCCGGCGAGGCGTCGCGCAACCTCCACGACTGGGCCCGCGAATGCGGCGGCGTGTATGACGCGGAGAACGCCTGTCCCACGCTGCTCAACAGCTGGGAAGGCGCCTACTTCGACTTCGACCCGACGGTCCTCAAGCACATGATCGACGATGCCGCCGACATGGGCCTCGAGATGTTCGTACTCGACGACGGCTGGTTCGGCAACGAATTTCCGCGCAACTCCACAAAACAGGGTCTCGGCGACTGGCAGGTAAACCTCGCCAAGCTCCCCGGCGGCATCGACGAGATAGCATCATACGCCGTGTCGAAGGGGTTGAAATTCGGCATCTGGATCGAGCCCGAGATGATCAGCCCGCGCAGCGAACTGGCCCGCAAGCACCCCGACTGGGTCGTAGGCCGGAACACAGGACGTGAGATGACTACCACGCGCAATCAGTGGATCCTCGACCTGTCGAACCCCGAAGTGCAGGACTTCGTCTTCGGCGTATTCGACAACACGATGAAGCTCTCGCCGCACATTTCGTACATAAAGTGGGACGCCAACCGCCACGTCGAGAATACCGGGTCGCCGTATCTCGGTGCCGACGAGCAGAGCATGTTCTGGGTGAAATACACTCAGGGGCTCTACAACGTCTACAAACGCATACGCGAGGCGTATCCCGACGTGATAATCCAGGCATGCGCCTCGGGCGGCGGCCGTGTGGAGTACGGAGCCCTCAGGTACAATGACGAGGCATGGACAAGCGACAACACCGATGCCCGCACGCGCGTCTTCATACAGTACGGCACGAGCCACATCTATCCGTCGGTGATGATGGGGTCGCATGTCTCGACCGTCCCCAACCACCAGACCGGAGGCATTACGCCGCTGAAGTTCCGCTTCGACGTGGCCATGAGCGGCCGTCTCGGCATGGAGCTGCAGCCCAAGCACCTCTCGGACAAGGAGAAGGCTTTTGCCCGCAACGCCATCGCCACATACAAGCAGCTGCGACCGACGATCATGCACGGCGATCTCTACCGTCTGCACTCCCCCTACGAGAAGGGCAACTACGCGTCGCTCATGTACGTCGAAAAGGACAAGAGCCGCGCCGTGATGTTCACCTACTGCTTCGAATACCGCGGACGCGACACCGTCTGCCGTCTCAAACTCACGGGCCTCGACCCCGAACGCAAATACCGTCTCCGCGAGGTCAATGTCGAGGATAAACCAGTGTTCTGGGGTGAAGGCATGGTCTTCAGCGGCGAATACCTTATCGACGAGGGCGTGAACCTGCCGTTGACCAAGAGATACACGAGCGCCGTATTCGTGCTCGAGGCCGTCGAGTGAACGACATCCGCCTAAACAGCCCCCTGAAATAACCAATAACGCAACATACACATGAACAGACTTTTCCAAATCATTCTCATTGCGCTGCTGATGCTGCCGGCGTGCGTATTCGGCCAGTCGAGGGAGATCGATGACTACAACCGTTTCAGGAGCAACCCTACGGTCGAGAGCGGAGTGGAGTTTCTGAACAACCATCCCGGCGGCTACTACTTCGACTCCGTATCGGACAGCGTCGGCAAGATGTTGAGCGACCGGTTGAACGAGTTTTCGATCGAGAGCGATTACGACGAGGCTCTCAAGTACGCCAAGAGCAAGGAGGCCAAACGCTACATCGAAGGGAAGATCTCCGACGCCCGCAAGGCCCAGAAAAGATACATGAAGGAGTACGACAGCCGACAGTACGCATCGGACGACACCTCCGACACCAAAAGCAGCAACGGCAAGTCGAGCCGCGTAAAGACAGGTCTCTTCGCCATCGGCGGCAGTTTCCTGATGGACTATGCCAACAAACAGTACGGCCTCGGCGGCATGCTCAACCTGCGTCTCGGCAGCCCCAGATTCATCGTAAATGGTGTTGTCGGTCTGCGTTACATGGGTGTATCGCTGTCGGATAGCGCCGGCGACGGGCATTATGGCTACAACCAGCTGTCGGTACCCGCCGTGCTGCGCTTCAATCTGCCAGGAATACTCGGAACAGGCATCTATCTCGGTGTTGGCGGCGCCTACAACAACAACCTGTCGGTAAGCTACCGTGAGTCCCTGACCGAGACGACAGAGGTGACGCACGGAGCCATCAACAAGTCGACATACTCCATTCTGGGGCAGGTCGGCATAGGCGGTACCCGTTTCGACGGCAACTTCTTCATGCAGTACGACCTCAAGCCGGTCGTTGCGGGCGAAAAGAAGATGTTCCGCGTAGGAATCGAAATAGCATGGTACTTCCTGCGCTTCTGACGCTACACGGCACGAAAAAAGGAGCGGATTTCCGGTTGGGAATCCGCTCCTTCGTTTTGGTGCGATCCGAATGACTATTCGGCCTTGCCGTCCGAACCGAGAACCTCCTTGATCTTGTGGATGTAGAGTTTCTTCATGTTGTCACGAGCAGGACCCAGGTACTTGCGGGGGTCGAACTCGGCGGGCTTCGTTGCGAATACCTCGCGGATGGCGGCAGTCATTGCAAGACGCGAGTCGGAGTCGATGTTGATCTTGCATACGGCGCTCTTTGCGGCCTTGCGGAGCTGCTCCTCGGGAATACCAACGGCAGCCTTGAGGGCACCACCATACTTGTTGATGGTATCGACCTCCTCCTGCGGAACCGAAGACGATCCGTGAAGTACGATCGGGAATCCGGGCAGCTTCTTCTCGATGGCCTCGAGTACGTCGAATGCCAACGGGGGAGGAACCAGACGGCCGGTCTTGGGATCTACGGTGCACTGCTCGGGAGTGAACTTGTATGCTCCGTGGGAGGTGCCGATCGAAATGGCCAGCGAGTCAACACCGGTCTTGGTTACGAAATCGACAACCTCTTCGGGTTTGGTGTAGTGGCTCTCGGCCGCGGAAACCTCGTCCTCGACACCGGCCAGTACGCCGAGCTCGCCCTCAACCGTTACGTCGAACTGGTGAGCATAGTCCACTACCTTCTTGGTCAGAGCGACGTTCTCGTCGTACGGAAGCGCCGATCCGTCGATCATAACCGACGAGAAGCCCATGTCTACGCAGCTCTTGCAGAGCTCGAAGCTGTCTCCGTGATCGAGGTGGAGTACGATCTGGGGATGAGCCCAGCCGAGCTCCTTGGCATACTCTACGGCACCCTCGGCCATGTAACGCAGAAGCGTCTGGTTGGCATAGTTGCGGGCACCCTTCGATACCTGAAGGATTACGGGCGACTTGGTCTCGGCAGCAGCCTGGATAATGGCCTGGAGCTGCTCCATGTTGTTGAAGTTGAATGCGGGGACGGCATAGCCTCCCTTGATTGCCTTTGCAAACATCTCACGGGTGTTCACAAGACCCAACTCTTTGTATGATACCATAACAGTCTTATTTTATATAAGTTGATTGTTGATGTTAACGTTGTTCTCTAAAAACCGCCGCAAAGATACGAAAACTTTTCAAGATATCGAACGTCCCGCCGTCGATTTAGAGTCTAAAAAGTCCCAGATTGTAGAGGAATATCAGCAACAGCAGTACCGGGCATACATAGCGCAGCAGCACAACGAGTACGCCGAAGAGGCGGCATCGCAACTCGCCGTGGTTCGTGATCTCGTCGTGGAGCAGGCTGCGCTTGAGCCGCCAGCCCACGAAGAGCGATGTGCAGAGGCCTCCCAAAGGCAGCATCACGTTGGCCGTGACGAAATCGAGCGAGTCGAAGATATTGAGGCCGAAGATGCGGAAGTCGTTCCATGCGCCGAGCGACAGGGATGCGGCAACCGACAGCAGCATCGTAGCAGCCGTCACGCACCATGCCGAAGCGCGGCGCGACATGTGCCACTCCTCGTGGAGATATGCCGTCAGCACCTCGTGCAGCGATATGGTCGACGTCAGGGCCGCAAGCACCAGCAGCAGGAAGAATACGGCCGACCATGCGGCGCCGAACGGCATGGTGCTGAAGATGCTCGGCAGCGTGATGAAGACCAGCGACGGGCCCGAAGTAGGCTCGATGCCCACGCTGAAGACCGCCGGGAATATCACCATGGCCGCAAGTACGGCCACCAGCGTATCGAGCCCCACGACATTTAGGGCCGTAGCCTGCAGGCTCGTCTTGCGGGTAAAGTACGAAGCGTATGTAACCATGCAGCCGAGGCTTATCGAGAGCGAGAAGAAGGCCTGCCCCATGGCGTCGAGGAATGTTTTGGCCGACACCTTCGAGAAGTCGGGCGTAAAGAGGAACCGCAGGCCCTCCAGGCCTCCGGGCATGGTAATGGCCCGCACGGCCAGCACTATCAGCACGATGAACAGCACGGGCATCATCAGTTTCGACGACCGCTCGATACCCTTCTGCACGCCGAGGGCAATGACCACATGCGTGAGCAGCACGAAGATGGCCGTATAGACCACCGGCCGCCACGGATTGAGCGTAAACGACCTGAAGAGTTCGGTATTTACAGCCGACGAGGTGTACTGTGCGATATCGCCCGACAGCGACTTGATGAAGTATTCGAGCGTCCAGCCCGATACCACGAAATAGAAACCGAGAATCAGGAATGCCGCCAATGCGCTGTTGTAACCGATAAAGGACCACCCTTTCGACAGCGACTTGAAGGCTCCAACCGAATTGCGGTGCGTATGGCGTCCCACGGCGAATTCGGCCAGCAGTATCGGCAGTCCGAGCAGCAGGATGCAACCTATGTATATCAGCAGGAAGGCCCCGCCGCCGTTTTCACCGGCTATGTACGGAAATCTCCAGATGTTTCCCAGTCCCACGGCGCTGCCTGCCGCAACCAGCACGGCACTCAACTTGCCGCCAAGCGTAACTCTCTCTTTGGTCATAATGCTGTTTCGGATTATCAAAAACCCTACCGCAAAAGGCCCGTAGCCACGTACGGGTGAAGGCCTTCACGATTCGGGAACGGGGCAAAATTATGATTTATACGGCTAACGGACAAATTTCGGAGGGAGATTTTGGCCATTTCCGCACATGTTTGCTTACGATTCGTAACACAAACAGCCGCCAACAAACCGTCATATACGGCGTAATACAATGTTGCACAATACGATATACTTGATTACATCCCGAAACAACGAAGCCGAAACCCGTACTCCGGATTTCGGCTTCGATCACTGCATGTTCAGCGTCGTCACCCCTCGATCGTAACGCTCACGCGTCCGATCTTGCCGCCGAGCGGCGGGGCCAGTTTCGATACCGTGCAGACGACATGGTGCACGGCCGGGAACTCCTCCTTCAAGGCGGTGATGATGTTCACGGCCACACGTTCGATCGTACGCTGCCGACGCTCCATGCTGCGGGCCACCGATTCGTAGACCGACAGATAGTTCACTGCCTTCTCGACGCAGTCCTCGCGCGCCACGTCTCCCAGTTCGGCGGTCAGCTCGAGGTCGACGACAAAACGGGTGCCCACTTCGCGTTCGAGATCGTAACAGCCGTGATGGGCGTAGAACTCCATGTCGGAGAGTCTGATCGCGTACTCCATTACTCGACGGTCACAAGATAGTAGTTCTTCTTGCCCTTCTGCACGAGCAGGTACTTGCCGGCGATAAGGTCGGCCTCGGTAACCTCACGCATCGGATCGGCAACCTTCTCCTTGTCGAGCGACACGCCGCCGCCCTGAACCATCTTGCGGCACTCGCCCTTCGATGGGAATATCTGCGTCTTCTCGACACAGAGATCGACGAACGTGCAGCCCAGGTCCGAACGCCGTATCGTGAACTGGGGAACACCCTCGAACACCTGCAGCAGCGTCTGCTCGTCGAGACGGCGCAGAGCCTCCGACGTCGCCCCGCCGAAGAGTATCTGCGAAGCCTCCACGGCCTTTTCGTACTCCTCCCTGGAGTGTATCATCGTCGTGATCTCGCGGGCCAGAGCCTTCTGCAGTATGCGCAGGTGCGGCGCTGCCTCGTGTTCGGCCGTCAACCGCTCGATAGTCTCGCGGTCGAGCAACGTGAAGATCTTGATATAGCGTTTGGCATCCTCGTCGCTCACGTTGATCCAGAACTGGTAGAACTTGTAGGGCGACGTGTAGCGCGGATCGAGCCATACGTTGCCGCTCTCCGTCTTGCCGAACTTCGTGCCGTCGGCCTTGGTGATCAGCGGGCAGGTGATGGCATAAGCCTCCTTGTCGAGCTTGCGGCGTATAAGCTCCGTACCGGTGGTGATGTTGCCCCACTGGTCCGAACCGCCGAGCTGCACCTTGCAGTCGTAGGCCTGATAGAGGTGCAGGAAGTCGTTGCCCTGCAGCAGCTGGTACGTAAATTCGGTAAACGACATGCCTTCACCCTCGCCGTTGAAACGCTTCTTGACCGAATCCTTGGCCATCATGTAGTTCACGGTTATCAGCTTGCCGATATCGCGCGCGAAATCGAGGAACGTCACGTCCTTCATCCAGTCGTAGTTGTTGACCAGAATGGCCGCATTGGGAGCATCGGAATCGAAATCGAGCAGCTTGGAGAGCTGCTTCTTGATGGCCTCCTGATTGTGGCGCAGCGTCTTCTCGTCGAGAAGGTTGCGCTCCTGCGACTTGCCGCTCGGATCGCCGATCATGCCCGTGGCTCCGCCGATAAGGGCTATGGGACGGTGGCCGCACATCTGCAGGTGCTTGAGTATCATCACACCAACGAGGTGACCTATGTGGAGCGAATCGGCCGTCGGGTCGATGCCGAGGTAGGCCGTGGTCATCTCCTTCGAGAGCTGTTCTTCGGCACCCGGCATGATCGTATGTATCATGCCGCGCCATTTGAGTTCTTCTACGAAATTCTTTGTCATCGTTTTATCCTGTTCGTTTCTATTTTTACTTCTTTATTGCGGCTACTCGACCTCGAGGTCGAGCGCCTTCTTCAACTCCGCATAGAGCGGATTCTTGTTCTCCATGTGTTTAATGCGGTCCTCAAGCCGTATGGGGCGCATCCTGCGATTGTCCGAGCGCACGACTATGTCCAGTTCGAGAGTTCCGGCAACACCCGCAATCCCGGCAATGCGCAGCAACATCTCGCTCGACGAATGCATGATCTCCTCCTTCAACGCCTCGGAAGGCACGGTCAGGTGTATGACGTTGCCCTCGAAGCGCATGGTCTCGAAAGCCACGATGAAGCGCGGACGGCGCTCGACGATGTCGCGCAGAATATTGTCGCGGCTGCGGGTAAGTTTCTCCTCGCTCGCCGGATCGACCTTCAGCTCCACGGCTATGTCGGCGCTCTTCTCCTCGGCGGCCGGACCGTTTATCAGCGAGGCTATCGACGCTCCCGACACAAGCGGTTTGCCAGCGGCACCCGACATCGTCCGTGCGGCGGCAGGTCGCTCCTGCACGGTGCGGGCCGTGGATCCGGTCTGTGAAGGAGTCCGGACATCGGACGCCTTCGTCTCTCCGGTCACGCCGACCGGCCGCGACACGGTTGTCGGCGATGGTGTTCTGACGGACGCATCGGCTCCGGCACTCTTCTGCTGTCCGGCAGCATTCGTCCCGGATGCACCTGTCCCGGCAGTGCGGGGTGCGGTATCGTTACGTAGATCGGGCAGAGGATATGAAGCGTCGGTTACCGCGCTCCACTCATTTTTTTTTTGACCGAGAGCCGCAATCTTCATCAGCCCCAGTTCAACAAGCAGACGTTGGTTCGACGACTGCCTCAATCGCCCGTCGGCATCTGTCAGCAATGACATTGCCCCGAAAAGAAAACTATTGTCACATCGTTCCGCCTGGGAACGGTATCGCTCCAGAAGCGTACCCGTAAACTCGATGAGCGAGATGGCGGGTCCCTTGGCCACAAGCAGGTCGCGCATGTGCTGGTTCAGCCCCGACATGAAGGTCTGGGCCGAAAATCCGTTGCCCAGTATGCGGTCGAAGAGCAGCAGCGCATCAACATAGTTGCCCGCAAGCAGCAGGTCGGTCATCTGGAAATAGGTATCATAATCGAGGACGTTGAGCGTCTGCGCAACCTCCTTGTAGTCGAGTTTCGTACCGCAGAACGACACCGCCTTGTCGAACATCGACAGCGCGTCGCGCATGCCGCCGTCGGCCTTGCGCGCTATGAGGTTCAGCGACTCGTCATCGGCCTCGATACCCTCCTGACCCGCTATGTACCTGAGGTAACCGACGGCATCCTCGACACGTATGCGGTTGAAGTCGTAGATCTGGCAGCGCGACAGGATCGTCGGTATGATCTTGTGTTTCTCGGTGGTCGCCAGTATGAAGATGGCATG
>CALUNG010000021.1 GCA_944321955.1 uncultured Alistipes sp. | reverse complement strand
CATCTACTTCCAGACGCCGGCCGAATTTGTTCCGGGCAACGCCCTGATTGTCGCCATCGACGAGGATCTCGACTACGACCAGATCGAGGTCGAGTCGACGTATCACACCTTTACCAACACCAACGTACTTTGGAGCTGGAACATCGTTGCGGCCGAGGGATACGACTACGAGGCTACGGCCTTCAGCAAGGGCGGCTATACGTTCATGAACCGCAATATCGGTGCTCTTATCGATCCCGAGCAGGCCGTAATCGACGGCAAGGTCAACAACGTGCTGCTCTATCAGGCTCTGGGCAACTACTACCAGTACGGGCGCAAGGATCCCTTCCCGACGCTCATGGAGTACAGCTACCGTCCGTCGGCCTACAATCCGTTGTGGTTTACGCCGACCTATACGCCAGTACCGGCACTGGATTACGGGAACGTCAACAACACTGGTATCTACAACCAGATATTCGGACGTTCGCGCGAGACGATCGGTGTCTTCTTCCAGGATCTGATCGGCACCGAATATACGGGACAGGAGCTCTTCGCCTTCCTCGACGCCAAGGCGCCTCACCGCTGGGCCTCGAAGTCGAGCGACATCTTCAATTGGCACTATCTGCCCAACGGCTTTATCGGCGATGTCTGGAGCGATGACGATGCGTTCGCCTCCAAGACCATCTACGATCCGTGTCCTGCGGGTTGGCGCGTGATGACGCACAATGCATGGACGGCGCTGACGACCGATGCCGTTGCCGAGTTGGACACTACCACCGGTCAGGTAGTGAAGATTGACGGACACGATTTTCTCGCCTACTCGATGCGCAACTACGGAGGGTCTCCCGATGCGAATGCCATCTACGGCGATGATGCGGCTGAAATACGATATCATCTTCCCTCCTCGACGCTTATCAGCGGCAGCGAGTCGGGTGTTGCCTATATCAAGCTCAGCGCCAATGTCATTGATGAAGAGACGGGCATGGGCAGCCGTACCATAACCTTCGAGACGGGTCATTACATCACCTCGTTCGGTTATCCCGTACGATGCGTCAGAATAGAGTAGCCACTCGTCGTATATAAACGGGCCGCCCCACTCATTCGAGTGGGGCGGCTCTTTTTCATGCCGGGTTCGTCAGAGCACGAATCCTACCGATACTACAACGCTGTTGTTCCGCGGGTCGGTATCGGAGCCTCCGAGACGGTATGCCGCATTGCAATGCACCGGTCCGACCGAGAATCCGCAACCTACCGAGAGATAGTTGCCTGCGCCGCTGCTGCTCTCGACGTGGTATCCGGCCCGTATGACACCGTGACGCAGAAACCGGTATTCGGCACCGAGCGATGCGTAGATTTCGCCTCCGTAGAAGCAGCAACCGGCATCGGCGGCCATGTTTATCTCATGGTTTTTGCTGAAAGGCATCAGCAAAGCTCCCTCTATTGACACGCGTGAAGGCAGGTGCAGGGCAGTGCCGTCCGACCCTTTGAGATTGGGGCCTATGTCGGAGATGTGGATACCGGCAAGCCACGAAAACCTGCGCTGCGACCCCATGCTGCCGCGGAATGCGGCCCCCACGTCGAATGCAACTCCCTGCATCGGGGCTATGTCCGTTCCGAAGTCGGAACGCATGTATCGGGCGGTGAGCGATACGGCCACGTGCTTGCCGAAACGGCGTGCATAGCCGGCTTCGGCCGAGAGGTCCCACGGACGTGCCGTGCCGGCCGGAAATCCCGCATCGTCGCTCAGCGCCAGGCGGCTGCCGCCGTAGTAGCGTACGCCGGCGACTATGCCGTTCCGCGCGTCAGGTTTCCAGTATCCGGCAGCGCCGTAGAGGGCGTCATGGCCGCTGTCCGACGCGGCATTGCCCCACGGGCCGGTAAAGAGTTCGGCGCCTGCATGCGTGTCGCCCAATACAATTGCGGCGGCGTTGCCGTATATGGCGGCCGGATTGTCGGGCAGCAGCGACCCTGCACCGCCCATGCCGGCGGTGCGAGCATCGGTCTCCATGCGCAGGAACGGCATCGAGGCGACGTTCTCCTGCGCCGTGGCGGCGTGGCAGCCGGCAATTGTCAGCATGGTGGCCGCCGCATATCTCAATATGGAGTGTTGTCTCATTGTGCAAGGTATTTCGTTCATCGTTTGATGATGTCGTGTTCGATGCGTTGACCGAAGTAGTCGACCGTGCAGGTATAGACGCCCGGAGCGAGTCCCGAGACGTTCAGCCAGCCCGTATTGCCGTTCTCTTCGGGGCCTACGGTCACGGTTGCGCCGTAGACGTAACGTCCCGAGCGGTCGCGGAACTCCATGCGGAAGTCGCCCGTAGCACCCGGAATGCGTATGTTGAGACGGTCGTCGCACGGATTTGGGAAGAGCTCCACCGTGGCACCCGTTCCGTCGACCGTAATCCTCATGGGCGACGAAGCCTTCGCGCCGTTGCTGTCCTGTGCTATGACCGTGACTGTCGCAAGTCCCGTCGCACGCGGTCTGAGCAGCAACTCCGTGCCGTCGAGACGCCCTTCGACCGTGCTGCTGCCGTCGAACGACACGAAGTACGTCAGCGTATCGTCCGGGGCATCGTCGTCGTGGAAATATCCGTCGAGCGGAATGGTTATGCCATCCGTATTGCTGCTGCTGAGGAAGATGTCGGGCAGGGCCATGGTAGCTTCGGGCGGCGTATTGTCCGACGTGGCGGCCTCGAACTGCATGGGAAGCGATGCCGTACCGTACTTGCCGACAGCAACGATGGCGCAGTGGTAGCCGGTTATCGGCTGCAGCCCGTCGGCCGAGAAGGATACCTCCTCGCCGAGCGAGACTTCGCCGCAGTCGGCGTGGTACACTTTGGCCGAGGCCGGAATCTCTTCGACCGTACCGGCCGTGAAGTCCTCGTCGCACACGTAGATGTCGTATGCCTTTACCGGGCGGCCGAAGTGGTCGGCCGTAACCTGCCATGAGAGCTGCAGCCGCGAGCGGTAGCCTTCGGCCTCGACCGCAGTTACGGGTTGCGGACGCGCGTCGCGGTAGAAGATGTACTCTCCGTCGATCAGACCGGCGCCCAGTTCGCCCGCATGTTGCGGATTGCACGCTTCGGTCTGCTCGCGGCGTCCCGATCCCAAAATCAGCTCCCTGAGCATCTCGCTTGTAAAGCCCGGACCGCCGTATCTGGCGACGGCCAGAGCCGCCATGCCCGCAACCATCGGACTGGCCAGTGATGTTCCCGACGTGTAGCCGTAGTGCCCGTCCACGCCGAGGGTATAGATCATGTAGCGTTCGCTGCCGTCGTTGGCGTCGCCGCCCGGAGCCGCGATGTCGACCCATGAACCGTAGTTCGAATAGTCGGCCTTGCGCATGTCGGCACCGAGTGCCGCCACCGCTATTACAGGTTCGTAGGCGGCCGGATATTGCGGTGTGCCGATGTTCTCGTTGCCGGCCGAGAAGATGACGATGCCGCCCTTCATGGGACCGGTCTGGTTGCCGTTCTCGTCGCAGCCGGCATATTCGATGAAGTAGTCGATGGCATCCTTGCCCGCCTGCGAAAGATCGGTGAGACCCACGTAGTTCCAGCTGTTCTGGCTGATGACGGCCCCGTGGTCGGCCGACCATGCCATCAGCTCGACGATGTCGGTGCTCCCCTCATCGTCGAAGACCTGACAGCTCATCAGCTTCACGCCGCTGCCTTCGCTGCCGTCACCCCCGGCTATGCCGCAGATGCCCGTGCCGTTGTTGCTGACGGCCCCGATTATGCCAGCCACGGCTGTACCGTGGTCGCTGGGGGTTATGTCGTAGGTGTGCATGTTGAAGTTGTAGCCGCAGTGACCCTCGCCGTCGTCCCACATGTTGGCTGCAATGTCGG
The DNA here is from genome assembly GCA_944321955.1 of uncultured Alistipes sp. Taxonomy (GTDB): domain Bacteria; phylum Bacteroidota; class Bacteroidia; order Bacteroidales; family Rikenellaceae; genus Alistipes. The sequence continues at coordinate 31,389 of CALUNG010000021.1, read as the reverse complement.
GATGGGTGTAGTCTATGCCGCCGTCGTTCACCGCCACGATTACGTCGTTGCGGCCCGTCGCAACGCTCCATGCGGCCGCCGCGCCGATGTCGGCTCCGGCAACGCTGCCGGTAAGCGACCCGTCATTGAGCAGATACCATTGGTTCGAAGAGAGAGGGTCGTTGAAGGTGATCGAGGGCTCGCCGGCGGCATTCGCCGCGGCTCGCGGTTCGTTCTCCCAGGCCGCCACCATGCGGTAAACAGGCTCGACGCATGCCACGCCTTCGGGCATGCCGAAGCGGCGGATGGCCTCGCTTACCGGTATGTCGGCGTCGAAGCGTACGCTGTACCACAGATGAAGACCTGCCTTGCGGCGCCGTTCGCTGAAACGGCCGCCGTCGGCAAAGACTCTCTCGAGCGATGTGGCCCCGACACGCGCCGCCGCCATGTCGAATCCGAGGTTTCCCGAACCTCCGTTGCGGGTGAAGGCTCCGGTGTCGAGATCGGCGGCCGTATCGGCGAGTTTTACGCGGAACACGCCGCCGATGCAGATCTCCTCCTCGGTCGGGGCTTCGGGTGCTGCCGTGTGCACCGGCATCTCGGCGGTGCATCCCCACGCCAGCAACATCATGGGCAGTATGAGGTATCGTTTCATCCTTTAATTGCGAAAATGTCCGGAAGCCGTTGCCGGCCTCCGGACCCGTATGATTGAAACATAATCATGAACTTACTGTACGAACTCGATCTCGAGGAACGAATCCAGACACACGAACTTGTCCGAAAGCGGAGCGGTTCCGATCTTCCACTCGAGCGTCTGCATGGTCTGTCCCGAGAGGCCCTCCAATTCGCCCTTGAATGTGTAGGGCTCGTAGAGCTTCATCGTGTTGTCGGGATAGTGTATGAACGACAGCCGGTCGTTGACGGCCACTTCCTCGTAGACGGGATTGCCTTCGTCGTCGTATACCGGAGCACCGGTCGGGTCGGTTTGCTGCTGTCGGTAGTTGTAGGATAAGGTCCATACCTTGCTCTGCATGTATCCCTCGAACGTGTCATCCTGAAAGGCGTTGGCGCGCGTGAGCGTACCGTACTCCTTGCCGTTGACCATAAGCTTGAGGGTCGTGGGACGGACGATGCGCTGGCTTTCGCGTACGGCCTCGACATACTCCTCGGGGGTGTAGTCGCCCGGCAGCAGACGCAGTTTCATCGTCTTGTCGGTCTTGATTCCGTAGAGCAGGATCTCGGGCTCGGCCGTTATGCCAAGGAACGAGAATTCGTATTCGCCTTCGAGTCCCTGATATCCGTGCTCGTAGTTGGGCATCGCGAAGTAGTGCAGGAACGAGTTGAAGTTGACGAACTTGAGCATCGGACCGGTCGAATACTCGACGGCGTAGGGCGTCTCGAGATAGTTCTGGTCGTCGACGAAGGTCTCGCCTTCGAACCAGGCGCGTACGTTATGGTCGGCATTGAAGGTGAGTACATAGATCCATCCTCCGTATTTGAGGTCCTCGCTGGGGAAGTACTCCATGATCCATGTCTGACCGTCGAGCAGTGCCTTTTCGTAAAAATCCAGTCCCTGTTGTATGCGTTCGGCGGCCGACTCTTCGAAAATCGAATCGTCCGAGCGGCATGATGTGGCCAGCAGCAGTGTTGCTGCCAGTAGAGCCACTATGTTGGTTATGTGTTTCATCTTGTGCGGTTCGGGTTTGTTAATCGTCAAGGTTGTACCAGTCTATTTCACCGACACGATTGAGGCGGCCCTGGTAGATGTCGCGCCATTTGTAGACGTCGATCGAGAATTCGCTCTTGAGCCACGAGATGATCATGTCGCGTTTCTTTTCGATCTTGGCGCGGGCTTCAGCGTTCTTTATCGAGTTGAGAGTCGATTCCCACCATTCGGGGGTCTCGCCGACGAGGGCGGCCGTCGTCACGGCTATGTCCTCGGCCGGTGTCGAGCGTGCGTAGTTGCTCAGAAATCCGTTCTCGAGATAGTCGTTCGGGGCGCTGCTGTACGAGTCGCCTATATATCCGTCCTTGGTGATGAGGTCGAATTCGATGGGGACGGCAATGTTGCCGTCGAGGATGTGGGCGAACTCGTGGATCATCGTGCCGGTGATGCCGGAACATCCGGTCTCGCGGTCGAAATAATTGACTCCCAACAGGTTGATCTGTATGCCGTTCTCGGCCGAAGCGAGTACTACCGTGTTGTTGCTGTCCATCTCGTAGCTGCCCACCAGAAAGAGCAGTCGCGGGAAGTAGGTCTTGGCCAGAAGCGTGGGGTTCTCCTCATCGGACATCAGTTCGGACATGCCGTCGAGCAGTACGAACTTGATGAGCTTGGCTATCTCGATCGACTTGTCGATTGGCGGCGGCGTAACCCAGTAGTTGAAGTGGGTTTCGCGGTCAGGCATGCGGTATTCGAAGTTCACGTTGTAGGGTTCGACGTAGTGGCGTTCGAGCCAAAGGTCGAACTGACTTTTCACCTCTTCCGTGTCGACGATGACGCTCGTGGGATTCAGCTCCTCCTTGAAGCACGATACCAGCAGCGTCGATGCGCAGAGAGCGGCAAGCAGGTAAGGTTTGAAAAACGTCTTTTTCATATCTTGATCTTCATTTTTTACATTATTGTTGACGGAACGGGTGGTTTGGGGCATCGGCATTGCGCGGGTTGCCCTCCAGACCGGCATAGCGGACATCGAGCGGCAGCTGCAGGGCGCGGCGCAGGTCTGTTTCGTCGAGGGTGTCGGCAACCTGGAAGCCGGATGTCCTGCTGTCGTCGTAGTTGGTGTTGTCGAAGCGGTCGATGACGATGCCGTAACGCTTGATGTCACCCCAGCGCAGACCGTCGGCGATGGTCTCGATGCGGCGGCAGAAGAGCAGGCACTGTATCATGTACTCCTGTTCGCCGGGCTCGACTGTGAAGCCGTGCGGATGCAGGGGCTTGCGTGACGTGGGGGCTGTGGATGTATATTCGGCGATGTAGTCTTCGGAGTTGGGGTTTCCGTAGACATCGTTGATGCGTTCGCGCGTTAGGTGCTCGACGCCGTTTTCGCCTACCTTGTAGTACGAGCAGTTCCACATGTCGAGGTCGGCGACGGCCAGATCGTACTGCTTGAGATGGATGTAGGCCTCGGCACGGCAGAGCAGCGTCTCGTTGGTGGTGAAGGCCACCATCGTCGAGCGTCCGATACCAACGCCCGTAATGGCGTCGGTAACCTCCCACTGCGACGGCCATTTGGGCATGTATATTTTCATGCAGTTGTCGTTGTGGTACGGTTCGTACTGATACATGGTCATTGTCATGTTTCCGCCGATGTCGTAACGGCCTCCCATCGGCCGTTTGGCACGATAGGTCTCTTGCTTCGATATGCGGTAGTTGTGGGTGAAGCGCGAACCTGAGTTGCTCCATGCATTGAAGATGTTGCCGTTGTTCGACACCAGCGCTATGAGCATCAGATTGAATTCGTGCGACGAGTCGATGTAGTCGAACGCCTGACGTCCCCAATCGACCTTCGAGGCGTCGGTCCAGTCGCGCAACACGAGCGACGGGTCGCTGCCCAGTACCTCGTTTGCGCACTCGATGACGCGGTCCCACTTCATGTAGTAGAGGTAGAAGCGTGCGGCGAAGGCGTATGCGGCACTGCGGTTGAAGTGGTACTTGGGTACCGAATAGACGTTGTCGTCGATGAGCGGCAGGGCCTCCTCGATATCGGCGGCGATGTGTTCGTAGACATCCTTGAGGTTGCCGCGCTCGTATTTGGGGTTGAGCGTGGTTTCGGGTTCGGTCAGATATGGCAGGCCGAGGTATTCCGAACTCTTCTCGGGATGATATGGCAGACAGTACATCATCGTCAGGCAGAAGTACGAGTATGCACGGCACATCAGAGCTTCGCCCTTGGCGGGCAGCAGTGTTGTGGGGGTGCCGAGCTTCTCGATGGCTTCGAGCGCCGTGTTGGCGTGGGCTATCGCCGTGAAGTAGTTCTCCCAGATGTTCTGGTTGCTCTCGTTTTCGGCGTCGATGATGTCGGTCCAGAGGGCTATCTGTTCCAGCAGTCGCGAGTAGTCGAACTCTTCGCCCATGTCGTCGACGTTGTCCGACGACAACTCGCACATGCGTGTGAACGAACGGTCCGGATATGCCGATACCAGCAGTTTGTATATCTTCTCCTCCGTGTCGAGTTCCGCACGGTTGTCGGGCAGCTCGTCGAGGAACTCGCCGCATGCCGGAAGCATGCAGAGGCACGAGCAGGCCACAAGTATGCTGAACGCTGTTTTCTTGATATTTATCATGGTTCTTACGGAAATTCTTTAGAAACTAACTCTGAGCGTCATGGTGAATTGTTTGGGCATAGGCGTGGCCACACCTCCCGTGTTGAAGAACTCGGGGTCCTGTCCCTGAAGCCTCTTGTCGGAGTAGATCAGGAACGGGTTGGTGGCCTGAAGCTTGAGCGAGAGTCCGCTCATGCGGAGTTTCGAGGCTATCGACTTGGGGAAGTCGTAGGTCAGCGATATCTCCTTCATGCGGATGAAGTCGCCGTTGGCCACACGTGCCGTGCTGTAGTTGTAGGCGTTGTAGGCTATGTAGAGATTCGGTATCTCGTTGACCTGACGCGCGCTGGCTATTACGGGGATGTTCGTGCGCTTCTCGTCGCCCGGGTTGATGAAGCGGTCGGCGAACTCGCGCGGCGTGGCCGTGAGGTCCGAATAGCTGCTTGCGAAGATGGGGTCGAGACGCACCTTGTTACCGCCCGAATAGGTGATGAAGATATTGAGCGTGAATCCCTTGTAGCGGAATATGTTACCGAAGCTGCCGGTGTACGTCGGGTCGCAGGGGCCTTCGTATACCAGACCCGCCTCCTCGGCGGCACCCTGGAAGTTGACGCCGGTCGAGGTGATCGTTCCGTCACCGAGCTTGTAAGTCGGTATGCCCATGTGGTCGAGACCCTGGAAGTTGAGCGAGAAGAGCGCTCCGCGCGGATAGCCCTCCATCGAGTAACCGGTACCCGTCAGGAAGTCGATGGTGCGGGTGAGCGTATCGAGACGCGTAACCGTGTTCTTCATCCACGAGAAGATGAAACTGGTCTCCCACGAGAAATCCTTGCGCTGGATGTTGCGCGTGAAGAGCGACAGCTCGACACCGCTCGACTTCATGGCAGCCACGTTGCCGTATTTGTTAATGAAGCCGCCCAGACCCATGGTTATGGTGTTGCCTATGAGGTCGAAGTTGTTTCGCTTGTAGGCGTCGATCGAGAGCGATATGCGGTTGTCGAGGAATCCCATGTCCAGACCTATGTTCAGCTCGTGTTTCTTCTCATAGGTGAGTTCCGAGTTCTCGATGGCCGAAATGCCCAGTCCCGATTCGGTAATGTCGGTATCGCCGCGCCACGGTGACGTCGGATAGATCGTCACGGTCGAGTTGCTGACCCACGAGGGACCGCGGTCGGCCGTCAGCGAGTACGATACGCGCAGCGCGAGGGTCGAGAATGCGGGCATCAGCTTCTCGAAGAAGTCCTCCTGATCCACCGACCACTTGCCGGCAACGTTCCATGTCGGGAGCCAGCGGGCCTTGCGCGAACGTCCCAGACGGTTCGATCCTTCGTAGCGTATTGTTCCGTTGATGGTGTAGCGGTAGTCGTACGAGTAGGATGCCGTAGCGGCGAAGGCGGCGTTGCGTTCGCGGGTGTTCGAGATGCCGTAATACTGCGTGTTGTCCTCGATCTGCTTCTTGAAGAGGTCGAGTATGTAGTACGGCGACTCGCCCATGGCGTACTGCAGACCCCAGCCCGTGAACGACGACGACGAACGGTTGAGGGCGTTGATCTCGGTGGCGGCGTAGAAGTTGAATATGTGCTTGTCGTCGAATATGTTGTTGTAGCTTACCGACGCACGGAAGTCGTAGCTGAGCGAACGGTAGTCGTTGCGGCGGTAGATACCTCCTTCGGGCAGTATCGAGTACTTCTCCGAGGAGATGTCGGGGTTGTCGTAGAGGTAGGGGTTGAGTGCCTGTATGGTGGAGTTGTCCATCATGCGGTATGCTTCGGCCTGGTTCGAACCCTCCTTTATGTGGTGTTCGGTCGACGAGGTCGAGTACTTGACGGCTCCGAGGGCCGACACCTCGAGTTTCGGGGTGATCTTCCACTTGAGTTCGGCCTGGAACTTGGTGTCTACGACGTTCAGGTCCATGTAGTTCTTCGACAGCTCGTCCTTGATGTTGAACGGCGTGTAGTTGCGCGTGTAGTATTCATCGGGGTCGAGCGTACGCGACGTGCGCAGGGCATACGAGTAGGGGTTTATGTCGAAGTAGCGCGTCACGGTACCGTAGACGGGATCCACCTCCGACGAGAGCGAACCCGGAGCCGTCTGCTGGCGGTACGAAGCGTTGGCTATGATGTTGAGCGAGAGTTTGTCCTTGAGGATGTTCTGCGTGGTGTTGAACAGCGCGGTGTAGCGGTTCACCTTGCTCTGCACGGTCCATCCCGGATCGACCAGGGCGCCGAGCGATGCATAGTACGAACCCTTTTCCGAACCGGACGAGATGCTCACCGAGTGGGAGTGCTGTACGCTCGGACGGAAGAGCTCCTTGAACCAGTCGGTATTACGGTATTCGGCCTTGCGCAGGTAGGCGTTGCGCCCCTCTTCGGTGTTGGGCACACCGTAACCGGTCTCGGGGTCGTACGAGTTGATCAGCTGCGACAGCTTGCCGTAGACGCCGCTTTCGGACGAGAACATCTTGTCGGCATAGTTGAGCCATCCCTTGTCGAACATCTCCTGATAGACGGCCATCTGCTCCTGCGAGTTCATGATGTTGAAGTTGGCGTAGGAGGGGACCATGCGCATGGTATATTCGCCCGTGTAGCTTACGCGGGTTTCACCTGCACGACCCTTCTTGGTGGTGATGACGATCACTCCGGCCATGGCGCGGGCTCCGTATATCGATGTAGCAGAACCGTCCTTGAGGATCTGGAAGCTCTCGATATCTTCGGCGTTGAGGCCTGCGATGGCCGAACTGATAAGCGTTGTGGCGTCGCCCGACGATAGAGAGTTGGCGTCGACGTCGACCACGTCCTCCATGATCACTCCGTCGACAACCCACAGCGGCTTGGAGTCGCCGTATATCGACGATGCACCGCGTACGCGGATCTTGGGTGCGGCGCCGAACGTACCCGACACGTTCTGTACCGATACGCCGGCCGAACGTCCCTCGAGGCTTCGGCTGATTTCGCCCACACCGTTGAGTTTGACGTCTTCGGCCATGAGCTGGTCGGTGGCTCCGGTAAAGATACGCTTGTCCATCTTCTGCATACCGGTTACCACGACCGATGCGATCTCCTGGGTGCTGGCCTTCAGTTCGAAGTCTATGCGTACGTCGTCGGCCTTTTTGTCGACGTTCTCGTATCCGAGGAACGAGGCACGCAGGGTAGCGGTTTCGGGTACGCCCTTGAGCGTGTATATACCTTCGATGTCGGTGGTCGTCGCGTTGTTTGTACCGAGGACCTCGACGACGGCGCCCATCATCGGCATACCGTTCTCGTCGAGCACGCGACCCGTCACCACGCGGGAATCCTGGGCCAGGGCATACCCGAGCATCCCGGTGAACATCAGGGTGAGTATTATGATTTTTTTCATGAGCGGCAAATTGGGTTTTGTCCCTTTCGTCCGGGACCGGCGACGTCCGTGGTGTCGATGCGTCGTACGGGCCCGGGCAAAGGTATGCGGGACATGTTAATAGTTTTTGACGATGTCGAGTTTGGTTGAATAGAAGATGTTCTCACCGGTGCTGAAGCTGAAGTATCCGCCCTTACATTTCCAGAAGGTGAGGTCTTCGGCCTGATATCCGTAACCGCCGCTGCTGTCCGCGAACGAGAGGGTTATCTTTCTGGTGAGTTCGTCGACGTTGACGTCGGATACCCACGAGCAGGCTCCGGGCGCCGTCCATGTATTCCAGCCGCTGCCGCTGTTGCGGCCGTTGAAGTGCAGCGTATAATAATATGTACCGTCGAAACCGAGCGACTGTCCGGTCGGCAGGTAGACCTTGCCGTCGATATACTCCATGGTTACGGGGTAGTTGTCGCCGACCTGCGGGATGCCCTGCAGATATACGTTATAGGTGTATCCCCATACCTTTTCGGTGAATATCACGCGTGTGAGCTTTTCGTCGTCTGTCGTGGTGACTTCCCATTCACCCAGAAGCAGGTCGTAGGTGTTCATCTTCTCGAGCAGGAGCGTGATTGCCACGGGCTCACCTTCGCCCTCTTCGGGTACCAGGCTCACGCGGCCTTCGACTACATAGAAGCCGGGGTCCTGCGACGAGAATGTTACCGAGCGGCCGTTGGCGCTCTTTTCCCATGTAAAGGTATTGTCGGGGTTGACGTCAGCGACTATGGTGTAATCGCCCGACGCGAGCACTTCGATGGACTGTGTGAGCTGCTCCGAAGAGAAGTTCACCACGGTAGGCGATACGATGATTCCGCGGAGACGGTCCTGCGTAACGTCGAAATGTACCGAAGGCAGGCCTTCGGCCTTAACGGTGATTGTCGCGCTGCGCTCGTTGTTGGGATCGGAGTTCTGGTAGAGATTGAAGGCAACCGACTTGTTGTCGAAAACCGTTACGCGGCACCAGTCCGGAGCGCTGGATTCGGCCGTAACGCTCTTGCTGCCGGCATATACCTCGACGCTGCCCAGACCTCCCTTGTAGTCGAACGCGGTTTGCGAAGGCGTGCCGAGAGTTATTGAAGTGACGGAATCGCCGTCGCCGTCTTTCGTGCAGGCGGTGAATCCGAGGGCACCCATCATGAGTAAAAGTAGAAATTTTTTCATTGAAGCTGGTGTTTAAGGTTAGATTTATTCTGTTTGTTTCGTTGTTTCGTTCCGGGTCCGACCATGGCACGGCGGGTCGCTGCGGGTATCTTTCGTGCATGTCGTTTTTCCGATGATAAAATTACTCCATGCCGTTTTACCGAAACGACAATATAATTCATTTTTACGATAAAATCGGATTTGCCTGCGTGAAAGGCTTCCGGGACCCGCTTCGGGCGGGGTGTGTCATTCCGTTCCATCCTTCTGTCCGGGACGGCGGTCGAGGTTTTTGATGAATTCCGTGGGCAGTACGCCGAACTGCTTGGCGAAGCATTTGGCGAAGTAGGACGACGAGCTGAAGCCGACGATGAAGCCTATCTCGGTGATGCGGTAACGCCCTTCGGCCAGCAGCCGCGATGCCTCCTTGAGACGTATCAGTTTCATGAAGTCGTTGGGGGTCATGCCCGTCACGGCCTTCAGCTTCTTGAAGACCGACGTTCGGCTCATGGCCAGCTCGCGGGCGAGCATGTCGACCGAGAGCTCCGGATCGCTCATGTGGGCGATGATGGCCGTGCGGCACTTGCCGATGAACTCCTCGTCCAGACGGTTGTGCGACATGGTGCGGAATTCGCTCATGGGGACGTTGGCGTAGTGGCGCCGTATTTCGTCGCGCTTGTTCAGCAGGTTCGTTATCTGCGCCTTGAGGTGCTCGGGCGAGAATGGCTTCTCGATATAGGCGTCGGCGCCGCACTCGAGACCGGCGATCTTGGTGCCGGTATCGGTTCTGGCCGTCAGCAGGATGACGGGTATGTGGCTGGTATTGATGTCGTTCTTTATGCGCCGACACAGTTCGATGCCGTCGATGCCCTCCATCATTACGTCGCTGACGATGATGTCGGGATCGTTGTTGCGCAGCAGCTCGAGGGCCTGTGCGCCGCTCGTGCTCGAGAGCACGAACCACTCCTCGCCCAAAATGCGTGTCAGGAAGTCGAGAATCTCGGCGTTGTCGTCGACTGCCAGAACCGACCTGCTGCGTGCCGACGGTGTCTGCTCCGCGTCGGCATCCGTGGCGGTGTCGGGTGTTTCGGAGGTATCGGCCTCCATGTCCGGCTCCTTAACCGTCGCCGGGTCTTGTGCGGAGTTCTCCCCGGCCTCTTCCAGCCGGGCCCGCTCCTCGATCTCGCGTGCCGCTTCCGATACGGGATGCGGAATAAAGATCGAGAACAGTGCTCCCGAAGCTCCGTCATGGCGTGTCGAGGCGCTTATCGTGCCGTGCATCAGCGAAATGTAGGTGCGACACATGTGCAGGCCGATGCCTACGCCGCCGCGCCCCTCCTTCACGTCGTTGTTGCTGGCCTGATAGAAGGCGTCGAAAATCTTTTCGCGCTCGTCGGCCGGTATGCCGGGACCGTCATCCTCGACCTCTATGGAGATGCCGCTTGCGGAGCCTTCGATGCTTATGACGATCTCGCTGCGTGCGAACTTCACGGCGTTCGACAGCAGGTTGCTGATGATCTTGGTCAGGGCTTCGCGGTCGGTGACGATTCGCGAGCCGTTGTCGGGAATATGTTCCGTGATACGTATGCCGTGCTGTTCGGCCGCGGGTCGGAACATCCCGACAAGTTCGCGCGCCACGGCGCCAGCGTCGCAGACGTCGTAACTCAGCGAGTAGGTCGACGAATCGACCTTGCGGAAGTCCAGCAACTGGTTTACGAGCGTATGCAGCCTGTGGTAGTTGCGTTCGATGACCGAAAGGTAGTCGCCGTAGCGGTCGTTCATCTGCCGCGACTTCATCACGTATTCCAGAGGCCCGATTATCAGGCTGAGCGGCGTTCGGATCTCGTGTGCTATGTTGGTGAAGAAGTTGAGGCGCTGGTTGTATAGTTTGTGTTCGTTTTCGCGTCGTATCTGCTCGATCTTCTCTCTGTGCCGCTTCTCCGAGAGATGCAGCAACAGCATTACGCTGCATGCGAGGATTGCGACGATCAGTACGGCGTATATCGCCCATGCCGTTTTCGAACGGAAGAACGGAGGCATGATCTCGATCGAGAGAGCTGTTTCGGCCGTATCCCAGTTGTTCTCGCCGCTGCCCGCCTGTACACGGAAACGGTATTTGCCCGGTGCGAGGTTGTTGTAGCTTACCGAAGCGTTGCGGCTGTCGGTGACGTGCCATTTGTCATCGAGACCGTCGAGACGGTATCTGTATCGTATGTTGCTCGGCAACGGATAACTCAGCGTCGAAAAGTCGAAGCCTATGGCATTCTGCCACGGATGCAGCGTTATGTGGTCGGTACGTTCTATCGGGGCCTTCAGTGGCGAATCGGGCTGCGAGGCGTCGGGGCGTATCGAACGGTTGTCAATCCGGAAGTCGGTGATTACGGCCGGGCGCACCGAACCGTGTTCCAGAATGTCGTGCGGGTTGTACAGACAGATGCTCGATATGCCGCATATCATTATTCGCCCGTCGGGCGTGTGCAGACCCACGTTGTTTACGAACTGGTCTTCGCACAGCCCGTCGCCGCGGGTAAACCACCGCAGACTTCCGGTTTCGGGGAAGAAGACTGCCAGACCGTTGTCGGTCGTGATCCACAGAGCGTCTTCATCGGGTATTATCTTCGAAATCAGAAGGCTCGGAAGCGGCAGCCGGTCATAGCGCACGAAACGGTCGTTGTCGCTGTCGTAGCGGCAGATGCCGTATCCCGATGTGCCGATCCACAACCGGTTGTTGCGGTCTACGGCCAGGGTGATTATGTTGTCGCGGATCAGCGAATTCTTGTCGTCGGGGTCATACATGTAGTGTTTGCTCTCGCGCGTACGCGCGTTGTAGCAGAAGAGTCCGTCAGCGGCCGTGCCTATCCACATGACGCCGTCGAGGTCCTCCGTAATGGCAGTGATGCGCGTGTCGGGTCCGCGTTTGACGAAACGGTCTTCGGTGCGTTCGTAGCTGTAGAGGCCCGTGGCCGTACCGGCCCAGATGCGCCCTTCGTTGCTGCGATAGAGCTCGAAGACGCGTGAGTTCGGGTCTGTCGGGTCGGTGAAGTAGAAGCGCGAACGGCCGCTTTTGAGGTCGACGGCCTCGAGTCCGCGCTGGAACGACGATACCCACAACCGTCCGTCGTCGACCAGCAGCGCCATGATGTTCGATCCGGAACCGTCGGCATAGCGGCTGCCGCGGTATGTGGAGATCGTTCCGCGGCGCTCGTTGAAGAGCAGCAGATTGTTGTTGCGCGTACCCAACAGGTAACGGCCCTCCGAGAGCATGCAGACGGAGTAGATGTCCGAACTGGAATTGGAGTCGTTGCCGTCGTTTATGATGTAGCAGGTGAAGTTGTCGGCGGCGGGATAGAATTTCACTCCGTTGTTGAGCGTGCCGAACCAGAAGTTGCCGTCACGGTCCTTGAGAAACGAATATGTACTCGAGTCGTATCCGGTGAAGTTGGTCTTCTCGTCGGTGAATGGCGTTATGCCGAGTTCCGATATGCGGAAGCGCATGGCTCCGTTCTCGGAGCATGCGAGCAGCACGCCCGGAGCGGTCTCGGCGAGCAGGTGTATTCGCAGCAGGTGATGGTCGAAACTCTGCGGGCCGAAGTTGGTGAATGTGCCTGCATTGCGGTCGAAACGGTCGAGGCCGTTGTTGACGGTACCGATCCACAGATTGCCGTACGAATCCTCGGTGATGGCGTCGATCGAGTCGCTCGAGAGACCCGAACCGCCGCCGTCGCCCTTGCGGTAACGGGTAAAGCGTCCGTCGCGTTTGGCGAAGGCACAGAGACCCTCGCTGTATGTGCCGACCCAGATGGTGCCGTCCTTGCTTTGGTAGAGTATCGACACGTAGTCCTGCGAAAGTGAGTATTCGTCGTCGGGATCGTGGCGGTACGACGTGAGCAGGCCGCTGTCGGGATTGTAGCGGAATATGCCCGAATTGACGGTCGAGATCCAGATCTCGCCGTCGCTGTCCTCGATGATCTCGATGGTCTGCCCCTCGATGCCGACGCCGTCGTCGGTGCGTACGTCGAAGTGACGGAAACGGTCGGTGGCCGTGTCGAAGATGTCGACGCCGTTGTCGAGCGATATCCATATCAGCCCTCGGCTGTCGATCATCAGACGGCGGATGTTGTTGCTCGAGATGCTTGTGCTGTCGTTCTCGGAGTGTGTGTAGCTGCGGAATCCGCGGCCGTCGAAACGGCAGAGTCCGTTGTTGGTGCCGAACCAGATGAACCCGTCGCTGTCCTGGACTATGCCGTAGACATGGTTCGACGATAGTCCGTTGGCAACGGTGTAGTTGCGCGTGTGGATGTATTTGCTGACGGTATGCGTCTCGGCGGCCGCAGCCTTGCCGCCTGTCGGCAGCAGGAGCGCGAACAGCAGCGCACATGCGGCGTATCGTTGCAGAAGTCTCTTCATGCGGTAAGTTCGGGTCGGTTTACAAATTTAGCCATAAAGGCCGGCCTGCGACAACAAAATTGTCCCCGTTTTTGAAAATAACGTACACAATACCTTCCTCTGCCGAGTCAAGTACCGCAGCGGAAAGCCGTTGCGGCGCGTATATTGGCCTTAAATTGTACTAATTTGTCGTTCGGGCGGCTGACGATTGCATAATTTTGTATTCGCAAAACAGGGCATGTTACCCGTAAATGTACGAATAATCATAAAAACTACCAATCATGAAACTCAAATTTTTCCCGTTCGCTCTTATGCTCGTGCTGTTGCTGCCGTCGTGCGCCGACCGCGAAGCGCAGAACGATACGCCGCAGGCAAAGGCCGTACGTGACGTGATCGAACGAACGTTGGGCTACTCTCCGCGCCGTCTTGCCATCGAGGTTACGGGCCGCGACTCGCTCGGCCGTGACTACTTTTCGACCGAGGCTGCCGACGGCCGTCTGACGCTTCGCGGCAGTACGCCCGTAGCCGCCTGCCGCGGATTCTACGACTATGTGAAGCGTCACGGTTACGGTATGGTCACATGGTCGGCCAATACGGTGAAACTTCCGCGCAGATTCCCCGATCAGCCGTTGCACAAGGTCGTGACGCCGTTCCAGCACCGTTTATACATGAATGTATGCACGATGGGCTATACACATCCGTACAAGCAGTGGGAGGATTGGGAACGCGAACTCGACTGGATGGCGTTCCACGGCATCGACATGCCGCTGGCTCCGATAGCCAGCGAGGCGATATACGCCCGCGTATGGCGCGACATGGGCCTGACCGAGGAGGAGATAGGTGAATTCGTCACCGGCCCCGCCCATCTGCCCTGGTTCCGCATGGGCAACATGACCCGTCTCGACGGACCTCTCTCGCAGGATTACTACGACAAGACCATCGCCCTGCAGCACCGTATCATCGACCGCATGCGCGAGTTGGGCATGGAACCCGTTTACAATGCCTTTGCGGGCTTCGTACCCGAGAGCATCAAGCGCATCTGTCCCGACGTCGAGTTCTTCAAGACTGGCTGGGGCGGCGGCGAATACTACGTCTCGCACTTCATATCGCCCGAGACGGAGCTCTTCCGTACCATAGCCAAAAAATACATAGAGGAGTGGGAGCGCGAGTTCGGCAAAGGCAAATACTATCTGGCCGACAGCTTCAACGAGATGAAGGTTCCCTTCGCCCCGCGCGGCACCAGGGAGCGTTTCGATCAGTTGGCCTCCTATGGCGAGTCCATCTACAAGTCAATCACGGCGGCCAATCCCGATGCCGTATGGGTGTTGCAGGGGTGGATGTTCGGATACCAGCGCTACATCTGGGATCCCGAGAGCATCGAGGCTCTCTTCTCGAAACTGCCCGACGACAAGCTGCTGCTGATCGACCTGAGCGTCGACTTCAACTACGGTATCTGGCGCAACGAATATACGTGGAACTATGCCCCGGCACTCTACGGCAAGCACTGGATATACAGCACCGTACCCAACTTCGGCGGACGTTCGTGTCCCATGGGCGACGTCGATTTCTATCTCAACGGACACCTGCGTGCGCTGAACTCGCCCAACCGCGGCAATCTCGTGGGCTTCGGCACTTCGCCCGAGGGCGTCGAGAACAACGAAGTCATCTATGAAGCCATCTGCGACGCCGCATGGTCGCAGGAGAAGATCGACGTGCGCGACTGGCTGAAACACTATACCGAACAGCGTTACGGCAAGAATACGGCCGCCATGGAGCGTTTCTGGGACAAGATGCTCGAGTCGTCCTACTCGATGTGTTCGAACCGCGCGCAGTATCGCATACAGAAGCGCCCCTACGACATCATCGGAGGCCGTTATGATGTCAGCCCTGCCCATTTCGAGGCCATCGAGGCCTTTGTGGATGCCGCTGATGAACTCGGCAGAAACAAGACATATCTTATGGATCTGTCGATGTGGGCCGGATTCTATGCCTTCGGCAAGGCCGACCTGCTGGCCGAACAGATACACCGCTGCTACATACTGGGCGAGAAGCAGAAGGCTGCCGAATACGAGCAGGAGTTCGTCCGCCTGATGAAGGCCGCCGACCGCTTCATGGAGTCGTACCCCGATTACCGCATCGAGCGCTGGATAGACTTTGCCCGTTCGTGGGGCGATACCCCGGAGCAGAGCGACGCCTACGAGGCCAACGCACGGCGACTGATCACCACATGGGGACCCGGCAAGGGCCCCGACGGCCTGAACGACTACGCCTGCCGCGTATGGTCGGGCGTGATACGCGACTACTACATCCCGCGCTGGGAGCACTATTTCGAGTCGATGAAGAGCGGCGAGCCCTTCGATTACAACGCCTGGGAGTACAAGTATGTCGAGGAGCAGCGCGGCGTATCGCCAGTCGAGCCCTACGACGATACGGTCGAGGCTGCGCGCGAACTGATCGCTTCGAGCCGCTATATCACACGCGAAATGGACGGTTGCAGCAAGGATGAGATTTCTGGATGGACGCCCATGGAACTTGCCGACGGTTCGACTCGTTTCGTACACATCATCGACCCGAAGGTGATGAACGATATCCGCGGCGTGCGCATACGCTGGTCGCGTGGCAAGGATGCCGTCGTGCTGAAGAAGGTGCAGCTCAATGGCGGCGGTACGGTTCGTGCCGTGGCCGACGTGGAGCTGGTTGTCGACAGCGAGCATCCCGTCGTGGAGGTTCCGCTCGACGTAATCAAGTCCGACAAGCTGTTGGGAGATACCTACCTGCATGTGGTGCTCGACAAGACTTCGGTCGGCTGCGACTCCTATGCGCTCATCGAGCTGATGAAATAGTTTGATGCCATAATGTGAGACAAGGGCGTCCGACATGTGTCGGACGCCCTTGTTGTTGCAGGCTGTGCGGCCCGTGGCACTACATCGCCAGAACCGTCAGCAGCAGCATGAGATCTGCCGGATAGTCGGTAGTTATGTAGTCCACGCCGTGCGAGATGAAGTAGAGCATGTCCTGAGCCGTGTTGACCGTCCATACATTGACCGAACGACCCTGTTCGTGGGCCTGATCGATCCAGTCGGGATTGGCCTTCAGCACCGACATGTTGTAGTCGAGCGAGATGCCTTCATCGAGCGTCGAGGGAGCCTTGTCGCCGTTGAGGTAGCCGACGGTGGCTCCGCTGATGCCGGCGGCGGCCATGCGTTTGCAGACGTCGTAGTTGAAGGCTATGTAGTCGACTTTCGACTCGAGACCGGCGGCACGGATGGTTTCGAGAGCCTTGGTCGTTATGGCTTCGCTCGAGGACTTGAACTCGAGGACGAGTTTGGTCGGTGTCGTCGAGGCCTTGAGCATGGTGAGGTAGTCGTCGAGCGTGGGCAGCGTGCTGACCTGCGAATACTGGGCCGTCTCGATGGTCACGCCGTTGTACGAAGCGTCGTGATTCGATACGATATAACCGTCGGCCGTGATGTAGAAGTCGGCCTCGGAGCCGTAGAAGCCCTCGTCGAGAGCTGCCTGGAACGACTCTTCGGTATTCTCGCCGGCGCCGTTGGTGGTGTGGTATCCGCGGTGAGCTATCACCTTTGGCAGCGTGAACTGCGTGGGTGTAGCGGACATGGTGAGCGTTACGAAGCCGAGAGGTGCGGCGACGCCGTCGCGTACGACCGTTATGCGGTAGCGGTCGGACTTGAAGTCGGCCGGAATCTCAACCTCGATGAAGTAGTCGGTCACGCGGCTCGTTGCGGGCGTGTACGAGGTGTTCTCGTCGGTCAGCGACTCGAAACGTATCTCGTCGCCCTGCTGGAAGCCCTGAGCTATGACCTTGTACTTCGAACCGGCGCCAACCTCGATATCCGAAAGGAACATCGGATCGGCGATCGAGAAGCTCGGGGCCGCAGGTTTCTTGTCCTTGACCTTCTCCCAGAGTTTGGTTACGTCGTCGCCGGTGAGCACGTCGTCGTAGACGCGGGCGATGACGACATCACCCTTCCAGCAGGCCTGTCCGTTCGTACTCGACGCGTCGACTCCGACACCGAACCAGTAGCTGCCCGACGACGGGAACTTGAAGGTATTGCTCGATGTGGCCACTTCGGCCTTCTTTTCGCCGTCGACATAGATCGAGGCCTTCTGGTTCTGCGGGTCGAATACTCCGATGACGTGGTAGTAGACGCCCTGCTGCGGAACGACGTTGCTGTTTGCCCAGTTCCAGCTGCCGGTGTGAGGCAGGAAGATGATCGAGTTGCCGCGATCGTTCTTGCCGAGCAGGAAGCCCGTGCCGCCCGACTCCATCGAGCTGAACATCTTGATCTCCTTGTCTATGGAGCCGTAATCGTACATGAAGAGCACCTCGAGCGAGTGACCGTCGGCCAGACTGTTCTGGAATGCCGTGTCGGATGAATAGTCGGCCTTGTAGTATCCCGAGGTCACGGTGTTGCCCGGTTCGCTGTTGTTGAAGCGTGCGGCGTTGAGCCCGTAGCTCTCGATGGGGTATGTCAGCAGTGCCGAACCGGCCAGCGTCTCGATGTTGCGCTTCGATGGCGAAGCGTCGTATGCCGTACCGTCGTTGTTGAATACCACGTCGAG
This sequence comes from uncultured Alistipes sp., assembly GCA_944321955.1. Taxonomy (GTDB): domain Bacteria; phylum Bacteroidota; class Bacteroidia; order Bacteroidales; family Rikenellaceae; genus Alistipes. The sequence goes on along the minus strand of CALUNG010000021.1, from coordinate 13,650 downwards.
CAGCAGACTGTAGTCCGAACCGAACTTCTGGGTGATGACCGCCTGGCTCGTTACGCGCTCCGATCCGTCCATGACTGCAAATTCGACCGTAGCCGTACGTTCGGCATTTTCGGTGTTGGCGTCGGCCGTGAACGTGATCGAGGTATCGCTCTTCTCGGCCTCGTGCAGCCAGCTGCCGGCCTCGTCGAGTATCGTGTACGACCATTCGGCCGCATTGGTCGAGACGGTTATCGTGATGTCGCCGCCGTCTACGGGTACGTTGCCCGTCTCGGGTTCCACGACTATGAAGACGCCGTCGGGATCCTGACGTACGGTCAGTTCAACCATCTTCTGGTTGTTGGCGTAGAAGATGACCGTTGCGTCGCGGAACTCCTCGAGCGTATTGGCTTCGGCCGTGAACTCGACGGTGCCGTTGCCTTCGCCGTAGACCTGATTTACGCTGAGCCACTCGCCGGTGACGCTTACGGCCCACAGCGCATTGGACTGGATGTTGAGACTGAAGCTCGAAGCCGCGGCTCCGATACGGATCTGCGCGGCGGGTGTTGCGCCCGTCGAATCCGTCAGTTTGAAGTCGATGGTCTTGGTCTCTTCCTCGTTCGTGCACGATCCGAAACCGAACGTCAACAAGGCGAGAAACAGATACAGAAAACGTTTCATAAGGTTCAATTGGTTTTAGCGGTTTTTCTATTCTCTTTCGTTATCGGGCGTTGTGCGCCATGCGGCGCCGACGCCTATTCAAGATCGAAACCGACGCTTGCGCGTATGTCGTCCGAAGCGGCACCCACGTATGCCGTGAAGGTTCCCTTTTCGGCTACCCACTGACCGCGTGTGTCGTCATAGAACTGCAGCGCTTCGGGGGTTATGTCGAATGTCACCGTGCGGGTCTCGCCCGGGTTGAGCGCAACCTTTTCGAAGCCCTTGAGCTCCTTCACCGGTCGCGGTAGCGACGAGGAGTCGTCGCCGATGTAGAGCTGTACGACCTCGGCACCGGCACGCTTGCCCGTATTGGTCACCTCCACCGAGAGGCGTATGGTGCCGCCGTCGGTGAGCGTCGTACGGTCGATGCGTGCATTGCCTATCTCGAATGTGGTGTAGCTCAATCCGTGTCCGAAGGCGAACAGCGGCTCGATGTGTCTGGTGTCGTGCCAGCGGTAGCCCACGAATATGCCTTCGCGGTACTCGACGCTCGCGCCTCCGGGGTATTCGCCCATGGCTATTGCGGCGTTGTCCTCGAGGCGTACGGGGAACGTGAACGGCAGCTTGCCCGAGGGGTTGACCTTGCCGAAGATCACGTCGGCCAGAGCGTTGCCCGCCTCCGAACCGCTGTACCATGCCTCGACTACGGCCGGTACGCGATCGATCCACGGCATCGCCACGGCATTGCCCGAAACGATCACAACTGCCAGATTGGGATTCGCCTCGGCCAGAGCCTCGATCACCTTGTCCTGTCCGTACGGCAGCCCGAGCTGCTTGCGGTCGGCGCCTTCGCAATCCTGATGGCCGCTCTTGTTGAGCCCTCCCACGAAGATTACGGCATCGGCCTTTCTGGCCGCAGCCACGGCGTCGGCAATGAGCCGCTTCTCGGAACGGTTGTCTGCGAGATCCTGTCCGGTCTCCACGCCGTTGTAGCTGCCTGTGACGTCGCCGACGTAACCGCGTTCGTAGACAACCTTTACGTCATCGCCTACGGCCGCCTCGATACCCTCCAGCGGAGTGTATTCGTGACGCACCTTGAGTGACGACGAGCCGCCTCCGACGGTCATCATCTTGATGGCGTTTTCGCCTACCACGAGAATCGTGCGGCACTTTTCGGTGTCGAGCGGCAGTACGTCGCCATCGTTCTTGAGCAGTACCATGCCTTCGCCAGCGATGCGGCGTGCGGCGGCGATGTGCTCGGGCGAATTGAGCGAGCCGAAGGGCTTGTCGGTATTCATGGCCGTGCGGAATATCAGACGCAGCACGCGGCGGGCCTTGTCGTCGAGCGTGGCCATGTCGGCCTTGCCCTCACGCAGCAGCTTGAGGTACGGCTGTGCCAGATAGTAGTTGTCGTATGCGTTCGAGGCTCCGTCCCTCAGTCCGTCGGTCCAGGTGCCGAACTCCATGTCCAGCCCGTTGGCGGCGGCCTGACGGGTGTCGTGGACGCCTCCCCAGTCGGAGATCACCACGCCGTCGAAACCCCAGTCGCGTTTGAGTATGTCGTTGAGCAGATAGCTGTTATGGCAGCAGTGCTCGCCCTTGTAGCGGTTGTACGAACCCATGACGGCCCATGCTCCTCCCTCCTGTACGGCGGCCTTGAATGCCGGCAGGTAGATCTCGTACAGAGCCCGGTCGTCGACCACGACATTGACCGAGTTGCGCCGCGTCTCCTGATTGTTCAGGGCGAAGTGCTTGACGCATGCGGCCACGCCGTTGCGCTGTACTCCATGGATGTAGGGTACGACCATGCGCGATGCCAGATAAGGGTCCTCGCCCATGTACTCGAAGTTGCGGCCGTTGAGAGGCAGGCGGTAGATGTTTACGCCTGGACCCAGCAGCACGTCCTTCTCGCGGTAGCGCGCCTCTTCGCCGATGGACTGTCCGTAGAGATCGGACAACCCGGGATTCCACGTTGCGGCCAGACACGTCAGCGCCGGAAAGGCCGTACACGAGTCGTTGGTCCATTTTGCCTGGTCCCACTCGTCCCACAGAACCTCGGGACGTATGCCGTGAGGACCGTCGGTGCACCATACTTCGGGAATGCCCAGACGCGGTACGCCTGCCGACGAGAATTTCGACTGCGCATGCAGCAGCGCCACCTTCTCCTCGAGGGTCATGCGCGACAGGGCGTCTTCGACGCGCTTCTCCATGGGCTGCGACTTGTCGAGGTAGATCGGCGTGTCGTCATGTGACTCGCGGCAGCCGGCTCCGCACAGGATGGCGACGGCGCCCAATGCCGCAAGTGTGTTTTTCAATAGTTTGATTGTCATGTTGAGATGTGAATGCGTGGTTGTAAGGAGTGTGCGGTCCGCGGACCGCACACTCCGCGCAGAATGAATTGCTAACCTCTATTGTTTCTGCATTGTCAGAACGGGCTTGTCGTTGCCGCCCGTAACGTCGAGCGTCAGTACGTACGTTGCGCCCTCCTCGAGCGATACGCCGGTAGCCATCTCGATGTTGCCTCCGCTGACGATCTGGAAGTAGGCGTCGCTGCCCTCGCTCAGGGTGAGCGTGCCCAGATCGCTCCAGCCGCGGCTCTTGTAGAACTTGCCGCTCCAGCCGTTTACGCGGAAACGCTGTCCAAGAACCGTGCTGCCCTCCTGTCCTGCCTGCGCCGTCATGCGGTAGATGCCCGGTTCGGCTTCGGGTACGCAGATACCCTTCTCGGTGGTCCAGCCCGGTTCGTTGGCTGCTGCAGGCGAGCCCAGACCGTAACCTATAAAGTAGACGGCTCCGTGTCCGCTGTCATCGAGCGTGGCCAGTCCCGTGCCGTCGGCATTGAGTACCAGAGCATCGATCACGCTTGTCGAAACGTCGACCGTGATGCGGTATTTGCCCGATACGGGAACCAGCGTCGCCGTGGTCATCGACGTTATGGCGAAGAAGTCGGGATTGATCCATGCCGGCATGAACATGTCGCTGCCGCCGAATGTCAGGGTCTGTCCCTGCGTCAGGTCGAGGTCGATGGTGTAGTTGCTCGAATCCACCTGCTCGAGTTTGGTGCCGTTGATGGTGAGGTCGGCTGCAGGCAGAGCCTCTTCGCCGATCTTCTCCAGCGAAAGGGTAGCCGCCATGGTGCCGCCCGAAACATCGAGCGTGAAGCGGTATACGCCGCCCAGATCGAGCGTCTTGCCTTCGACGAGACCCACGTTGCCCGAATCCGAAAGCTTGATGATGTCGCTGTCGGTCGTGACCACACCGTAGGGATTCTTGAATGTCGGGTCATCCTTGCCGAGGAACTCGCCGTTGTCCCATGTCTTTTTCCAGAAGAACTTGAAATCGAACTTCGAAGCGTTGATCGAAGTGCCGGCCACAAGCGTGATCTGATACTTCCTGTCGGCCACGCGTGCCATGCACAAGCCTCCGTTCTCGGGATTCCAGCTTGCAGCATTGGATGTCGAGGGCTTGCCGACGTTGGTATCGCCGATCACCCATATTGCAGTACCCGAACCGTCGGCCGAAAGGGTGCCCAGCTCGGTTGCGGAGTTCATGGCCTCGATCTTGAGGTAGTTGAACTTGAAGTTGGCCGTAACCTTGTAGGTTCCGCTCATGGGCAGGAACGTGAGGGCTTCGGGGTTGGCGGCGTCGGCGCGCTCGAAGTAGTCGCGGTCGATGTCCCACGTTGCGAAGTCGGCGATGCCGCTCATCTCGTAAACCTCGTTCTGGGTGAGCGTGGTGACGATCGAGTAGTTGTCCGAGTCGACCATCGCCATCTCCGTGCCGTTGAAGGTCAGCGTGGTGAAGGGCGAACCTGCAAACGTGAGAATGTTGAAGGTGATGGTGTATTCGCCGGCATTGGAGTTCGAGAAGGGTATGGGGTCGGTCGAGCCCGCAACCACGCCTCCGGCTGCCGTATCGTAACCGAAGGTAACGACAGAACCCGCTTCGTCGAGTTCGGGAGTGGTAATGTATCCCGAAGCCTTCTGCGGGAAGTTGTCGGTGACGGCGTATTCGTATTTGGTGCCGGTGGGCTCCATGCGGTACTCCTTGTCGTCGAGGACGAATGTCAGGTATGCGGGTTCGGGACGCGATACCGGTATCGTCTGCTCGATGGTGGTAAGTCCGAACTCGATGTTCTGTCCCACGAAGCGCAGCGTGGCGTCGCCGTTGGGAATATCCTTGTAATAGGGAACCACGACGCTCCCTTCATATGTTCCGCTCGTCTTTGTGCGGATCACCTCCTCGGCGACCATTTCGTCGTCGAAGAATACCTGTGCCTTGAGTGTCGAGAGAGGCAGACGGTCCTGCATCGATACCTCGAACGAAATGGCGGCTCCGAAGTAGGCCTTCTCATCGACCGATATCACGCTCATCTCGGGACCCACGTCCGTTACGGCCAGCTCGGGATCCTTCTTGCAACCGAGCAGAGCGGCTGTTGCCAGCAGAGACAAGACTATATATTTCAGATTTTTCATGGTTTTGGTTTTTTAAAGTTGGTTTTCGGCCGGAATGCCCCAGCGGAACGAGGCTATCGACTTGGCCGGAATGTCATATTTGAAAGAGCGGTCGGCCGTCTCGTAAACGGCGATCGTGCGCTCCTCGTTCGAGTTGTTCAGGGCTACCAGAGCCATCGAACCGTCGGGATTGCGGAATGCCAGATACGAAAGCCCTGCGGCCGTGTATCCCGATGCGCCGATGCGTACGGCTCCCGGACGTATAACCTTCGAGCACTGTGCCAGATCGTAGAAGTGGCTGTTGTACTTCAGGGTCCGGTAGTCCGACGAGCTGATCTCGATGGCGCCGTAGCATGTCGAGCATCCGCCCGGACGATAGGGCTTGCCCTGATCGTCGAGCATCATGTTCCACAACAGTACACCCTTGCCTCCGCGGCTCATAGTACCCATGAATATCGACTCGAAATCGACTATCACGCATGATTCGAAGTTGTAGTTCCACAAACCGATCGATGCTTCGGTGAAGTAGATCGCCTTGTCGGGTGCCGCAGCGGCTATCTCGTCGAGTTCCGACACGTCGCCGCCGTAGTTGTGCCAGGCCGATCCGTAGATCCACTTCGATGCTTCGGCGTCGGCATAGAGGTGCAACGGGTAGTTGTCCTGACCGGCGACGTTGTCGTAGTTGTAGTTGTGGTCGTAGCAGAGGATCTTGGTGTCGATTCCGGCCTTCTCGAAGGCGGGACCCAGATGCTTGACGAAGGCCGCCTGATCCTCCCACGGCATGTAGAGCGACATGGAGTTGCCGTGGTTGAGGGGCTCGTTCTGCATGGTGATGGCGTAGATCGGGAAGCCGTTGGCCTCCATCTCGGTCACCCACTGCACGAAATATTCGGCATAGTCGTCGTAGCAGGCGGGATTGAGACGTCCGCTCGTCCACGAATCGTAAGGCTTCGACGGATCATTCACCTGTCCCTTCATCCACTTGGGGCAGGACCACGGCGAACCGAGAATCCTGACTTCGGGGTTGATCTCGAGGATCTCCTTCAGTACGGGGAATATTCCCTCCTTTTCGATGTCGGGTATGGCGAAGAACTCGATGCCCTCCCTGTCGCAGCACGTATATTCGTCCATCGAGAAGTCCGAACCGCCGATGTGCACGCGAATGAAGCTGAAGCCGGCGCCGGTCTGGGGATCGAAACACTTTTTGAGCAGCGCGGTGCGGTCCTGCGGTGTCATCTTGAGCAGGTTGTAGCACGTGGCGCCGGTCACGGCCGGCCCGAAACCGTCGATCGTCTGGTACGTGGTCGACGGGTCGAGCGTCACCTTGTAGGGCGACATCGAGACTTTCGAGTAGTCGATGCCTGTTTCACGGAAGAGGAAGCTGCCGTTGGCCGAGGTGACATAGGCGTACACGTCGGAGGCCGCAGGCTCGGCCGGCTGGTCGGGCACCGGTTTGGGGTTGTCGCCGTTGTTCTTGCCCGAGCAGCAGATCAAACCCATGGCCAGCGCTCCGAGAAACAGTAGTCGTATGTTTCCGTTTATCGAGTATTTCATTTTCTGATCGTATTATCCGTTAATAACCCTGATTCTGTTGCAGGTTGGGGTTGTTGTCCAGTACGGTGGTCGGGATTGGCAGCAGGATATGGTTGTCATCCATGGGCTTGCGTACCTGATAGTACGAGTCGTACGACTCCGAACCGGGAATGTTCACTCCGTCGCATATCTGCTTGAGCTTGGAGTAGTCGTCGCCGTAACGCATCAGGTCGAACCAGCGGTAGCCCTCGAACGCCAGCTCCAGACGGCGCTCGTGGAGTACTGCCTCGCGCATGAGCTCGGCCGAACCGCGCTGCTGTGCGGTGAGGGGCTTGATACCGGCGCGCGAACGTATCTCGTCCACAAGGTCGGCGGCGCCTCCCGGATCGTTGAGGTTGGCCAGAGCCTCGGCATGCAGAAGCTTGATCTCGGCCAGACGCATCACGTAGACGGGCGTTACGTTGGTCGGGCACTTGTGCATGAAGGCGTATGCCTCCTTGGGATAGTGGAACGACCACGTGCACTCGTCGTATATGATGCTTGCATTCTTGCGCTCGGTGTCATTCTCGGCATCGTATGCGGCGGTAAGGTTGCGCGACGGCGTGCACCACTTGGCCCAGTCGTAACTGTCGTTGGGCTTGTAGGCGTTGCGGTGGTACATCATCCAGATCCAGTTTCCGGAGCTCTGGTTGGGCCAGTTGACCTCGAAAATCGACTCGCTGGTGTTGTTGTTGGCCATGTTGTCGTCGTATGCCCACATCTCGCCGTAGTCCTCGCAGAGCGAGTATCCCATCGACTCGATGGCCTCGCAGCAGCTCTTTACCTTCTCCCAGTTACGGAATTCGCGCATGGCGTAGAGGTGTGCCAGTACGCCGTAGGCAAAGCCCTTGGAGATCTTGAACTTGTTGGTCGCATCCATGTCGGGCGCATACTTGCAGGCGTAGTTTTCGAGATCGTCGATGATCTGCGCGGCGACTTCCTCCTTCGATACGCGCGAAGGGAAGTAGAGCGGATAGACCTCCTCGACATTCTCCGAGGTGATGGCCTCCGGAATCTCGGTCAGCATCGGTATGTCGCCGAACATCTGCATGAAGTTTACCCAGATGTAGGCTCTCCAGGCCAGTGCCTCGGACAGCCACTCCTGATACTCCTTTTCGGTCAGTGTCGGGTCGTTGGCCTTGACCGTATCGATGTTGCAGATGACCTGGTTGGCATAGTCTACGGCGTACATCGAGTAGTTCCACATGTTGACGGCAAACTCGTTGTCGCTGTCGATGTTGTTCGATTCTACGGCCACGACCTTCGCTTCACCCATGTTGCCACCGTAAGCATTGTCGGCACGTGCTTCGGCCATGGTGGTCAGCTGGTACCAGTATGTCTGCAGGTCGCCCTTCATGTAGTTGTACATGGTTGCGAGCTGTCCTTCGAGGTCCTCACGCGTGGTTATGGCCGTCTCGGTATCCTCGGTGCCTGTGGTGTTGAATTCGTGATAATCCGTCTCGGGAAGCTTCTCCAGACTGCACGATCCGAACGTCAAGCCTGTCGCAAGCAAAACTGCGGTATATGATAATATCTTTTTCATGACAGTTATTTTTTAGAGGATGTTTGCATGGTAATATTGAGTCCGACCACTACCGTGCGTACGTTGGGGTATGTTCCCCAGTCTACACCCATCTGCGTGGCGCTGTCCCACTGGCTGACTTCGGGGTCGTAACCCGAATATTTGGTCCAGGTGATGAAGTTCTGCAGCGATATGTAGGGCTGTATGCGTGCGATGTAGGCTCGGCGGAGTTTCGGTGAGGTGATGTCGTACGAAAGGGTGATGTTCTTGACCTTGAGGTATGAACCGTCCTCTACCCAGCGGGTCGAGTTCTTGACGTTGTAGGCGTCGGTGGTAGCGCGGGGCACGTCGGTGATCTGTCCCGGAATACGCCAGCGGCGCAGTACGGTCGTGGTCTGGTTGTTGCCGTTGTACATGCCTTCGGTCTCGATACGCGAGGCGTTGAAGATGTCGTTGCCGTACGAACCGGTGAGCAGGATGCTCAGCGACAGACCCTTCCACGAGAAGGTGTTGGTCATGCCGAAGGTGAACTTCGGGTTGGCGTCGCCGATCCACGTCTTGTCCGACGGGGTAATGTCGCCGTCGCCGTTGATGTCGCGGTAGATGAGGTCACCCGTTTCGGGGTCAACTCCGTCGGAGATGTAACCCCAGAACTTCGACAGCGGCTGGCCCGGCGTCATGCGGATGACGAAGTCGTTGACCACGTCGGCCGTCTTGGCGTAGTAGTAAACCTGTTGCAGGTCGAGTTTCTCGAGGCGGTTGCGGTTGGCCGAGATGTTGAAGTCGGTGGTCCAGGTGAAGTCCTTGCGGGCTATGTTGACCGACGATATCTGGAACTCGATACCCATGTTCGACATTTCGCCCTCGTTGCGGATGATGTTGGGGTAGGGCGAAGGCATCGGCACGCTCATGAGCATGTCTTTGGTATATTTATAATACAGATCGAGGGTGAAGCTCAGTCGGCTGTTGAGTACCGAGAAGTCGACACCGACGTTGGTCTGCGTGGTGGTCTCCCACGTGAGGTCCTTGTTCTGGATGTTGCTCTTCGAACCTACGGTCGGAACGGCCTGCGTATAGGCGTCTTCGGTCCAGTTGTAGTAGTTGGTGTTGTAGAGCTGCATCCAGCCGTAGGATGTAAGACCCGACTGGTTACCGGTCTGTCCCCAGCCTACGCGCAGCTTGAGGTCGTTGATCCACATCACGTCCTTGAGGAACTTTTCCTGCGAGATGCGCCATGCGGCCGATACCGAGGGGAAGAAGCCCCAGCGGTTGCCGGGCGACAGTTTCGACGAACCGTCGGCACGGAAGTTGGCTGTCAGCAGGTAGCGGTCGTCGTAGTTGTACGATACGCGTGCCAGGTACGACATGATCGACCATTCGTCCTTGCTGACGCTCTGACCGCGCAGACCGCCGTTGTTACCGCCGTTGATATTGGTTATGGCGTTGCCGTTGGTGGTCGAGAAGTATGAACGCGAACCCGTCAGCTGTTCCCATACCGAAACGGTGGCCGAGGTACCTCCCATCAGCTCGAGGCTGTGGCGGTTGAACTTGGCCTGCCATGTGAGAATATTGTCATAGACCATTCGCCAGTCGTCCGAACGGGTATCCGATGCCGTTCCGTGCTCGGTACGTCCGTGGGTGGTGCGGATTGGGTCGAGGAACGTCGAGTTGTGCGCCCACGAGCGGTCCATGGTTACCGTGGACTTGAATGTGAGTCCCTTTGCCAGGAAGAAGTTCAGGTTGCCCGACAGGATAAGGCGGTCGGTGATGTACTTGTCGTAGTCGGTGCGGGCCATGTTCTCACGCGGGGAGGTGAGGTTGGCTCCGTAGAAGTTGTTGTAGAACTGATCGGGGTTCTCGGGATCCCATATTGGTGCGTATGTCGGGGTGGTGATGGCCGATACGACCACGCCGGCGCGGTTGGCGCCCTGTCCCGAGATGATCGAACCCTTCGAGGAGTAGTGCGAGAAGGTTGTCGAGGCGCTTGCCGACAGCCACTTGAAGATCTTGCGGTCGAAGCTGGCCTTGACGTTGTAGCGGTCGGCCGAGGTTGTCCTGATCACACCCTTTTCGCTGGTGTAACCGCCGCCGAGGTAGTACGACGACTTGTCGTTGCCGTCAGATATGGAGAACTGGTAGTTCTGGTTGATACCGTTTGAGTAGGTCTCGTCGAACCAGTCGGTAACGTCCATTATTACGTCGGGCAGGCCCGAAACGGCTCCGGTCTCCTCCATGAGGTCGCGGTACTGCTGGGCGTTGAGCACGTCGTAGTTTTTGGTGACCTGCGAGATGCCGACATAGGTCGAGAACGTAACCTCTGGTCCCTTCTTGGCGCTTCCCTGCTTGGTGGTTATGAGCACCACGCCGTTTGCGGCGCGCGATCCGTAGATGGCGGCCGACGAGGCGTCCTTGAGGACCTGCATGGTCTCGATTTCGTTGGGCGAGAGGTAGGCGATTGCCGAACTGCCGGTGCCGACGGGCACTCCGTCGACAACGAAGAGCGGTTCGTTGGTCGAAGCCGAGTAGATCGATGATGCTCCGCGCACGCGGATGACCATGCCCTGACCAGGCGCTCCGTTAGGTTGAACCACCTGTACGCCGGCGGCCTTGCCCTGCAGGGCTGCCGATACCGACGATATCGGACGGCGGTCCAGGTCATCGGTCTTTACGATGGATACTGCAGTGGTGATGTCCTTCTGCTTGACGGTACCGTAACCGATTGCCACTACGGCATCGAGTTCCACGGCGCTCTCCGTAAGCTTGACGTCGATCAGTGTACGTCCGTTTACCGGAATCTTCTGGTCAACGTATCCGAGTGATGAGTAGGTCAAAGTGGGTGCGGAACTTCCCCCCCCCTTGATTTTCAGCGTGTAAGTGCCATCCAGGCCGGTAGCCGTACCGTTTGTCGTACCATCCTCGACTACGGTGGCTCCGATGACCGGTTGTCCTGACTGATCGGTGACGGTACCAGTGACGGTCACCTCTTCTTGGGCCATTGCTGCCGTCCCGAAGAGAATGAACAGTGCCGTGAAGAGCAGTGTCCGATATCCGTTCAGGCGTTCAGGCCGCAGTTTTGAGTTGAAACTTGTCATACGGATAAGTTTTGAAGTTAATAAGGTTTATAATAAATAGGTTTATCAGGTCGGTATGTTTTTATATAACCGCTCCGTATTTTATCTAAAATTAATAAATTCGGAGCGATTAAGGAAAAAAAGATTGAAATAAGTAGACAATAAATATTTTATGTAATCGTAAGCTGTTTGTAACCAATATTTTGTCTCTTGAATATTCGGGAAAATAGGTAGATTGGCGAAAATGAATATGGGGCTTCGTACATGCGTGGCGGGACCGTGTCGAAATGCCTGCGATACGATATTTCAAGAAATTTAATATCTTTGTTTTGAAAGAAACTGCTGACCCATGAAATATCTTCTCAGACTTACGTTGCTGCTTCTGTCGGTAATGCCGCTGTTGTCGCTCTCCTGTTCACGCAGGAGAGGCAAGCTCGATGCCGAGCTTGCACGGCTGGATGCGGCGATAGACAACCGCGATACTTACATCGCAAGCCGTGAACAGCGCATCCGTTCGCTGAAGAACATTCTCGGCCAGTCCGATTTTTCGGACGATCAGCGCGTGATGCTCAACCAGCAGCTCATCGACGAGTATGTCCCCTATCAGGTCGATTCGGCGATCGAGTATCTCTATTCGAACATAGCTCTTTGCGGCAGGTTGGGGGATCGCGCCCTTGAGGACCGCAGCCGCATACAGCTCTCGTATCTCTACAGTTCGGCCGGCATATATCTCGAGGCAGCCAACCTTCTGGATCAGGTCGATACCGCATCGCTGTGCAGCGTGGGGATGATCGATTACTATACGGCCCGTCACAAGCTCAACGACGAGTTGCTGCTCTATTCCCGCGATACGGTGCAGAAACGCCGTTCGCACGCCCTTGCTGACTATTATGCCGGCAAGATAATTGACAATACCGATGCCGATTCGCTTGTCAATCTGCAGTTCAGGTTGTGGCGGGCGCTCGACCGCAAGGAGAATGTACTTGCGGCCGACTATGCCAGACGTTTCTGTCAGGGACAGCAGCCTTTGACGCGCGACTATGCCATTGCGGCGCACATGATGGCTCTGGTGGCCGAACGTTTCGACGACCGTGAGGCCACGCAGCTGTGGTATGCCCGTGCCGCCACGACCGACATACGGCTGGCCATACGCGACAATTCGGCCCTCAAGAGCCTTGCCATCACCCTGCTCGACGATGACGTGACACGCGCCATGCGTTACGTGCGCGTTGTTATGGACGATGCCCGATTCTTCAATTCGTGGCTGCGGCCGTGGCAGGACATGACCGTGATGTACAGCATTGAGAAGGCCTATGTCGACCGTCAGGAGCGTGTCGGACTGCTGTACAATACATTTTTCATATCGGTGGGACTTGTCTTGCTGTTGGCCGTCGGCGGCCTGCTCTTCTTTCGTCGCCAGAACAGCAAGCTCAACTTTGCGCGGATGCAGCTGCAGCAGGCCAATGTGCGGCTCAACATCTCGAATGACAGTCTGCACCGCTTCAACGAGAAACTGCTGTCACTCAACGACCAGCTCTCGGAGGCCAACGAGGTGAAGGAGGAGTATATCGGCATCTTCCTGACCATGTGTTCGGAGTATATCGACAGGATCATGGGTGCGCGCCGTCATGTACGTCGCATGCTTGTCGACGGACGTATCGCCGAGCTGCGCAAGGAGTTCTCTTCGCCCGAACCCAACAAGCGGGAACTCGAGGAGTTCTACCACAATTTCGATACGACGTTCCTGCATCTCTATCCAACGTTCATCGAGGATTTCAACTCTCTGCTCGACAGCGAGGCGCGCATAAAGCCCAAGAAGGGTGAGCTTCTGACAACCGAACTGCGTATTTTTGCCCTGATACGCCTCGGCATACGCGACTCCTCGAAGATTGCGGCACTGCTGCGCTATTCGACCACCACAATCTACAACTACCGCTCGAAGATCAAGAACCATACTGTCGTGTCGCGCGAGGATTTCGAGGAGCGCATCAAGACCATCGGTGCCTTCAACCCGCAGCACCATTGACGGTGCGCGGCACGTTGTCAAAAAGGTTTTTCCCCTCAGTGCGGGAAGCCTTTTTATTGGCTGTAGTCATCTTCGACGGCCGATATCCGTCACGATGCAATATGCGACTCTCCTGTGTGCCATGAGTCTGATCGGGCTGAATACGTTCGGTGGGGTATTGCTTTTTTGTGCGGCATGTGCCGCGCGGCGGATGCTTCCGACGACTTTCCAGTAAAAGGCAGCATGTAAAAATCCGTCCGCAGCATTACGGTTGGCCTGCAAAAAAAGGAGCCATCTTTCGAAAGCTCCCATGCGGTGCGGATAAAGGGACTCGAACCCCCACGCCTTTCGGCATCAGATCCTAAGTCTGACGTGGCTACCAATTACACC
>CALUNG010000020.1 GCA_944321955.1 uncultured Alistipes sp. | reverse complement strand
CACTCTTCTCCCTGACCCGGAAACAGATGTTCGAGGTCTCTGGGGAGCATTTCTTCAGATAGACGGAAACTTTCATCGGCGTTGCTTTTTCTGTTATGCGGCAAAGGTATAACAAATTCCCGTAAATGTTCCCGTATATCCCGAAGAAACTTGCAACGGATTAAGACAAATTAAAAAGTCATTCCCGAATCTGATACCACATAAAGTATTGAATATTAGAGGTTATATTTGCACTTGTTTAGCTCTTTTTTTCATTTTCGTCTTTATTCGACTTCTCGAATATCAGATATTGCAGTTCCACACTTTCTTTTTGCACATAACCCGCCGCAGCAGGAGTTGATACGGTAAAACGTACGCCAATTGTTTTACTTAAATAATCGTATTATGAAGAAACCGCTATTCCTATTATTGTGTGGCTTCATGCTGCTTGGCTGCAGCAAAATCAACGACCGGATCGACGAACTCTCCGGACGGGTCGACAATCTCGAGAATACGACGCTGCCGACTATTGAGGAGCAGATAGAGTCGATACAAAAGACCCTGCCGCAACTCCAGCAGGCTGATTCGGAGATTAAAGACTACATCATCACCCTGCAGGACAAAGTAACTACCCTTGAACAGTCCGTTTCCGATCTGGACGACAAAATCGATGCATTGGAGCAGACGGTCCAATCGGATATTGAGGATGTCCTGACGCAACTGAACAGCTACAAGCAGGAGGTGCAGGGAGAGATCGACTCCATAAACGGACTGATCGTGTCGCTGCAGGCTGCCGACAAGTCGCTGGAGCAGAAGATCGCTTCGTTGGATGGTGATCTCGATGCACAGCGGGACTGGGTGACAACCACATTCACAACGTTGGAGCAGTACAACGGCCTGGTTGACGACATCGCTGCAATCCGCACCTCAATCGAGACAATCAATCAGGACCTCGCCGATATGGAGACGCGCCTGAACGAGAAGATCAAGACCGACATCGCAGCCGCCGTAGCCGGACTGGAAAGCGATATCCAGGCAAAGGTAACGGAGATAACGGACGCCTATACGGCAGCGATCGGCTCGGCACGTGAGGAAATCACTGCGGCCTATACTTCGGCCATATCTTCGGCTATCGAAGATTGCGTAAGCTCGATGAAGAGCTGGGTACACGAAGAGTTGGCCAATTATTATGACATAGCGACAATCGACGCCAAAATAAAGCTGTTGCAGGAGGCGATAGCTGCGGGAGATGCCGCCGCAGACGAGAAACTGACGAGCGAGATTGCAACCGTAAACGAATCTATCGCTACGGCCAAAAGCGAGCTCACCGAGGCCTATCAGCAGGCCATTGCATCGGCTATCGAGACAAACAACGGTGTTATCGACACCAAGATTGCCCAGCAGATCCAGAGCGTAAACAACCGTATCGACTCCGAGGTGCAGACACTGACCGCTCGTATCGACGCTATTGAAGAGCGCCTATCGGAGCTTGAGGAGAAGGTCGACGGCATGGCCGAAGAGATCGCAGCACTGCTCAAGCGCATACAGTCCGTTTCGTACATACCGCGATACGACGACGGCAAGATCGAGGTGCGACGCATAGAGGGGCAAGACAACGGCATTGCCGAGATGGAATTCCTGATCTCACCGAAGGACGTTGTTACGGACCTGGAGAAGGTCTGGGAAGAGGCCGTAAGCGTGAAGGCAGTACATACACAGACACGAGCCGTAGAGTTTATCGAGATGCCCGTACTCGGTTTTACGGCCGATGCGACCAATGGTGTCATTACGGTGAAGGCGAGCGGAGAGAATCTGGGCGAGGAGTTCTTTGCCGGAACCCAGTCGGCCAGCGCTGCGCTCTTTATCTCGGACGGCAACAACAACGTGACGTCGGAGTATATTCCATTACTTGCAAAAACATATGACCCTCTTAAGACTATATACTACACCACGACGGACGGACAACTCGTCGATGCTCCGATTCTCGATAGAGGCAATGTGGTCGAGCATACATATGAGAACGGACAGGGCATGATTGTATTCAACGCTCCCATTACGGAAATCCCCGAAAAAGCGTTTGCTCATTGTGGAACCTTGGCCAGCATTGTGCTTCCGGATGGGATTACGACGATAGGGGTACAAGCATTTTACTGCTGTGGCAGCCTATCTAGCATTATTATTCCTAATAGTGTTACGGCCATAGGAAAAGAGACGTTTTTTCATTGTTTTTCTTTGGTCGATATCTCTCTCCCAGATGGACTTGTTGCTATAGAAGAAAGTACATTTTATAATTGTCAGCGTTTAACTCACATTACTATCCCGGATGGAGTTACAAGAATAGGAAACTATGCATTCGGCCTCTGTTTAGAACTAACAGAAGTTACTCTTCCCGAAAGTATTGCCAATATAGGAACAGGTTTATTTGCAGGTTGTTATAACTTGATGTCTTTCTCTGGGAAATATGCCACACCGGATCATAGATGTCTGATTGCCGATGGAAGATTAGCCGCTTTTGCTCCGGTCGGTTTAACGGAGTATGCCATTCCGGATGGAGTTACGACCATAGGTGACAATACTTTCTTCCAATGTCGTAATCTGACGAGTATTGTTATTCCAGATGGTGTCTATTCTATAGAATTTCAAGCATTCTACGAGTGCAGTGGTCTAACCGAGATTACTATCCCCGAAAGTGTCACAACTATTGGAGAGAGTGCATTCTCCGGATGCAAAGGCTTGACAAGCATTACCATTCCCGACGGTGTTACAATGATAGGCGATCGGGCATTCGCTTCATGCGAGAATCTGACGTCTTTCTCCGGAAAATTTGCATCATCAGATCAACGATGCCTCGTTATGGATGGCAAATTATCCGCATTCGCTCCGGCCGGATTAACAGCATACACCACCCCTGACGGCGTTACGACGATATCAAAAAATGCATTTTCTTCATGTGGCAACCTGACCAGTCTCACTCTCTCTGATGGTGTTACAACGATCGAAGACGGAGCATTCAGGAGTTGCGGCAGCCTGACCACTATTACCATACCAGCAGGCGTAACGGCAATAGGGAATGACACATTCCAGGAGTGCAGCAGTTTGACCACTATATATTGTAAGGCCACAACGCCGCCGACCTTGGATTGGGTTGTACTTTCCTATACTTCCATTACATCCATTTATGTTCCGCAGGCTTCGGTTAAGGCTTATCAGTCGGCTGATGGTTGGAGCGGCTATGCTGAAAAGATCGTCGGCTATGATTTTTAAGTTATAAAGAACATATCTGAATTTTTAGAAAAACATGATACGGAAACTATCATCCCTGTTGCTTTGTGGCTTGTTGCTCCTGGGGTGCAGCAAGATTAACGACCGGATCGACAAACTGACCGACCGGGTCGATAAGTTGGAGAATACGGTGCTTCCGACCGTCGACCAACAGATCAAGTCGATTCAAAATACGTTGCCACAGCTTCAACAGACCGATTCGGAGATCAAGGACTATATCTCAACCCTGCAAGACAAGGTAAGTACCCTCGAGCAAACCGTTGCCGATTTGGACAACAAGATCGATGCCTTGGAGCAGGATGTTCAATCGGATATTTCGGATGTTCTGGCACAACTGAACAGCTACAAGCAGGAGGTGCAGGGAGAGATCGACTCCATAAACGGGCTTATCGTGTCGCTGCAGGATGCCGACAAGTCGCTGGAGCAGAAGATCGCTTCGTTGGATGGTGATCTCGATGCACAGCGGGACTGGGTGACAACCACCTTCACCACGTTGGAGCAGTACAACGGCCTGGTTGACGACATCGCTGCAATCCGCACCTCAATCGAGACGATCAATCAGGACCTCGCCGATATGGAGACGCGCCTGAACGAGAAGATCAAAACCGACATCGCAGCCGCCGTAGCAGGACTGGAGAGCGACATCCAGGCGAAGGTAACGGAGATAACGGATGCCTATACGGCAGCGATCGGCACGGCACGTGAGGAGATTACCGCGGCCTATACTTCGGCCATATCTTCGGCTATCGAAGATTGTGTAACCTCGATGAAGAGCTGGGTGCACGAGGAGCTGGCCAATTACTACGACATTGCCTCCGTGAATGCAAAAGTGAAACAGTTGCAGGAGGCGATCGCTGCGGGTGATGCCGCCGCGGACGAGAAACTGACGAGCGAGATTGCAGCCGTAAACGAATCTGTCGCTTCGGCCAAAAGCGAGCTCACAGAAGCATATCAGCAGGCCATTGCATCGGCTATCGAGACAAACAACGGTGTTATCGACACCAAGATTGCCCAGCAGATCCAGAGCGTAAACAACCGTATCGACTCCGAGGTGCAGACACTGACCGCTCGTATCGACGCGATTGAAGAGCGTCTCTCGGAGTTGGAGGAGAAGGTCGACGGCATGGCCGAAGAGATCACAGCACTGCTCAAACGCATACAGTCCGTATCGTACGTACCGCAGTACGATGACGGCAAGATCGAGGTGCGACGCATAGAGGGGCAAGACAACGGCATTGCCGAGATGGACTTCCTGATCTCACCGAAGGATGTTGTTGCGGACCTGGAGAAGGTCTGGGAGGAGGCCGTAAGCGTGAAGGCCGTACATACGCTGACGCGCAGTTCCGTCGAATTCATCGAGATGCCCGTACTCGGTTTTACGGCCGATGCGGCCAATGGCGTCATCACGGTGAAGGCCAGCGGCGAGAATCTCGGCGAGGAGTTCTTCGTGGAGACCCAGTCGGCCAGCGCAGCTCTTTTCATTTCGGACGGTAACAATAACGTGACGTCGGAGTATATCCCAATGCTGCTGAACAACGATAATCCGGTCAATGTCATATACTACACTACATCGGATGGGGAAGTTGTCAGTCTGTCAAAAGACCTGCCAAGTTTCGGTGCTGATTTCGTGTCAAATATTTATGCAGGTGGGCAAGGTAAGATTACATTTAGTGGAGCCATAACAAAGATCCCGTCAGGGGTATTTGAACATAAAGAGAATCTGGAAAGTATTATTATTCCTGATGGGGTTACAACTATTGGAGAGGAGGCTTTCAGGTCTTGTGCGAACTTGATAAGTATTTCTTTGCCTGATGGTATTACAAATATTCCCAAGTGGACCTTCAGTAGTTGCAGCAGTCTGTCCAGTATCACTATTCCCGGAAGTGTTACAGCTATTGGAGATAACGCATTCTCTTCTTGCTATAAACTGGTGAACGTTACGCTACTAGATGGCGTTACAGATATTGGAAGTAGTGCATTTTGGATGTGTTGGGAGTTAAACACTATCACGCTTCCCAATAGCCTTAGAACAATAGGTAGTAGTGCATTTTATAATTGCGCGGTTCTAACCAACATAACATTTCCAGAAAGCCTTACTACGATAAAGAGAGGGGCTTTTTCCGCTTGCGGCCTGAAAAGTATTACGATTCCTGAAAATGTTACAACGATAGAGGATGGTGCATTTTCTGATTGTGGCTGGCTTGGAACTTTTTCGGGTAAATATGCCTCTGCAGATCATAAATGTCTGATTATGAATGGTAAGTTGATAGCTTTCGCGCCGTATGAGGTATATGGCTTGACGGAATATACCATTCCTGACGGAGTTACAACAATTGGATATGGAGCATTCTCTGATTGCGAGAGGCTGACCAGCATTACAATCCCTGACGGGGTTACAACGATTGGAGAGAGAGCATTCTCTTCTTGCAGCAGCCTGACCAGCATTACAATCCCTGACGGGGTTACAACAATTGGAAATTCCGTATTCTCTGATTGCAGCAGCCTGACAAACATTACAATTCCCGAAAGTGTTACAACGATTGGAAGTTACGCATTCTATCGTTGCAGCAGCCTGACAAGTATTACTATTCCTGACGGGGTTACAACGATTGGAGAGAGAGCATTCTGGAGTTGCCGCAACCTAACAAATGTATACAGCAAACCGACAACTCCTCCGACATTTGGTGCGAGTGTGTTTTCAAATTCTCCAGTTGCAGCCATCTATGTCCCGCAAGCATCTGTAGATGCCTATAAGGCGGCAAGCGGGTGGAGTGACTATGCCTCCAAGATCGCAGGATACGATTTCTAAGAAAACATACAGAATCACCATGTACGATCGGGGAGGGGCGGAACAGATCCGCCCCTCCCCGATTGTATTTGCCGGCCGCCACTGCAGATGTCAGTTGACATTACGGTACTCGACAGGAGTACACCCCACCGTATTCTTGAACAGGCGCGTAAAGTGCGCCGGATACTTGAATCCCAGATCGTAGGCTATCTCGCTTATCGAGCGGCTGCGGTCGAGCACCCGCTCCTTGGCGGCATCGATCAGCCGCAGGCGTATCTGTTCCTGTGCCGTGCGGCCCGTCTCGCGCTTTATGAGGTCTCCGAAATAGTTGGGCGAAAGGTGCAGTTCGCCGGCGCAGTACTGCACCGTGGGCAGGCCGATGGTCTGCGGCTTGTCCGAATCCATATAGTCGTCGAGCAGACGCTCGAACCGTGAGAGTATGTCCCGGTTGACAACCTCGCTGCGGGTGATGAACTGACGATCGTAGAAACGCACGCAATAGTTCAGTAACATCTCTATATTGTTAACGATAAGCGTACGGCTGTGCTTGTCGATGGCGTGATGCAGCTCGTGGTCTATGTTGTGCATGCAATCGAGTATCGTCCGGCGCTCCTGCTCCGACAGATGCAGCGCCTCGTTGACCTCGTACGAGAAGAATGTATATTGACGTATATTGCGTCCGAGTTGCGTACCGCGCAACAGATCGGGATGGAACACCAGAGCCCAACCCTTGCCTTTGACCTTGCCCGTGGCGTTTATGCCGTAGCATTGCCCCGGAGCGAGAAATACCATGGTACCATCCTGATAGTCGTACGTGCCGCGTCCGTAGAGCATCTCACCGCACTTCACCTCCTTGAGGAAAACGGTATAGAAGCCAACGCGCATGCGTCGCGGGTCTACGGCCTCGCACTTCGAAAAGTCGATGACACTGACAAGCGGGTGCAGGGTCTCGACTCCGAACAGATCGTTGTACTTGCTTACGGTATCGAGGTTCAAAATCTCATCCATAGTTATGCGTTTTATTGATTCCACCACAAATTTAGCCATTTTTTGCAAGCCGGCACGACCATCTGTAATTATGGTAAGAGAAACCGTCATACGTATAAAGACACGCATGCAGCGAGTTGGTAATTTTGCATCGGAAACAGAACGGTACATGCTACCCGGAAAGTCCGGATAATGGAAAACCCGGAAAACTCGTTATATTTGCGTTGTCGAATTTTGCAATACGGAATATCATGCTAAGGAAACTGAGAATCACCCTCGCCACCATCTGCTTCGTGCTCGTCATGCTCCTGTTTCTCGACTTTACGGGAACGCTGCACGCATGGTTCGGATGGCTGGCCAAAATACAGCTACTGCCGGCATTGCTGGCATTGAACATCGGTGTAGTGGCGGGACTAATTGTACTGACACTGCTCTTCGGCCGCGTCTACTGCTCGGTAATATGCCCGTTGGGAGTGATGCAGGACATCTTCTCGTGGGCAGGAGGCAAGCACCGCAAGAACCGTTTCAGATATTCGCCGGCCCTCTCGTGGCTGCGATACACGATGCTGGTGCTGTTTATTGCTGCTCTGGCTCTCGGATCGGGAACAATCGTAGCCCGCATCGCCACGCTCATTGCCCCGTACAGCGCTTTCGGACGTATTGCATCCAACCTGCTGGCTCCGGTATATGCTCTCGGCAACAACGCTCTGGCCTATATTGCCGAACGGCTCGACAGCTATGCATTCTACACCACCGACGTATGGATCCGGAGCGCCGCCACATTTGCCGTAGCGGTCGTAACGCTTGTAGTCGTGGGCGTGCTCGCATGGCGCAACGGACGTACATGGTGCAATACCGTATGTCCGGTCGGGACGGTGCTGGGATTTTTCTCGCGTTTCTCGCTCTTCCGTCCCGTCATCGACACCTCTAAGTGCGTGAACTGCAACCTCTGCGCCCGCAACTGCAAGGCTTCGTGCATAGACTCCAAAAACCACGCCATCGACTACAGCCGTTGCGTCGCCTGCATGGATTGCCTCGAGAAGTGCCACACGTCGGCCATATCGTACACATGGCGACGCCGACACGCCGCACCGGCTACCGCAACGAAGAACAACAACAGCCAGACACCGGCCGACGGCGCACCTGAAGGCGGAGCGAACATATCGCGCCGCAAACTCCTGTCGCTCACGGCCATGCTCGCCACGACCACGGCCCTGCGGGCTCAGGAGAAGAAGGTAGACGGCGGTCTGGCCGTAATCGTCGACAAGAAGATCCCCGAACGTGCCACTCCGATAGTTCCGGCCGGAGCCCTCAGCCTGCGCAATCTGACGACGCACTGCACCGGCTGCCAGCTCTGCGTATCGGTATGTCCCAACGGCGTACTGCGTCCATCGGGTAAACTGATGAGACTCATGCAGCCCGAGATGTCGTATGAACGCGGCTACTGCCGTCCCGAATGCACCAAATGTTCGGAGGTCTGCCCGGCCGGAGCCATACTGCCGGTAACGGCAGCCGAAAAGTCGTCGATACAGATCGGACATGCCGTATGGATCAGGGAGAACTGCGTACCGCTGACCGACGGAGTCGAGTGCGGCAACTGCTCGCGCCACTGCCCGACTGGAGCCATACAAATGATCGCATCGAACCCCGACGACGAATCGTCGCCCAGGATACCGGCCATCGACACCGAGAGGTGCATCGGTTGCGGAGCCTGCGAGAACCTCTGTCCGGCCCGCCCGTTCAGCGCGATATACGTAGAAGGACACGAAAACCACAGAACCGTCTGAAAAAGCAAATGTCATGGAGAAGAAGAACAACGATATAAGCCGTCGGGAGTTTCTGAAACGTCTGGGCCTCGGAGCCGCGGCATCGACCGTAGCCCTGGCGACCGGATGCGGCAACCGCAACAATCCCGTAACCGGAGACCGCAATGCTTCGGCCGACATTCCAACCGACAGGATGACATACCGCACCAATCCGAAGAGCGGCGACAAGGTTTCGCTGCTGGGATACGGATGCATGCGCTGGCCAACGCTCGGCAAGGCCGGCGGCGACCGCAGCGACGACCTCGACCAGGAGACGATCAATGCACTGGTCGACTATGCACTGGCCCACGGCATAAACTATTTCGATACGTCGCCGGCCTACTGCAAGGGACAATCCGAACGGGCAACCGGCATTGCG
The DNA here is from genome assembly GCA_944321955.1 of uncultured Alistipes sp. Lineage (GTDB taxonomy): Bacteria > Bacteroidota > Bacteroidia > Bacteroidales > Rikenellaceae > Alistipes. The sequence continues at coordinate 26,545 of CALUNG010000020.1, read as the reverse complement.
CTCAAGCGCCACCCGCGCGACAGCTACTACATAGCCACCAAACTGTCGAACTTCTCGCCCGAGACCTGGAGCCGCGAAGCCTCGATGCGCATGTATCACAACTCGTTCAGTGAACTTCAGACCGACTACATCGACTACATGCTGCTTCACGGCATCGGCATGGGCGGCATGGAGGCACTTCACGCCCGCTATCTCGACAACGGCATGCTCGACTTCCTGGTGGCCGAACGCGAAGCCGGACGCATACGCAACCTCGGCTTTTCGTATCACGGCGACATCGAGGTTTTCGACTATCTGCTTTCGCGCCACAACGAGATCAAATGGGACTTCGTGCAGATACAGCTCAACTACGTCGACTGGAAACATGCCAAGGAGATAAATACCCGCAATACCAATGCCGAGTATCTCTACGGAGAGCTTGTGAAACGCAACATTCCGGCCGTAATCATGGAGCCGCTGCTGGGCGGTCGTCTCGCAAGCCTCAACAACTATCTGGCGGAACGTCTCAAACAACGCCGGCCCGAGGAGAGCATCGCATCGTGGGCATTCCGCTATGCGGGATCGTTCCCCGACGTGCTGACGGTACTGAGCGGCATGACATACATGGAGCACCTGCAGGACAATCTGCGGACATATTCGCCGCTCGATCCATGCACCGACGAGGAGCTTGCGCTGCTCGAGGATACGGCGCAGAAGATGCTGCAGTATCCGACGATACCGTGCACCAGCTGCCAGTACTGCATGCCGTGTCCCTACGGACTCGACATCCCGTCGATATTCGCACACTACAACCGTTGCGTCAACGAGGGCAACATCCCGTCGTCGTCGCAGGACGAGAACTACCGCAAGGCACGTCGGGCGTTTCTCGTGGGATACGACCGTTCGGTTCCGCGGCTGCGACAGGCCAGCCACTGCATCGGCTGCAAGCAGTGCGTACCGCACTGCCCGCAGGGTATCGACATTCCGGGACGCATGAGGAGCATAGACTCGTTCGTCGAGGTGCTGAAACAGGGAAAGGAGTTCTGAAAGGAGACTGATTATGACACACGGAGCTAAATTCATGAACGGAGAGTCGCGGCGGCTGCTCATCGAGATGCTGTTTACCGAAAAGTGTTCGTGCATAATCCGCAACGGCGACCGCATAGGCATATTCCGCGACCGGGGCGTAATGGATCTGTATCGCCTGCTCGGGAACGACCGCAGTTTTCTCGACGGGGCCTTCGTTGCCGACAAGGTCGTGGGCAAGGGGGCGGCCGCACTGATGGTACTGGGCGGTGTCAGCGAGCTCTTTGCCGACGTCATCAGCCAGTCGGCGCTGAAGCTGCTCGAGAGCAACGGTGTCAAGGTGGACTACACGCTTGCGGTACCGCACATCATAAACCGCACCAAGACCGACTGGTGTCCCATCGAGAAGTTGTGCAGGGAGTGCACCACGGCCGAGGAGTGCCTGCCGTTGATACGCGGATTCATAGAGAAGTTGCCCCAATAATGGACAAGAGAATCTTACTGACGGCCGTCACGGTGCTATCGTTCGTTACGGCATTGGGACAGGCCTCTACTGATAACGGACAACCGCACAAGGAGAATGAAACCGAACCGGTAACCATCGACATAAACGAGGTCGTGGTAACCGGCACCCGCAACGAGACGGACATACGCCACCTGCCGATGAGTATCTCGGTCGTGGACCGTACACAGATCGAGCAGCACAATTCGCCATCGCTGCTGTCGGTCATCACCGAACAGGTACCGGGCCTCTTCACCACGGGACGCGGCATAATGGGATACGGCGTATCGGACGGAGCCGCGGGACAGATGTCGCTGCGCGGTGTCGGTGGTCCGGCGCAGGCCGGCGTACCGACAACGGGCATGCTGGTGCTAATAGACGGCCATCCGCAATACATGGGTCTGATGGGTCATCCGATAGCCGACGCATACCAGTCGTTCCTCGCCGAGCGCGTCGAGGTAGTACGCGGTCCGGCGTCGGTGCTCTACGGATCGAACGCCATGGGCGGCGTGATCAACATCGTCACACGCAGGATGAAACAGGACGGCATCAGTACCAATGCCAACGTCGGATACGGCTCATACAACTCGCTGCAGAGCGAGATCACGAACCGCATCCGCAAAAAGGGCTTCACGAGCGTGGTGAGCGGATCGTACAACCGCACCGACGGGCACCGGGTCAACTCGGCATTCGAACAATACGGCGGATATGCCAAACTCGGATACGAATTTTCGCAGCAGTGGAACATCATGGCCGACGTGAACGTGACGCACTTCAACGCTTCGAATCCGGGCGCGGTCGACGATCCCATTACGGACAACGACCAGCGCATTACGCGCGGCATGACCTCCGTAGCGCTGCACAACGACTACGGCAAGACATCGGGAGCCCTGAGTTTCTTCTACAACTGGGGACGTCACCGCATCAACGACGGATATTCCGCCGGCGAGCAGCCGCTCGACTACCGCTTCAACTCCCGCGACGTGATGACGGGCGTATCGCTTTACCAGAGCGTGCAGTTGTGGAAAGGTAACCGTCTGACTGCCGGCATGGACTACTACCACTTCGGCGGCGAGGCGTGGAACCTCTATGTCAATGGGGAACGGCAGGGAGAGCGCAGCGACATAGCCGACAAGTCGCAGGATGAACTGGCAGGCTATGTCGACTTCCGACAGGAGATAGGCGGCTGGATGACCATCGATGCAGGCATACGCGCCGACCATCACTGGGATATCGGCACCGAATGGGTACCGCAGGCAGGCATATCGTTCCACCTGCCGGCCAACTCCCATATAAAGCTCATGGCAAGCAAGGGATTCCGCTACCCCACCATCCGCGAGATGTACATGTTCCCGCCGCAGAATCCCGATCTGAAGCCCGAACGGCTGTGGAGTTACGAGATATCGTTCACCCAGCGGTTGCTCGACAACCGGCTGTCGTACGGAGTAAACGTCTTCTACATCAATGGCGACAACCTGATAATGCGCATACCGGTCGACGGCCGACAGAAGAACATGAACACCGGCCGCATCGAGAATGCCGGTGTCGAGGTGCAGGCCGGATACACGATAAACGACATGTGGCGCGTCGACGCCAACTACAGTTTCCTGCACATGGAACAGCCCGTACTTGCCTCGCCCGAACACAAGCTCTACGCCGGAGGCTCGTTCGCCAAAGGCCGTTGGAACGTCTCGACCGGCATACAGTATGTCGCCGGGCTCTACACCTCGGTCGTCGTGGCCGGCACGGGCGAATACCGCAAGGAGAGTTTCGTGCTGTGGAATGCGCAATGCTCGTTCCGCGCCACCAAATGGCTCGGAGTATGGGTGCGCGGCGAAAACCTGCTCGCCCAGAAATATGAAATCAATGCCGGCTTCCCGATGCCTAAAGCCACCGTCATGGCCGGCGTAAACATAAACATTTGACCATAAACAAAAACAAAACGTTATGGAAACAACGACTGTAAAACTCTATTCGTTCGAGTACGGACAGGCAAAGACTTACGGCACGGCCGCTCTCTTCGTTCTGGGCAACATCGCATTGCCGCAACTCTTCCACCTCGTACCGCAGGGAGGCGTCATGTGGTTGCCGATCTACTTCTTCACGCTTGTCGGCGCATACAAGTACGGCTGGCGTGTCGGTCTGCTCACGGCCATCGCCTCGCCGCTGATCAACTCGCTGATCTTCGGCATGCCCGCAGCCGCAGCACTGCCCGCCATCATGCTCAAGTCGACGCTGCTTGCCCTGGCCGCAGGCTTCACGGCCGCACACTTCAAGCGCGTATCGATTCTGCTGCTGGCAGCAGTCGTAGCCGCATACCAGATCGTCGGCACGCTCGGCGAGTGGGCAATCGTCGGCAATCTGCACTCAGCATTGCAGGACTTCCGCATCGGCCTGCCGGGCATGCTCCTGCAAATTTTCGGCGGCTGGGCCGTAATACGCTTCATCATACGCAAATAATATGGCACTGAAACTCGGATTCGGCTGCATGCGACTGCCGCTGGCCGTCGAGGGCGACTTCTCGAAGGTCGACGTGCAGACATTCGAACGCATGGTGGACATGTTCCTCGAACGCGGTTTCACCTATTTCGACACCGCATACATGTACCACGACTTCATGAGCGAGCGGTTCGTGCGCAAGGCTCTCGTCGAGCGCCACGACCGCCAATCGTTCACGCTGGCATCGAAACTGCCGACGATGATGCTGAAGAAGGTCGGAGATCAGGAACGCATCTTCGAAGAACAAATGCAGAAGTGCGGCGTCGACTGTTTCGACTACTATCTGCTCCACAGCCTCAACGCGGCAAACTACCGTACGGTCGAGCGCCTCGACAGTTTCGGTTTCGTCTCGCGCATGAAGGCCGAGGGACGTATCCGCCACATCGGATTCTCGTTCCACGACACGGCCGAGCTGCTTGACCGAATACTGACCGAGCATCCCGAAACGGAGTTCGTACAGCTGCAGATAAACTATCTCGACTGGGACAACGAAAGCATACAGTCGCACCTCTGCTACGACGTGGCACGACGCCACGGCAAGCCTGTTGTCGTCATGGAACCGGTCAAGGGAGGATCGCTGGCACGCATACCCGAAGAGGCCGAGCGTATCTTTCGAGACCTGCATCCCGACATGTCACCGGCGTCGTGGGCCATACGCTATGCCGCCAGCCTCGACGGGGTGATGATGGTGCTCAGCGGCATGTCGACGCTCGAACAACTGGACGACAATACATCGTTCATGCGTGACTTCAAGCCGCTCGACGACGACGAACGCCGCGCCATAGCACGTGCCGTCGAGATCATCAACTCGTCGATAGCCATACCGTGTACGGCCTGCCGCTACTGCGTTGCGGGTTGTCCCAAGCACATACCCATACCCGATTACTTCGCGCTATACAATGCCGACAAGCAGTCCGTGAACCATCTCTTCTCGATACAGCAAAGCTACTACGAGACATACAGCGAGGGTCACGGCAAGGCCTCGGAGTGCATTACATGCCGCAAGTGCGAAAGGATATGCCCACAACACCTGCCCATCAGCGACCTGATGAAGAAGGTCGCCGCAACGCTCGAGGTACAACAATAGGCCTACGAATGCCAAACGCAAATTCAGGTAACCGTCATAAATCGTGTGACGGTTACTTTTTTAATGCATGCACGTCTCAGTACGAAGTCGGCCCTGAAGATGCCGGACATGGCAGGGACAATGACGGTATTCACACTACCTGCACCCGACAGGACACCAAACACGACAAATATATCATGCATATCGGCAAAAGCGCTATTCCGTTACGGTTAAAATCATTATCTTTGCCACACTGAATTGACGCAGCGTGGCGCTGCCGATCATTTCCGGACAACGGACAGACGGCAACGCCTTTCGATGTTTTTTTGTTTATGAAGATTCTGGTAACGGGCATGGCCGGCTTCATCGGCCACAATCTTGCGGCGCACCTCGTGCGCGACGGACACGAAGTAACGGGCATAGACTCCCTGAACGACTACTACGATGTCGCACTGAAATACGGACGTCTGGCTGATCTGGGTTTCGACGGCCGCGATTACGCCGAAGGCGAGGAGCATGTCAGCTCCAAATACCCGTCGTTGCATTTCGTCAGGATGCACCTCGAGTCGCGCGAGATGCTGCCTGCGCTCTTCGCTTCGCATCGCTTCGACGCAGCGATAAATCTTGCGGCGCAGGCCGGCGTGCGTTATTCGCTCGAGAATCCGTTCGCATATGTCGACAGCAATGTCGTCGGCTTCGTCAACCTGCTCGAGTGCTGCCGCCACTACCCCGTAAAGCACCTCATATACGCATCGTCGAGTTCGGTCTACGGCGACAACGCCAAGGTTCCGTTCTCGGAGGACGACGCCGTGGAACAACCCGTATCGCTCTATGCCGCCACCAAACGCAGCGACGAGCTGATGGCCGAAGTTTATGCACGATTGTTCGGCGTGGCATCGACCGGGCTGCGTTTCTTCACGGTATACGGCCCGTGGGGACGCCCCGACATGTCGCCCATGCTCTTCTCTGACGCCATCACGGCTGGCCGTCCCATAAAGCTCTTCAACAACGGCGACATGCTGCGCGACTTCACCTACATCGACGACATAGTCGAGGGTGTGGTACGCCTGCTGGACAAGGCGCCGCAGGGAGCCATACCGACCGACATATTCAACATAGGCCACGGCGACCCCGTACACCTCATGGACTTCATCTCGACGCTCGAAGAGGCGCTCGGCCGCAAGGCCGTATTCGAGAAGCTGCCGATGCAGGCGGGCGACGTGCCGCGTACCTACGCCGACACGTCGAAACTCCGCGCCAAGACAGGCTACACGGCCTCAACCCCGCTGCGCGAAGGCATCGGGCGTTTCGTCGAGTGGTATCTTTCGGATCTCAATCCGCTCAGGAAGAGAGCGTAAAACATATAGGAAATGAACAAGACTGCCGAATACGAATTTACGATCATAGTTCCGGTCTACAACGAAGAGGATAACATCTCCGAACTGGAAAGGGCCTTCAATGCCTATCTGCCGCATGCGTCGAAACGCACGTGCGTGCTCTTCGTAAACGATGGATCGAACGACTCCAGCGGCGAGCGCATCGAGGAGTGCTGCCGCCGCAACAACGACTTCTACTACATCAGCTTCGCCCGCAACGCAGGTCTCAGCGCCGCCATAAAGGCCGGTATCGACTACACCGAATCGCCGCTCGTGGGCTACATAGACGCAGACCTGCAGACCACACCCGAAGATTTCGAGCTGCTGCTGCCGCACACGGACGAATATGCGCTCTGCACCGGCATACGCGCCGCCCGCCGCGACTCGATATTCAAGCTCGTGCAGTCGAAGATCGCCAACGGATTCCGCCGCATGATGACCGGCGCCGGTTTCACCGACACCGGCTGCCCGCTCAGGGTGCTGCATACCAACGCCGCAAAACGCAGCCCCTTCTTCAAGGGCATGCACCGTTTCCTGCCGGCCCTCATACTGCTGCAGGATGGCGCCAGATATTACGAAACGCCAGTACGACACTTCCCGCGCATGGCCGGTAAATCGAAGTTCCACTTGTGGAACCGTCTGGTTTCGCCGTTCATGGACTGTTTCGCATACCGCTGGATGAAGAAACGTTACATCAACTACAAGGTAGCCCACAGCAATCTATGACCGGCAATACGTGGATATATGCCATAGGCTTTCTGGCACAGGCCTTCTTCTCGGCGCGCATCCTCATACAGTGGATCCTCTCCGAAAGAGCGAAAAAGGTCGTATCGCCCGCCGCATACTGGATATGCAGCATCGTGGGTTCGTACCTGTTGTTCATATACGGGTGGCTGCGCGACGACTTCTCGATAATCCTCGGGCAGTTCATATCGTACTACATATACTTGTGGAACCTCGACAGCAAGGGATTGTGGCGCAGCGTGCCGCGGATATTCCGCATAATACTGATACTGACGCCCGTGGCCGCTCTCATAGGCATCTGGCACAACGCCGCCCACTTCTTCGAGACGTTCCTGCGCAACGACGACGTGCCGTTGTGGCTTCTCGTCTTCGGCTCGGCCGGGCAGATCGTCTTCACGTTGAGGTTCGTCTACCAGTGGATCTACTCCGTACGCCGTCACGAATCGACGCTGCCGGCCGGATTCTGGCTGCTCAGCCTGACAGGCTCGGCAATGATCGTCACGTACGGCATCATACGCCTCGACCCCGTTCTGATACTCGGACAGTCGGTCGGATTCATAGCCTATGCACGCAACCTGCTTATAGGCCGCAAATCGAAAAACAACACCGCGAATGAATAAGATAAACAAGGGAGTGCTCTTCTCGGCGGCACTCGTCGTGGCCCTGCTGCCCGTACTGATACTGCGCGACTTCACCCCGTCGAACGAACTGCGATATCTGAGCATCGCCGATGAGGCCATCGCCAACGGCGATGTCTTTACCTTCACAAATCAGGGTGTGCCATATGCCGACAAACCGCCTCTCTACATCTGGATCGTCATGCTCGGACGCCTGATATTCGGCGAGCACACGATGTGGTTTCTGGGGTTGTTCTCGCTAATACCGGCACTCGTCATAGTGTGGACCATGAACCGCTGGGTGCGTTCCGTAACCAGCGAGGGCGAACGCCGCACCGCTTCGCTCATGCTCATGAGCAGCGGGCTGTTTCTGGGACTGGCCGTAGTGCTGCGCATGGACATGCTCATGAACATGTTCATCACGCTGGCGCTCTACACCTTCTACCGCATATACGACGGCAGCGGCGACACGCGCCGCAACCGCATACTCTTCCCCCTCTATGTCTTTCTGGCCCTCTTCTCGAAAGGTCCTGTCGGCATACTCGTGCCGCTTGTAGCCACGATAGTCTTTCTGGCCGTCAAACGGCAGACCAGGAGCATCGGCCAATACTGGGGCTGGCTTACGTGGGGCATCCTCCTCGCCGGATGCGTGATATGGTTCGGCGGCGTCTACATCGAGGGCGGACGCGAATATCTCGACAACCTGCTCTTCCACCAGACCATCGACCGCGCCGTCGACGCCTTCCACCACAAGGAGCCGTTCTACTACTACCTCATATCGGTATGGTACTCCATCGCACCGTGGTCGCTGACGGTCATTGCCGCCATAGTCGGCGGCTGCGTGGTCCGCAAGCTCAATACCGATCTCGAGCGCTTCTTCCTGACCGTCATCGTCACCACCTTCGTGATGCTGTCGGCTTTCAGCTCGAAGATAGCCGTATATCTTGCTCCGACATTCCCGTTCCTCATATATCTCGGCATGCTGATGTACCTGAAGATCGGACGCCGCTGGTGGCTTACGCTTACGGTGGCTCTGCCAACGGCCATATGGATCATCGTACTGCCCGGACTCTTCATCGCGGCGAAGACGGCACCCGAAACGGGATATCTGCTCAACGGCTGGTGCGTGGCCGCAGGCGCAATTCTCTGCATCGCGGGTATTGCGGCCGCCGTATTGCTCATACGGCGCCGTGATACGCTCAACCCCGCAATCGAGACGCTGGCCGCAGGACTTTTCGCAGCGGTATTCGTGGGAGGCTTCGCCCTGCCGGCCATAAACTGCGAAATCGGATACGGCGATTTGTGCCGCAAGGCAGCCGAGGTATCGGCAGCCGAAGGCAGACCCAACTACTATGTATGGAGAGTACACCGCCCCGAGAACATGGATGTCTATCTGCACGAAGATGTGGTTGAGGTGACCACCGACGACGTTCTTGCAGGTCGCTGCGCCGACGGCGTGCTGATTCTGCCCGCATCGAAACTTGAGGGCGACGTGGCACTGTCGGACTACACGGCCGGCAAGCCGACTCATACGGTAGGCCGCTTCAAGGTTATAGAACCCTGACGCAAAGGGGCATCCGACAGACAAAAAGATGACGAAAATTTTGCGTGCGGAGTTTTTTTAGTATATTTGCACTCCCGTATCAACCTCTTATATAGGGCGAAGCGGCGGATGGCGGACATAACCGCATGATTTGCAGCGGCATGGCCGTCGGGATTACCGGGCAATGGGCCGGTATGGTAGCAGCGACGCAGCGATAATGTTGAACGGTTAACGTAAAAATTGTTGCAACACAATGAACAAGGATTCAATCATCAAGATGGTGAACGATCAGCTCTGGCCCAAGACCGACGCCGACGTTCCTTCATTCAAGGCAGGTGACACGATCACCGTAACCTACCGTATCGTCGAGGGTAACAAGGAGCGTCTGCAGAGCTTCCGTGGTGTGGTTATCCAGATCAAGGGCTCGGGCAAGACCAAGATGTTCACGATCCGCAAAATCTCCAACGGCGTAGGCGTAGAGCGCATATTCCCGCTCTATTCGCCCCACATCGACAAGATCGAGGTAAACAAGGTCGGTGTCGTTCGCCGCGCACGCATCTACTATCTGCGTGACCTGACGGGTAAGAAGGCCCGCATCAAGGAGAAGAGAATGACCTCCAGCAAGGAGCAGTAAAAAGTAAAAGGCCGTGTTTCGAACACGGCCTTTTCTTTCACCCGTATCCTTCGGCACTACACGCATTATGTTCCATACGGGTCATTAAGGGCTAAAAATCGAGGGCGGAATTCGCTATCTCGATTTTTTTTGCTATTTTTACTCGAACCGAACACCATAAACCCGAGACCATGAAACGTCAAATGTGCTCCACATTCACCTGCAACATAAGAATATTGTTACTGTCCGCCTTCTGTATTGCCGGGATTTACACTACACATGCCTCTTCCGAGGTTCCCGAGCGTGAAATAAACCGGCTGCTCAAGGAACTGGATGCCACACTCGACAATGCGTCACTGTTCGTCGAGGCCCGCAAATCGCGCATCGCCCTGCTCGAAGAGATGCTATCGGACAATTCTATGTCCGACGAACAACGATATCAGATAAATCTGTCGCTGTACGGCGAGTACTCGTCGTTCCGTTTCGACGAATCGCTGGCATGCCTTCAGAACAATATCGAGATTGCACAGCGGCTCGGTTCGCACGACAAGCTGGACGAAACCAACATCATGCTGGCATGGCTCTACACGATGGCTGGAATGTACTTCGAAGCAGGCGAGATATTCGACAAGTCGGTCGATCTGGAGAGCCTTTCGCCGTCGCTGCTGACGAAATACTATCTGGCAAAACAGAACCTCTACCACGAACTGGCCCACTACTCCAAGCAGGAGCAGATCATCGAGGACGCATGGCGTCAATACAGGCATTATTCGGAACTCCTGTTCGGGGGGGGGATTTCGGGTATCGACAACCAGTCGTTCGATGCAGAATGCAGCCATGGCGTCTATCTCATGAGCCAGGGCAAGTTCGATCAGGCCGAACAGCTCTACAAGCATCTGCTCGAGCAGACCGAACCTCAAACCCATGACTATGCCATAGTGACATACAGACTTGGCGAGATATGCGACCAGACGAAACGTCCAGACGAGATGGTCTGCTGGTACGCCCGTTCAGCCATTGCCGACATACACTCGGCCACCAAGGACAACGCTTCGCTGTGTTCGCTGGCCAACCAGCTCTTCGGCCGCAACGACATAATGCGCGCCTTCAGATACATACGCTGCTCGATGGACGACGCCATATTCTACAACGCCAAGCTGCGTCCGTGGCAGGTGGCAGCCTCGATGCCGTACATCGAATCCGCCGCCCAGGAGATGGAGGTGCAACAGGCACGGCAACTGCGCACGTTCACCATCATCATATCGATACTGGTCATCTGCCTCTTCATTGCTTGCGTATATCTGTGGAGGCTTTACCAACAGACACGCGAAAACCAGGAGAAACTGCGCGAACGTCACCGTCAGGTCGATGCGTACAACCACAAACTCTCCGAAATGAACAAGGCCATCAGCGAATCTAACCACGTCAAGGAGGAGTATATCGGACTCTTCCTGTCGATCTGCTCCAGTTACATCGACCGGCTGATAGACTATCAACGGAATGTCAGACGGAAACTCACGACAGGCAAGGTCGCCGAACTGCAGAAGGAGGTTTCGTCGTCAACCCTTGTCGAGGAGGAGACCAAAAAGTTCTACGACATGTTCGACACCGCGTTCCTGCAGCTCTACCCGACATTCGTCGAGGATTTCAACTCGCTGCTCGAGGATTCCGAGCACATAGTCCTGCACAAGGGAGAACTGCTCAATACCGAATTGCGCATCTTCGCACTGATACGTCTTGGCATAACCGACTCTTCGAAGATAGCATCACTGCTGCGCTATTCGGTCAACACCATATACAACTACAGAGCCAAGGTCAAGAACAAGTCGAAGTACCGTCGTGACGATTTCGAGGAGCGCGTAAAGCACATCAGTTCGTTCAAAATAGCATGACCGCAGCGTCGTCGCTGCTGTAACACGTCCACTTTTTTTGCCGTGAGCAGTCGACATAGTCCGTTGGCATACACGGCTTTGCCGTACAATACCGTCTCAGACATCCACAATCGAGGTACCAGTACAACCTGGTACCTTTTATTATTCGTACTTTTATGAAGATATTGAATCGGACAGCTAACGACAAAATCTAATATTACAATTTTTATGAATCTGAAAAAGTATCTGCTGCCGGTTGCGATCATGGCCCTCACGGCATGCTCGCAGACCGATGACACCGAACGCCGGATCGACCGCCTGATATCACAAATGACACTGGCCGAAAAGATCGGGCAAATGAACCAACTGACATACGGAGACGAAGAGTGGCTTGCCGAACAGATCCGCAACGGCGTATCCGGAAGCATCCTCAACATACCGGATGCCGCAACCGTCAACCGTCTCCAGAAGGTTGCAGTCGAAGAGTCGCGTCTGGGCATTCCTCTGATCGTCTCGCGGGACGTGATACACGGTTTCCACACGATATTCCCGATACCGCTGGGACAGGCCGCCTCGTTCGACCCCGCTATCGTCGAGCAGGGAGCGCGCGTAGCCGCAATCGAGGCATCGGCCTGCGGCATACGATGGACCTTCTCGCCGATGCTCGACATATCGCGCGATCCGAGATGGGGACGAATAGCCGAAAGTTTCGGTGAGGATCCCTATCTTACCTCGCAACTGGGCGTGGCGATGGTCGAGGGATATCAGGGTGATGACACGTCCGATCCGTCGACCATGGCAGCCTGCGCCAAGCACTTTATCGGATACGGGGCGGCCGAAGGCGGACGCGACTATAACGGCACCACAATCACCGAACGCCTCATGCACAATGTCTACATGCCGCCGTTCAAGGCGTGCGTCGATGCCGGTGCCCTCACGATCATGACTTCGTTCAACGAAAACGACGGCGTACCCTCGACAGGCAACCGCCATCTGCTGCGCGACATTCTGCGTCAGCAGTGGGGCTTCGACGGCATGGTCGTATCGGACTGGAACTCGACCGGCGAGATGATCGCCCACGGATTCGCCGCCGACCTCAAGGAGGCGGCAGCCCAGGCCGTAAATGCCGGTGTGGACATGGACATGATGTCGCACGCCTTCATAAGCCAGCTGGAAGAGCTGATCGACGAAGGCAAGGTCGACATGGAGACCGTCGACAATGCCGTCCGCAACATTCTGCGACTCAAGTTCAGACTCGGTCTCTTCGAAAATCCATATGTAGACGAAACCTATGCGGCCGAGATACAGTATGCTCCCGAACATCTTGCTGCAGCCAAGCGGGCAGCCGAGGAGTCGGCCATCCTGCTCAAGAACGACGGAACGCTGCCTCTCAAAGGCGTCCGTACCATACTCGTGACCGGACCCATGGCCGATGCGCAGCATGACCAGCTGGGCACATGGTGCTTCGACGGTGAACCCGAACATACGGTAACACCGCTGGCGGCACTGCGCAAACTCTACGGCGACAAGGTGCGCATCATATATGAACCCGGTCTGGGCTACAGCCGCGACAACGACCGTTCGAAACTGGGACGCGTAACGGCACTGGCCCGCACGGCGGATGCCGTCGTGGTGTTCGCCGGCGAGGAGGCCATACTGTCGGGCGAGGCGCATTCGCTGTCGAATCTCGACCTGCAGGGAGCGCAGAGCGAACTGCTGCGTGCCGCCAAAGCCGCAGGCAAGCCTGTAGTTGCCGTCATAATGGCCGGTCGTCCGCTTACCATAGGAGGCGACCTCGACGCCTGCAACGCCATGCTCTACTCGTTCCACCCGGGAACAATGGGAGGCGAAGCTCTTGCCGAACTGCTCTTCGGCGATGCCGTACCGAGCGGCAAATGCCCCGTAACATTCCTCAAGGAGGTCGGACAGGCACCATACTACTACAACCGCAACAATACGGGACGTCCCGCTTCGGGCAACGAGATGCTTATCGACCAGATCCCGCTCCGTGCGGGACAGACGTCGCTCGGATGCTCGTCGTATTACCTCGACACCGGTTTCGGCCCGTTGTTCCCGTTCGGATACGGTCTGTCGTACACGACATTCGAATACGGCGACGTCAAGCTTGACAGCAATGAGTACACACCAGACCAGACGATCAAGGTAACGTTCACGCTCTCGAATACCGGCAAATACGACGCCGTCGAGGTGGCGCAACTCTACATACGCGACGTGGCAGGATCGATAGCACGCCCCATACGCGAGCTCAAACGTTTCGAACGCATAGCGCTCAAGGCCGGCGAAAGCCGCACTTGCACGTTCGAGCTTCCCGTATCGGAACTGGCATTCATGGGTCTCGACAAGAGGGTCAAGGTCGAGCCGGGGGATTTCAAGTTGTGGGTATGCGGCGACAGCGTATCGGGCGAAGCCGTAGATTTCAAGGTTATCTGACCAGTACATACCCTACAAAAAAAGATCGGGGCGCCATGATTTGAATGGCGCCCCGATCTTTTCATGCACTCATCGTTCGGCACGCTCCTATTCATGTCTGACTATAACCGGTCTCAAAGATTCGCAATCACGACCCGGATCATCGTGATTGCCCCAATCGTGTCCACCGTCAAAAAAAGGACGGCTCCCGTTTGCACGGGAACCGCCGCCAATAAATAAACAACCTATCCATAGACAGCAGTCGGTCGCTACGCCTCCGACTGAGCTATTCTTGATACTGAACCGGGCGAACCCGACGGTATGCCCGGAGAAGAGGGGGTACAGACTGAAGCAGTCAACTCTCGAGTGTAAAGATAAATATTTTTTCTAAAACTCACGAAAAAAACCCGATACAATCGATATTCCGATGTTACATTTTTATCGTTGCTCGCAGTCGTTCAAAAAAAACGGAGGCGGAATCTGTTCCCGCCTCCTTTTTTTTCATTGGTCTCGTTTATCGAACGAGGCTCGACGTTACGACGCCATCGGCTGTCTGCGTAACCTTGAGCTGCGCTATGACATTGCCTCCTTCGACGTTGACACCTTCGGTTTCGGTGAAACGCATCGTAATGGTTCCGACACGTGTCTGTCCCGTAGTATTCTCGGTGCAGTGCGCATAGAGCTGCGAGCCCCAATACATAAGGCCCTCGAGCCAGTCGGCATCCTCACCGCAGTCGAATACGATATTCTGGAAATATACCGAATTGGTATCGGTATTCTGCACTCCGTCAACGTACGCGTTAAGTGTACCGAAACGCAGACCCCATCCCGTCTCGGCCGAAGCATCGTGCTCGAGTTCGTAGAGGAAGCCGTCGGCAAAGCTGTAACTTACGGTCTTGGGAAGACCCGAAGCCTGTGTTACGGTAAAGGTGAATGCCACGTTGTCGGCACCGCCGTCGCGCAGGACTACACTCGGGTCATTGGTCGGATACGTGGCCGTAATGGTAGCGGTACGCACGTCGCCTGTATTCCTGTCGCACGTGAGATAGAGGTGATTGCCGCTTACGGTAACGGAAGCCCAATCCTGATCGGAGGTTATCTCAAGCAGGTTGAAATACTTGCCGTTCTCGTAACGGACGTCGGCTTCTCCCTCTTTTTCACTGACCTCATATGCGAAGAACCAGCCCATGTCGGTCGACTCGACGCCGAACTCGCTCCACACCTTGGTCAGATTGCCGCCTATAGGCGAAAGGTCGTAATATACGGTCTTTACTTCAAGGGCGCCTGAACCGGGGTTTTGAACCATGCTAAAGGTAAATACGGGAGCATCGGGATCGGCCAGCAGGTACTTCGACGTGTCGCCGCGGAAGTAGGCATTGACCGTAGCGGTACGCTGCTCGGTAGTTGACGGATTGGCGAAACATACGGCCGTAGGGTGATTGCGTCCGGTAGTCTTGACCGTAAGCCACTCTTCGGTGCTGATCACCTCATATTCGATTACCGAATATATCTCCTCGGTAGAATCCGGAACGAAATAGGTGGCGTCATCGAGATATGCAAGGTAATATCCCAGATCGACCTCGTCGCCGTCACCGTCGAGAGTAAACTCTGTCGCACCGTTCCATGCAAATCTCAGGGCATAGGTGTCCGAAGCTCCGGCCTGCGTAATCTTGACCGTTGCAAAAGGATTTTTGGCAATCTGATACTCTTCGGGAGTATAGGTCAGGTCGAGATAAGCGACACGCTCCTGCTCTGATGTATTCTCCTCGCAGGTTACATAGAGCCAGTTGGCGGCAGTATGGCCGCCTGTAAGCCAGTCGGCGGGTTCACCGTTCTCGTCACGGGCAGTTATGGTGATGTTGGTGTAGAACTCGGCCGTATAGTCGAGGCTCTCCTCGCCGTTGAGGCTGGCAAGATAGTAACCTATCTGCGACTCCACGCAACCGTCGCTGGTAACCTCCTTCGAGTCGGGCAGGTTTGTCAGGTCATAAGTCACGATACCCTTGTCGAGATCGATGACCGACGTAGCCTTCGAAAGGTCGAGCAGTACGTTGTGAACCTTGTTGCGCTCGAATGTAAAGCCGTTCGTGGTCTGGAACGTATAGACATGCTTGTCGGTCGTAACACTGTAGGCATATCCCTCGGTCGTGGTCGGGATGATGTAGAGGTAGAGGCCCTGTGCATTATCCACGGTCGAAACCCCGTTGAGAGCATAGGGCTCGGTCAAAGTAAGTTCGACGCGGCGCGAATTCTCGGCAGCGGCAAATACCGTACGCTCGCCCGTTACGAAGTTGTGACGGTAGCTGCCCGTGATGTCGGTCGAGGTCTCGAGAGATACCGATTTGATCTGTTCGCTCTGCATGGACTCGTCCGAAGCGTATACCAGCAGACGAACGATCGAACCGACAACCTCGAAAGTAGGATTGACCGTTGCGCTTCCGTCTACGATGTCGCTCTCGCCGAACGAAACGGGCGCGGTCGAAACCAGATGGAATATTCCGTCGGCACGACCTGCCGCAGCCTGCGTGATCTCGCCCGGGAAGGTGAAGTCACGATCCGTAAGAGGCATGCCGTCGGCATAGGGATAGCAGAAATGTACGGCACTCGTGTTTGCAGGTACGGTCGCCGTGAACGTGGCCGCACCGGTTTGCTCGTCGATCGTTGCAGCCGTCGAGCGGAAAATACCGCCTTCGGCGGGCAGTACCGTCAGCTCCTCGCCGTCGGCCATCTGCCAGAACATACCCTGCTTGTCAACATATTCGACACGCGACTCGTCGGCATCGGTACTTTCGGTGTACGAGGCCTCGATATTGAGAGTAACGGTTGCGCCGTCGGTTACGGCAGTCGACTCGGCATCATCCTTGGAACAAGCCGTAACGGCCATCAAACCGAAACAGCACGCAACACCATATAATAAAATGCTCTTTTTCATGGTTGTGATTCTTTAAGGGGTTAAGCAAAAGTGGTGTCGTCCTCACCCGTCTCGATCGTAATGTCGGGGGTGCCGTTTTCGATGTCGTTCCATTCGCCCGATATGGCAAAGCCGCGTTCGGGTACAAAACGCAAAATCTCCGCATGCGGAGAGTAATACTGTTTCTTCATAATCGTATTTTTATAAACATTACCTGTTTCCAACAAAACGGCATCGCAGTGTCCGTCGAAACAGACACTGCGACAACCGCCAGAACTTGTTACTGCCAGATCACCCACGTATAGAGCGGATTACCGTCACTGTCGTTGGTGATTATCTTGACATACCGCAGTTCGCCTCCTTCGCGCGGGGCAAATACCACGTCTACATAAACGCTGTCTCCATGCTGGAACGCCGAGAAGCTTACGAACGAATGGTCGTCCGTCTGACCGGCTCCGGGCTTCATGTCGTCGGCCTCGACCTCACCGAAGGTGAATACCTGAGCGAATAGCATCTCGAGCGTTGCATCGTCGAGAGGTATCGTCAAAGCCTCACCTGCGGCGTCCTTGATATTGTAGAGACGGAACCAACGGGGTCTGTCACCGCCTGTCGGCATTCCGAACCACTCTTCGGTACCGTATGCAGGAGTTATTTTTTCGATACTGTACGAGAACAATGAAGTCTCACCCGTACCCTCGCCGGCGGCCTGCGTGAACTGAACGCTCGACTCGGCATCGTCGGTCGAAGCCTTCAGCGTGTATGTTCTCTCGACGGCCATGGTGTTCTCGGGGAATACGATCCTAATATTCGATCCGTCAAAGGCAGCTTCGGCCGCTCCGCACGAAAGCGTCACATACTGCACGTAAGGTGCGATGTCGTCGACGGGCTCGCCGTTAACGGTAAGCGAAATCGTTGCGGCCTGCTCAACGGTCTCGCCCGCTGCCGAAATCTCGGTTTCGTACAGCTTCGTTACGGTCGGCACGATGAAGGGAACACCGTTGCCCGGATCCTGATTGATCTGCATGCACGTAGCCGAACGTACGCCCATGTACTCGACATAAAGGCAGCCGCTGCGACCTTCGGTTACGGCGTTGCGGTCGTAGTTGATCTGCAGGTTGTAGTTGTTGGTATTCTCCCATACGCCGGTAAGCCACGTAACGGGATTGCCTTCAAGATCGACTGCGACGAACGATACGTTCTCCATGTCGGATACGACGACACCGTCATAACTTACTGTTGTAGGACCGTAATAGCCATATCCCTTGGCGGCGCCGACATTTATCGACTGGTTGTGGTTCCACTCGAGCGTATGTTCGATTTCGCCGCTGTTCTCGGTGCGTTCGGTGGCCTTCGAAAGGTTGAGGGCTACGTTGTGGATGGTATTGTCGGCAAATGTTTTGGGATTGGCCGATACGAAAGTATAGGTGGCCTTGTCCGTAACGACAACATAGGTGCAGGATTCGGTCTCGACCGGGGCTATGCTAAGATAAACTCCCTTTGCAGCGCTGTTGTCGGCAATGTCGGTCAGCACGTAGTCGTTCTGAAGAGTGACTCTCGAGACGTTGCCTCCATTGGTCGGAGCAGCGACCGATACAGGTGTCTCCCAACCGCCCGTCAGCACGCATGTACCGTTGAGCATCTTGCCCTCCGGCAGCTGCAGTTCGACGGACTTGACAGCCTCGGCTCGGTACTCCTCAACATCGGAATAGATAAGGAAACGTACGAGCGAACCGACGAGTACCATCGGATTGTTTACGTCGGAATACCCTTCGGGAACGGCAACGATGTCGGCCGAGGCCATCGGCACATCATTCATCGAGAACTCACCGGCTGCAGCCTGCAACTGAGCGGCCTCGATATCGTACGATATGGAGAAAGTACCCTGGTCGGGCTGATAGGCCAGCGCCCCGTCTCGATAGGGATAGTATGCAAATACCTTGTCAGCCGAAGCTCCCACGGCTATGCCGAATTCGGCCGTACCGTCGTTTTCGTCTATTGCAAGGGCCGTAGAGTGATAAACGTCGCCTATGCTCGATACGAATCCAAGCTGTGTGGCGTCCTCCTGCTCCCACGAAATGCCTTCGCCGTCCACCCACGAAGCTCTGCTTTCATCAGGAGTGTTGTACGACGACAAAGTAATATTACGCATGTCGCCTGTCGATACGGATTCGCCGACTTCGGGCTGTGAACATGCGACTGCAAGCATGGCAACCGTTGCCAATGCCGATACTTTATTTATAGTATTCATAGGGCTTCTCTTTTTAGGGTTATTCGAATTCATTGTCATAATCGGAGTCGACGTTGAAATCGCCGCTGCCGTTACCGCCATCATTCCATTGATCGGGGGAAGAGAGAGCAAACCCGAGTTCCGTAAATACGGATTCAATCCTCAGTTCGGGATTTTCGTAATGTAATCTTCTGTTCATTTTATTTGGATTTTTAGGTCAAATTCGTTTCGTATGACCGATGCGGCCTGCCAGACGGCATAGGGGTTTTAGTATCAGCCTTACAACAACATAGGCTTTTCACCGCAAATTTTGCCATCAATCGCATATAAAATTACGAGTTTAGCCATAAATGAAGAACCCGAAAAGAGAACAAAGTGGACATATAAAAGGTTTTTCAGTATTGTATCACTTGATATACAGCGTATTAATACCAGATACACACAACCAAAAAGTGGACACTACAAATTCACTTTTTTTAAATATTTTTTATAATAAACACATATATTATCAAAAAAGTCTTTCATCGTGTTCCACTTTCTGACAAATTACAAGGTTCGCGTCTTCTCCTGCAAATCAGCATATTAAAAATTACATAAACAGCATAGTGTTCCACATTGTAAATTGCCGATGTTGATATCTCGCACCTATTTTACAAATTTTGCCAAAGCAAAACGAGACGGCCTTCCATCGCATGATGAAACCGAATCGTAACGGAATTTTAACGTAAACTCTAACATAAAAACCTTTTATGAAAAAACTTCTGCTATTGATTTGCGGAGTGCTGGGATTCAGCCTTGCGGCATCGGCTCAGGACGTCGTAATCGAAGGAACGGTTACCGTAGCAGGCACCAAGGAACCGCTGCCATACGTAACCGTATCGGAAAAGGAAAATGACACCAACGGTGTCATCTCGGACGGCGAAGGCAACTACTCAATCACCGTACCGGTCAATTCAACACTTGTATTCTCTTTTGTAGGATATGTTTCAAAGGAGGTCAAGGTAACGCCATCGGCAAGCCGCATAGACGTACAGTTGGCCGAAGACGCACAGATGCTCGACGCAGTGGTAGCCGTCGGTTACGGTACCATGAGACGCAGCGACGTGACGGGCGCCGTATCGTCCGTAAGTTCGGAGATGCTGCAGAAAGCCCCTGTAGCCTCGATCGACCAGGCAATGCAGGGCCGTGTAGCCGGCGTTACCATCAACTCCAACTCGGGACAGCCCGGACAGGCTGCCGAAGTCCGCATACGCGGTATCGGCACCATCGGCGACAGCTCGCCTATCTATGTCGTCGACGGTGTCATCACCGACAACATCTCGTTCGTCAATGCCAACGATATCGAAAGCATGGAGGTCCTCAAGGATGCATCCTCGACGGCGATATACGGTTCGCGAGGAGCCAACGGCGTTATCATCATCACCACCAAGAGCGGCGGCAAAGAGAAGGTCAACGTATCGTTCGATGCCTATGTCGGCATCCAGAACCGCTGGCGTACACTCGATCTGATGGGTCCCGAGGAGCTCGCGCGCACGGAGGTAATGATAGGTAATGTCCGCTCTGAGATGAATACCCTCGAGCAGCAGGGCTTCAATACATGGCTTCGGACCTACAAACTCGGAGGTGCGGCATTCTACCCCAGCAACCTCGACTACTCGACGATCAATACCGACTGGCAGAATGAAGTGTTCGTCAAGAACGCCGTCATTCAGAACTACCATGTCTCGGTCGACGGCGGCACCGAGAAGGCCCAGTATTCGGTAAGCGCCGGCTACTTCGGACAGGAGGGTACGATCATGGCATCGTTCTACAACCGGGTAACGCTGCGTGCCGTAGGTTCGTACCAGATCACCAAATGGCTGAAGATCGGCACAAACATCAACTACATCGCATCGAAACAGCGCGGTACGACCAACAACTCCGAGTATTCGGGCGTGCTGTCATCGGCGATACGTATGGCTCCGTGGGATCCGGTATACTATCCCGAAGGTTCGGTAAACAGTGCGGGCGAAGACCTCAGCGGCCGTCCCGCGGCATCGTCGAATTACCGCAACCTCTACAACCCGATAGGCATGGCCATCTATTCGCATCCGCGCAACCGCGAGA
This sequence comes from uncultured Alistipes sp., assembly GCA_944321955.1. GTDB lineage: Bacteria > Bacteroidota > Bacteroidia > Bacteroidales > Rikenellaceae > Alistipes. The sequence continues at coordinate 5,035 of CALUNG010000020.1, read as the reverse complement.
ACCGCTGGATCGGCAACATCTATCTCGAGATCGAGCCCATCGAGGGACTGACATTCCGTTCGCAGGTCAGCGCCAACCTGCTCACCACGACGAACCGCAACTTCAGCGATGCGTACTACATCTCCGACTACGACAAGCGCGACAAGAACTTCCTTTCGAGCGACATGGGACGTTACAACGACGTCTTCTACGAGAATACGCTCACATACGCGCGCCGTCTCGGCAAGCACAACTTCTCGGTGATGGTAGGTCAGACCACTGAAGAGTATGATTACTATACGCTCGGCGGTTCGGGTTCGTCGATCATCAACCCCACCAAGAACAACTGGTATCTGTCGCAGACAACAACCGATAAGAACTATGCAAGCGACGGCGTAGGCCGTACGCGACGGCTCTCGTTTCTCGGACGTATATTCTACAGCTACGACGACCGCTACCTGCTTACGGTAAACTTCCGTGCCGACGGTTCGTCGAAGTTCCCCGAGAACACATGGGGTTACTTCCCCTCGGCCGCACTGGCATGGCGTATTTCCGAAGAGAGCTTCCTTCGCGACAACGCCATACTGGACAACCTCAAGCTCCGTCTTGGCTGGGGACAGATCGGTAACGACAAGATCGACGAGAGCAGCTTCTCGCAGGTAATGGCCACGGACAATCCCTACAACCTCGGTTACGTGTTCGGCCCCAACGAAACGCCCGCGATCGGAGCCACTATCCTGACATACGTAAACAACGGCGGTAAATGGGAATTCACCGAACAGTGGAACCTCGGTGTCGATTTCGGTCTGTGGGGCAACAAACTCTACGGTACGGTCGATGCCTACATCCGCGATACCAAGGACATGCTGCTTACGGTCACCACTCCGGCTCATGTCGGCAACCGCTACTACCCCAAGGCCAATGTGGGAACCGTCCGCAACCAGGGTATCGAGCTGATGCTGGGACACGCCAACAACATAGGCGACTTCTCGTACGACATCAGCGGTAACGTTTCGTTCGTCAAGAACCGCCTTACCCATCTGAACGGAGGATCGCGCTTCCTCGACACGTACACCAACCAGATCTACGACGAGGGCTATGCACTCTTCTCGTTCTGGGGCTACAAGTACGAAGGCATCTACCGCAGCGACGAAGAGGTAGAGGCTCACCAGTGGGGTGTCATCGAAAACGGAGGAGCTCTGACAGAGCATGCCGGCGACGCCCGCTATGCCGACCTCAACGGCGACGGAATCATCGACGACAACGACAAGACCGATCTGGGCAATCCCTTCCCGTGGTTGACATACGGACTCAACCTCTCGTTCAACTACAAGGGCTTCGACCTGTCGATGTTCTTCCAGGGAGTATACGGCAACAAGATCTACAACGCACTGCGCAACGTAACCGAAGGCGACGGAACAACCGCTACCCTCTCGACTACCATGCGCGACGTTTGGACGCAGAACAATCCGGACGGATCGATACCAAATCCGTCGACATCGTCGGGCTCGACACGCAACAAGAACTTCTCGAGCCGTCTGGTCGAGGACGGAGCATACTTCCGCATGAAGAACATCCAGTTCGGATACACGCTGCCCAAACATATTACGGAGAAGGCCCACATGAGCCGCGTACGCTTCTACGTTTCGGCAAGCAACCTCTTCACCATCACCGGCTATACCGGTTACGACCCCGAGGTGGGAACCGGCGTCGACTGGGGTAACTACCCGCAGGCCCGCACCATACTTTTCGGAACCAACATCAACTTCTAATTCTAACGACCGATTACGAAGATGAAAAAGACAATATATACAGCAATATTGCTTGCGGCCACGATGGGTCTTGTTTCGTGCAACGACTGGCTCACCGAGCAGGCTCCGGCAAAGACCGACATCAAGGACTTCTTCACCGGAACGGAGGCTGCAGTACAGACCGTAAATGCCGCATACGTCCCTCTGCAGTGGGAGTACAGCAATACGTTCTGCCCCGAATGGTTCGTCGGCGACGTCTGCTCCGATGACGCCATAAAGGGAGGCGAGAACCTCACCGACCAGTCCACGCTTTACGACATGTGCAACTTCAAGACCACGTCGAACAACCAGTCGCTGCTGGATTTCTACCGTTCGCAATGGCAGGGCATACAGCGCGCCAATCTGGCGATAGAGCAGATCAGTGCGATGGAAGTCGGCATAGACGAAAACTTCACCGAATCGATGAAGGCTCGACTGATCGGCGAAGCCAAGTTCCTGCGTGCATACTACTATTTCCGTCTGGTCCGCATATTCGGCGGCGTACCGCGCGTCGAGAAGCCAATGTACTCGTCGAGCGAATGGCACCAGCCCCGCGCCACGGCCGAAAGCATCTACGAACTGATACTCTCGGATCTGGCAGATGCCGAAGCCGACCTGTGGATCAAGGAGGATTACGACACCGACGATCTCGGTCGTGCGACCAAAGGTGCCGCTATGGCAATGCTCATGAAGGTAAACCTCTACCTCAAACAGTACGACACGGCCCGTCAGTGGGGCGAGAAGCTCATCTACAACAACGAAGGAGGCTACTACGACCTTTGCCCCGACTACATGGACAACTTCTATGTCGAGGGCGATAACGGCGTGGAGTCCGTATTCGAAATACAGTACTACGCCGAGGGTACGTCCGACTGGGGCGGCGACCTTCCGAACGGAGGTCATGGAGCAACGCGCGGAACATTCACACCGATAATGACTCGTCCGCGTTCAGCACACATCTGCGGAACCGGAAATACCGGATACGGTTTCAACAAGCCGTCGCTCGACCTTTACGACGAGTTCGAGACAGGAGACCCGCGTCGTGAATACACCATCATCACCCCTACCGACGAGCAGATCGATACCCCCGAGCAGGAGATTCACTACGGCAACCGTTTCATCAGCCGCAAATACCTATGCGAATCCAAGAACGGAGGGTTCGAGACCATCGACAACTCGATGCGCTGCCCGCTCAACCGCAAGGAGATCCGCTATGCCGACGTACTGTTGATGTATGCCGAGGCCTGCATCGAGAGCAACACCGACCTCGGCCGTGCCAAGGAGGCAATAAACCGCGTACGTGCACGTGTAGGTCTGGGCGAGGTTGAAGCCACCAGAGAGAATCTCCGTCACGAGCGCCGCGTGGAGCTTGGCATGGAGGGACACCGCTGGTTCGATCTCTGCCGTTGGGGCATAGTCGGAGACACCATGCGCGCATTCAAGACCGCATACAGCGGCGAATTGGAATACGACGACTCTGGCAATGTAACCAAGACCATCGAAGGGAACGACATGGAGAGCTTCGTCGACGGCAAGCACGAGCTCTTCCCGATACCTTGGGAGGAGATCAGCCTCGGCGGTCTGGAACAGAATCCCGGATATTGATAACACACAATAAAACATCACCAATCTAACAAAAAACACTTATGAAAAAATTAAGTATGTTGTTATTCGCCTTTGCAGCATTGGCGATAACCGCTTGCAGCGACAAAAAAGATGACACTCCCGCGAATCAGAACGCAACGGCTCTTGCTACGCCGGTTCTGAGCATCGACGAGGCTTCGGTAAGCGACACGGGCTTCACCGTAACTTGGGAGGCAATCGAGAATGCAGGTTCTTATACCTATGTAGTCGACAACGGCAGCGAAGAGAGCACGGCCAACACACGTGCCGTCATCACCGGTCTTTCGAGCGGCTCGCACACCGTAAAGGTCAAGGCCGTACCGAGCGACACGCAGACCTACAAGGAGTCTGCATGGGCAACCATCAGCCAGACCATCGGCGGACAGGGTGGCGGTACCGGTACCGACTTCACCGCCTGCCTCGAGGGCAGCGACTACTACCTGGTAGTAATGGATGAAACTACCGCAACGAAACTCAGCGGCCGTATCGTGGCCGACTATCGTACCGATGATACCACGAAGTTCCTCTATGTATGGGAAAACACCTACGTTGGCGGTACCGCAACGGGTCCCAACTTCTTTGGCAACCTTGACGGCTATGTATGCATGTCGGTAGTAGCCAACTCAACATGGTCGGGAGCAGGTTTCTTCTCGACAATCGTAGAGGATGTAAACAAGCTCCGCAACATCTCCAACGCTCCCGAGGATTATACTCTGCACATTGGTTTGAAGAGCCAGGACACCTCCGTACTCACAGTTACGATGTATTCCTACGACGGTGGAGCTGAACCGACAGCAACAATTGGCGATGCAGCCAATCCGGACGGATGTGACTTCAGTTATCCGCGTGATGGCGAATGGCACGAGATAGAGATCCCGATGACGCACTTCTCGAACAAGGGCTGGGCTATTACCCGGGATCAGACCGCAGGTCAGAACGTACTTGCCGTATCGAACGGTACTTACGGTACGCTGAACATCGATGCATGCTTCTTCTACAAAAAGGCTAACTAATTAAAATAAAGCCTGTCATACAGGCATGGCGGGTTTGATCGCCCGCCATGCCACTAAATAAAATTACAACCGTACAAAATGAACAACTTGAAAACGCTTTTCACGACAGCCTGCATGCTGCTGTTGTCTTTCACTGTTTTTCTCTCGTCATGCGATGAGCAGACGACCGACGACGAACGCATCATTCCCGCACTCGACGCGCCCAGTCTCGACATCGTTGCATCATCGGTCGCCGAGAACGGCTTTACGATTACGTGGGCGGCCATCGAGAATGCCGACTACTACGAATGCCGCATCGACGGCGGAACGACAGCCACGACCGAAGAGCTCGCATATACGTTCACCAATCTTAAGGGAGGCACCTCATACAAGGCTGAAGTGCGTGCCTGCTCGCTGTCGGCAGACGACTACAGAGCCTCGTCATGGAGTTCGGCAACCGTCAAGACCCTGCCTTCGACAGGCACCGACCCGGAACCCGAACCAGACCCCGACACCGATCCCGACGATGCTCCGGAGGGATATACGCTCGTATGGTCCGATGAATTCAACGGGCAGTCGCTCGACATGGACAGCTGGAACATCGAGGTCAACGGCGACGGCGGCGGCAACAACGAACTGCAGTACTACCGT
>CALUNG010000019.1 GCA_944321955.1 uncultured Alistipes sp. | reverse complement strand
ACTACGAACAATATCAGATAAAGCTGACGGCCGACGACAAAATCATCACGACAGGAGGCTCCGAAGCCGTTCTTTTCGCATTCATGTCGTGTCTGAATCCGGGCGACGAGATCATCGTGCCGGAACCGGCATACGCGAACTACATGGCCTTTGCCATATCGGCCGGTGCCGTTATCCGTCCAGTCACTGCCACGATTGAGGATGGCTTTGCGCTGCCCGGTATAGAGGCCTTCGAGCGTCTGATAAACGAACGTACGCGAGGCATCCTGATCTGCAACCCCAACAACCCTACCGGATACCTGTACAGCCGCAAGGAGATGAACCAGATACGCGATCTTGTAAAGAAATACGATCTGTTCCTCTTCTCGGATGAGGTTTACCGCGAATACATATACACGGGTTCGCCCTACATATCGGCATTCCACCTCGAAGGCATCGAGGACAATGTCGTCCTCATAGATTCGGTATCGAAACGCTACTCCGAATGCGGAATACGTATCGGTTCGCTCATCACGAAGAACCCCGAAGTACATGCCGCCGTCATGAAGTTCTGTCAGGCACGCCTTTCGCCCCCGCTTATCGGGCAGATCGTGGCCGAGGCCTCGATCGACGCACCGAGACAATACACCATCGACGTATACGAGGAGTACATCGAACGCCGCAAGTGCCTTATCGACGGACTGAACAAGATTCCGGGAGTATATTCGCCGATTCCTATGGGCGCTTTCTATACCGTGGCACGTCTGCCGGTCGACGACAGCGACAAGTTCTGCGCATGGTGCCTTACGGATTTCGAGTATGAGGGCGAGACCGTAATGCTTGCCCCTGCATCGGGTTTCTACACCGACCCGACGATGGGACGCGACGAGGTGCGCATAGCCTACATTCTGAAAAAAGAGGACCTGCAGCGAGCTCTTCTCGTACTGCGCAAGGCCCTTGAAGCATATAACAACCGCGATAAAAAATAACTCAAAGCACCATGAAATCAGTCGTATCTTCGTTCGATGTCGATCATCGGACACTGCGCGAGGGACTATACCTGCGCTCGACTTACCAGATAAACGACAAACTGTCGGTCCTCTCGTGGGACATGCGTTTCTGCGCCCCCATGGACCACAAGCCTCTTACTCCGGGTGCCGTTCACACCATCGAACACCTCATGGCCTACTGGCTGCGTCTCGACGAGACAATCGGCCACAGCATCGTTTCGTTCTGCCCGATGGGATGCCTTACCGGATTTTATCTCTCGACCATGAACGACGTTACGGCCGAACAGATAAAGGCCGCCCTCGGACGCGTGTACGCCAAGGTTTTCCCCATACACGGCAAGGAGGATATTGTCGGAATGAACGAAATACAGTGCGGAAACCCGTCGCTCTATGATATCGAGGGAGCAAACGAGGCCATGCACAAGTACGTTGGCATACTCTTTTCGCCCGAAGAAGCCGCCGCTGCAGGATTAAAACTATAAGGACAATGAATATCCTCGTAGCAGCCCCAAGCAAGCGCGAATATGCCAATGCATGCCGCGCCGCCGAACATGCGTCATGCCACAACTACACCGTGATAAGGTGCGGAATAGGCAAGGCCGCTGCTGCTGCCAATGTGGTGCGTGCCCTGTCGACAGCCACTCAGAGATACGATGCCGTTGCCGTCGTTGGCTTTGCCGCCGGTACGCTCGGCTTTCACCAGGGTGAGATCGTCATGCCAGATCGTGCCATGTATCACGACTGCGATATTCCCGACGGATTCGTACCCGAGATTACGGATCCACGTGCGCTGGCTGGGAAAGACGATATTACGGTATTTACGGGCGACTCGTTCGTAAACACCCGAATGGTCCGCGACATAAAGCAGCGGTTCGGAGTCGACAGGGCCATATTCGACATGGAGATAACAGCCATAGCAATAGCAGCCGAAGAGTGCGGAAACATTCCCGTAGTAGCAGTAAAGATGATATCGGACGTTCCGGAGGAGGGACAGACCGAACATTCGTACGACGAATTTGTCGATGCCCATGCAGACTTCGGACCGTTGTTCGCCAAATTGGAGAAATACGGGGAATAAACGAGTTCAGGCTATCCATAAAAGAAACGGCACCTCTTATCGAAAGGTGCCGTTTCTGTTTTTACATCGACTTGATATGTTCCGAATCGCGTTCGAGCTGAGACTGCAACTCGCCTATCGACCCGAACTTCTTTTCATCGCGAACCTTGCACAACAGCTCTACCCGCAGACGACGGCCATACAAGTCACCGCCGAATCCGAAAATGAACGTCTCGAGAAGACGGTGTTTTCCGTCTACGGACGGACGGACGCCCACGTTGGACATGGCCCTATATTCAACCCCATCGATATTAACACGGGACATGTATACACCGTTAGTCACATCAACATTACCGATCTCCATATTCGCTGTTGGGAAACCTATGCGGCGACCCAACTGTTGTCCATGAATTACCTCGCCTTCGATAGCAATCATAGTTAAACTTCCTTTGTTAATTTACGCACGAGCGAGAACTGCGAGAAGAACTCCTTGGCGAATACACGCAGAACCGTATATGACGGTATGGCCAGCAGCATGCCAACGACACCGGCAAGAGAACCTGCCAGCAGTATGACCAGAAAGACCTCAAGCGGATGGGCCTTTACCCGTTCGGAATACAGAGTAGGCTGAAGTACGAAGTCGTCGAGACACTTGACCACAAGCAGCGAACATACTATGATGGCTACGGTATGGCCTACGGTATACCCTTCGATCGGAGTCACTATGCCGACGAATACCGACACCACTCCGCCCATGACGGGTCCGGCATACGGTATGACATTCATAACACCCATTACCAGACCGATGAAGAACGCATCTTCCGTACGCATGCCGAATATCTTCATGATCAACGATATCACGATCATCAGGATGGCACTCTCGGCCAATATGCCCGTAAAGTAGCGCGACAACAGGATAGTGATCTTGTCGAGTGCACGCGTAACGTTGTCCTGATACCGCTGCGGGAACATCGCCTTGACCATAGAATAGAAGAGGCCGTCCTCCTTGAGGAAGAAGAATGTTATGAACGATATCGAAAAGAAGGCGATGAAGAACGATATGCCGATATTTATAATCGACGAGAATGCCGTATTGAGCGTATCATAGTCAATGATCTGACTGAGCGAAGTGGCAATAATGTCACTCAGCGATACTTTCGAATCGGGCATCATGAAGATCGTATGCAGATACTCCTGAGCACGCATTATCGGTTCCTCAACCGTCTTGAGCACCGAACTGAAGTCGAGCGTTGCCAACTGGTACATCTTGTTGGCCACAAGCGGTATGAACAGCGAGAATACGGCAGCAAAGACCACCCATATTACCAGCAGCGTCACAAATGCGGCCAACCAGCGAGGCACGGACCATCGGCCTATTCTGATTCTCGATATATGCTTCACAAGCGGGCGCCCTACAATGGCCAGTACCGCCGACACCAGTATGTATATGACCACGGAGCTGAAATACCATATCAGAAACAATATGGCAGCCGTCAGCAATACGCCGGCTACATATTTCCACACGTTCTGTCTGGTCTCGGCCATGGTCTCGGTTGTTATTTCAAACGCGCAAGCGGAGTCTGCGTACCCACTACCGGATCGCCTATCTCCACGAGCAGTTCACTGTTCTTGGGAATCAATATATCAAGACGCGAGCCGAACTTGATAAATCCGCACACGTCATTCTGTTTTACGTTGTTTCCGACCTTCATGTATGAGACTATGCGACGTGCCACGACGCCGGCAATCTGACGGAACAGAACCTCCTGTCCGTGTTCGGTCTCTATGACGGTTGTCGTACGTTCGTTCTCGGTCGAGGATTTCGGATGCCACGCCACGAGGAAACGTCCGGGATGGTACTTGAAGTACTTGACAGTGCCGCCTACCGGGAACCAGTTGATATGTACATTGGTTATGGACATGAAGATCGATATCTGCATGACCTCCTCGCCGTTGAAGTATTCGTCATCGGTAACAGGCTCCGTGACTACCACACGGCCGTCGCACGGTGCAAATACCAGATCACTGTCGTGAATCTTGACACGCCGCGGTTCGCGAAAGAACGAAACGATGAAGAACCAGAATACAATAAGAACTATTGCGCTGAACCACATGACACCGGCTTCTTCGTTCTGGTTGAGCAGATAGTATATGAAGGCCCATATCAGAAGGCAGATTACACCCGTAACGAAAATAATTCGATATCCCTCCTTGTTGATTTTCATAGGTTCGTTTTTTAGTTATACACGATCAACAGATAGACAAACACATAAGGCGCCGACATCAGCATCGAGTCGAAACGGTCGAGCCAGCCGCCATGACCGGGCATCATGGCTCCGGAATCCTTGATTGCGACCGAACGTTTGAACATTGACTCGGTAAAGTCACCCATCACTCCGGTTACGGATGCCACGACGGCCATGCCACCCCACACCCAAAGGTTACCGCCAAGCAGCCATCCGGCTCCGAGACCGGTCAATATCGAGAAGGTAAATCCTCCGGCAAATCCTTCCCATGTCTTCTTAGGCGATATGCGTTCGCATATAAGGTGCTTTCCGAAAGTACTGCCTATAAGGTAAGCAAACACGTCGTTGGCCCAGATAATGAGTACATATCCCAACAGAGCCCACGGATTCCACGTGCCGCCGTTCAGCAGCAACGGTATGTAGCACAACAGCGACAGCGGCAATACAACATAAACGACACCTCCTATCGTCGTGGCGACATCGACTATGGGGTTGGTCTTGCCGCGCAACAGTTCGCATACAAATACCGTCGGCAATATCAGCACGACGTACAACATCAAGACGTATATGGCCTTGCTTACAGACTCGTCGATCTCGCGCGTACGCCCGAACTGCATGAATATCAAAAAATTGATAGCAAACAGCGCAACTCCGCACACTATGCCCGTGAAGACCTGCGGAGAGAACCCGGCACGTGTACTCATGCGGTAATACTCTATCTGACTGCCGATAAGTATGGCAAGCAACAACACGCAGAAACTCCACTGCGACAAAAGAATAGCCCCGACAAATACCACAAGGAACACGGCGCCGCTCAATGTACGCACGGTCAGGTCCTTCATTCCACCTTTCATACGAAATCAATTGTTATTCATTGCTGTGCGGCGTCTGTTCCGCATCACCTTCTTTATTATCCTTAACCGAAGAGCCCTTATCGTCTGCTGCGACCTTGACATCGGGTTTCACTTTCGCATCGGACGCAGCCTGTTCGGCTTCGACCGTAGTGCCATTGTCGGCAGCATTCTGTTTCTGCTCCTGTGCCGCTTTCTGTTCAGCCTCCTTCCGTTCGCGCAGTATATCCTTCTTGCGCTTGCCGAATATGCGTTCCACATCCTCGGTGAAGACAACCTCACGGGCCAACAGCAACTCGGCCAGCTCCTTCAGGCCATCCTTATGCTCGGACAGAACCTTGCGGGCCATGGTGTATGCCTCGTCGATCATGCGCTTTACCTCGTCGTCGATCTCCTGGGCCGTACGCTCAGAATAGGGTTTGGTAAACGACATGTCGCTCTGACCGGTCGAATCGTAATAGCTTATCGTACCTATCTTGTCGCTCATGCCGTAATATGCAACCATGGCATACGCCTGCTTGGTCACACGCTCGAGGTCATTGAGCGCTCCAGTGGAGAGATGTCCGAATGTCATCTCCTCGGAAGCACGGCCACCGAGCGTCGCCGCCATCTCGTCGAGCAGATGCTCGCGCGTGGTTATCTGTCGCTCTTCGGGAAGATACCATGCGGCTCCCAAAGCCTTGCCACGCGGTATGATAGTCACCTTTATCAGCGGATTGGCGTTCTCCAGTATCCAGCTTACGGTGGCATGTCCCGCCTCGTGGTACGCAATAGTCCGTTTCTCATCGTCGGTGATGATCTTGTTCTTGCGCTCGAGACCTCCTACGATACGGTCTATTGTCGAGAGAAAATCCTCTTTCGACACGAACTTCTTGTTGTGGCGGGCAGCAATCAGCGCCGCCTCGTTGCACACGTTGGCTATGTCGGCACCCGAGAATCCGGGAGTCTGCTTTGCGAGGAACGAACGGTCGAGCTGCGGATCGAGTTTCAACGGGCGCAGATGTACATTGAATATCTCCTCGCGTTCCTTGACATCGGGCAGGCCCACCTCGATCTGACGGTCGAAACGTCCGGCACGCATCAACGCCTTGTCGAGAATATCGGCACGGTTGGTTGCCGCCAGCACGATTACACCCGTATTGGTCTGGAAGCCGTCCATCTCGGTAAGCAGTTGGTTCAACGTATTTTCACGCTCGTCGTTGCCCGAAAATCCGGCATTCTTCCCGCGTGCGCGTCCTATGGCGTCGATCTCGTCTATGAAAAGTATGCACGGAGCCTTCTGCTTAGCCTGCTCGAAAAGGTCGCGCACGCGCGATGCACCGACTCCCACGAACATCTCGACAAAATCGGATCCCGAAATCGACAGGAACGGAACATTGGCTTCGCCGGCCACAGCCTTTGCAAGCAGCGTCTTACCCGTTCCCGGAGGGCCTACGAGCAATGCTCCCTTTGGAATCTTGGCACCGAGTTCGACGTATTTGTCCTTCTTCTTCAGAAAATCGACGATCTCCATGATCTCCACCTTGGCCTCTTCGAGACCGGCCACATCCTTGAATGTGACGCGTTTACTGTTCTCCTTGTCGAATACCTGAGCCTTCGCCTTGCCGACATTCATTATGCCGCCGCCGGCACCTCCAGCACCACGTGAGAGATTACGCATCATCAACACGAATATTCCTATAAGGAACAACCACGGAACGAGATTGACCAGTATGTTGGTCCATCCGTCGCCGCGACGGTCATATTCAAGCACTACGGTATTGCCTGACTCCTTCTCGATCTCATGAAGATTGTTTTCGAACGAGTCGACCGATCCGATTATGAACGTCAACTGCGCTCCGGTCTGCGGCATGCGCCGGAGATCCTTGTCCTCGGAATCGCGATACCGTGCCTCGGCTCCCTTCTGCAGATAGACCTCCGCAAGTTCGCCGTTAACGACCACGATCTTCTCGACCTCACCGTTGCGGATCATCTGCTCAACGGTATTCCAGTTGCTCTTGACCGGATCGGTATTGCCGTTACCGAAGACCCATGTGGCGACGATCAACAACGCCACCAACGACCAGAACCACATTATGTTGAACCGTAAATTGAATTTACGGTTGCTATTCTTCTTTTCCGCCATAACTTTCTAATTACTCTTCATACTCGTAACGTTTCATCGGTGCATCGGCCCACAACTCCTCGAGTTTGTAGAACCCGCGCAGCTCCGTCTGGAATATATGGACCACCACATCGAGGTAATCCATGGCTATCCACAACGCCATCTGCTGACCTTCGACACGCCATGCATGCTCTCCAAGCTTCTCGAAGACCTTCTCCTCGATTCCGTCGGCAATCGCCGCAACCTGCGTGGTCGAATCGGCATTGCACACAACAAAATGCGAGCATATCGCACCGTCGAAACCCGAAAGATCCAACGATACAATATCCTTACCTTTCTTGTCCTCGATAGCTTCTACAATCGTATTTATTAGTTCGTTTTCCGTAAATTTCTCCATAAAAGGCATATCTCTATAACTTCGCAAAGATAGTAATTTTTAACGACTGCCAACCATTGATGCACTATTTTATGGCGATTATGAACATGCGGCGCAACTTATGTGCGCTACCATGGACATATAAGACATCCTGATGACAAAATCCGACACCGCCCGGCCCGGCCGAAATGCCTGTCATCTCAATCTATGCATTGGATACCTTGTTGGCGACGGCCTTGACGATGGTGTCGGTCAGTGCCTTCACGATAGATGTCTTGACATACGTACGGCGTATGGCCACGGCAATCTTGCGCGAAGTCGCCCCCTTGGCCAATGTCTTGACCTGACTGCGGTGCTCGGGCGATATGTAATCGAGCGACATCTCGGGTATGACCGTAACGCACGACGTACAGTCCACGATGCGCATGAGCGTATCGAGCGTACCCGACTCGAAACTGTAATGGGCGGTCATGGCTCGGCGCGCCTGGCACAACTCGAGAATCTGGTCACGCATGCAGTTGCCGGGACTCAACAGTATCAGATCCTTCAGATCGATATCCTCGATGCGGACATTGGAGCGTTCGTACAACGGATTGTTCGGCGAAACATACAGATAGAACCTGTCGCTGAACAGCTCCTGCTCGATGATCCCCTCGCCGCAGGTTCCGGCAGCCACGATGGCAGCATCGATCCTGTCGCGACGCAGCGCATCGACAATGTCCGAAGTCACCATCTCGCGAATCTCAAGTTCGACCTTGGGATACAGCTTCACGAAATCGGGAATAAAACGGTGCAACAGGTATGGTGCGATTGTCGGTATCACCCCAAGTCGCATCTTTCCGGCAGTCTCTCCCTTCATCTCGGCTACGACCTCCTTGATGGCATCATACTCCTTGAGAGCCTCACGCGCCTGTGCAAGTACGGCCTCACCTGCCTCGGTGGGAATCACCGGCTTCTTCGAACGGTCGAGCAGGACGACACCGAGCTCCTCCTCAAGCGCCTTCACCTGCATGCTCAACGACGGCTGAGTAACGAAACAGTGTTCCGCCGCCATGGAAAAACTTCCGCAATTGGCCACGGCCAAAAGGTATTCAAGTTGGATTATAGTCATAACCGCAAATCTTATCTGTTACGCAAATGTATAAAAAAAATCTATAACATTAAACTTTTTTCGCGGTTCGGCGATAATTTTATACATTTGTTTTTCAGAATTTTTAACAAGGTTACTTTTTACACTTAAACTATGGGTAAGATCATATTGACCGGCGACAGACCGACCGGCAAACTGCATCTCGGTCATTACGTTGGCTCGCTCCGCCGCCGCGTAGAGCTGCAGAACTCCGGAGAATTCGAGAAAGTATTCATCATGATAGCCGACGCTCAGGCTCTGACCGACAACGCCGACAATCCTGAAAAAATACGACAGAACATCATAGAGGTGGCTCTGGATTACCTTTCATGCGGTCTCGATCCTGCAAAATCTACCCTGTTCATACAGTCTCAGGTTCCCGAGCTCTGCGAACTGGCATTCTACTACATGAATCTCGTAACCGTATCCCGTCTCGAGCGCAACCCGACCGTCAAGAGCGAAATCGCCATGCGCGGATTCTCCGACTCGGAGACCGAAGGCGACCCCACGCAACGAGGCAAGGGAATACCGGTAGGATTCTACACCTACCCCATCAGCCAGGCATCGGACATCACGGCCTTCAAGGCTACGACCGTACCCGCAGGCGAGGATCAGGAGCCGATGATCGAACAGACACGTGAGATCGTCCACAAATTCAATACTGTATACGGTCCAACACTGGTCATGCCAGAAATTCTACTGCCCGACAATGCAGCATGCATGCGTCTGCCCGGAACCGACGGCAAAGCCAAGATGAGCAAGTCGCTCGGAAACTGCATATATCTATCCGATTCGGCCGAGGATGTCCGCAAGAAGGTCATGACCATGTACACCGACCCCAACCACCTTCGTGTCGAGGATCCGGGACAGGTAGAGGGTAACACCGTATTCACATATCTCGACGCATTCAGCCGTCCGGAGCACTTCGCAAAGTTCCTACCGGACTACGCTTCGCTCGACGAGCTCAAGGAGCACTACCGTCGCGGCGGACTGGGCGACGTCAAGGTAAAGAAGTTCCTCATCGCCGTCCTCAACGATACGCTTGAACCGATACGCGAACGCCGCAAGATCTTCGAACAGAATATCGGCGACGTCTACAAGGTACTCGAAGAGGGGTCGATCAAGGCCCGCGCCACGGCGGCACAGACTTTGAAGGAGGTACGCAGCGCCATGCGTATCAACTACTTCGAGGACAGGGAGCTGATCGCTTCGCAGATCGAACATTACGCTCACCGTAAATAATCAGGCATCGCAACATGCGTCCCGGCGAAAAAATATACCGGCTATATCTGCGTCTGGCCAAAAGGCTGAACGACCGGCAGGTGATGGGCATACTGGCCGTCATTGTCGGTGCGTGTGCCGGTCTGGTCACCTACTTCTTCGAGATGCTGCTGTACGCCATTCGAGAAGTGCTGGTGAACTGGATTCCGGCCGATTCGCTTAACTTCCTCTTCCTGATTTACCCCGCCATAGGTATAGTTCTGGCAACGCTGTTCGTCAAATACATCGTCAAGGACAACATATCCGAAGGTGTCACGCGCGTGCTCTACGCCATGTCGAGCAAGGGATCGAGACTGCCGGCACACAACTGCTGGACATCGGTCGTCGGCGGCGCCACAACCATCGGGTTCGGTGGTTCGGTCGGCCCCGAGGCCCCGATCGTATTGACCGGTGCTGCCATCGGGTCCAATATAGGCAAGCTCGCCAAACTCAACTACCGCAACATCACGCTGCTGTTGTGCTGCGGTGCAGGCGCCGCCATAGCATCGATATTCAAGGCCCCGATCACTGGCGTGGTCTTCGTCCTCGAAATACTGATGCTCGACATCACGGCAAGCTCGGTAATTCCGCTGCTCATCTCGTCGATAACGGCCACCACGATAGCCCTGACACTGCGCGGATTCGACCCGATAATAGCAGTGACGCTTACTCCGGCCGACGCCTTCGAGTTGAAACAGATACCGCTGTTCATTCTGCTCGGAATACTTTGCGGGCTTATGGCCTACTACTTCACGACGGTGAATTCTCGCGTAGGACGTTTCTTCGGCTCCATGCAGTCGCAATACAAGAAATGGATCGTCGGAGGTGTCGTGCTCGGTATACTGATATTCATATTTCCGCCGCTGTACGGTGAAGGTTACGAGGCTTTCGTGTCGCTGATGCATGGCAAGGCCACATCTCTGTTCGACAACTCGCTGTTCTACAGATTCAGTTCCAACGACTGGGTATTGCTGATCTATATCATCGCCATCATGTTCTTCAAGGTCATAGCGATGTCGACGACCAACGCTGCTGGCGGCGTCGGAGGTACGTTCGCCCCGTCGCTGTTCGTCGGTGCATTCATGGGTGCCACCGTGGCTTTGGCCTTCAATACCATTTTCGGATGGCATCTGTCGATCGTATCGTTCACACTGGTCGGCATGTCGGGCGTCATGTCGGGCGTCATGAAGGCTCCGCTCACGTCGATATTCCTTATAGCCGAACTTTCGAACGGATACGGACTTTTCATACCGCTTATGATCGTGGCCTGCATATCGTTCGCCGTGGATTACTATCTCGATCCAGATTCGATATATACCAAACAACTGAGAATGAAGGGCGAGCTGCTGACTCACAACAAGGATGAGTCTGTATTCGTATTCCTAAAGCTCGAAGACCTGATGGAGACCGACTTCGTACGTATAAAGGAAAACTTTACACTCGGCGATATCGTCCACATCATCTCGTCGGCACACCGCAACATCTTCCCCGTAATCGACAATTTCGGGCGTCTGCTGGGTGTCGTACAGCTCGACGATCTGCGCGAAGACATGTTCAAACGCGAAAAGTGGGGAACACCAATCACCAACTACATGATCCAACCGCCCGACAAGATTCTCGAAAAGGAACAGATACAGAGTATCCTGCCGAAATTCGACGAGAAAAACACATGGATGCTGCCCGTCGTGGACAAGAACAACCACTACAAGGGATTCATCTCCAAATCGCGCATTCTCGCCGCATACCGTCAGCAGCTGGTCAAGATATCGCAATAAATTTTCCAGAACAGGGACATGCCGCCACGTATCGTTAACCGGACGTGGCGGTATACCTATTTTTATATACCGGCAATAACTCAAATAAAAAATGTCATGTTTACTTGCAAATATGTAAAATATACTTTACATTTGTAGTGCGACAAATGACGAGGTGCGCACCGTCACGAACGCATAACAACAAAAAAAATTCTGAAACATGACAAACGAACTCCTGCTTTTTCCGTACCGGTTCAAGCGAATCGGCTGGATAATTCTGATTCCTGCGACAATCATAGGAATAATGATGTGGTTCGACGGATTTCAAGGCATACCGTCGTACCTGCTACCAGAGGCAATCAACAGCAATGCCGCCAACCAATACTATGAACTTTGCCACGGCGAAACGGTCACTCGGGTACTGAACAATATCGCACTTATAGGCGTACTGATCGGCACAACGCTGGTTTGCTGCTCGCGCGAGAAGGTCGAGGACGAAATGATAGGCATTATACGCCTGAACTCGCTGCTTGCCGCCTTCTACGCAAACACGGCCGCCGTATGCCTGGCAGCACTGTTCATATACGACCTGACGTTCCTCGAGGTAATGCTGTGCGAACTGATAGCTCTACCGGTGCTGTTTACCGTTATTTTCCGCATCCGCCTGTACATGCTCAAAAAAGGTTCGGACGATGAAAAATAGGATACGCGTGGCACGCGCCGAAATACGCATGACACAACAGCAACTTGCCGATGCCATCGGTGTAAGCCGTCAGACGATCAACGCCATCGAGAGCGGCCGATTCGTTCCGTCGACCGTACTTGCCCTCAAGATGGCACAGACATTCGGCAAACAGGTCGAAGAGTTGTTCTCGCTCGAGGATGATGAACTCAAGCAGTGAAAATCAGCACGGAACAGTTTCATTGCCGGGTCTCGATACAGGGTATGTTTTTCATGTCGGGATCCGGCAATAAAATAGATGATAATCATGACAAGGGCCATTGTATTCACATTTATCATGACGATTACTGTCATGCATGCGGCAACGGCCGGAGAGATAAGAGACTACTCGGTCATCTTCAGCAAAACGAATCAGGATGCCGCCAATCTGCATGTTGCGTGCACGTTCTTACTGGACTTTCAGGATGCAGACAGCGTCGCAATGAATTTCGGAGGAGGTCATGAGTTTTCGGTCGACAACCTCAACATCGATGACGATACATTCGAATATGAATATAATCGAAAGGCAAAAAGAATCGTATTCCGAAGAACGGCAGAACGTGCGGTTCGCGTCACTATGGAGTACGACTACACAAACCTGTCAGCATTCTTCATATACGGTGAAGGTGATGCCGAGCTGTGGGAGACCAGCTTCGGCGAATACTTCTATCCGTACGTACCGAACACATACATGGATGTCGCCATCCGGACAGAGACTCCGGATTCGCTGTCCGTTCTCTGCTCGTACCCGCTGAAAACAGATGGTTACACGAAATGCAATGGCATATTGCAAAACATATTGGCCCAGTCGATAACGCTTGCGTTCATACGCAATGAAGCCTACCGGCGAACATCGGCACACCTGCCCGATGAAATATCCATATACCAGATCAAGGGCATGGAGTGCAGCGAAGAGCGTTATGAAGAGCTGCTTGAACTGACAAAAGCCAGTATCGCCTTTTTCAGCAACGTCTACGGCGAAAACTATATTTCGGAAGAAGGCGGCGTAACAAACTACCCGACCTTTCTGTTTCACAACGGGAAAGGATTCAGCAACCGATACAACATCGGGTTCATCTCAGCGTCGCAGGAGAAGTTTTCCACCTACCCCGACATCTATCCGCTGGTGCACGAAATCGGACACCGATGGCTTGGGGAATGGACACTGCTTGTCGATGACGGACAACCCGGAGCATATTTCATCAAGGAGTCGCTCAATGAATTCATGACGCTCATGTTCATACGTCATTACTACGGTTCACAGACGTACGATCGACTACTCGACATGTACAGGTCCGAATACTCAAAGATCAAGGGTATGCCTCAGGACCGAGCGATCGTCGACGTTACGGTAAACAACAACAATATCGTCATTTACAGAAAAGGACCCTTGGTGCTTGACAGCATCGCCAGGAAGATCGGATATGACGAACTGATGGAGATCATATCGGGTTTCTACCGCGGACATGCAGGGAAATATCCATTGAAATATGCGGACTTTATCAACCATGTCAACGAAAGCAGCGCCGGTATTGGAGACAAACTCGATTCCATGCTAAAAAACGAATCATTGTAAAACACAATCATCCCGATCCTCGTTTTGCAATAAATTTAATATCTGAATTTTGCGATATGGCTGATGACGGGCTTTGAAATGTTGCGCTCGTTAAAGATGGGCGACATCCGATTCTTCAATCACCGCAAACAATCACTTTTGGCATTTTTATTGTCTGTAGCCCGTTCCGACGGGCTTTTTTAATAAATACGATATGTTCTTTTAATCGTAAAACTTTTTCGCAAATTGAATTCAAACAACAAAAATGACAATAAGTAAAAACAATATATAACAAAATAACTATCAATTATTCACACTTTTTCGGGGGGGGGATTTTTTATTTGTAAATATTCGTATATTTGTAGTTGAACAATGTTTGAATGGTCTAACCCCCTTGGACAGTCAAACAACCTGACAAAAACAAAATTAGAAACAAATATATCCGGAACCATAGTTTCGGACACAAGTCCACCATCGTATGCGGATTTTATCGGCATCCATAATCATCGCCATGATAGCGCTGGCAAGCACTACCAAACAGGCTGTTTGTCAGAATATAACAGAGACAACCGCACGGGGGGGGGATTTTCGTGTTTCTGAAAGCGATTCGACCGACGTAGTCGAACGATTCACCCTCTATTATTGGCGCGACCGCATAGATCTGGACGACGATTATCTCGACAACGCCGCCCAGATGGCACACATCAGAAGATATCTGGCTCTGTCACCGCATATCGACAGCATAATCATATACGCATACGCCTCACCGGAAGGCGTGTACGAACGAAACGTATGGCTCTCGCGCAAACGTGCCGAGGCCGCAAAACGCTATATACTGGTCCACACTCCGAAGGAGAGCAGCCTCGACCCAAACCGTATAAAACTTCGCCCGATGGAGGAGAACTGGGAGGGTCTGAAAGCAGAGCTGCAGGCCAACTATCACCGTTATGACCGCGACAAGGTCCTGTCGATTCTCGATGCACCGGTACGTAACGACACAAAAAAATGGAGGCTGCAGCAACTCGACGGCGGCCGCACCTACAAATATATCATACGAAACCACATGCCGCGTCTGCGTATGGCAACATGGGTCTGCGTATGGCAGAAACCGGAGACAATCGAGCCTGTAGACAAGGCGGCCGAATTTACCGTGACGGACCTTCAGGTTCCTGGTCCGTTCACAGAACAATACCCTGCCGTAGCAACCGTAACGCCCGTAAAGGCAAAGGACGAACGTGAAAAACGTACGGTCGTGGCACTGAAGAGCAACCTGCTGTACGATGCCGCAACGATACTGAACTTCGCCGTGGAGGTTCCGTTCAACGAAAAATTCTCGATTCTCTACGAACACCATTGTCCGTGGTGGCTCAGCAAGAACAATCGCTTTTGCGTGGAATATCTGTCGTTCGGCGGCGAGTTCCGCTGGTGGTTCCGCCCCAAAACGCAGAAGGCGACTCCGAAAAGAGTTCAACGCGACGCTCTCGTCGGACACTTCCTCGGAGTATACGGCATGGGCGGAAAGTTCGACTTCCAGTTCAACCGCAAGTTCTGCTATCAGGGCGAATTTTTCAGCGCCGGACTGACTTACGGCTACTCCATGCCCATTGCAAAGAGAGTCAATCTGGAGTTTTCGATATCGGCCGGATATGCCCGCATACCGTATCGGCACTACATACCGACCGATGACTGGCAGTTGCTCGTACGCGACAACAACAAAACCGGCGTATGGCACTATTTCGGTCCCACCAAGGTCGAGATAGCCCTCTCGATACCATTGTTGGCACCGGTAAAGAAAGGAGGCCGCCGATGAAACGGATATTCATACACATGTTGTCGGCAACAGTAGCGACGCTTCTGGTCGTGACGTTGACATGCTGCAAACGTCGCCCGCTGGTCGAGGTAGGCAACACCCACTACGTGCGCGTATACCTCGACGAGCAGATCAAGAACGTAACAACCGGTTTCTACGACGAGACTCTCGACAAGCCTGACTATTCGTCGCCTGAAATGCTGCGCGTCGCCCTGTACGATCAGTCGGACGGGCATGTCGTGGCCGAACGCTATCTGCGCAACAAGGGATCGGACGACCGCGGAGTTTTCTACGACGGATACGTGATTGCAAACCCAGGCAACTACATACTGCTTACATACAACTTCGGGACGGAGTCGACCGTCATAGACAACGGTCACCTCTATTACGAAGCCGAAGCATACACAAACCCGATCTCGGCGACATTGCTAAGCCAGATATCGAGCCGCGGACGCAGCGATGATGAAAAGATCGTATACGTACCGGACCACCTGTTCGTGGACAACAACGAACAGCTCAACATTCCGTACGGCAACGACATAGACACATTGCGCAATGAGGCCGGCGATCACTTTACCGGCAAAAGCGTGGTGCTGTCGTACTACCTGCAGATTCGGGTCAAGGGCATCGAGTGGGTATCATCGGCCGTGGGTCTGCTTACGGGTATGGCCGGTTCGGCAACACTCAATGACGGACAGGTCAATGCCGAAAATCCCGTAACGGTATATTTCGACATGAAGCGCAGCGAAACCGTCGGCGACGAGGCGTTCATATACACCACATTCCACACGTTCGGCAAACTGCCGGACAAGGATAACGAACTCTCCATCACGTTCGACATCAAAACCACCGACGGCCGCGCCATGACCACGACAATCGACATCTCGGACAAGTTCTCCGAACCGGATGCCATCGAACATCAATGGCTGCTGCTGGATCAGGTACTCAACATCCCCGAACCGGAAGAGCCGGAAAACGAAGGAGGCTTTGCTCCGGGTGTTGACGACTGGACCGATATAGAGACAGACATAATAATATAAAACCCAAACGGCAAACATTCACACAAACATTTTTATCATATGAAAAAAATTGTATTTATGGCAATTGCGGTGAGCATGACGATCACCGGTTGCGTGAAAAATGAAAAACTGAACGGCGGTGCCGCAGAGAACCTCAAGATAGGTTTCGAAGCGCCTGCCGTATCGGGCATCACCCGCGGCTCCATCGTTGCGGGCGAGATCTCGACTCCCTATCCCAAGGCCGAGCACTTCTCGGTGTTCGCACTCTACTTCGACGGCAACTACACCGCCTTCGCAGATGGAAAACTCTACATGGACGACGCCGAGACCGCTTACAACGCAGGCGACAACACGTGGGATACCGAGACGGCCGGTGGACAGGCATACTACTGGCCGAACAACGGTACGCTGACGTTCGGAGCATATTCGCCCTCTGGCGCTGCCGACGACTGCACCGTTGCATGGGGAGCCACCGGTTTTACGTTCACCAATTTCACGGTGAAAACTAATCCTGCCGAGCACTATGACCTCATGTTCAGCGAGCGTTCGTACGACAGAACCTCCAGCACCGGCGGCACGACAACATACAACGGCGTAGACATCAACTTCAAGCACGCATTGTCTTCGGTTGTATACAAGGTAAAGGCTTCTGAAGAATATGCGAACCATACCATCACCGTTACCAGCATCAAGCTGATCAACGCATACCAGAAAGGTACGTTCAACCAGAACCTGGCCGATACCAATGCAGCCGTAACAGAATCTGCCGCATGGAGCGGTCAAGACAACGAAAATACCGCAGGTTACGAAGCCGTAACAACCGAACAGCCTCTGACAACGACAGCCGTTTCCCTCAACTCCCCCAACCCGATTATCGTTCTGCCGCAGCAGCTGGCACATGCCGGTGCCAACAACGTGTCGCTCGATGTTACTTACACCATCGACAACGGCACGGCAAAGGTCGAGCAGCACAGCACCATCAACATCTCGGACGGATACGGTCTGACCGAGTTCGAGATGGGCAAGCGCTATATCTTCACTCTGCAGTTCGGTCTCGACAAGATCACCTTCGCACCCGAAGTAGAGGATTGGGCCGATCAGACTGTAACTCCCGGCATAGAGCTCTAAATGCTATCAGACCGCTTAAGGCGATCAATACACAGTCTGTGCGGGGGTGATACCCCGCACAGGCACCAGAACGACGAAGACATGAAACGGAACCTGAAACAAATAATAGCGATCGCAACGGCTGCAATTACGGCTGTCGGCTGCGTGAGCGACAGGAACGGACGTTATGATCCGGTGGTGGATATGACGTTCGACCCCGTCATGCACGTGAAGGTCCGTTCGTCCGATATCGGAACTACCGATACGGAGACATCCGAGGAGCCGTCCGTCGGCGTTAGCGTATGGCAAATGCCCGAAAGCAAGGTGTGGGGCTCGGATACGGCAACGCCACTGCTCGAAAACTCACGTCTGGTCCACGACGGCGAAGTTTGGCGTACAGAGAGCAACGACCAATGGCCTTCGGTCCAGTACACGCTGACCTGCATAGGTTTTTCGCCTTTCGATGCCGCGTCCGGATGCAACGAGCAAAATGGCGTCATGTTCAACGGCATCGACACGCGGGAGAATCAGGCCGATCTCCGGTACACGGTTCCGCAAACCGGACTTACCAAGCATATAAACGGCGGCACGATAATACTTCCGCTGCAGCATGCTCTTTGCGAGATCGAGTTCATGGTAAAGGGCAAAGCCGGATACGAATCTGTCAATGTCCGAATACTCGGGATAACCATCGACGACATTGTTGCCGAAGGCGATTTCCACTCGCTGCCGGAACCTGCATGGGCTCTCGATGACGAGACAGTAGCGATACCGTTCTTCGAAGGCGTTGTTCCGATTCAGAATACGCCGGTTAATGTCGGCAAGCCGAAACGCATCATACCCCAGACCATCGAGAGCAGCATTACGGTCGATTACGAATTCATGTCGCATGCCGGAACATTCATACACCAGGCCGATACGTCGGAACCTGTCAAACGCAGGTTCGAAGCCGGCCATTACTACACCATAACGCTGGAGGTAAGCCCCGACGGAGTGGAAGTACTTCCCGAGATACCATCCAAAGAGGAATAAAAACAGAAAACAGATGTCACGGATACTGAAATATACGATTGCATTAATGGCACCGTTCTGCCTGCTTGCTGCATGCAGCCGACACGAGATTCCGCAGTCGCCCGCCAAACCCGGCAGCGCATCGGAATCGCCCATCGTTTGGGATGTAGCGGAGGTGAATGCCCCCGGTACGGAAAGCCGCTCGCTGGTCGGTCCGGCCGTAGACGAGAACGGAGATCCGTATCCGAATGCCGACTGGATTACGCTTGAAGAGGCATGCACTCCGACAAACGCAGGCGGCGAAGGCAAGGCCATAGGAATATGGGCGGACTATTCATACACCGACACCGACGGCATGGAGACGACCATAAAGAACGTATTCGAGGGAACACAACTGATATATGCCCACAAGGAGAACGGAAATCCACACAGCGACTGGAATTACGCAGGGTCTGATCTCTACTGGTTCATAGGCGGACGATACAAGTTCAGGGCATACTTCCCGCAGGAACTCGAATCGCAGGTCGTGGCATCGACCAACGCATCGACGTTCGTCATAGAATATCCCACGCACGAATTTCAGGAAGACCTGCTGGTTGCATACAACCGTGTCAATACAAACGACCCACAAGTTAACCTCAACGCCCCCGTAACCCTGAAATTCAAGCACGGACTGGCGGCCCTCCGCTTTTTCATAAAGGCGAACTACACCAATACGGACTACGTGACATCATGCTATCTGCAGAATGCCGACTCGCGGGATTTCGCTACTTCCGGCATGCTGGCATACGGCTCGACAAACAACGAAGAGCAGATGACATGGATTACGGGCTACAACCCGCCTGTCACCGAGAAAATCTACTACTGGAGCAACACCGGCGTAAGATTCTCGACCGAACAGGATGCAGGCAACGCATCACCGGCCATGGCATATACAGCCGCAGGCACCACTTCGGGCGACCTGTTCACTCAAAACAACGGATGGATACTTATTCTTCCGCAAAAGTCGTCGGGCAAACTGCAGTTCTGCTTTACCACGCGCAGCGGTAACAATGCCGTCTATGCGGTAACCATACCGCAGGTTACCGAGCAGTCGCAGACCGCCGATGGACAAATGGTACAGAGCACGGAATACCAGCCCGGCAAACGGTATACATATACGATCTCTATCACAGAAAGCAATGTGGAACTTACGCTTACGGTAGCAGACTGGAACGAACGCGAGTCATCGTACGACATCGTATTCTGACAAACGACTAAAATACGGAACCATGTACAGAAGATACATATACGGAATACTCTTCACGGCGCTGATGATTACCGCAACATACGGATGCCGCACGGATGAACCTGCTCCAGACGGTACAGGTTCACGGACGGACGAACCTGCAAGCCTCGTGATAACGACCGATGTTTCGGCTCTGATATCGACCTCCGGCACACGTACAACGAATGCGGACGACAACACCATACGTCACGCCACACTCTTTCTGATAGATTACGCCGCAAACAGGCTGGTGGCATACCGCAACATCTACCCCAATGCCCCGACCGTCCTGCAGCCATACGACGACATAGACGAAAACAATGGCTTTGTCGACGAAACTACGGGCGAAGTCGATACGTCTCTCACGTCAGGCAAGGCAGTAAAGGTAACATTCGAATACAACAACCCCAAGCACGGTCTCGCCGAGAAACTGACGCGCGGAAACTATATGCTGCTTGCGGTAGCAAACTATTCGGAGTCCGACCAGTTCGGAAATTCGGGCATAGCCTCCCGTATAGCTTCCCTCCTGGCCGAATTCGAAGAGAACCGCGATACGGGTCTCGACAATTTCCGCCAGAACTACACGGACTTCTACAACCTGCTGTTGAGAATACCGACGAAATACGACTCGTACGGGACCACGTATGAACCGTATGTCAGACCGGGCAATGTATCGATTCCGTTGAGCACCACACACTCGCTCGATCTCATATCTGGAGTTAACCGAGCCACGGCCGAACTGAAACACACCTGTGCCCGCATCCGAATCGACGTACGCAACTACAGCAACCTGACGCTGAGTGTCAACGACCTCACCATGAGCGACAACTTCACACAGTCGGCCTGCTATCTCTTCTCGCGTGCAGATGCCGCCGGCAACTATGCCGCCGAAACCGAACACTACGGCAAGGGTGCACCGGTAACGACAGACGCCAATGCACTCATACCGTTTGTCCCGGGAACGGCCATAACAAAGGATGCCGGCATAACCACCATTTTCGACGGCCTCATATACGAAAGCCGCGACACGCAGAACAACTATACGTACACTATAGATGTGGAATATGAGGGCGGCGAGGATTACGTCAGCTATGCACTGAAAAACGGCGGCACCCCGATAACCTCCCTCGGCGACATCTACACCCAGGGACCGTATTTCCTCATCAAACGCCGTGACACCGGATCGTATCTGTACGTACAGGACGACAAGCTGTATGCCTCGACAGGAGACCGTACCCCGCAGGCCGTTCTCGACGAATGCAGTGGCGACAGATATTACGACTACGTATGGGAACTCATACCGGACGGTTCGGGTTACTACCTGCGCAACGTACAGACCGAAGACTATGTCGAGACGGTCAAATCGGCATACGACTCGTACGAAACAAACCGCCTCAAGATGGTGGCACAGTCCGAAGCCGATACATTCAACGTCAGCCGCAACGGCAATTATTTTCTGTTCCGTTCGAACTACTACTGGGACCGATACGGCAGCTCGGCCTACATCAATACGCGCGGAACAGACAACACGCTCGTGGTCGGATGGTACGACGTCGGCAACTGGTCGCAGTTCGCGCTCTATCCGCTTACCAGGCAAACGGGACTCAAGGCCAAACACGAAGTCGTACTGCAGACCATCGACAAACAGAGTTCCGTGGTGAGCGACGTGCACGAGATACAGCGCAACGACTACATACATGTACTCGTAGATGTGTCGTACAACCCCGACAAGGGTGATTTCGATTTTGAAGTAAACAACTGGAACATCGGAGGTGGTAACATAACATTCAAGTGATACGTTTGCCAATGAAACGATTGATAACATACCTTTTATCGGCCACTCTGCTGCTTGGCGGATGTGTCAACGATCCGGAACTCGACCAAAGGCCGACAGGCGAAGGCGAAGTATGGGCCACGCTCGACTTCGGACACAGCAATTTCGACAAAATTGACATCACAACGCGATCGACTCTCGGGCTGATTGCCGAATCGCGCGTATCGAACATATACGTATTTCTGTTCAACAGCGCCGGAGAGAGGGTTTACGGCCACTATTTCGACGACGACAACAAACGCGAGACAAAAGCCGAAGTCACATCGGCAAACTCCAACTGCTGGATGGTAGACAACCTGATGGATGCTTCGCAAAAGACCATCGGAACCATACGCATGAAACTGCCCCAACTGACGGGCGGTACCTTCTGGCTCGTGGCGAACATCGATACCGACATGATAAGTATCGCCTCCGAGAAATTCAGTTTCATCCAGACCACCGATGAACTGAACGCCATGGTTGCAAGCCTGAGTCAGGAGATAACATCACGCAACGGCTCTTTCATCATGACCGGAAGCGCCGAAAACACGACCATAACCTCGACCGGAATTACATACGATACCGGCGGAAGCGTCAAAATCCCGTTGATACGTCTCGACGCCAAGATAGATGTGCGGATACGCGCCGCCGTAGGAAACGAAACCGACGTTACGTCGAGCGACGGAGAGACCGTTCAGAAGGTTAAGGCATTCACACCGGAGTCATGGCAGGTAGTGAATCTGCCCAAAAGCTGCTATCTGATCGAACACGACGTCGCGACTGAAAGCCACGATTCGGGTACGGGATTCTTCAATTCGTCTGCCCTGAATTTCGAAACACAGACCGAAGAGACATTCACATACGTCAACAGCACCGGTTCGGACACTACGGTGACGGCTCCCGTGAACGGATTCTCGTTCTACATGCTCGAAAACCGTCCGACGGCAAAGAACAACGTCGACAGCTATCACCAGCGCGACAAACGCATAAAAAACGAGGTCGGTGCATACGACACGACGAATGGTTTGTGGGAAAATGCTCCCGAAACGGCTACATATCTGGTCATAAAGGGTGAACTGGCCATGGATGTCGACGTGGAAGCAGGATCCAAAAGCCAGACGCTCAATGCACTGGTTACATATTACATACATCTCGGCGATTTCGGCAAGGATCTGAACGACTATCGCGTAAACCGCAACACGCACTACACATATACGATTACGATCAAAGGCGTAGAAAACATCCAGGTCGAGGTGTCGACCAACGTTGAGAACGAGTCCGGTGCAACGGGGCAGGTATATATAGCCAAAGAATCGATATACACGTTCGACGCGCACTACGGACAGCGTGTATTCGCTTTTGACCAGGAGTATATTACACCCGAAACCGTTACGTGGTATGTCAAGACACCGTTCGGCCGCGAAGGGTTACCGGAGGTTGTCGATGGCGTAGAGGTTCCGAACGGACTGGACTACGACTGGGTTAAGTTCCGTATAAACGACATGGACGCTTCGGGACAATACAGTCACCTCAACAGCAGATATAATCCCAATGATGTCATGAACATCCTTGAGTTCTGCGAATACATACGCGAGCAGAAACGCCGTTTCGACAGCAACCGCACCAACGACTTCCGCGAGGAAGAAGATCCCGACCTCAAACAGATGTATCCGAACAACCCCGAAATATACCGACGGAACCGCATATACGTTACGGTTTTCGTAGATGAGTTCTACTATGACAGGGATCCCATATCCGGCGAGGTACGTCCGACTTTGTGGAAGGAGTTCGTAAACCAGCCCAACCGCATGATGCATGTATTGTGCAATACGCAGTTCAGCGCCGACGGAGAGAGTTCGGCCACAGGCAGCGTCATAACAATTCGGCAGCGTTCCATTCAATCGATATTCGATACTACAAATGCGGAGTTGAATTCGGCGTGGGGCGTGGAAACAACCGACGAGACAGAGGGGCACCTCTGGTTCTACAACCGCAACGAACGTCACAACACCACTGCATACAACTATGAAAACATGGGCAATACGTCCCACGCCAACGGTCTGTATA
The DNA here is from genome assembly GCA_944321955.1 of uncultured Alistipes sp. Lineage (GTDB taxonomy): Bacteria > Bacteroidota > Bacteroidia > Bacteroidales > Rikenellaceae > Alistipes. The sequence continues at coordinate 14,551 of CALUNG010000019.1, read as the reverse complement.
ATACAGCTCGCATCTGGAAACTCGTCGACAATAACGGCAACTACACTTACAAGCAATGGGACGACTATCTCGACTTCGATCGCGAAAACGATCATGAACTTATATTCCTGAAAGACGATGACGAACTGGCTACAGCCAGATATACATGCCTCATGCGTAATCGTGACAACAACGGTAACGGCGTTATCGATGCAGATGAGATAAAATGGTACATAGCATCGGTGCAACAGTTAACAGCATTATATATCGGCGATCAGGGCCTGTCGAGCGATGCCCAGCTATATGACAGCAACAATGGATACGGCAAGTACGATACCGACGAATACGGAACACAACTGTGGCGCCGCCACGTGATAAGCAGCACCCGTTGGGGAGGTTCCGATCCTGCAAACTACCCGACAATGCTCTGGGCGGAAGAGGGACTCTCGACAAGTGCATATCAGCAGTACAGTTCAACCTATGACGGAAAACCCGGTAGATATACGGTCAGATGCGTACGAAATCTCGGAATGGACCCCGAGAACGAAACCGATGCCATTGCCGAGTTGAATGACGAGAATATCATTCCGGACCGTTCCATATTGTTCAGCGCCGTCGAAGAGAATAACTCGACTACATCTGTTTACCTGTTCGACGTGTCGAGAATAAACAAGAAATCCAACCGGTACTACACCACACGCGAACTCGAACCCGGCGACGAGAACTCTGAAGCATCCAGACTGTATACCAAATTCGAGACCGGCCCGGCTGTAGCATACAACGGGAGCTATCAGGATCTTAAAACCATGATCGAGGAGGGAGACTCTCCGTGTCCCGAAGGATACCGTATGCCCAACATCCGTGAGGCCAGTCTAATGTCGAACTACATAACATCGGATGTCAACCCATATTGGTGGAACGGTCAGTATACCTTCGTAAATTCATACTACTCGTTCGGAACACTCGGATTGAACTACGACTCCGAAATATCATGGTACTGCACCGGCGGGCACGTAACCATCTCAAAACCCGGATCCACAATGATCCGCTGCATCAGGGACATAGAGTGACGTAACCATCTTAACATGTACACAATAAAGCCGCAACTCCCCAAAGGAATTGCGGCTTTAATAATTTACCTGATCAAATCCGATCAGAAGTTATACGTGCAGGTGATACCGAAGTTCACAAGTCCATACTCGAAGAAATCAGCTGCGCTTCCTCCGGGGATCGTTACACCGGCAATCGTCTGTTTGCCATAGTAAGCGATCTCGGGACCGAATACCGGAGTCCAGTCGAACGAAAGCGAAACAGGTGCTCCTGAGAACTTGAATCCTAACTTGGCAAGACCTGCAAGACCTACATAGGCATAGTGCTCACGACCGCCGACCGAAAGGCCGCAACCGAAATCTGCAAAGAAGTTACCGGCATCATACTGTCCGAATTCGAAGCAGTTCCATGCTGCCAACGCCGTAAAGTCCGCAACAAGCGTTGCACCCGGATTGCACCACGACATACCGAAACGTCCTTCAAGATAGAACGGTTTGCCGGCGACATCACCCAAACCATGATATTGGCCTACAGCCTGGAACCCCGAGCCTATACGTCCGCCGACGGACCAATCCTGCGCCGAAGCAACGCCGCCCAGGCACAAGCATACCGCAATGGTAAGAAGAATCTTTTTCATAACTCTGTCCTTTTAATTAATTGGTTATATAAAAAATAATTAGTGTGTATGCAACCAGGGATCAAAGACTCGCCGTCACCGGCGGCAAATCGTGATTCCGTTTCAAATCTGTTTTGTTTTATAAGCACATCTGTATTTCCCTTTTGTCAGTCCAGTCAATTTACCCCGCAGCAAATTACGGCGCAACGACGAAAGGCGGTCGGTAAATACTACTCCTTCCGTATGATCATACTCATGCTGTATGACACGGGCCGGCAGTCCGTCGAACGCTTCGTCATGCTCGACAAAGTTTTCGTCGAGATAACGCATGCGAATACTTACCGGACGACGTACATCTTCGTGCAGACCCGGCAGCGACAGACAGCCTTCGTTGAAAAAGTCGGTCTCCTCGCTGCGTTCGTATATTTCGGCATTGATGAATACCTTTCTGTAATCGGCCAGCTCGGGTTGCTCCTCACCCCAAGGGGTACAGTCGACAATAAACAGTTTTATGCTTTTCCCTATCTGCGGAGCTGCCAACCCCACTCCATCGGCTTCCGACAAAGTCAGAAACATATCCTCGATCAACTTGCCGAGATCCGGATAATCGGGAGTAACCGGTTCGGCTTTCTGCCTCAATACTTGCGATCCGTATATGACAATCGGATATATCATAACAAATACAAATATACAATAATATTACCTAAAAAGCTACGGTTCCAATGACTTTTTACTCAATCACCGTCCATTAGCAACCTTTATTTGCAAAATGAAAACCTACTGCAATTCGGATACGTAATTTTTCTTCGTATGCAGTACCTTGTTGACAGCCTTGAGAGCCAACGGCTCCATAACTGTTACATAGCACTCCCTGTTGGGGTGAACGCCATCGGAGCTCCACTTCTCGGGCATGCCGCCACGTTCGTCCGCAAGCGACGAATAGTAATCCAGATACGGAATCTTCTCCGACTCGGCATATTCGCGGAGCATGCGGTTGTATTCGACGATTATCCGTGCCGGTTCTATATGTTTGCGCCACGGGAACTGGAATGCAGGCGGTACTGAGCAAAGTATTACCTTTATTCCATGCAGCCGGGCCAGCTCACACATCGATTTGATATTGCCCAACGCGTTTTCGAGCGTTATGAATCCGTTGTTCTGAGCTATGTCGTTCGTACCGGCCATGATCAAAACGACATGTGGCTTGAGTTCGAGAACGTCACGACGGAATCTGACAAGCATCTGCGATGTCGTCTGTCCGCTTACGCCACGACCGGCGAAGCCGTTTCTGGTAAAGAAATCGGGGTCGTATTTTGCCCAGTTGTCGGTTATCGAGTTACCCATGAATACGGCATCGACCTTGGCGCCGCTCTCGGCGAGTTCGGCATTGGCCTTCTCGTAACGGTAGAAGCGGGCCCAATCCTTGGGCTTCTCCTGAGCAGCCGATGTCATGAAAAAGACCAGGGCCGCTGCAAATAAAAGTATGCGTTTCATAATCTCAATATTCAATGTCTGCTGTCCATGTAGGACTGTAAAATAATCGTCGCCGATATCTTGTCCACAAGAGCACGGTCACGACGGGCCATCTTGCCGATACCGCTCTCGAGCATCGTTCTGTGCGCCATGACCGACGTGAAGCGTTCGTCGTAGAGCTCTACCCTGATTGCCGGATATGCACGACGCAGACGCGCGACAAGCGGCTCGACGAAACGATACGTTTCAGACGGGGTACCGTTCATCTGCATCGGCTTGCCCACGACTATCGTCTCGACGTCGTTCGCCGCCACGTACTCCGCGATGAACTTTTCGAGCTCACGCGTGTCGACTGTCGTCAATCCCCCGGCTATTATCTGCAGGGGATCGCTCACGGCCAGACCGGTACGCCGTGTCCCGTAATCTATCGCAAGTATGCGCCCCATCGGATATCGGCGCAGAGTTTACAGATTCAACTTCTTGAAGAGCTTGCGGAACGAAACCTCCTCCTCGACCATTGCATGCAGTTTGTCGATGGCGATACGATCCTGCGCCATGGTATCGCGGTGACGTACCGTAACGGTTCCGTCCTCGAGGGTCTGGTGATCGACCGTAACGCAGAACGGCGTACCCACGGCATCCTGACGGCGATAGCGCTTGCCGATGGAGTCTTTCTCGTCGTAAACGACGTTGTAATCGTACTTCAGGTCGTCGATAATGCGTTGGGCCACTTCCGGAAGTCCGTCCTTCTTGAGCAGAGGCAGCACAGCAACCTTCGTCGGGGCGAGTGTTGCGGGTATGCGCAATACCACACGCTCTTCGCCGTTGTCGAGCTTCTCCTCGCAATATGCGGCCGACAGCACCTGCAGAACCATACGGTCAACGCCAATCGACGTTTCGACTACATAAGGTATGTAGCTCTCGCCGGTCTCGGGATCGAAATACTGCATCTTCTTGCCCGAGAACTTCTGGTGGTTGCCAAGGTCGAAATCGGTACGCGAGTGTATACCCTCAACCTCCTTGAATCCGAACGGGAAGTTGTACTCGATATCGGTAGCCGCATTGGCATAGTGTGCGAGCTTCTCATGGTCGTGGAAGCGGTAGTTCCCGTCACCGAATCCGAGGGCGCGGTGCCATGCCATACGGGTCTCTTTCCACTGGTTCCACCACTGCATTTCGGTTCCGGGCTTTACGAAGAACTGCATCTCCATCTGCTCGAACTCACGCATGCGGAAGATGAACTGACGGGCAACGATCTCGTTGCGGAATGCCTTTCCGATCTGTGCTATACCGAACGGTATCTTCATACGTCCTGTCTTCTGTACATTGAGGAAGTTCACGAAGATACCCTGTGCCGTCTCCGGACGAAGATATATCGTCGACGCTCCGTCGGCCGTCGAGCCCATCTGCGTCGAGAACATCAGGTTGAACTGACGAACTTCAGTCCAGTTGCGTGTACCGGATATGGGACATGCAATCTCGCAGTCGATGATGATCTGACGCAGGCCGGCCAGATCGTTGGCGTTCATCGCATCGGCATAACGCTTGTGAATCTCGTCACGGCGTGCAGCAGTCTCGAGCACACGCGGCGATGTCGAACGGTACTGCGCCTCGTCGAATGCCTCGCCGAAACGCTTGCGGGCCTTGTCTACCTCTTTCTGTATCTTTTCATCCTGTTTGGCTATCCACTCCTCGATCAGCACGTCGGCACGGTAACGCTTCTTCGAATCCTTGTTGTCGATCAGCGGATCGTTGAAGGCGCTGAGGTGTCCCGATGCCTCCCATGTCTTGGGATGCATGAATATGGCGGCATCGATACCCACGATGTTCTCATGGAGCTTGACCATCGAGTCCCACCAGTAACGTTTGATGTTGTTTTTCAGTTCAACGCCGTTCTGACCGTAATCGTATACGGCTCCAAGTCCGTCGTATATCTCGCTCGACGGGAATATGAATCCGTACTCCTTGCAGTGAGCGACCAGTTTCTTGAAAAGTTCGTCCTGTGTCATGATTTATGATATTTTCAGTTTTCGTTCTTTGACGACAAAGATAGCAAACAATCGGCATATTGCATTAGGTTCAGCCCGTTTTTATCATCGTGAGCGGCGATTCACCCGGTTGCTGAGAAATGTCCGACTCCATTTTTCGGTTATATAATAACCGAACATGCTGCCGTCATGTTTTTTTCGCAAAAAAGTGTATCGAAAATTTGGTTTATATTATAAACTACTTTATATTTGCAACATACGAACAATAAAAGCGGGAACAATGAAGGAGTTAAACACAAGGCTGTCGGCCGAAGAACGGAGCAAAAGCCGCAAATCTGCCATACGCAATACGGCGACATTCGTCGTAATATGCACCTTTCTGTCGATAATGAACGGCGTAACATCACCTTCGTATCCATGGGTACTATGGGTAATCGGATGCTGGGGACTGGGCGTGGCGCTGCAATGGATATACTATCTGCTGGATTGTTGAACCCTAAATCATAAGCACTATGGAAGAGAGAAAAATCACTGAACAGGAGAGCCTGCAAATCATCAACTCGATGATCAGCGACACCCGGACAAAACTGACGCACGACGCCGGAATACCGTTCCTTATATGGGGATACACGACCGTTGCCGTATCGCTTTGGGAGTACGCCATGCACAGGCTGGATCTTTACTGGGGATGGGGATGGTTTGCCCTGCCCGTCATAGGTTACCTTCTGACATGGATATTCTCATGCAGAAACAACAGGAGCGAATACGTCAGGACCTACATCGACCGTGCCGTAACGGCCGTATGGATCGTATTCGGATTCTCGGTACTGTTCGCATTCGGCGCCGCCTTCGTATACAAGATATCGATGTTCTTCATGATGACGCTGCTTATCGGCATGGGTACGGCCATAACCGGTGCGATAATACGCTCAAAGGCCGTAACGATCGGTGGTGCACTGTCGATGCTGTCATCGACGATCTTCGCAATAAGATACATGTTCATGCCGGAGGTAAAGGAAGCCGGGCGCGAAGCGATATTCGCATATCAGACGGACGACATACTGATCTTTGCCGCCATATTCTTCCTGCTGATGTGCATACCGGGACACATCCTCGTGCACAAGGCGTCGCAAACAACCAAAAAAGCCGAATAAGATGTTCCGGGAACTGAATCCATTGCTGCACTCAGAACTTCGACTCGCCGTGATGTCGATACTCGTGGGAGTCGAAAGCGCCGATTTCGTCTACCTGCGCGAACATACGGGCGCAACAGCCGGGAATCTGAGCGTGCAGATCGACAAGCTGCAGAAAGCCGGGTACATCGAGATTGAAAAGACATTCAAGGGCAAAATGCCGCGAACGGTATGTCGCATAACCCCTGCCGGTACGGATGCTTTCGAGGAGTACGTGAAAGCCATAAGCGAATACATCTCAGTAAAATCTTCAAAATAATCCGTACCGCATAACGCACGAGGGCAGCCACTGATGGCTGCCCTCGTGTATTACAACGGAAAAGACTACCCTATCAAACCGGCATGACGGAAACTGAATTCGCCGTTGCGCGAAAGAATAATGTGGTCGAGCAAGCGTATGTCGAACAATGCCAGAGCCTCGGCTACGCGGCGTGTCAGCACTTTGTCGGGTTCACTCGGTTCGGCATCGCCCGAGGGATGGTTATGGACCATCAGTACCTGCGTTGCCAGCAGCTCGAGTGCACGCTTGGCTATCAGTCTGTGGTCAACGACAGTACCCTGCACACCACCCTGACTTACCCGCTGACGCTCGATAATACGGTTGGAATTGGTAAGGTACAGTACCCAGCACTCCTCATGTTTCAGACCTTCGACCAGAGGGCGGAATATTCGGGCCACATCGCCGCTCGTCGAGACAGAGCCGATCGTATCGGCCTCCGCCGCCATAAAACGACGGCCGAGTTCAGCTGCAGCGACCACACGTGAAGCTCGCTTCAGACCCACGCCCTCGATCATACGCAAGCGGGCAATATCCGTTTTGGACAAACAGGCAAGAGAACCACACGAAGCAAGGATACCCTCGGCCTGCTGCATGGCTGCTGTCGGCGAGGAGCCGTCATCGAGCACAAGTGCAAGCAACTCGGCGTCGGTCAACGAACCGACGCCGAGAGTTGCCAATTTGTTAAGTACCGAGTTCATGATCAGAGAGTTTCGTCACTTGATTCGGCCTGTTGTACAGACGTATTCTGATCTTCGGCATTGCGTTCGGCAGCAGGTCTGCGACGACGTCTCCGAGGCCTTTCAACGGGAGTACCATCCTGCGCCACACCATCAATTGCAACCGCACCGTCTTCAACTGTACTGTCATTAGCAACAGGCGTCTGTTCAGCTTCTGCCTTACGTGCACGCGATGAACGACGACGCGAAGGACGTTTTACCGCAACAGCCTCTTCTGCCCCGGCCGGTGCGACATCGGCATTATCGGTTTCGGAAACAGGCTGCTGTTCGACAGATTGATCGGCTTCGACAACCGCATTTTCATCACGACGTCGAGAACCCGAAGAGTTTCTGCGGCGTCGCTTGGGACGCTCGGCCTCTACGGCAACGACCTCTGCGGATACCGTCTCGACAACAACTTCCGGCTCGGCTGCAGAAGCAACCTCGTCAACAACAACCGGAGGCTCATTGCCTGCATCGGGCGTGGAATTCGTCTGTACGGCATCCGTCTGCTGTCTGCGGGACTGACGCCTGCGACGGCTGCGTTTTTCGGAAGCATCATCGGCCGACTTACGATCTTTGGAAGAGGATTCTGCCTCGGTCTTGCGGTCGCGCCGCGCCGCTTCGGCCTCGAGACGATCGAGCTTGTCGAGCAACTCTACACAATCATCATCGCTGATCTCCCTCGTAACGGAGCATGCGGCATTCTGCTCGGCCGTCTTCTTCGAATCGCCCGTACCATAGCCTACGGCCATGCCGTCGATCATTACCGTCGAGTTGAATACCGGAGCCGACGCATGCGAATCATTGCCCGAACGCGTGCGGAACGTTACATTGTGGTGGTTCTTCTGGCACCATTCGATCAGACGGCTCTTGAAATCGGTCTCCGATTCGGTCAGATATTCGAGATTGAGGTGCTTGTAAAATATGTTGTTGATAAGAAGTCTGTTTACGAAATCGTAGCCCTGATCGAGATATATGGCTCCGACCATAGCCTCGAAAGCATCTCCGTAGATATGTTTCTGGACAAGTCCGCCTCCGTTGGAACCGGTTATGACATATTTGTCCAACCCTATCTCGTGCGCCATGTCGTTAAGCGACTGACGCGACACGATCTTCGATCGCAACTGCGTAAGAAAGCCCTCGTTACGGTCCGGAAACTCAATATAGAGATAATCCGACGTCACACTCTCGATAACGGCATCGCCCAAAAACTCGAGCCGTTCGTTGTTCATGCTCAAACCGCCGATCGACTGCGAAGCCGACTTGTGGATGAGGGCCAGTTTGTACAATTCGATGTTGTTCGGAATAAATCCGAACATGTCATCAATAAATCTGTAATACTCCTTATCAATGCCGAAATTGCGCCTTATGGGGCGTAACAAAAAATCAAACATGATAATCGGGTTTTTAATTAAAGTTTACGGAATACGACGGTGGAATTGTGTCCGCCGAAACCGAATGTATTGCTCATGGCCGTACGCACGTCGCGCTTCTGCGCCTTGCCGAGCGTAAGGTTGAGCCTGGGGTCGATTGCAGGGTCCAACTCGACGACATTTATCGTCGGAGGTACGATACCCCTGTCTATGGCGAATATGCAGGCAAGAGCCTCGACGGCTGCGGCAGCTCCCAGAAGATGGCCCGTCATAGACTTTGTGGAAGAGATATTCACTTTGTAGATGTCTTCGCCGAAAAGCTTCTGCATGGCCTTCAGTTCGGCCACGTCGCCCAATGGCGTGGATGTACCGTGCACATTGACATAATCGACCTCTGCCGGCGTCATGCCGGCCTCTGCCAATGCGTCTTTCATCGATTTCATTGCGCCGTTGCCTTCAGGGTCCGGAGCGGTCATGTGGTAGGCATCGGCCGACATTCCGCCACCGGCGAACTCGCAATATATCCTGGCACCACGGGCCACGGCATGCTCATACTCCTCAAGCACGAGAGCTGCAGCGCCTTCTCCCATGACAAAACCGTCACGCGAAACATCGAACGGACGCGAAGCGTGCTGCGGATCATCGTTACGGGTCGATATTGCCTGCATCGCATTGAAACCGCCGACACCGGGTATGTTGACTACGGCCTCGGATCCGCCTGCAATCATCACGTCGGCTCGTCCGGCACGAATTTGATCCATAGCGCTTATGAGTCCATGATTGGACGAGGCGCATGCCGAAGAGACGCAGTAGTTGGGGCCCTTGAAGCCGTACTTTATCGATATGTATCCCGCCGCAAGGTCGGGAATCATCCTGGGAATAAAAAACGGACTGAACCGGGGAGTACCATCTCCCCCGGCATAGTCCGTTACCTCTTCGAAAAACGATGTCAGTCCCCCGACACCGGTACTCCAAATTACGCCTGCACGCTCGGCATCACTTTTGTCGACCTCGAATCCGGAATCCCGCAACGCCTCCGCAACCGCCACAAGGGCATATTGCGCGAAAAGGTCGTACTTGCGTACCTCCTTGCGGTCGAAATACCGCGTCCAGTCGTAATTCTTGACTTCACAGGCAAATCGGGTCTTGAACTTGCCGGCATCGAAGTGCGTTATCGGGGCGGCTCCGCTGATACCCTTTTCAAGATTGGCGAAATACTCGGCCACATCGTTTCCCAAGGGATTGATCGTACCTATACCCGTAACTACTACACGCCGTATGCCCATAAATTCAAACCTGTTCGTCTGCCGAGTTATTGAGATTGATTATTTCTTGTGCTCTTCGATGTACTTGATGGCGTCGCCAACGGTTGCGATCTTCTCGGCATCCTCATCGGGGATCTGAATGTCGAAAGCCTTCTCGAACTCCATGATGAGCTCAACGGTATCGAGCGAGTCTGCTCCGAGGTGACCGGTGAAGCTTGCTTCGGGAGTAACCTCCGATTCCTTTACACCAAGCTTGTCAACAATAATCTCAACAACTTTGGACTGAATTTCTGACATAATTTTCAAGTTTTAGTTAAACATTTATTTTATAGGTATAAATAATTGTTCTCCACGCCACAAAACGAATTCCACGAATTCTGTGCAAAGATAACACTTTTTTATTATTTTTGACATCATAAAGCCAATGTTTTGAACGCCGCAAGGCTATCTACCACACAATAAAACTAAAAACCAACATATTATGAAGCTTTTAATGATATCCAACTCAACCAATGCCGGTGAAGAGTACCTAAAATACCCCATACAGGAAATCGGGCACTTTCTCGAGGGCGTCAAGGAGGTCGCATTCGTTCCTTACGCAGCCGTTACATTCTCCTACGCCCAATATGAAGCCAAGGTACAAGCACGCTTCGACGAGATAGGCGTACGCGTGCATTCAGTTCACCGGGCCAAGGATCCCGCCCGCATGATTCGCGAGGCCGAGGCCATCTGCGTCGGCGGAGGCAACACCTTCGTCCTGGCGAAGAAAATGCAGGAGCAGGGTCTCATGAGCGCCATACTGCGCAAGGTAAAGGCCGGAACGCCATACGTAGGATGGTCGGCCGGCAGCAACGTATGCTGTCCGACGATCTGCACCACAAACGACATGCCGATAGTCGAACCGTCGTCGTTCAAGGCAATCGGAGCCGTGAAGTTCCAGATCAACCCCCACTATCTCGACGCCAATCCCGAAGGCCATGCCGGCGAAACCCGCGAGCAACGCATACTCGAATACATACAGGCCAATCCCCGTCGCTATGTCGTTGGATTGCGCGAAGGCTGCATGCTGCTCTACGAAGACGGGCACCTCGAGCTGAAGGGCAACCGTCCGATGCGCATATTCAAGAAGGGCATACCCACATTTGAAGTCAAAGCCGGCGACGACCTGAGTTTTCTGTTATGATTACGAGTCCGTCATCACGTATGGGCTTGGCTCTCTTACGCGCAAAACACGCCGAACAATGACGACGGCTTCAGAGATCGGCCGCAAGGGTGAAGAGGCAGCCGTCGACTGGTTGCGTCGCAACGGATTCATGATCCTCGAACGCAACTGGCGCAACGGCCGTTACGAGATAGACATCATTGCGGCCCGATACGATACCATACACTTCATCGAGGTCAAGACCCGTCGGGCCGGAGGATGGACTACCCCCGAGCAGGCCATATCCACGACCAAATGCCGCGCCATGTTCCGTGCGGCAGAGGCTTTCATGGCACTTTACGGGACGAATCTTGAGCCGCAATTCGACCTCATCGCCATCGACATGTTCGACAGCGACAACTGCGACATAAGATATATAGAAAATGCCATGCAAAGTCACTGGTAATTTTGCTTTTCAGACAAAATATGCTACCTTTGCCCCGCAAAACTTCGTACGTCGAGATGTGGCTATATAATATCGGTATCATAATTTATACCCGGTGCATAGGGATAGCATCCTGGTGGTATCCCAAGGCCAGATTGTGGTGGGAAGGCCGTAAAGGGCTGTTCGAGAAGATGCGTCAGGCCGTGAAGCCCGACGACAGGATCATCTGGATACACGTAGCCTCGCTCGGTGAATTCGAGCAGGGAAGACCCATAATCGAGAAGATACGCGAACGTCACCCCGAATACAAGATCCTGCTGACGTTCTTCTCGCCTTCGGGATACGAGATACGCAAGAACTACGACGGAGCGGACTACATATTCTATCTGCCTGCCGACACACCGGCCAATGCACGCAAGTTTCTCGACATAGTACATCCCGAAATAGCCATATTCGTCAAATACGAGTTCTGGATAAATCTGCTCACCGAGCTGCGCAGACGATCGATCCGCACCTACATCGTATCGGCCATATTCCGACGCAATTCCGTATTCTTCCGTATATACGGCTCGATATGGCGCAAGGCACTGAAGAGTTTCAATACGATTTTCGTACAGAATGAAGAGTCGAAGAAACTGCTTGCCGAAATAGGCTTTTCGAACGTGGTTGTTGCCGGAGACAGCCGATTCGACCGCGTGGCGCAGATCGCAAAGCAGGCCAAAAAAATCGATCTGATAGACCGTTTCCGTGGAACGGAGCGTCTCTTCATTGCCGGTTCGACATGGGGTCCCGACGAGGAGATACTTTTGCAACTTATCAACGACAATCCGACCGTAAAGTTCATTATAGCCCCGCACGAGATGGACGAGCAGCGCATCACCCACATAATGGAACAGACCAGGGGCGGAGCCTTGAGGTACACACGATGCACGCCGCTCACCCCGTTCGGATCGAAACAGGTACTTATTCTCGACACCGTAGGATTGCTGTCATCGGCCTATGGTTATGCTTCGTGGGCATATATCGGCGGAGGTTTCGGCGTAGGCATCCACAATACGCTCGAGGCTGCCACATTCGGTCTGCCCATGGCGTTCGGTCCCAACTACCAGAAATTCAAGGAGGCCCGCGATCTCGTCGCATTGGGGGCCGCCACCTCCGTAATAGATTACAAGCAGCTGCAGCGCTGGTTCGCTCCGTTGCGTGACAACGAGATATATCTGCGCAAGGTAAGCCGCATATCCAAGGACTACACCGTCAAGCACCAGGGCACTACGAACCTGTTCCTCAATACGGTATTCAACGAGTAATTCCCAATAACAAGAACAGAGAGGGCCGGCATGATGCTGCCGGCCCTCTCTCAATTTTACAGACAGGTCTACTCGGCCGTCAACGGCAGATAATGATCGCGGAAATCTTTCCAGTGATAATATGGGAATATATCCGTCTCAATCGGCAGCCGGCATACGCCCTCGTTGTGCAGCACCTTTACTATGATATCATCGCTCTTGGGCTTGCGATAGAAGATGAACTGCACGTTCGTGGCCATGGGCGTGATGAAAGAGTCGGCCCAATAGTCATGGACCTCCTCGAGACTATCGACGGAGATACGCGCGCACTTGCCTTCGATACCGAGAAGCCCCAGCAGCGGTACTACGTTTATATCGTGTCCGAAGCGGAGAAATGCCGCTCGCCCGCCATTTGTCATGGCATCATCGGCATCGGTTATGATCTGGTGCAGCAACGGCTTTGCATCCATTATGATCGAATCTCCGTACGGAACGGAAGGACCGAATGTAACGTAAGACTGCACATTGTAGCAACGCCACAGCGTAAAGAGCTCATCTTCGGTAAACAGATCGTAGAACGATATGCCCAGATAATCCACATCCTGCATGATGCACGCCATACGGAACATGTTGCGCATGACCATACGGCGATCGAGCGTATCGGCATATTCAGGTCTGAACAGAGCCGAGACAAAACGATCCGGCTCGACATGCGTGTCCATGAACTCCTCGGAAACACCCTTCGTATACTTGTACATGGCGTTCAGATTCTTCAGATTCTTCATATACGAAAGGTAGCGTTCGGCACACTCGCGATGTATGTCTATCTCTGGATTGAGCTCCTTCAGGCGTTCGTTGAAGGCCGCCATGCTCATTATGCAACGAGGAACATTTGTCGACCGTGATTCGATATGGCATTTGCGGCCGCCACGCGTCGAGAAGACTTCGGGATAACCGGCATACATGCGTTCGGCTATGCCGCGATGTTCGGCCGTCCCTTTGGGTGTCAAGTGACCGCTGCGGCCGATGGCATCGGCATACACCATCTTCATCCGTTCGTATGCGTCGCGACCGAGATCGGTCAGCGCATTGCATTTTTCGGCCTCGGAAAAATAGGAAAGAACCGTATTGTACAACTTGTCACGCGAATGCCAACGACTGCCGTGACGGCCGTAATGACTTATATAAAATGGTTTGTATCCCTTCGGAGGCGCAACTTGTGGCGTAAGGTCCGGTTTGTACGATGTATATATCGATCCGGACATTGCAGGGTCTGCCTTGATGGCCTCGCGAATATCCTGCGCATCGAGCGAGAATATTCCGGCCAACAGACCGAGCAGAAGCAGAAATCTGAATTTCATTCTCTTATTAATTCTTTTATGATTCGGAACTTTTGTGAGTCATGATATCGAGTATCATCCTATCCGTTTCGCACATGCCGTCACGACCGATGTCCGTAAGATTGAGTATCGTACGGTCGACGTCGTCGTCGACGATGCCCTCAACCGAAGTCGTACATTTGTGCTCCATGGCCAGCATGGCAGAAAGTATTGCCGTCGATACGCCGCTCGTCAGTTTGAGAGAACAACTCGGTTTGGCCCCGTCGCATATCATGCCCGTAAGGTTGGCAACCATGTTCTTCACGGCATACGAAACCTCCTCGTAACCGCCGCCCATCAGGTATGTGATTCCGCAACTCGATCCCGTAGCCGCAACCACGCAACCGCACAATGCCGACAGACG
>CALUNG010000018.1 GCA_944321955.1 uncultured Alistipes sp. | reverse complement strand
GGCCGGAAACTGACATATTGAAAACTTTTCAAACAAACCTTGATATTTTAACTGACTAAAACTTAAAAAACCATGAAAAAGATTTTTGGAATTCTGGCGATTGCGGCTCTGGCCGTATCGATGAACACGGCATGTTCGAAGAGTGAAAACAACGGCGGCAGCGGCGACGGCGGCGAAAATACCGTCAAGGTTCGTCTGGCCGGCTGGGCCGATGACTGGGATTCGTACGTATACGAATACGATGCCGAAGGCAAGGTCGTGAAGGTAACCCGCAATGACGGCGAGCGTGAATGGAACTTCTCGTACAACGGCAACGTCATCACGGCGACCGGCTATTCCGAGTTTACCATTACGCTGGGCGAGAACGGTTATGCTTCGGAGTACAAGGACGAGTGGGATACCTTCACCTATACCTACGACAGCGAAGGCTACGTAAAGCAGATCAAGAAGAACGGCGAGGTATGCGCCAATGCAGTAGTCGAGGACGGCTGCATTCTGAAGTGGTCGAAGTTCGAGGACCGCAACGAGGACGGTGTAGATGAGGAGTGCTGGAAGGATCACACCTATACCAGCACGAAGAACCTTGCAGGCGTTTATACGATTTATGTTGAGAAGGGAGCAAGCCGCTGGCTTCAGGAGCTCGGTTTCTTCGGCAAACCGACCAAGTATCTCTGCTCGGCCAACGGTTGGGACTATTCGGATTCGCCTTCGAGCCTTGAGTACAAACTCGACAGCAAGGGTTGCGTGATCGAGGAGATCAAGACCGGAGCCGATTACGAGGAGCACTACTATTATACGTGGACATACCTCGAGTAATTCAGGTGTATTGGTTTAGTTGTGTGAGACGGGCGACGGATATTTCCGCCGCCCGTCGGTTTTTTCATCAGCGGTCATCGGTGCGTCCGCCCGCAGCGACGTAGCGTGCATACAGCCGGTCGTATATCGCCTTTCGTGACATGTCGGGGTCGTATTCGTCCGAAAAGCCGGACCCCATGGCTTTCTGTGCCGTTGCGATATCGGGATATATTCCGGCGACGACGGCAGCGTACATTGCCGCTCCGAGAGCGCAGGCCTGTTCGCTTCGGACGACCTCGATCGGCATTCCCATCACGTCGCACATCGTCTGCATGACGAATCGTGATTTTTTCGATATTCCGCCTACTGCAATAATGCGTCTTATCTCTATGCCTTCGTCGATGAGACGTTCGTTTATGGCCCGCGAGCCGAAAGCCGTCGCCTCGACAAGGGCCTTGTATATCTGCGGGGCCGAGGTTGCAAGCGTAAGTCCGGTGATCGAACCCTTTGCGCGCGGGTCTGCGTCGGGGGTGCGGCGGCCGTTGAACCAGTCTACCGCCACCGGATCGTCGGGAGTTAGCAGCAGACGCTCGGCCTCTTCCGTCAGGGCGGCAAGTATCCGGTCGCAGGTGTGTTCGTCGCATCCGGCGATTCTCTTCAACGGCCACTCCATTATCCGGCGGAACCATGCATATATGTCGCCGAACGCGGCTTGCCCGGCTTCGAACACGATCATGCCCGGCAGGACCGAACCGTCCACCTGCCCGCATATGCCTCGTACCGGACGTTTGGTTGCGATGCCGTGGTTTGCAACCGCAACGTCACATGTAGATGTCCCCATGACCTTGACGAGAATTCCCGGACCGATTCCGGCTCCTACGGCGCCCATATGGCAGTCGATGGCTCCTACACCTACGGCAATGCCCTCGCGCAGGCCGAGTCTTGCGGCCCATTCGGAGCAGAGACGGCCGGCCTGCTTGTCCGATGTGTACGTTTCGGTGTAGAGATGCGACCTGAATATTCCGAACAGGGGATCTATCTCCATCAGAAATTCGTCCGAAGGCAACCCTCCCCACTCTTTGTGCCACATGGCTTTGTGTCCCGCCACGCAACGGCTTCTGGCAATATGTTCGGGTGTAGTGTCGCCGGCAAGCATGGCGCTGATCCAGTCGCAGTGCTCGACCCACGAATATGCCTTGCCGAGCAGCGAGATGTCGCTCTTCAGGCAGTGGAGCATTTTGGCCCATACCCATTCGCACGAATAGCTGCCTCCGCTGTAGCGCGTATAGTCAACGGGCCAGCGTTTGGCCAGACGGTTGATCTCGTCGGCTTCGCTGATCGCCGTATGGTCCTTCCACAATACGAACATGGCGTTGGGATTCTCGGCATATTCCGGCAGCAGGGCCAGCGGCGTGCCGTGTTTGTCGGTCAGAACCGGAGTGGAGGCCGTCGTGTCGAACGATATGCCGCGTATGTTGCTGCGTACATCTTCATCGCATTGTCCGAGCGCTTCGCCGAGTGCCGCTTCGAATGCCTCGATATAGTCGAGCGGGTGCTGGCGGTATCTGTTTTCGGCCGGGTTGCAGTAGAGCCCTTTCGCCCAGCGGGGGTAGGCCTTCACGGCCGAAGCCGCCTTGCGGCCGTCGTTTGCGTCCACTATCAGGCAACGGACCGAGTCGCTTCCGAAATCCATGCCTATGACAAAGTTTCTTTCAGATCTCTCCATGGTGGGGTGCTTTTGGTTGGTTGTATTCCGGTACCGGAAAAATTTTTATATGGAATAGTTTGTTTATTAAAACGATTTAATTACCTTTGCAAAGGTAAATGATTTTACCGTAGATTGCAAATTGCAACCCGAAATTTATAACTGACTTTAAATGAAACCTGCCTTATTGTCATTCAGAATCATCGTGGCCATTCTGGCCATTGCGTCAGCGCAGATTGCAACTGCCGGAGAAGGGACTGAACGTGAGCGTATCGCCCTGAAGTACAACAATCCCGATCTGACAGTCGACCTCGGTGTCGGTTTGTGGGGTATTCCTCTGCCGACAGACTGGAACGGCGACGGGCTTACGGATCTGGTAGTCTCCTGTCCCGACAAGCCATACAAGGGTCTTTACCTATTTATAAATATCGGTACGAAGGGAGAGCCTCTGTTTGATCGGGCGATTAAGATAAGCGACCGCGGGTTGAACAATATAAAGCTGTCGCAGGTTGACGGGCGTCAGTACGTCTTGTCGAAAGAGACGGAGTATCCCGACTTTTTCAAGGCTCCGTATGCCCGCAAGGAGAAGATCGAATACGAGGGAGACCGTATAGATAAAGGTTTCGGGCGTTCGCGCAGCAACATGTGGGGTTATGTCGACTGGGACGGTGACGCGGACCGCGACATAATCGTCGGAATTGATACGTGGGATGATTACGGTTGGGACAACGCCTTCGATTCCGAGGGTAAATGGACACGTGGCCCGTTGCACGGATACGTGTTCTTGCTCGAAAACGTGGATGGCAAATACGTGAATCGCGGAAAGGTCGAGGCCGGAGGCATTCCCATCGACGTTTATGGGGCGCCCAACCCGTGCGTGGCCGATTTTGACGGCGACGGCGATCTGGATATCATCTGCGGCGAGTTCCTCGACGGCCTTACGTGGTTCGAGAATGTCGGCACCCGCAAGAACCCGCGTTTCGCGTCAGGGCGCAGGCTCTCCAACCGTGACGGAGAGATACGCATGCATCTGGAGATGATAGTTCCGGTGGCGTATGATTTCGACGGTGACGGCAGTCCCGACCTGGTGATAGGCGATGAGGACGGCCGAGTGGCTCTCGTGCGCAATACGGGCAAGGTCCGTCGCGGCATGCCTCAGTTCGAATCGCCGGCCTATTTCCGTCAGAAGGCCGATCTCGTCAAGTTCGGAGCCCTCTCGACCCCGTGGGTGGTGGATTGGGACGGTGACGGCCTCGATGATATCGTTGCAGGCAACTCCGCAGGCGAGATAGCGTTCATACGCAACCTGTCGGGCGGAGAGAATCCCGTGTGGGCCGAACCGCAGTTCTTCAAGGTCGGCGGCAAGCCGGTACGCATACAGGCGGGCTGCAACGGCTCGATACAGGGCCCGGCCGAGGAGAAGTGGGGTTATACCGTTCTGACCGTTGCCGACTGGGACGGTGACGGTCGCAAGGATATTGTCATCAACTCCATCTGGGGACGCATAGAGTGGTTCCGCAATGCCGGAGGCAAGGATATTCTCGAACTCGAGCCTGCGCGCCCCGTCGAGGTAGCGTGGGAGGGCGAAGCGCCCAAGCCTGCGTGGAACTGGTGGAATCCCGAAAAGGGCACGCTGGTTACGCAATGGCGTACTACTCCTGTCGTAATTGACTGGAACAAGGACGGTTTAAATGATTTAATCGTGCTCGATCACGAAGGCTTCCTCAGTTATTTCGAGCGATTCCGTGACGACGACGGCCGTCTGATGCTCAAGCCCGGCCGCCGCATGTTCCATGCCGTCAACTGCTCGGTGTACCATAACCGCAAGGGCGTGGTCGATGCTTTGGCCGGGGAGCTGAGGCTGAATGCTCTTGAGGCGGGGCAGTCGGGCCGTCGCAAGATATGTTTTGTCGACTGGAACGGCGACGGCAGGCTCGACCTTGTTGTCGACGGAGTCAATGCCGTACTCTTCGAGAACGTAAGTCAGGAGGATGGCGACGTATGGTTCGAATACAGGGGACCGGTCAGCGACGTGGTGCTTGCGGGTCATACCACTTCACCCACACCCGTCGACTGGAACGGTGACGGTGTGTTCGACCTCCTGCTCGGAGCCGAGGACGGCCATTTCTATCTCTTGAAAAACAATCGTGAAAAATAATAAGTATTGCATATTATGGAAAAACTGCATGGTATTATACCTCCCATGATAACGCCGCTTCGGGGCGACGATGTCATAGACGAGGAGGGCACGGCACGTCTTACCGAGCACATGATTGCCGGCGGCGTACACGGGGTGTTCCTTTTGGGGACTACCGGCGAGGCTCAGAGCCTCTCCTACAAGTGCCGTTATGATTTCGTGGATCTTGTCTGCCGCCAGGTTGCAGGCCGTGTACCCGTAATAGTCGGTATTACAGATACGTCGATGGACGAAAGCATCAAACTTGCCGAACACGCCCTGCGCTGCGGAGCGGTCGCTGTCGTGTCGGCTCCGCCCTACTATTTCGCGCCTTCGCAACAGGAACTCGTCGAGTACTACACGGCTTTGGCTGATGCCCTGCCGTTGCCGCTGTATCTCTATAACATGCCGTCGCACGTCAAGGTGTTTTTCGAGCCCAAGACGGTCGTGACGCTGGCGTCACATCCCAATATCGTCGGACTCAAGGACAGCTCGGCCAACATGACCTACTTCCAGACATTGCTCTATCTGTTGCGCGACAATCCCGATTTCGCACTCTTCGTGGGCCCCGAGGAACTTACGGGCGAATGCGTTCTGATGGGGGCCGACGGCGGCGTGAACGGCGGTGCAAACATATTCCCCGAGCTGTATGTCGGCATGTACGATGCCGCGCGTGCGCACGACATGGAACGCGTGCACGAGCTGCAGAGACGCATCATGCAGATCAGCACGTCGATCTATACCGTCGGCAAATACGGGTCGAGCTATCTGAAGGGCGTGAAGTGCGCCCTGTCGATTCTGGGCATATGCGACGACTATCTCTCTTATCCCTACCGCAAGTTCCGCACCGAGGAACGGGCCCGGATACGTGCGGCTCTCATTGATCTGGGGGTAGAGTGCAAACCTGAAAATTTCTGACCTGAAACCTGAAACTACTGATCCGCAATGGAAATAACCGTACTTGACTATATTGTATTTTTCCTCTTCGTCGGAGGCGTCGCATTGTTCGGCTGCAGTTTTTTCTTCAAGAGCAGCAAGGGAGCTTCGGCCTTTACGGCGGCCGACGGAGGTCTGCCGGCATGGGTTGTGGGCATGTCTATTTTTGCCACCTTCGTCAGCAGCATAAGCTTTCTGGGGCTGCCCGGCGATGCCTACAAGGGCAACTGGAACCCCTTTGTCTTCAGTCTGTCTATCCCGATAGCCACATGGCTTGCCGCCAAGATATTCATACCGTTGTACCGTGGCATGAACAGCGTGTCGGCATACCATTATCTTGAGATGCGTTTCGGATACTGGGCACGTTGTTATGTGGCGATATGTTACCTGTTGACTCAACTGGCCCGCGTCGGTTCCATACTGTTGCTGCTGGCACTGCCTATCAGTACCATGTTCGGATGGGATATCCAGACCATCATCATCTGGACCGGCATCGCGACGCTTCTCTATACGTTGCTTGGAGGTATAGCCGCTGTCGTATGGACCGATGCCATTCAGGGCATAATATTGATCGTCGGGGCCGTTGCCTGTGCCTTGATATTGACCTTTTCCATGCCTGAAGGGCCGTCTCAACTTTTCGAGATAGCATCGGCTCACGACAAATTCTCGCTCGGCAGTTTCGGGGCAAGCCTTACGGAGCCTACATTCTGGGTGGTGTTGATATACGGCCTTTTCGTGAACATGCAGAACTACGGCATAGACCAGAATTACGTACAGCGTTACATGACGACCCGATCGACGGCCGAGGCTGTTAAATCGACCCTGTTCGGCGGATTGCTCTACATACCCGTGTCGCTTGTATTCGTCTATATAGGTACGGCTCTCTTCGCCTACTATACGGCCAGACCCGAACTGCTTCCGGCCGGTACGACGGCCGACAATGTATTTCCATACTTCATTGTCCACGGATTGCCGACAGGCATAACCGGACTTGTGATCGCATCGCTCTTTTCGGCAGGCATGAGTACCGTTGCCACGAGCATCAACTCGTCGGCGACGATAGTGCTTACCGACTTCGTCAAACGGCTGTCGAAGAGGGAACTGACCGGTCGCCGCAGCATGACGGTTCTGTATGCCGCGTCGTTTGCAACGGGGGCCATCGGTATAGTCGTTGGGTTGTTGATGATGAAGGTCGACGGGGTATTGGATGCATGGTGGAAGCTGGCATCGATTTTCAGCGGCGGCATGCTCGGTCTCTTCCTGCTCGGTCTGGTCTGCCGCAACGTGAAGCGTGCGCATGCCGTAACGGCCGTAATTCTCGGGCTGGTATCGATAGCTTATATGAGTCTGTCGCCGTTGATCAACGAAGGCTCGCCTTTCTATGAGTTCCGCTGCCCGCTGCATACCTACCTGACGATAGTCGTCGGTACGACGGTGATATTCCTCGTCGGGTTCCTGCTTACGGTGCTTTTCAACAAGAATAAAAACGATGTGCGGGAGATAAACCAAGCAAAATAGATTGAGATTATGGGAAAGAGACATTTGAAGATCGGAATTCGTCCGATAATCGACGGACGCCGGGGCGGTATTCGTGAATCGCTTGAGGAGATGACAATGGGAATGGCACGCAGTGTTGCGGATCTGTATGCCGCCAGGCTCCGTTATTCGGACGGTACTCCTGTGGAGTGTGTTATCGCGGACCGGACGATAGGAGGAGTGAAGGAGGCGGCCATGGCAGCCGAGAAGTTTGCGGAGAACAATGTCGGGGCGGTGTTGTCGGTTACGCCGTGCTGGTGCTATGGAGCCGAGACCATCGACATGGATCCGTTGATGCCCAAGGCTATCTGGGGATTCAACAAAACACAGCGGCCCGGGGCCGTTTATCTGGCGTCGGCTTTGGCCGGACACAACCAGAAGGGGCTGCCGGCATTCGGCATTTACGGATGCGACGTGCAGGATGTCGATGACAACTCCATAACGCCCGATGTCGAAGAGAAGCTTTTGAGATTTGGCCGTGCTGCGGTTGCCGTAATGGAGATGCGCGGCAAGTCGTATCTTTCGATCGGATCGGTGTCGATGGGTATTGCCGGATCGACACCCAGTCCCGATTTCTTCCAGGAGTACCTCGGCATGCGCAACGAATATGTCGACTGCTCGGAGATAGCCCGCCGTATCGAACTGGGTATATATGACCGGGAGGAGTTCGAACGTGCAATGAAATGGGTCGAGAGTCGCTGCAAGTCCCGCGAAGGCGAGGATCTCAATCCCGAACACCTGCGCTACTCTCGTGAGAAGAAGGATGAGGTGTGGGAGTATGTGGTCAAGATGACCATCATATTCCGTGATCTCATGATCGGTAATCCCCGTTTGGCGGAGATGGGCTTCGAGGAGGAGGCGATGGGACACAATGCGATTGTCGGAGGTTTCCAGGGGCAGCGTCAGTGGACCGATTTCCGTCCCGACGGCGACTTTTCGGAGGCGATACTCAATTCGTCGTTCGACTGGAACGGCATTCGCGAGCCCTTCACTTTCGCCACCGAGAATGATACGCTCAACGGAGTGTCGATGCTCTTCATGCATCTGCTGACCAACCAGGCGCAGCTGTTCTCCGATGTCAGGACATTCTGGAGTCCCGAGGCCGTCAAGCGTGCAACGGGTCTCGAATTGAAGGGGCGGGCCGCAAACGGTATTATACATCTAATCAATTCCGGATCATCGACTCTCGATGCTACGGGGGCGATGAGCGATGCCGATGGCAATCCGGTCATGAAACCCTTCTGGGAGATATCCGAATCGGATGTGGAGGCATGTCTCGAAGCCACGACATGGCATCCTGCAGGCCGTGAGTACATGCGTGGCGGAGGCTTTTCATCGAAATTCCTTACGCGCGGCGACATGCCGGTAACCATGTGCCGTGTGAATCTTGTGAAGGGAGAGGGTCCGGTCATTCAGATAGCCGAAGGGTGGGCCGTCGACGTCGACCGCGAAATATATGAACATATCGATCGTCGTACCGATCCGTCGTGGCCTACGACATGGTTTGCTCCGCGGTTAACCGGCAAAGGGGCTTTTACCTCGGTATACAGCGTCATGAACAACTGGGGAGCAAATCACGGTGCCATAACTTACGGCCACATCGGTGCCGATCTGATAACATTGGCGTCGATGCTGCGCATTCCGGTATGCATGCACAATGTCGAGGAGAATAAGATTTTCCGTCCATCGGCGTGGGCTGCTTTCGGCATGGATCCTGAAGGTTCTGATTACCGTGCCTGCAAGAACTACGGAGCTCTTTATCGATAGTCCGGGAGTCGTAGTGTATATGTGTGAGAATCCCGTCCGGAGTTTCGGCTTCGGGCGGGGTTCATTTGTTTGAGTTGGTGCTTCACGGTGAGAAAATTTCATGCGGTTTTGCGGGTAATGAAAAAATTTTTACCTTTGTTTCGGGCCGTCTTCACGTAAGACAGTGCCTGTCCCCGCAATATTGTTGACCCTTGAATCTGCTGTTATGAAAAAAATCGGTTGGAAATGGTGGGTTGTCATAGTCATTGCCGCCATCTGGTTCTTGTCGAACCTCGAGTTTTCACGCGAAGGGGCCGCCTCCGACGAACCTTATTTTCGCATCAAACGCGTTGAGCTGCCCGAAGGGGCCGAACCCGTGTCGCTTGCCGACCGATATGCCGACCTCGGGTGGATAGGTCCGGCCAACTGTGCGGCGTCGTGGCGGGCGTTGTTCGCCGACGTGCGGACGTTCGTCTCCGGAGCCGGAGCGATGCAGTGGTGGGGGCTGGCCGCTCCGTTCATTCTTGTCGCCCTTCTGTTGCTGCCGTTGTGCAAGGGCGGCAACATCTTCTATTCGTTGCGCGACGTGCTGCGCGACCTGCCTCATGTCGAGCAGGGCGATCCCGAATCCGAAAAGTAACCGTTACCCCGAAAACCCGAGACCATGAAATACAATGAAAAGGAGTATCTGAACGATACCGATCTTGAACTCAACGACGGTTTTGTCGAGGGCGTGCGCAACGTGATCAACGACTGGGCCGAATCCATAGACCATAATCCCTATCCCGATCTGGGTGACGGCATTACTGTCCTGCGTGCCCGACGCCTTATGATGTACCGTTCTGACCTGCGCACGCAGTACGACGGGCGCCGGGTCGAGGAGCTCTCGGCTCCGTACAGGAGCCAGTCGCTGCCGCCGCTCAAGTATGAAGGGCCGTCGCAGATAGATGCGTGGCGTTTTTCGTTGCCGCGCCCCGAGGTTTACGGCGAATCGGAGGCTAACTATATGGTTACCGGTTCGCAGCATGTCGAAAAGTGCGCCGCCTGCAATGGTACCGGCCTCTCGTTGTGCCCGTCATGTCACGGTGGCATGACCCAGACCTGCTCGACGTGCCACGGGTCGGGCCGTGTGCAGAACTATGCAAGGTGTGCACAGTGCAGCGGTACGGGTACGGTTGTCGGATACGAGACGCAACATGTGATTACAGGGTATGACGGAGCGCGCCCGATTACCAAGAAGGCGTCGGTGCGTGTGAACAAGGCGTGCCCCGTATGCGGCGGAAAAGGAACTCTGAAGGCCGGCATGGTCGACTGCCATACATGCTCGGGACTCGGCAAGGTGCCGTGTTCGACATGCTCGGGCAGCGGTTTTGTGACGTGTTCGGTATGCAACGGCTTCAGGCAGCTCTATTACTACTGTCAGATAGCCCGCAGGTTGAGGTCGGCGTCGGCGTGCCGATACAATGTCGATGTCCCCGACGACGATTTCGTGCTTTTGCGCGACAATGTCACGGATGAGGATTACGTGTCGGTGGATTGTTTCAGTAATGACGGCGGACCCGTCGGCGACGATCTGTCGGCACTGCCTTATGTTGGACGTACGGTCTCGGGCATGATCTCGCGGGCACATGCAGCCGTGAAGAGCAATGAGCGTGTGCTCTTCGAGGAGCTCGTGATCAGGCGCACGCCCGTCTACCGCATAGACTACCACTTCTGCGGTGAGAACTATACTCTATATATTACCGAAAGCGACCGCGTTTCGGCCGCACGGTCGCCGATTACGGGATATGCCGAAACGTTGCGGACTCTGACCATACGTCAGGCCGAACGCCGCAACCTGCTCTCTGCCGTACGCAATGCCGAACGCCTCTATTCGCTGAGCGGCGAAAAGGAGCCCTTCTGGGATCTGGCCGTAGAGATAGCCTACAAGATGCGTTCGGACATGAGCTACGGAGGTCATCTGGCCCTGCTTGTCATCGGAGTGCTGGCTCTGCCCGTCTACCTTTGGTATTTCGGTACTGTCTCCTTCGTGGCGCCGTGGATCGATCTGCAGGGATTCATGGATTCGTGGCTGTGGCGCTTCGTGCCGTGGGCCTATCTGCTGGCGGTGCTGTGGGGGCCGTACCGGATACTGCACATGCGCTGGGGATACATCCACGAGAAGCTGCCGACGATGGCACTGCGCATGGCGGTCGGCGCCGGTATTGCGGCGGCGACGTTTGCCGTGCTGTCGCTGCTGGCCGTGGCGCTGCACTGGCTGATACTTCCGGCCGTGCTGGAGACCGCGGGCGATATCGTGGCCCTGCCTTTCAGAATAGTCGTCGGACTGTGGAACATCGTGTTCTGACGCGGCGTCCGGTTTGAACCGACCGGGTGCCTGTTGCGTTGCTCCGTAAAGGTTTCAATGCAGTGGTTTCGGTTCCGGATTTCGTCAATTAAAACCTTTTAACTATATTTGTGCCGTAAATCAGTGTCAAAAATTGTTAGCATAATCCGATGACGGCAAAAAAAACGACCATAAAGGACATCGCCAACGAAGCGGGAGTTTCGATAGCTCTCGTATCGTTCGTCATGAGCAATCAGACCCGCGACCCCGACGAACGCATATACAAGGTCAATGAAGAGACGTCGCGGCGCATCCTGGAGATAGCGCGGCGGCTCAATTACCATCCCAACAATGCGGCCAGGACATTGCGTCAGGGTAAAACCAATACCATAGGGGTTATTTTGTCTGATATTTCCAACAAGTTCTTTGCCGACATAGCCCGCTGCATCGAGGATCGTGCCTACAAGTACGATTATACGGTCATATTCGGATCGACCGATGAAAATGCCGACAAGCTCGAGAATCTTGTCAAGGTACTTGTGGACAAGGGTATCGACGGATTGATAATTGTCCCATGTGCCGGTTCGGAAAGGTTCATAGCGTCGGTTGCCGAGTCGCGCATGCCACTGGTTCTCATGGACCGCAACATCGGCGGGGTTGATGTCAGCAGTGTGGTACTCGACAACAGGTCGGCGATGCTGCAGGCCGTATCGACGTTGGTTGAAAACGGTTGCACGCATATCGAGATGGTCGGATACGACATGTGCCTGTCGAATGTGCTTGAGCGGGAGGAGGGTTATCGTCAGGCCATGGAGCATCTGGGCCTTGGGGATCATGTTGCCGTGCACCGCATCGATTTCCGGAATATAGAGTCTCAGGTACGCAGTGTGATAGGTTCGGCTGTTGCTCGCGGCGTTGAGGCGTTCGTGTTCGGTACCAACACATTGACCATATCGGGACTCAAGGCGCTTGACGAGCTTGAGGTAAGCGTACCCGAGCAGGTGCGTGTCGTGGGATTCGACGACAGCGAGGCTTTCGAACTGTACCGTACGTCCGTAACCTATATCAGCCAACCGATAGAGCAGTTCGGTCAGGAGTCGTTCGACCTGCTGATGAAACATATCCGCAACAGGGATATGCAGAGTATGACTGTGACTCTCAAACCGCAGATTGTGGAAGGCAAATCATCGTCTAAAATTTGAGAAGTTTCTGTTTTGTGATATCAGGGAGGTTTGAGCCTCCCTTTTTTATTGAAAAAAAACGACCCTGAAAAGCTGTGTCGTAGTTTAAGTACGGCAGTTTGTGATGACCGGTATGGCTGTTTGAGGAAGCGCTTTATCATGAAATAAAGGACATGTCTCGTTATAACGATTTATGAAAATTTGCCATATATGCTTTCTTTTATTGTAATTATTGGCTGTGCTATTTATGCGTAATTTGCTATTTGGCGCTGATATATTGCCATTGTGAATAAATTTGTTATTTTTTATTTGTTGATTAAAACCTTTTAATTATCTTTGTTGAAGAAAAAGAAAAAACACTGTCCAATCCCGTAATATTTTGTTGCTATGAAAAAGTTTCTTTTGTTTATTCCGATTGTTGCGTGCTTATATGCGCAGGACGCCTTTGCGTGGGGCCGCAACGGGCACGAGGCGATAGCATGTATCGCCGAACATCACCTGACGGAACGGGCAAAGGCCAATATTGAATCGTATCTCGATGGCCGGTCGATTGTTTATTATGCCTCATGGATGGATCAGCAACATGATCATAAGCCTTACAAGCATACGGTTGCTGTTGACAAGAACAACGAACCGCTGCCTCCTGACAAAAGGCCGGAGCTCGACGCCATGAATGCCATAGCCTTGTCGCTTGAGCGCCTTCAGGATTATAAGTCCTATCCTAAGGATACCGTTGCCCAGGACATAAAGTTCATAGTGCATCTTATAGGGGATATCCATTGTCCGGCGCATATAGTGTATCCGAAAATCAAGCGTTTCTTTCCTGTGAAGATCATGGGGCGTGTCAAGAAATACCACCCTATCTGGGACGGGATGCTTGAGTATAATCATGATTGGGGCTATGAGGAGTGGCGCGAACAACTTGACCGCTACTCCGAAGAGGAGATTGCGGCCATGTCCGAAGGGGTGCCCATGTCGTGGGCTCGTGAAAACGCAAAGCGATGCCGCGTGATATACGACTGGGCCAAGGAGGGTGACGAGTTGGACCGTAAGTTTATAAACAAGGCCTATCCTTTGGCCGAGGACCTTGTAGTCAGAGCTTCGTACCGCCTTGCCAAACTTCTTAACGAACTGTTCGACGAATGAGAAAAGAGCCTATGGTCTTCAGAACGGCGATATTCGCATGCGTATGGTTGCTGTTGGTCCTTATGCCGGCATTTGCCATGGCCGACGGTAACCCTGTTGCCGACGGCCGCGCTGTTGTTATGTGCGGTAATGCCCGTTTTACAGTGTTGACTTCGCGCCTGATCCGTATGGAGTGGAGCGGTGACGGCGTATTTGAGGACAATGCTACGCTGTTTGCCGTAAATCGCCGTATGAACCTTGCTGACTATACGGTTAAACGCTCGAAAAGGCAAGTTGTCATCACTACTGAATGCCTGACGCTCAAATATCGCTTGAATGAAGGTTTTTCGGCAACCAATCCTGTCGTTGAATTCAATGTGGCCGGCGAACGTGTCGTGTGGACTCCGTCGAGCAGGGATACGTTGAATCTGAAAGGTACGGTACGTACCTTGGACGGTTATGAGGGCAACTTGCGCCGCAGGACCAAAAAACCTATCGAGTTGGAGAACGGCATACTCTCCCGCGGAGGCTGGAGTATTGTCGACGACAGCGAACGTCATCTGCTTGTGCCTGATGACTCTCATTGGGGCCGGTGGGTTGCGGCACGTGACAACAATACCGAAAGGAAGGATTGGTATCTGTTTGCTTATGGGCACGATTATCTTGCGGCGCTACATGATTTTACGCTTGTTGCAGGACGCGTGCCCCTCCCTCCCAAATGGGCTTTCGGATATTGGTGGAGCCATTATTGGCAATATTCCGATGAGGAGTTGTGCGACCTTGCGGACATGATGAAATCGTTGTCCGTACCATTGGACGTAATGGTCGTGGATATGGACTGGCATGAGACCTGGGGCCTTACCAAACGCAATACACCCAAGGACGAGTTCGGTGAACGTATGGGGTGGACCGGCTATACATGGCAGAAGGAGTTGTTTCCTGCACCTGAAACATTCCTCAAAAACCTTTCGGAGCGTGGACTGCGTGTGGCGTTGAACCTGCACCCCGCATCCGGTATCCGTACGGTCGAAGATGTCTATGACGATTTTGTGGCGGCATATGGTTGGGATTCGGTTGGGCGTTCCGTGCCGTTCATGATCGAAGATCGCCGTTGGGCCGATGCCTATTTCGACACTGTGCTGAGACCGATGGAGAAGGCCGGGGTCGATTTCTGGTGGCTCGACTGGCAGCAGCGTCTCGATAACCGTAATGTTCCGGGGCTGAGCAATACGTTCTGGTTGAACCATACGTTCTTCTGTGACAAATCGGAGCATTCTGCCTCGCGTCCCATGATCTATCACAGGTGGGGAGGCCTTGGATCGCATCGTTATCAGGTGGCCTTTTCCGGAGATACGTACGGTACGTGGGCTACGCTCGCATACCTCCCGTATTTTACTGCGACGGCATCGAATGTATGCTACGGTTATTGGGGACACGATATAGGCGGTCATCTTCAGTTGACGGAAAAGACCGATCCTGAACTATATACACGTTGGCTGCAATATGGCGTTTTCACTCCGATATTCAAGACGCATGCGACCAAGGCCGCGAAGATAGAGCGTCGCATTTGGCGTTTCTCGGAACATTTCGAGATAATGCGTGATGCCATACGTCTGCGTTATGCTCTTTCGCCATATATCTATACGGCAGCAAGGCAATGTTACGATACGGGAGTCTCGATTTGCAGACCTTTATATTATTATTACCCCGAAGACGATGAGGCTTATGTCCGTGGGGACGAATTCTTTTTCGGCGATGATATCATTGCCACAAGCATAGACGGTCCAGTCGACGCAAACGGAATCGCATACCGGGAAATATGGCTGCCGCGTGGTAAATGGTTTGATATGGCCTCCGGACGTCTGCTTGAAGGCGATGCCATATATCGAAACGGCTATACGATTGAGGAGATTCCTTGGTTTGTAAGAGCCGGTGCAATAATTCCCATGGCGCAGGATACGATCATGAATCTGCGCGGCAATAACGATATTATGACTCTTGCTGTAATACCGGGGGACAGCGGCAGTACGCATCTGTATGAAGATGACGGTACGGGCAAACGTTTTGATACGGAATATGCCGTGACGGAGATATCTCACAAAATCGGTACGAGAAGTGACAGGCTGGTTATCGAGGCTCGTAAGGGAAAATATGAAGGAATGTCCGATTCTCGCAGATATATTGTCAGATTTTTGGCCGCCTACCCGCCGCAGCGGGTCCTGATTGACGGAGTTGAGTTGCCTTTCGACCGTATGGGCGGTATGCGTACATGGCGGTATGACGGATCTGATCTTGCCGTAATTGTTGATGCGGGTCCGGTTGATTGCGGGAGAAGGTGTGAACTTGTGCTTGAATATGATAAGGATATTGAGAGCCTTGTTTCTCGTTTGTATGGAAAAGCCGGTGTGTTCGGACGTTTTCGTTCACTTACCGTTGATTTCAAGTTCGAGCATGCGAAGGTTGATCCGTGGGCCATGTTGCCCCGGTCGTATTTACGGGTGTCGCAGACTCCCAATTTCATTACGGAGTTTCCGTACAATATAGACTCGTGTATCGATTCATTCGATAAAGGCATGTCTGTCATGTTCGATGAACTGTGTGGCATAGAGAAACTTGATCTTGCATTTGTCTCCAGAATGAAGATACTTTTGGGCTATGAAGAAGACAACGATCCGGGATATAGCGAATGAGGCCGGAGTGTCGGTCGCGCTTGTATCGTTCGTAATGAGCAACCAGTCGCGAAGTGCCGACAAGGTTTATAAGGTCAATGAGACGACTTCGCGACGCATACTCGAAATAGCCAGGCGTCTCGATTATCGCCCGAATAAGGCTGCCAGGACATTGCGCAGCGGCAAGACAAATACAATCGGAGTGGTATTGTCCGATATCTCGAACAAGTTCTTTGCCGATATAGCCCGCTGTATCGAGGATCGTGCCTACGGATATGATTGTACCGTGATATTCGGCAGTACTGATGAAAATGCCGGTAAACTTGAAAATCTTGTCAAGGTTTTCATGGACAAGGGTGTCGACGGATTGATAGTCGTGCCTTGTGTGGGGTCCGAACGGTTCATTCGTTCTTTGGCTGATTCTGATTTGCCGCTTGTGCTGATGGACCGAGAGTGTTCCGATGTCAATACGAGTCGTGTAATGTTGAATAACGGAGCCGCGCTGTCATTGGCTGTCTCGGCGTTGGCCGACAACGGTTACTCGAAGATAGAGATGATAGCATATGATATGAGGCTTTCCAATATTGTCGAGAGAGAGGCGGGATATCGCTCGAAGATGGAGGAGTATGGATTGTCGGACAATGTGGCTATACACCGTATTCCGTACAAGGATATATACGGACAGATACGTGAAGTTGTTGTATCGGCCCTGGCTCGCGGTGTCGAGGCTTTCGTTTTTGCAACCAATACTCTGACAATCGCAGGGCTGAAGGTGCTTTCAGATCTTGGCGTGACAGTGCCCGAAAAGGTGCGGATCGTGGGCTTTGACGACAGTGAGGCTTTTGAACTGTACGGTACTTCGATAACGTATGTCAGCCAGCCTGTGGAACAGTTCGGTATACGTGCTTTGGACCTTTTGATGGAACATATCTCAGGCGGTGACCCGTTGTCGCGAAAGACCGTAATGTTGCAGCCGAGACTTGTGGTCGGTAATTCATCGCAATAGAATTATGAATTGAACCTAAACTAAATAACCATGAAGAAACAAGTTACTCATTGTAAATTTGGGAGATTGGCAGGCTTGGCACTGGCCGTGTTATCTTTGTCGAACGGGGGTTGCAGTTCGTTTGACGAGGATGTCGCCGGCCCAGCTGCCGGTCGTGAACCGGGCCATACCGAAGTCGTATTTCACGGCGATTTCGGTTCGGTAGGGCAGAATTCTGGAGAATCTTCCGATACGCGTACTTCCATCGCTGTATCAGACGGTAATGTCAAGGTCGAATGGCTTGAAGGGGACGAAGTGGGAATCTTCGCGAAGACGGCCGATGCATCGCAGTCCAATTATAGGTATGTTGCTGTTCCGCATAGCGATGATGCCACATGTTGCGATTTTGTGGTTCCGTCAGAATCTGAGAATGTACTGAAGTTTTATGATGATGTGCCCAATGGATTTTTCGCGTATTATCCTTTTTCGGGTGCCGACGGCGAAGGTGATGCTGCTGCTTTCGATGTGTCACTTCCTGCTGCACAGGTCCAGAAATCGTCCGGAGACAATTCACATCTCGGCGAGTATGCAGTCATGGTGGCCGATCCCGTCGAGCGTGAAGTAGGGGATATGAGTCCTGTGTCGTTGACCTTCCGCAATGTTTATTCGGTTCTGGCTGTCGATGTCGAGTGTCTGGGTGTTGAGGGCACTCTTGTGAGCGCTTCTCTGTTCTCGACTGAAAACGATCTGGCTTTTTCCGCCGGAACAATGGATCTTACGCAGCGGGTCGACAGTGGCAGCAGCGTATTGCCTCTGTCAGTGACAAACGGTTCGAAGCGTATCAATCTCGGATTTGTTGACAATCCTGACATGTCGGAAGGGGCTGTATCGTTGTGGTTCGTTGTATTGCCTGGTTCTCATGCTTCTGGAACGTTGTCTCTTGAGCTTGTTGCCGAAGACGGCCGTACATATACATACGTTTTCGATCGTAAGGTCGATTTTGTGTCGAACCGCTACTACCATAAAAAACTTGAACTCGGGGCAGATGATTTCAG
Source organism: uncultured Alistipes sp. (assembly GCA_944321955.1). GTDB lineage: Bacteria > Bacteroidota > Bacteroidia > Bacteroidales > Rikenellaceae > Alistipes. Next base: position 20,552 of record CALUNG010000018.1, on the reverse strand, counting down.
AACTGGTGACGACGCTTCTGGAAGTGTGATATCCGATGCTTCATATGGCAACGTGCCTATTACCGGTGAATTGTGGACGGACCGTACATATGCTCTGTTGCAGAACGACGGTGCCGTAGTTAACCTTCCTGAGCGTTTTGCCGGTTGGACCATGGCGACTTCCGGCTGCACGTCATATCCTGGCGGTGCGATCAATCCGGGCAATCCTGGTTATGTATACGTGATGACACGCGCCACATATGCTACCATCATGCATGTCATGGCCAAGGAGGGTTGGAGTAGCGTTACCCCGTTGTCCAATGACAATCCCTCGGCCGTACGTGATGACTCGACCGGTAATCCTGCCATGGTCATATGGCGCAAGTATGTTGATGCGGGACAATCTGTGACGATCCCGACTACGGTTGCAGGTTGGGGAGGATATATTCCTTTGGCCCCCGACGGCTTTACGTACGATTTTTCAGATGCGGTTGTGGTACTGCATCAGGCTGTTGAGATCGGAGGAAAGACATCAAGCAAGGCCATGGCCGACGGTATAGTCAAGATGGAGAACGGGGCATTGTTCTTCAACAGCAGATGTGTCGAGGGTGGGCACTCGCTCGATTTTGCGGCATGGAACGTTCCGGCGAAATTTACGTATACCGATCAGGATCGTTGGCAAACCCTTTCGTACAAATCGGCGTTCTATCCCGACCCCTCGCTTATAGAGGTTGTTGAGAGCGGAAATGTCTACGTTATGTTGAAGAATGATCCGACGTATGTGTCCAATATGGAGGCCAACGGTTGGAAAAGAGAGACTTCTGACAATACCGACCTGCCCGAAACATTCAATAACCGGACTGTCGAAACATTCGAGAATGATGACAGTTATACATTCTACTATAACGGCAAGAATGACAACGGTGCTTCGGACATAAACGGTGCCGGATATCTGGTGATCATGTCCAGGTTCTGTACGGCAGGCGAAGAGGTCGATCTGCATTACATAGCCAAGAACATCTTGAAGACGAGTGCCGGTTTCCAGTGTATTCGCCCCGTGTGTCGCAATCTGAAGGTCGTATATCCTTCTGCGGCGGTTACGGTTGTAGACAGCGATGAGTCGCTCGATGGCGAGGTCCGTACATTCTCGATAGGTACAAGTCTTGCCGTAGGCTCCACAGGGTGCAAACTTGTCGGGGAGGACGGCTCGGTGAACAATCCCGAATGGGTGGATTTCCAGTATTATAAGCAGAACAAGAAAGGAGAGGCGCGTGTGTTCCCAGCCGGATTTGCAGGCTATGATTTCTTTGCCGTGCGCCGAAACGACACTCAAACCTCATCGGCGATAATGTTCCGTGCAGAGGAGACCGGCCTTGTCTACGGTCTGGTGCATGCAATATACGGGGAAGATATGGTCAATGCCGGTTGGACTTTGGTGTCGCGGGCCTATGTCTATGACTGGAATTACGATCCTTTCGATATATATTCACTGCCTGTGACGGCTGGTGAGACCTATTCTACTCCGTTGCTGACGGCCGCTTCGGGTAACAGGTTGAATACGGTGACACTGCTTTCGGAAAATATAGCGGTGGACTCCGAACAGCCGGTAATAAGCGTTGAAGGAGAAATGGTCGATGTCCGCACCATGAAGGCCGGGGAGATGCTATATCCGCAGAATGACGATTACATGCTTAGTGCTGACAACATACCTTCGGCTCTTAATAATCTGAAATATGCGACATCATTGAAGGAGTATGGCGGCGTAGCCAGGATCAGGGCCGATCGTCCCACCCTGCTGAAAGCGGCAGTCGTTCATAGGGCGACTATCAACGACGGTTGGAAACTTCTGGGCGGAGGATTCAGCGTCGGGGACATAGATTTCGACACGGCGGTTTATGAGTATTTGACCCCCGGCGAATGGGTCTCTGCGCCGGTGTCGGCTGCAAATGCTTCGACATTGGTGTTCGGCGGGGAGATATGTGTCGAAGGTGTTCCCGATGCGCCCGGGACTTTGGTCGCCAAAGTCCCTGTTCTGAGATCCCGCAATATAGGAAGCCCCAATATCATGATACTCGAAGACGGAAGCTATCTGGCCGGTTGCTCCGGGGCCGATGTTTCCGGCAATACGTTTTTCCGCTCGTCCGACAATGGACGGTCATGGCAAAAGATATCGAATCCTGGTTTTATCAATTTCAGCAAGGTGTTCGTCAAGGACGGAAGCCTGTATGAACTTGGTGTAAGCAAAAGCGGCTTCGGTGATCTGGTAATACGCAAGTCTGTAGACAATGGGGTCTCCTGGTCAGGTGTCAAGACACTTTTTGCCGGTAATTATCACGGGGCGCCGACACCTTTTGTCGAGCATGAAGGCCGTTTGTGGCACGCAATGGGCACCAAGAACGACAATGAGATGATGGGTATTCTCATGATGTCGATGCCGTTGCACTCTGATCCGATGGAGCCCTCGAGTTGGACCTTGTCCAATACGTTGCTGGGAGACAATACATGGCTTGATTCGACAACGGACCACGTATTCAACCAGTGGCAGGAGGGGTGTGTCGTGAAAACGGCCGAAAACACACTCAAGATCGTAACCCGTATCGATGATTCCCGTTCCAACAATATCATGGCCTTGATCGATGTAGAAGACGAGCATACCATATCGTTTGATCCGCTGACGGGATTTCACATAATGCCTGGTGCCGGCAAGAAGTTCACTATAATGTACGATGAGCCGAGTGCCAGATACTGGGCTGTTACTACACCGGTATTCGACGAGGACCGTACTCGCAGACATTCGGGCTGGTATAGCCGGACGATTCTTCCGATATTTCTACGCAGCCGTCTGGCGCTCTGTTCGTCTCCTGATCTGAAGGAGTGGACAATGGAGAAACTCGTCATATCGAGTAACAATGTATTTTTTCACGGCTTTCAGTATGTCGACTGGGCATTCGATGGAGATGATATCGTTGCCGTGTGCCGGACAGCGTTTTCGGAATCTCGCGGTCTGCCTAACCGGCAGCATGACGCCAATATGTTGACATTCCATCGCTTGAAGGATTTCCGCAATGGCGGATTCGATACGTGTGCCGTGGAGTATGATCAGTTGTAGTATTTGAAAATAAAATCAGGTTTTATGGAGACGAAAAATGTTTATGAGAAGCCGTACATTGTTGAGATTTTATTGTCGGCTGAAAAGGGATTTGCGATGAGTGATCAGACTGGGGGCTCGACCGATCCGATGGATTATGAAGAGCTGTGACCTCGACGGTCGGTAATGTAAGACTAACTTGAACCTAAAAGACTTGAAATATGGATAAGTTTTTACGATCGTCCTTGCTTGTATCTCTGTTGATGCTATGCGTACTGCTGTCTCCGTGCATTTCCGGAGAAGTGCGGGCGCAAAGCAGCAGGGTTACTGTTACGGGAGTGGTTACCGATAAGGATAATAAGCCTCTTCCGGGCGTTACGGTGATTATCAAGGACAGTTTTTCGGGAACTACTACCGACAGTGAAGGTCGGTACAGTATCAAGACGGCCAAAACGGACATACTTGAATTCAGTTCGCTTGGCTATGCATCACAGGAGGTGGCTGTGGCAGCCCGGTCGAACATTGATGTGACGCTGTTGGAGGATACACAGCAGATCGAGACGGTTGTTGTCGAGATTGGATACGGTGAACAGCGCAAACGCGATGTAAGCGGGTCGGTAGGTGTTGTCGACCTCGACAATATGATAAAGGCTCCGGTAACGTCTTTTGACCAGGCACTGCAGGGCCGTGTTGCCGGTGTCAATGTCTCGTCGTCGGACGGCCAGCCCGGATCGGATTTCAATATTGTGATCCGAGGGGCTAACTCTCTTACCCAGGACAATTCTCCGTTGTATGTGATAGACGGCTTTCCTCTTGAGGATTTGTCTATGTCTGCCATAAATCCCGATGACATAGAGTCAATGACGGTTCTTAAAGATGCTTCGGCATCGGCCATATACGGATCTCGAGGAGCGAATGGCGTAATAATAATCGAGACGAAGAAAGGCAAGGAGGGGCGCCCTGTCATATCGTACAAGGGAACGTTCGGCGTACAGGAGGTTACCAAGACCATAGAGATGATGAATCCCTACGAGTATGTCACGTATCTGATCGAGAGGGATCCTTCGAATGGCCCGCGTTTCCTCGAAAATCAGGACCGGACGATGGACTATTACCGCAATATCGAGGGTATAGACTGGCAGGACAAGATCTTCCGTCCGGCATTTGTACACATGCACAATATCTCGATTCGTGGCGGAAACAAAATGACCAAATATGCCATTTCCGGCTCTTATAACGATCAGGACGGAATCATCGTGAATTCGGGGTACCGAAAGGCACAGGGCCGTATGTCGCTTGACCAGCGGCTGAGCAAGTACGTGCGCCTGAATATCAATGCCAATTTCACGCAGGACAGGATAAGCGGCCAGACCTCTTCCGCCGCGCTGTCCACGAGCAACTCCTACTCTACATACCTGATGTATCGTACATGGGCATTCGGCCCCGTCCTGCTTGAAGGACAATCGCTCGACGACATGTTTGGGGACGATGACATCGATGGCGGAAATGCCGCGGTCATGAATCCATATGTGACAACCATGAACGAGGACCGGAACAATGTGAGATCAACGTTGATAACCAATGCGAAGCTCGATTTTCAACTTGCACCGGGACTTAAGCTTACCGTAAGGGGTGGATATACCGCTTACAACCAAAGGCTGACCGAGTTTAACAACTCGGAGTCGTACAAGGGGTATCCGCGTCCCAACAACAATAAGGGTGTAAATGCTTCGGTGAGACATTATACGCGTGAAGAGTGGATGAATGAGAACATTCTGACGTACAACCGCAAGTACAACCGTCGACATAATTTCAACGCCATGGTAGCTTTTACCATGCAGGGTACGCTGCCGCAGCGTTATCAGTTCGAAAACGTGCAGATACCAAACGAAAGGCTCGGTATAAGCGGAATGGACGACGGTACCCCGTACTCTACTACCGTAACGTTGTCGGAAAGCAGGCTGATGTCTGCACTGGCGCGTATCAATTATAATTACAAGTCGCGCTATATGCTTACTGCATCATTCCGTGCGGACGGATCTTCCAAATTCATGAAGGGCCATCGGTGGGGATATTTTCCGTCAGGAGCCGTTGCCTGGCGTATGGGCGAGGAACCGTGGCTCCGACAGTTCAAATGGATAGATGAGTCGAAATTGCGTTTCAGTGTCGGTGTTACCGGAAATAACCGTGTGGGTGACTTCTCGGCATATCCAGTCATATCTATGGACGATTATTACGCTTTCGATAACGGGGAACTCGGCGAAGCGTATATCATGACCAATATGGGTAACAGTGACCTGACATGGGAAACAACCGTACAGTATGACCTCGGTTATGACCTGTCGCTTTTCAATGAACGTGTCAATTTTACATTCGACATATACCGTAAGAATACGAGCAACCTGCTGTTGAATTCCAATCTCCCCTACAGCTCTGGTTTTACCAAGGTTTACAAGAATATAGGATCGGTTCGCAACGACGGTCTTGAGTTGTCGTTAAGTACGGTGAACATACGTACCAAGGATTTTGAGTGGACGACTGATTTCAATATAAGTTTCAATCGGAGCAAGGTTTTGTCCTTGGCGGAGAATGAGGAGTTCCTGCTGTCGAAAATATCGTTTACAGCCGACTACAACAGTACATATCTTTATATTGCACGTGTCGGGGGCCCCATTGCGGCATTTTACGGATACGAGTGGGACGGTGTCTACGGATATGATGATTTCGACAGGGATTCAGCCGGTAATTACGTATTGAAGAAGGGTGTACCTACAAATGGAGACGAACGTGGAAACATTCAGCCCGGTGACATCAAATACGTGGATCAGAACGGCGACGGCATAGTAAATGACAAGGATCAGGTAATTATCGGCCGTTGTGAACCGATACATACCGGAGGCTTCAATAATAACTTTACCTACAAGGGGTTGAGTCTTAACATATTCTTCCAGTGGAGCTATGGCAACGACGTGATGAATGCCAACCGCATAATCTTCGAAGGTAATGCCATGGGGCGAAATATCAATCAGTTCCGTTCTTATACAGACCGGTGGTCTCCCGAAAATCAGGACAGCCGTAATTTTCGTACCGGCGGACAGGGACCTACCGGATATTACAGCTCCAGAACCATTGAGGACGGTTCGTATCTGCGTCTTAAGACATTGCAGCTAAGCTACAAGTTGCCGCAGCGTTGGATCAGACACCTGCGCATCTCTTCTCTTGAGGTTTTTGTTTCGGGCCAGAATCTGTGGACATGGACCAAGTATTCCGGTCTTGACCCTGAGGTTTCGACACGCCACTCCGCATTGACTCCCGGATTTGACTATTCGGCCTATGCACGTAACAGAATATATACGGGAGGCGTAAAACTTACATTCTAATGATATTGCCGTTTATGAAAAGATTGAGATATATGTTTTGTGTTGCGGCGATGCTTTTTTCGTCGTGCTCGTTTCTGGATACATATCCCGAGGATTTCTTGACTCCCGATGATTTTTATGAAACCGAGGAGGAGTTGGAGTCGGCCCTGCTGGGCGTGTATGCCACGCTTGCCGAAAGTTCACTATATTCGACCAACATGCTTGCACGTATGGGGCTGAGCGCTGACATAGGATATGAGCGCTATACTTTTGATGAGACGTCGGTCGGATATTACGATGTATCTACCGCCGATTCCAAGATACTTGGTTATTGGCGAGAGTTGTATGACGGTATCGGTCGTGCCAATGTCGTCCTGGCCAATATTGACCGCCCCGCCGACATGGAGCAGGAAGACCGTGATCTGGTAGAGGCCCAGGCCCGGTTCTTGCGAGCCTACTACTATTTCATGTTGACGACGAGGTTCGGTGATGTGCCTTTGATTCTGGAGGTGCCCGAGAACGGCAACAAGGAGAATGTGCAGATACCGCAGACCTCCCAACGCGAGGTTTACAGATATATCATATCCGAAATGGAGTCTGTTGCCGAACAGTTGCCCGATGCTTCTACGCTTACGGGCGGAGGACGATTGAGCAAGTCGGCCGCATACGGCATTCTTGCCCGTGTGGCCATGTATATGGCCGGCAATCCGTTGAATGAACCCGGTATGTATGCTAAAGCTAAAAATTACGCCAAACGTGTAATGGATTACAATTTCCATCGTCTGAACCCTGTGTATGAAGATGTATTCAAAAATTATATTCAGGACAGATACGATATTGCCGAGAGTATTTTCGAAGTGGAGTTCAGCATGGGTGGACAGTCGACATATACATTGACGGCCGGTCAGGTCGGCCGTATGAACGGTATATACTATTATACAGTCGTTGACGGTAAAAATTCCGGGCAGAGTCTGGGGGCATTGCGGGCGTCATCATATTTTTATGAACTTTTCGATGCGACCGACGTGCGTCGTGACTGGACAATTGCGACGTATGAATTCAGCAGTGAAACAGGTGATAAGGTGGATATAGATCCTGCAGACCATTGGAAACGTTGTTGCGGTAAATTCCGTCGCGAATATGAGCTGACGAGCTCTAAAGATTTGGTTTATACTCCCATAAATTTCCCTATACTGCGTTATTCGGACGTGTTGCTGATGTATGCCGAGTGCGTTGCAGCCGATCCAGAGAGTACGGCTCAGGAACTTACGGACGCATATGAATGTGTCAATATGGTTCGGCGACGTGGACACGGGCTCGATGCCGGAACACCCGATCCTTCAGTTGATCTTGTGGAGGAGGGGAAACTTGCCCTTCTCGAGGAGATTAAGGACGAGCGGGCGAGGGAACTCGGATTCGAACTGTTGCGCAAGGACGACCTTATCCGCTGGGGAGAACTGTATTCCCGTATGCGGGCGATAAGGGCTACCATTCCCGAACATTATGTCTCGTCGTGGTACGTGGCTGCGCGCCTGTATTATGGCAATATATCGCAAAGAGATGTACTGTGGCCCATTCCTGCGTATGAAATGGGAGTGAATCATCAACTTGTACAGAATGAAGGATTTTAACAGCAAACAGTTGTCGATATGAAACGATTATTGTTTATTTTTACGGCTATTGTATTTTTGGCCGGTTGTCGCAAAGGGGAAGTCGTGACCCCGAAGTTCGAGGTTGCCACGTCGTCGACAGTGGTGCGTGCTGGAGTGCCCGTAGTCTTCGACTTTACTGGCGATGCCGATATTATTTCGTTTTATTCGGGGGAGGAGGGTAACTCATATGCCTATCATGATCAGGATCGTATTACCCCGACCGATATGGTTGTTACGTTCTCAACAGTGACAACTACCGGAAATGTCGGGAATCCCAATCCTGCCGTTGTGCCGATCATGTATTCCACGGATTTCGAGGGAGGTGATGAATATACTATAGAAAGCGTTGAAGCCGCCACCTGGACTGACATATCCGACAGGTTCAACATGCCCACGGATACCAACCAGACGGTTTTTTCGGGTGACGTGAGCATTCTTGACCTTTTCCCCGACGATCAGACTCCTCTGTATCTCTGCTTCCATTATCAGGTTGCTGCCTATGATGAGGAGTTGGACAACCTGCGTACGACATACAATGTGCAGAGTTTCCTTGTCAGCGGAGTTACCGATGCCGGTTCGTCGACGTTGTATTCATTTGCAGACTGTAACTGGAAGATGGCGTTGTCCGACTCTTTTGCCGATGATACGGTTCGTCCGGATATCAATACGACAAGACTTCTGATGCGCAGCGACTACCGTCCGTCGAGTGACCGCAACAGCTATTTCATTGCAGGCCCGTTTTACCGTCAGGACGATATCAATACCGGTCCTGACCTTGCCGTTGGCATCAAGTCGATGGCTACGCCCATGCTTGACAGTTACAGCCATGTTTACGAAAAACCGGGTAAATATACCGTTACGTTCGTCGCCTCCAATTCGAGCGTATATGGCCGCAAGGAGGTGGTGCGCAGTTTTGATATAGTGGTGATCGACAGCGACGGAGATATTGTGCCGCCTGACGATGAAGAGTGGAAAGATTAAATGAAGATGGAATTATGAAACGTTTAGGTATAGTTGTTTTGGCGATGTCGTCGTTGCTGTCGGCATGCCAGGCTGATATTTCAGAAACGGTTGCCGTTCCCGACGGTGAGGCCGTTGTGTTTACCGGCGTGGGAGAGGCTACGCGGACCGATGTCTCTGAAACCGATGGTTCCATCTCCGTAAGTTGGAATGATTCCGACGAAATAGGTGTCTTCGGAGAGAGAGCCGGTAAATCTCTCGGCGGAAACTACGGTTATGCAGCTATTCCTGCTGATGGCGGCCGTACATGTACGTTCCGGCCGTTGTCAACAGGCAAGGCATTTTACGATGCGGTTGCAGGTGATGTTTACCAGGCATATTATCCGTATGCGTCGGCCGCAGGAGGCGATCCCTCGTGTGTGGCCGTTTCGCTTCCTGCAGTCCAGGTTCAGGCTAAGGAGAACGATTTGTCGCATTTGTCTGACTACATGGTTATGGTGTCACGTCCGGTGACCGTAGCCAATGTCGAGGAGAATGTCTCTTTCGAGTTCCACGGTTTATTCTCCATCGTGGAACTGCGTATGCGTTTGAATGAATCGTCTGCGCTTGACGAGGTCCCGCTGAAGAAGATTACTCTGGTGTCTGAAGGCTCAGATATTGCTTTCGATGATGCTGCGGCTGACATTACTGCGTTTTCCGAATCCGGTTTGTCATATGTACCGGTAAATATCGTTTCGGGAAGCCGGGCCGTAGAGTTGGCATTTGGCGACAAAGCCGTGCTAAGCAAGGAATATGCAAGTTTTTATGTGGTAGTTGCTCCGGGAGAACACCCTTCCGGCGACATGCGTCTCGAAATAACTGCTTCGGACAACTCGGTAAATACGGTTGATCTTACGGGTGACATTTCGTTCCGTTCCAACAGACGTTATACGAAGAGCCTCGAAATCAATCTCGATGACTTTGTAGCTGCTGATCCGTTCGATGTCAATTCTGACAATCTGACGGTAAAGGCCGGTGAACCGGTGGATTTCGTATTCAGCGGGGCGGCTGATCGTATCGTTTTCTATTCAGGTGAATTTGGTCATGATTATGTCTATGCGGAGAAAGGCCGTCCGGCTGAAGTGTATCTCAATTTCTTCTCGTTGTATTACAACGGTGTACAGCGAGACTGCGTTTCAGTGAAGTATTCGTATGATTTCAAACTCGAATATGATGGTTCCGACCTCGTATCTGATGAGTCTGCCATAAAAGCAGCTACATGGTTCGACGTGTCGGACGAGTTCACCCTGCCGCCATACATAACCAATGTTGATCCCGAGGCGCAGCCGATAACCGATCCGTATGATTCCGGAACGGTCGATATTTCGAATTGGTTTGCCGACGGACACGAGTCGCTGACGTTTGCCTTCTTCTACCATGTCGACAAATACGATGCTTCATATGTCGATGAAAAGACAGGAACACAAGGTAATGGCCGCACATGGTTCCAGCTTTATACGCTGTTGGCACAAGGCCGCTTCGATGACGGTAGTTCGGCCACGCTCGTCGAAATGAAAAAAGGGGACCATAATCAGGTCGAGATCATTCACGGGGATTCATATGCTGACGAACCCGAAACCCAGCATTGCATGAAAAACGTGTCGAGCGGTGGAACTACCGTCATACGAATGCAGGCTACCTTCCGTGCCCCTGATGATCGTGATGCCTATATTGTGACCAAGCCGATTGTGCGTCCGTACAATGATCCGGACGAAGGTGTGTCGGTGAAGAATACCGGTGAAATTCAGCCCGAAGGATATTCATATGTGTTTGTGGAACCTGGAACATACAAGGCGGTATTTGTTGGTGAGATTACCACGTTGTATGGGCAGGAAAAGGTGACAAAGGAATTTGAAATAACAGTAACAGAGTGATTGCTATGAAAATAAATGCTTTGAAAAGGTTGGTATTTTTGGCTGTGTTCCTTGTCTTGGGTACTACAGCCTGGGGACAGCCCATATTGCGGCTTCCGTCGATTATCGGTGATCATATGGTATTGCAGGAGAAGAGCTCGGTTCGCTTGTGGGGCTGGGCAGATCCGCGGACCGAGGTCATGATTGTCCCTTCGTGGGGGTGTGATACGATAAGGGTGAAGTCTGGCGGCGACACGCGTTGGAACGCGACCGTCGAGACGCCTTCGGCTGCAGATACACCGTACAGCATAGTCTTCAAGACCAAAAAGGCCGAGATAAGGATTGATGATGTGCTGATCGGTCAGGTGTGGCTGTGTGGAGGCCAGTCCAACATGCAATGGAGTGCGGCACGTGGCATAGCCGATATGAAGGCAGAACTGAAAAAGCCGATGAATCCACAGTTGCGTCTCTTTACCGTGACCAACAACAGTTCGGCATGGTATCAGGACGATTGTGTCGGAGAGTGGAAGGTGTGTGACAGTGAGAGTGCCGAATGGTTCAGTGCCGTGGGATATTTCTTTGGGAAGAGTATTGCATCGGCCATAAATCAGCCTGTAGGTCTTGTGAATGCATCATGGGGAGGTTCTCCTATCGAGACATGGATTCCGGCGTCTGATATGAAGAAGATTCCGGGTCTTGAGGACGAGTGGAAGAAGAACCGGAAGAGCCGTGGGTATGGGTTTCGGATAGGTTCCATGTTCAATGCGATGATATACCCGATTACAAAAATGACGCTTGCAGGAGTCATATGGTATCAGGGAGAGGCCAATATCAACAACAATGAACGTTATGCCGATATGTTCTCTCTGTTGATCGATTCGTGGCGCAAGCGCTTCAAGGCGGAACTGCCATTCTATTTCGTGCAGATAGCTCCATATGCCAAATATAAGAACGAGTATGCTGCAGCCGCTTTGCGTGAGCAGCAGGCGATAGTGGCCGCAACCAAGGAGAAGACGGGCATGGTTGTGGTTTCCGACTTGGTGGACGACGTGAACAATATTCATCCTAAATACAAGCAGGAGGTCGGTTCCCGTTTGGCCAATTTCGCTTTGGCCGAGGTGTACGGGCAGAATGTCGGCAAATACGAACATGCAAGGTTCGCCGAGATGAAGGTTAAGGGTCGTCGGGCATTCATTTCGTTTTACTATGCTGACGGTGGTGTTACAACCAATGGCCAGCGTGTCGAGGCTCTTGAGATATGTGATGAATCCATGAACTTTGTTCCGGCCAGTGCTATCGTGGACGAAGGCAAGGGCGAGTTGATTGTATGGGCAGAGAGCGTCAAAAAACCTTACGCTGTCCGTTATGCCTATTCAAACGGTGCTGTCGGTAACCTTAAAGATGCTGTAGGTCTGCCTGTCGCTCCTTTCCGTACCGATGGCGAGAATCCGGTGCCGCTTGAGTTCCGTCCGGCACCGGAGGTGTCGGGTATTGGCGTTGTCGCTGAAGGCGAAGGTTATCAGTTGCGCAAGTTCGAAAAGGGGGCGGAGCCGTTCCTCAACCGCAAATATCCGATTAGTGTATTGCCTGAGGAGTTTGCCGGATTCGACATGCTTGTGCGAAACGTCAAGAGCGGCGAACTTTCACAACGTTGTGTTGTGACACCTGATGCTGACGGCGTTTTGTATATAGTTGCACGCAAGAATAATCGCACTTCAGAGGATTTGTACGGTTGGCGTGAGGTAAAGGGCGCGCAGATGCATTATGCAACGAGCAAGGAAGACGGGGTAATGTGTATATTTTCCAAAAAGGTTAAGGCTGGCAGACAGGTTGTCCTGCCGCAAACAACCGATTTCGGAGGAATTATTCTGATCGCTAAAAATATAGAGTTGCGATGATGCCACATGAATGAGTGTCGGCGGAGCTGTCAAGGCTCCGCCGACTATCTTTTTTATAAGGGTTGTTCATCATGTTCGGAAACATCGCAGTCCCGGAAAAAAAATTCGTTGTAGGCTTTCTCCTTCGGGAATGTGAAGTATGTGCATGCCGCCTCCGTGCAGAGATTTCCGGCATGGTCGTATATGCGTACCTCAAGATCGACGATGTTGCGTCGTTGCTGTTTTACCGAAGATCGCAGCGTTATGGCTTCGCCGTCGATGTGTACGGGATGGCGGTAGCGCACCTCCATCTTCGAGGTCATGCCGCTCGTGCGGAACTTGCGGAAGATGACCCAGCTGCTGATCTCGTCGGCCAGAGCGGCCTGTATTCCGCCGTGCAGCGTGTTGCCCCAGCTCTGAAATTCGGGCCGTGGCTGCCAGCGGCTCACGATCTCGTCTCCGTCCTCGTAGAACTCCATGCGCAGGCCCGAACGGTTGTCCGGATTGCAGCCGTAGCAGTTGTAGCCCTCCATGCCCCGCCACGGATTGATTATCTTTTTCATGCGTCCTTGTTGTTTTTGTCTGTTACGGACAAAGATACTTCTTTTGCCCTCGAGGTGCAATATTGCCGCCACCGATATCCGTCCATACGGATATTTTTGCGGTGCCGGTGCAATGCCGACAACGTATTGCGACGATAAAACAGCGGCCCGGACGTTGTATTATTCGGAAAATAATCATATATTTGCCCCGCAAAAGGAAAGATGCAGGAGTGGTTGAACTGGCCCGCCTGGAAAGCGAGTAAACCTCAAAAGGGTTTCAGGGGTTCGAATCCCCTTCTTTCCGCAACTAAGCTACAGGATCTTGCAATGATGGTTGCAGGGTCCTTTTTTTGTGGTTGTGATGTCCCTTTTTTAGTGCGAGAGCCGGTTGAGGCCGTGGCTGTGCGTTGATTCAACCGCCGGACGATATTTGCGTACACGCTTGTGCAGACGGCGTTTGCAGGCATGCAACAATAATATTTTCCTTAATGTGTATTATTTTGGCCTTCGTGTCGGCTTATCATTCATAAATTTGTTGTCGTGAAGTAGTGCTGTTGCGACGGCGTGCTTCACATACAAAAAAACCGACCGAAAACTTTTTAACTGACCCATGGGAAAATACAGATTTTCTACCCTGCTGTTTGCGAGCCTGCTGATTGCGGGCTGCCAGAAAGACCCGACACAGACTCTCGACGTTCCGACGGCGGGAAGTATCAAGGCTACGGCCACGTTCCGCTCCATCGATACGTCGGGCGAGGCTTTCAAAATGATTTGGGAGGCCGATGCCGACCGTATCGGACTCTTCACAGTCGTCGACGGAGCCGTCGATCAGTCCAACGTCTATTATGCGGCCTATTCGGCCGGTGAGGGTGAGGTGACGTTCGTCAGTCCGGCACCCGAAAAGAGCCTTGAGTGGAACCAGAGCGTCGGAACGTGCGATCTGTACGCCTACTATCCGTATCGTCTGTCGCACGACGATCCGCATGCCGTTCCTGTATCGATACCTTCGGTGCAGGAGGGCGGTGTCGACAACGCTTCGCAACTGAAGAAACAGCTCAGCCTCTATGCTGCCGCTCTTGGTGTTTCGACTTCGTCAACGGGTGCCGAACTCGACTTTACGTCGCCGGCGGTCATCCTGCGTCTCGACATATCGTCGTCGATGCCCGTATCGTCGGTCAATTCGCTGCGGCTTGCGGCCGATGCGGGTGTGGTGCTGGCCTATGATTCGGCCACGCTCGACATTACGGACGGCACGGTGACCGTTTCGTCCGAAACGGGCGGTTCGAACGTGGTGGAATACCGTTTCAGCGATCCCGTCACGCTCTATCGCAATACCGTAACGGTCTACATGCTCGTGAACGAACTTCCGCAGGGGCTGACGCTCGATCTCGAGGCCTTGTGTCAGGACGGCGATTCGGTCGATCTTGGTGAACTGACCGTCCCCGATGGCGGCATACCGGGCGGTTCGCTGGTGGTGTACGACGCCAGCCTGCAGACCGAAGGCGAACTGGTGGACCTGAGCGCCAACGGCACGGCCAATACATATATCGTTAACAAGGCCGGCATGACCTACAAGTTCAAGGCTACGGTCAAGGGTAACGGCGTTGCCCGTTCGTTTACGTGGAGCGAGGCCGACGGCACGCAGATAACACGCGGCTACACCGAAGCCGATCTCGCCATCGAGCCGGCACGTGTGGCACTGCTGTGGTACAATACGCCGAAGGGGGCCGACGGCTGGTCGCATGCATGCCCCATTATCAAGGATTTCCTTTTCTACGATGATGGCGAGGTATTTTTCTCGACACCCGATCCGTTCGTTGCGGGCAACGTCCTCATTGCGGCCTACGACAGCAGCGACAAGATCATCTGGAGCTGGAATATCTGGGCTGTCGAGGGTTACGATCCCGATACAAGTACACGCAATGTTGCGGGCTACTACATGATGGACCGCAACCTGGGCGCCATGGCTGGTCCCGAGGTAATGAACAACCCCGACAAACGCGAGGCGGCATGGGCCGTGGGCAACTACTACCAGTGGGGTCGCAAGGACCCGTTCCCGGCACCGGCCGAGTACGATGACAGCGGATATGGCTCCGAAATGTACTGGGGACTTCCCACCTATACACCCGTTTCCGAACTTGCTCAGGACTTCTCCTCGACGTCGTGGGGTTCGTCCGACATGATGTTCGGCAGCAATGCGGCCGCCAACTGCCGTCCTCTGGGTACGGTTCTCGGCGCGGGCTTCACCACCGAGCAGGGCGTGGCCGAATCGATAGCATATCCCTACCGCTGGATCTCGTACGAGGGCAGCGACTGCCGTTGGAACGAATACCTCTGGATGTTCGACTACAATACGTTGACTTCGGTCGAGGAGCGCGGTTCGTGGCGTTACCTGTGGGGAGCTCCCGAGATCGACAAGCTCGACGGCAACGACAATCTCAAGACCATCTACGACCCGTGTCCCGTAGGTTACAAGGTAGCGCCGGCATATGCCTATGCCTTTGCGCTGTCGAATACCGAGAGGACGACATGGGGTGTCTATAATTCACGTTACGATCTCTACTTCCCCTATACGGGACAGCGTCAGGCCGGTTTCGGCGGCAGCCAGATACGTTCGCTTACGGGTTCGATGATTGCCTATTCGAGCGCCTGCGTCAGCAACACCACGCTGCAGCGCGGTCAGGAGGGCGGCATCACCACATACAATACCTACATGGGAGCCGGTTACAATCTGCGTTGCGTCAAGGAGGGTGACGGTTTCTTCGAGTTTCTCCATTCGGGACCGCGCTGCGTGCTGATAGGCGATTCCATCTCGCGTATGTGGAACTCAAACGACCCGTCGTTCTTTACCGATCAGTATCTTCTGGGCAAGGGTATCGACGGCCAGACTACGGAGCAGATCAAGGCCCGTTTCTTCAACGACGTGCTGGTCAACGATCCCAAGTGCGTGCACATCATGTGCGGCATCAACGACATGGCCAACAACGACGGAGCCAACCGTACGGACGAGGGCATCTTCGAGAACATAAAGGAGATGGCCGAGATGGCCGCCGCCAAGGGTATCAAGGTGATCATCGGTTCGACGCCTCCGGCCAACAATATCGGCTGGCATGACGCTGCGTGGAACGAGGCCAATCCCGTTGCTCCGCGTGTGATCAACCTCAACAACATGCTGAAGGCATACGCAGCCGAACGCGGATTCGGATTCGCCGACTATCACTCGGTGCTCAAGGACGATGCCGACGGACTGAAGAAGGAGTACCAGACCGATGCCGTGCACCCCAACAATGCAGGTTTCGAGGTGATGGAGTCTGTCTTCGTAAAGGTGCTTGAGCAGGTCCTCTATAATCCCAATGCGGCTGAAGGCAGCGGACAGATCGACGATTTCGACAAGGAAGAGTGGAACTAATTAATCCAATACAAACGAACCTTAAAATTATGAAACGCATATCATCATATATCATATTACTTGCGTCTGCATGTGTCGTCTCGTGTGCGGAATACGGTGAAGAGGGGCAGCCGTTGCGTCCTTCGGGATCTGTCGGCTTCTTCGGAACGGTGGTCGGGGACGAGGAGTCTCGCACTTCATATGAAAATACGGAAAACTCCGTAAAGGTGGAGTGGGAACAAAAAGACAAGATAGGTGTCTTCGCCGAGGTGGATAATGTGGCAACAAGTGTCAACTATGCATATCAGGCCAGTTCGGCCGGACCGGAGAGTGAATTCTGGGTTGTCAGCAGTGCACAGACCGTTGAGTGGGTCGACGAGACCTCGCAGCATGATTTCTACGCCTACTATCCTTATGTCAAGGCTGCGGCCGATGTGCATGCCGTGCCTGTCACGCTCCCGTCGGAACAGGAGTGGGACGAGAATGACCAGCTGGCGCATCTCGATGCGGCGGATTTCATGTGGGCCTCGGCTCTGGACAAAACCAAGGCCGAAGTGGGCGAGGGCAATGTCATACCGCTGCAGTTCCACCATCTTTTCTCGGTGCTTCAGGTGCGTATCAAGGCATCGCAGTACGTTGCTGTCGATGCCGTGAAGTTCCGCTGCAAGGACGGGAACGAGGCTGTTTCGTTCGATTCGGGCGTGACGGTCGACCTCGCCACTGCCGAGATAGACACGAGTGCCGGGACTACTACCAACGAGATATCGATTGTCGGGAGCCGTATCCTGAAGATGGGGGCATATACCGATTTCTTCATGATGGTTTCACCGGGACATGCCGGCAAGACCTTTGAGTTCGTTGCGGTGGTTGACGGTAAAGAAGTCGTATTTGCCGAGCGCACGGTCGGTCCCGAAGGCTTGAAATCAGGCAAGACTCTGGTGGTGTCGGCAGATTTCGAGGTCAGCGACGAGGAGGCTTTCCTCGTCGAGGATCTGAGCGCCGGCGGTACTGCCAATACGTATTATGTAAGCAAGCCGAGCATGGTTTACAAGTTCGATGCTACGGTCAAGGGCAACGGCCAGCCTTTCAGCGGTTCGTTCATCTCATACACGGCCGAAGATCTGAAGATCGACCCCGCATGCGTGCTTGTGGTTTGGTACAACAGCCTGCAGTCGAGTTATTCGCCGTGGGCGCAGCTGACACCGATACCATTGGACGGGGTGCAGTTGGGTGAGGACGGTTATGTCTATCTCCAGACTCCGTCGGATTTCATCAACGGAAATGTTCTGCTTGCGGTATTCGACAAGGAGATCGACTACGACAACGTGGAGATCGACGACCTGCGCCGGATCACCAATGCCAACCTGCTGTGGAGCTGGAACATCGTTGCCGCCGAAGGCTACGACCTTGAGGCCACGGCCGCAACCAAGGGCGCATACACCTTCATGAGCCGCGATTTGGGAGCAGTCATCGATCCCGAAGATGTAACCAACGACGTGGAGAAGGCATCGACTTCGGGCAACTATTATCAGTACGGCCGCAAGGACCCGTTCCCGTCGATCCCCGACTGTACGAGTGCCAATGTCATGTACATGACCGGCCTTACATTTACGGCCACCTATACTCCGATTCCGGCACTGGACCAGGGCTCGTTCTGTGCGGCGAACTGGGGAGTACCGGCCGAGCACCAGATTCTGGGCAATACGACCGAGACTGTCGCCCGCAGACTGTGCGAGTCGCAGGTTCCGGCTGAAGCCGTAGCCGCTGCAGCAGCCGCACCTTACGTCTGGGCATACGAGATCGGCTGGGGACAGTGGATTGCCGACGATGGCGGCGAGGCATGGTCGACGACTTCGAAGACCATCTATGACCCGTGTCCCGCAGGTTGGCGCATGATGACCGAAGATGCATGGAATGCCTTGATCGACAATGAGCCTGCGCATGTCGATAAGAGTACGAACCGTGGATTCCGTTTCGACAGCGAAGAGTTGAATGGCCTTTATTTCTCGACCAACACCCTGCGCGGGACAAACGGTATCGGCAATGACTATATAGGCAGTTGCGGTGTGAAGTGCTATGCCTCCTATGCAGTCTCGGGACATGTGAACAGTACGCAGACGCGTATTGTCCGTGCGGTATTCAAGGAGAACTATTCAGCAACCGATGTGGACAATACCGAGATTACGTTTACGGCCGAGAACAAGAACAACGCCCAGGGATTCTGCGTGCGCTGCATAAAGGCCGACTGATAATCCTTAAGATGCCAATTGCGGGGGCGGATCATGCGGTCCGCCCTGCGGCGATTGGAAAATGATGTGATCAAATTACATGTGTAACCCTAATAGATAATAGATTATGACAAAATCATTGATGCCTGATTCCTCCTGCCGATATGAGGCTCCGGAATTTACTGTTTTCGAGATCGGCGTAGATGCCGGTTTCGCCGTAAGCTACGATCCGACAGACGCGATCGAAAAACCCGGTTCTGACTCCGATTATGAAGAGTGGTAAACGCAAAGAAGCTATGACTATGAAGAGACTTTTCTATACTATGTTGGGAGTGGCCGTGTGCGCTTCCTGTACCAATGAACCCGATGTGGTATCTCCCGCTGCCGGCGGCCGGAATCTGCGCTTCGCCCTTTCGGAAGTGGAGATGGAGACTGTTGCCGGCGAGGGGTCGCGTGCAACTTTCGGGGAAAACTTCGTCATCAACTGGGAGGATGCCGATGACGAACTCGGCGTATTCGTCTATAATCCGAACGACAACACCGAATCGACGAAAAATGCCAGGGGTGTCATAACCCGCGGCAATGACGGTGTTGCGACCGTGGCCGTGACCGTCAATGATTTTCAGACCGGTGACATGCTTGCAGCGTACTATCCGTACAATCCGCAGATAGGCAGTTACGACAACAGCCGCTCCACCAAACTCGATATCCTGTCTGCTCAGAATCAATACGGGCTGGGTAATTTCAACGGCTCATATAACCCGATGGTATCGGTGCCCGTAGCGCTCGATGCCGTTGCGGGCGAGATCGGTGAGACGGTCAGGTTCCGTTCGCTGGGAGCTTTCATCGAATGGGGTATCTATTCGTCGAGCGAGGAGTATCGTAGCGAGAAGATACTTTCGGTGTCGCTCACGTCGGAGCAGGGGCTTGCCGGCAGGGCTAATTTCAATCTGACGGCTGTCACCGAGGCTGACGAGATCACGCAGAGCTATTCCGGAACCGGCAATACGGTTACGGTGTCGGTCATTGGGGACAATTCGGTTCCGGCTGCCGCTTCTGCCGACAAGTCGGTCTATGCCGTCGTTATCCCGGGCAGCCATACCGGTTGTACGGTTGTCGTGACCACCGACAAGGCCACCTATACATGGTCTGGCAAGACGCTCGATGCACCTCGTGCATACGTACGCCGCATTGCTTTGGACCTTGCAGGCGAGAATGTCGTGCGTGAGGCCCTTCCAGAAGAGGATCAGGCCGTGGATCTGAGTGCCGGAGGCACGGCCAACACCTACTACGTAAGCCAGCCCGGTACGATCTACAAGTTCAAGGCTACGGTCAAGGGCAACGGCGAGGCCTACACGAGCGACAATCTGTCGTATACGGCCGAGGATCTGGTAATTGCACCGAAGAAGGCACTTGTATTGTGGTATACCTGCCTTCAGACGGTGAAGACCCCGGCCAACCAGAAGTCGCCGGTGCTGATCAACAGCTTGACGTTGGGCAGCGACGGATACATCTACTTCCAGACGCCGGCCGAATTTGTTCCGGGCAACGCCCTGATTGTCGCCATCGACGAGGATCTCGACTACG
>CALUNG010000017.1 GCA_944321955.1 uncultured Alistipes sp. | reverse complement strand
ACGGCTGGTTGCAACCGCAATGGTTGCTAAGACTCGCAAGCGGTGCTCGCTTGGGGTCGAATACCGCCGAGACCTCGTTTTTTTTTGCCCATTTTCGGAGGTCCGGGTAAAAAAATGAGTTTTTTTGTGCCGAAGGTTTTGTAATTTGAATTTTTTATATACCTTTGCACCACTGAAATGATGGTGGATTCATCTAAGGGCTAGGATACGTGCCTCTCACGCACGACATAGGGGTTCGAATCCCCTATCCACTACAAGAAGATCGGTTCTCGCAGGAGAGCCGATTTTTTTTGTGCATGGTGGCGATCTCCCTTGTGGTTGTGAGGTGGCTTTCCGCCTGATGTCGTTTTGCCCGATAGATGGTTCTTATTCTGTGACCGGTCCGGATATCTCTTTTGCCGAGGCTTTTCGCGGATGCCGGCATCTCATGATAAACAAGCGGGGCTATCCACATTTGGATAGCCCCGCTTGTTATTTTGCCGTTATGATTGTCAGGCCTTGAATGCCTCCTGAAGCCTTTGGGTAAGCCGGGCCTTGATGGCACGCTCGGTGGAGAGCACCATGTTCTTGATGGCCAGCGGCGTCGATTTGCCGTGACCGATCGTCACCGGTGCGTTGACTCCCAATACCGGGGTGCCGCCCACATTCTCGTAGTTCATGGCCGACCAGAAGCGGCTCTCGACGCCCGTACGGACATTGATCTGGTAGAGTCCCTCGACCATCTTCAGTATGGTATTGCCCACGAAACCGTCGCATACGACCACGTCGGCTATCTTTCCGGTGAATACGTACGAAGCTTCGACGTTGCCCACGAAGTTGAACCTGCCCTTCTCGCCTTCGGCCTTCATCAGTTCGTATGTTGCCTTTGCCTGGGCATTGCCCTTGGTCTCCTCCTCACCGATGTTGAGAAGGGCGACTCTCGGGTGCTCGATGCCCAGAACCGATTCGGCATAGATCGAACCGATAAGTCCGTACTGGCACAGAACCTCGGGCTTGCAGTCCACGTTGAGACCCACGTCCAGCAGAACGACGGGTGTGCCGACAACCGTCGGAACCACGGTCGATATCGTCGGACGGATTACGCCTTCGATCGGCTTGACGGCGTACATCGAACCGACCATCATGGCGCCGGTGCTGCCTGCACTGGCGAAGCCGTCGATTGCTCCTTTGGCCAGATATCCGAATCCTACGGTGATACTCGAGTTGGATTTCTGCTGGAAAGCCTTGGCCGGATGGTCGCCCATTTCGATGACCTCGGTTGTCGCTACTATGTCGAGTTTGTCCGTATTGCAGTTTTCGGCGGCCAGCAATTCGCGTATGCGTCCCTCGTCGCCGAAGAGCACTATGCGGCTGTCGCTGCCGAGTTCATTTGCTGCCATTACAGCGCCCTTGACCGCTGCTTCGGGGGCGAAGTCGCCTCCCATGGCATCTAAACCTATCTTCAACATTCTGTCTTTCGTTTGTTTTACGCCGTAAATGTACGATTTTTTTCGCTAATTGCATATATCCGCGGTAACTTATTGAACGATAGCCGCGAAATAGAACACCTGCCTGCCCTAATGGACCGGCCGCCATGCGTTGACTGTTTCGTACGCGGATGCCGGTGCAAAAAACAGGCCGACGGCAGGAAAGACGTCAAGGATAGCCTGTCAATAGGCGACGTTGTGTCCGGCACACCGGTCACCTCACCGTGAGGTAGCCATGCACAAAAAAGGCGCCGTTCCGTTTGTCGGAACAGCGCCTTTTTGGCTGTCGCAGCCTTTCAGCGGCTTTCGGACGGTCGTCGCCGATGTCCTCAGCCGAATGCGTCGGGCCGTGTGAAAACTATTCGGCAGCTTTCTTCTCGATAGCCAACTTGCCGCGATAGTAACCGCATTCGGGGCATACACGGTGATAGAGCACCGATGCACCACAGTTCGAGCATACTACTACGGTCGGAACCTCTGCCTTGTAGTGGGTTCTTCTCTTGTCCCTTCTCGTAGAGGAGATCTTGTGTTTAGGATGTGCCATGTTGCAAAAACTTTATGAAATTTATATTCGTTTCCTTATCCGGTTCTATTCTTCGTCTTCCTGTTCCGGCGCGTCGTCGGCCAGCGTGAAGCGTGCCAGCATGTCGGGGTTGCACTCTCCGTCGGGATGTACGCGGCGGTATGGCAGGGCGAGCACGATACTTTCATATATGTATTGGGCCAGGCTCACCTCGCCGTCGGCCGGGGAGATCCACATCACCTCGCCGTCGTAGTCGCGTATCTCGTCCGAGAACTTCACAAGCAGCGTGCCTTCATACTCGACGGGCACCTTGCAGTCCTCCAGGCAGCGGTCGCACTCCGTAATTACGTATCCTTTTATCGCAACACCGATCTCGAGCATCGATTCCGACTTGTCGAGGGTCACGTGCACATCGCAGTCGCCGCCCTTGATTTCGCTGTTCTCCTCGGCGGCGAAGAGCTCGCCGTCGACCTTGAAATCGAATTCATGCCGGCCGTTTTTTAGCCCCTTGAAGGCGATCGAGTATTTTTTTGCGATATCCATTCTACGCAATTAGTCCGCAAATGTACGATAATTTCATAAATTGTGCAAAGTTTTCTTCCAATTTAGTATTTTTGTCTTTGCAAATACCGGAGTATGGAGATCGTGGAAGGGTTCAAGGTAGAGATTTCGAGTTCGTACGAATATTTCTGGCGTTATAATGTGGCCGTTACGTGCGGCTGCTTCGACGGCGGCGGCAATCGTGTGGGCTTTGCTTCGGCCGACGACCACCTGGCCGACGTGGGTGCCGGCATGAAGACGGCGCCGAAAGGTTTTGTCCTGCCTCGTACGGTCACCTTCTCCACCGAGCCGTGCGAGCGACTGCTCATGTACATCTACGTCATCCCGCACACGTTGCCCGAAGGGCGTGACGTGGCCGAATACAAGCCTTTCGACATGACCGTACGCGTGACGCGCGACGGACGTAACGTGCTCACCAAAACATATTCGGTCAACAGCTGGTCGGGCGCCTCTATCGAACTCTCCGCAGGAGGGGAGTAGGTCACGGCGCAACGGCGTCGCAGCCCCGTTCCAAACATTATCATACAGGTGTTGCCTGTCGTCGGAATCTTTTTTCCGACGGCTGACTTTTTTGTGAGCTCTTTGCCGGACGCACAAAAAAATCGGGACTTCCTCAAAGGGAAATCCCGATTGGATTCAATGGCCTGTACTGTTATTTGTTGTTGTATGCAGCCATCTTCTCGATAAGCATGATTACCTTGTTCGAGTAACCCCACTCGTTGTCGTACCACGAAACAACCTTTACGAAGGTGTCGGTCAGTGCGATACCGGCAGCCTTGTCGAAGATCGAAGTGCGGGGATCGCCCAGGAAGTCCGACGAAACGACAGCCTCTTCGGTGTAACCGAGAATGCCCTTGAGTTCGCCTTCCGAAGCCTCCTTCATTGCAGCGCAGATCTCCTCGTACTTTGCAGGTTTTGCAAGGTTTACGGTGAGGTCTACAACCGAAACGTCGAGGGTAGGAACACGCATCGACATACCGGTCAGTTTGCCGTTCAGTGCGGGGATAACCTTACCTACGGCCTTGGCAGCGCCGGTCGACGACGGGATGATGTTGCCGCTTGCAGCACGGCCGCCACGCCAGTCTTTCATCGAAGGACCGTCAACGGTCTTCTGAGTAGCGGTGGTCGAGTGAACGGTGGTCATAAGACCGTCGGTGATGCCGAACTTGTCGTTCAGAACCTTGGCGATAGGTGCAAGGCAGTTGGTGGTGCAGGATGCGTTCGAAACGATCTTCTGACCTGCATAGGTGTCGGTGTTCACGCCGCATACGAACATCGGGGTGTCGTCCTTCGAAGGAGCCGACATAACGACGTACTTGGCACCGGCTGCGATGTGAGCCTCAGCCTTCTCCTTGGTCAGGAACAGACCGGTAGACTCTACGATGTACTCGGCGCCTACTTCGTTCCACTTCAGGTTTGCGGGGTCTTTCTCGGCGGTTACGCGGATAGCCTTGCCGTTAACGATGAGCTGGCTCTTCTCGAGGTCGAAGTCAACCGTGCCGTCGAACTTGCCGTGCATCGTGTCGTACTTCAGCATGTAAGCCATGTAGTCTACGGGTACGAGGTCGTTGATGCCGACTACCTCGATTGCTGCGTTCTTGCAAGCAGCGCGGAATACCAAACGTCCGATACGACCGAAACCGTTGATACCGATTTTAATAGTTGCCATAGTGATTTGTTTTATTTGTTAGTAAAAACTTCCGTTATAATTTTCACAGCGCAAAAGTACATACTTTATATAATTTACGCAAGTAAAAATTTAAATTTCTTAATATGCCGTTACAATCCCGTTACGGATTGTAATCGTGAGACGCCGCATCGGTGTCGCTTTGGCGTTTGGCGCGCTTGGCCATGGCCGAGGCGAAGACGAAATCGTTGAGTTCGCGGTTGTCGGCCTGCAGTATCTCTTCTTTGGTACCTTCCCACCACTTGCGGCCCTCGTGGATGTAGACGATCTTTTCGCCGATCTCCATCACGGAGTTCATGTCGTGGGTATTGATGATGGTGGTCATGTTGTACTCGCGGGTGATGTCGTGTA
Source organism: uncultured Alistipes sp. (assembly GCA_944321955.1). GTDB lineage: Bacteria > Bacteroidota > Bacteroidia > Bacteroidales > Rikenellaceae > Alistipes. The sequence continues at coordinate 35,726 of CALUNG010000017.1, read as the reverse complement.
TGAGGTTGTCGATGACCACCGACGTCTGCGGGTCGAGACCCGAGTTCGGCTCGTCGCAGAAGAGGTACTTGGGATTCATCACGATGGCGCGGGCTATGGCCACGCGCTTGATCATGCCGCCGCTGAGCTCCGAAGGGTAGAGGTCGTCGGCACCCTCGAGGCGTACGCGCCGCAGGCAGAAGTCCACGCGTTCGCGCTTCTCGGCCTCGCTCTTTTCGGTGAAGAGGTCGAGCGGCAGCTTGACGTTCTCGACCACGGTCGACGAATCGAGCAGCGCCCCGCCCTGGAAGATCATGCCTATCTCCTTGCGTATCTCCTTGCGCTGGGTGAAGCCCAGCGACGTGTAGCAGATGTCGTCGTAGTATATCTCGCCGGAGTCGGGCGTATGCAGCCCCACCATCGTCTTGAGCAGGACGGTCTTGCCCGAGCCGCTGCGGCCGATGATCAGGTTGGTCTTGCCGGTCTCGAACTCCACCGAGATGTCGTCGAGGACCGTGCGGCCGTCGAACGACTTGAATATGTGTTCGCAGCGTATCATGTCAGCAGCAGTTGCGTCAGTATGAGGTTGAATATCATGATCACGATCGAGCTTACGACCACGGCGCGCGTCGAGGCGCGTCCCACTTCGAGCGAATTGCCCTTGGCGTAGTAGCCGTAGAATGCCGAGATCGAGGTGATGATGTAGGCGAACACGGCGATCTTGATGAGCGAATATACCACCGAATAGACCTTGAAGTCGTAGAGCAGACCCTCGACGTAGTCGTCCGGGATCATTATCCCCGTGAGGAAGGCAATGGCGTAGCCGCCGATCGAACCGATCATGATGCTCAGCAGCGTCAGGAACGGGAAGAAGATTACCGTAGCCACGATCTTGGGCAGTATGAGGTACGACGCCGAGTTGACGCCCATGATCTCGAGGGCGTCGATCTGTTCGGTGATGCGCATGGTGCCGATTTCGGAGGCGATGCTCGAGCCGACCTTTCCGGCGAGGATCAGCGCCACGACCGTCGACGAGAACTCGAGGGTCATCGTCTCGCGCGTGGCGTAGCCGATCAGGTACTTGGGAATGAACGGCGACTCGAGGCTTATGGACATCTGCAGCGTGATGGCTGCTCCGATGAAGACCGATATTATGGCCGTGAGGCCTATCGAGTTCATGCCCAGAGCCTCCATCTCGTAGATTACGCGGCTGCGGTAGATCGAGATCTTTTCGGGACGCGAAAAGACCTTGCCCATCAGCATGAAATAGCGGCCTATCTGTTCGAATATCTTCAGCACGGTTGCCTGTGTGTTATTGTTCGGGTTCGGGAGCGGGGGCCTTCTCCTCCTTGAAGTCGACGTATTCGCCCACGTCGTCGCTCACGCGCTTCTCGGGCATGGCCGTTGTGGCGTGCACTCTCACCTCGCCCTCCCTGCCGCTGTCGGAGCGGCTGTCGTATTGCGTATATTGTCCCGCCTGTCCGCGGAACTGCTCCTCCATCTGTCGCTGTATCCGGCGCAGGCGCCATGCGAAGATCAGAGCCGATATGATCGAGACCAGCACCAGACCCAGGATTACGTAGAGCATGAACCCGAAGAGCGAGGGTGCCACAACCGCTATCAGCAGCAGTGTCACGCACGTCAGCGGGTTGCGCCTTACGAAGGCTACGATGCCGTCGATGAATGCCGATATGAAATTCATAATGTCGTGAATCTTTTCCTTGCAAATTCTTTGCAAAGATAACGAAAAAGTGGGAGGTTTCAGTATAAATTACTAATTTTGGAGCCAAATCAGACTCTTTATGTTAAATCTCTTATCGGCTATTTCACCCGTCGACGGCCGTTACCGCAAAGTTGCGGAGCCGTTGGCCAACTATTTTTCGGAGTATGCCCTCATCCGTTACCGCGTACGTGTGGAGGTAGAGTACTTCATCGCCCTTTGCGAGCTTCCGCTGCCCGAACTCAAGGATGTGGATCATGCACGTTTCGATGAACTGCGTGCCATCTACGAAAACTTCACGCTTGCCGACGCCGAGCGTGTCAAGGAGATCGAGCGTACGACCAATCACGATGTCAAGGCCGTGGAGTATCTTCTCAAGGAGAAGTTCGCCTCGCTGGGCCTGCAGTCGCACTCCGAGTTCGTGCACTTCGGCCTCACGTCGCAGGACATAAACAATACGGCCATGCCGCTGATGCTCAAGGAGGCGCTGGCCGACATCTACATTCCGGCGCTCGAGGAGCTCATGGAGCGTCTCTCGTCGCTGGCCGACGAGTGGCACGGCATACCGATGCTGGCGCACACGCACGGGCAGCCCGCCTCGCCCACGACCCTCGGCAAGGAGATCATGGTCTTCGTCGAGCGTCTGGACGAACAGTACGGACAGCTGCTCGACATTCCCGTTACGGCCAAGTTCGGCGGCGCCACCGGCAACTTCAACGCCCACCATGCGGCATATCCCGACATCGACTGGGCCGAGTTTGCCAACCGTTTCGTCGGCGAGCGCCTCGGGCTGCACCGTTCGCAGTACACCACGCAGATAGACCACTACGACAACCTTGCGGCCGTATTCGACGCCATGAAGCGTATCAACACCATTCTGATAGACCTGTGCCGCGACATGTGGACATACATATCGATGGAGTATTTCCGCCAGCAGATCAAGAAGGACGAGGTCGGTTCGAGTGCCATGCCGCACAAGGTCAACCCCATCGACTTCGAGAATGCCGAGGGCAATCTGGGCATGGCCAATGCCGTCTTCATGCATCTGTCGGCCAAGCTTCCCGTTTCGCGTCTGCAGCGCGACCTGACCGATTCGACCGTAATGCGCAACACGGGCGTTCCGGTTGCCCATTCGCTCATCGCCATCACATCGCTGATGAAGGGGCTCAACAAGTTGCTGCTCAACCGTGAGGCCATCGACCGCGACCTGGATGCCAACTGGGCCGTGGTGGCCGAGGGCATACAGACCATCCTGCGCCGCGAAGGCTATCCCAAGCCTTACGAGGCGCTGAAGGCGCTGACGCGTACCAACCGGCACATCACCGAGGAGGCTATTCATGAGTTCATACAGTCGCTCGACGTGAAGCCCGAGGTCAAGGCCGAACTGATGGCCCTGACCCCGCATACATATACCGGAATTTTCGGTTAGTTGCCTGACCGATAGCAAATTCGGTCCTTAAAGTAGCAAAACGGATACGGCGCCATGCGTCGTATCCGTTTTTGGTATTAGATTTGTTCTACGACAAGTAACTGCATCGAAAAACTGCACGATGCAGTGAGGTTTCTTCATTTATTTAAGTTTGGGTTAGTAGTTTTAGGGGTGCAAGCCCCGAGGGCAGGCGGCAATCGTGAGATTCCCGCCTGTTTTTTGTTTATGAGCAGGACTCTTCTGCGGTTCGAAGGTGGGACCGCGGCCACATGCAAAAAAAATCCCGGGCGGATTTGTATCCGTCCGGGATCGGCTGCCTAACAGCCGTGGGGGTTTGTCTTGGGAACGACCGTCGGGCATCACTTGTTCTCGAAGGTGAGCCGGTTGTTCACCACATCGATGCGAATAGGGTGCTCGCGGTCGATGTGTCCGGCCAGAATCTCTTTCGAGAGTTCGTTTACGACGCAACGCTGTATGGTCCTCTTTACGGGACGAGCACCGAACATCGGGTCGTAACCGGCATCGGCTATCCACTTGCGGGCGGCGTCGCTGTATTCGAGCTTTATGCCGTTCTCCGAGAGCATGTGGCCGATGATACCCATCTGTATGTCGACGATGCGTTCGATCTCCTTGCGCGTAAGCGGCTCGAACATCACGATCTCGTCGATACGGTTCAGGAACTCGGGCTTGAGCTGCTGCTTGAGCAGTTCGATCACCTCCTGACGGGTCTTCTCAACCACGTCGCGATCGATCTTGTTGCCGTCGAACGCCGAAGCGAAGTTCTCCTGGATGATGTTCGATCCCATGTTCGAGGTCATGATGATGATCGTGTTGCGGAAGTCGACCGTACGTCCCTTGTTGTCGGTAAGACGACCGTCGTCGAGTACCTGCAGCAGGATGTTGAAGACATCGGGGTGAGCCTTCTCGATCTCGTCGAGCAGCACTACCGAGTAAGGCTTGCGCCTTACGGCTTCGGTCAGCTGGCCGCCTTCGTCGTAACCGACGTATCCCGGAGGTGCTCCGACCAGACGGGAGACGCTGTGACGCTCCTGATACTCGCTCATGTCGATACGGGTAATCATGTTGTCGTCGTTGAAGAGGAACTCGGCCAGCGCCTTTGCAAGTTCGGTTTTGCCGACACCGGTGGTGCCGAGGAAGATGAACGAACCGATAGGCTTGCGGGCATCGTTAAGTCCTGCACGCGAACGGCGTACGGCATCGGATATGGCGGCTATGGCTTCGTCCTGTCCTACCACACGCTTGTGCAGCTCCTCCTCCATGTGCAACAGCTTCTCGCGCTCCGAGGCGAGCATTCGCGTAACCGGTATTCCGGTCCAGCGCGATACCACTTCGGCGATATCCTGAGCGTCGACCTCCTCCTTGATCATGGCTCCGTTGGCCGATGCTATCTTCAGCTCGTCCTGCAGGGCGTCGATGCGTTTCTGCGCCTCGACGATCTTGCCGTAACGGATCTCGGCGACACGTCCGTAGTCGCCCTGGCGTTCGGCCTGCTGTGCCTCGACCTTCAGTCGTTCGATCAGGGCCTTGTCGTCCTGAATCTTGCGCAGAAGATCGCGCTCGCCCTGCCACTTTGCACGCAGCTGCGAATCCTTGGCCTTGAGGTCTTCGATCTCCTTGGTCAGTGCCTCGACACGCTGCGTGTCGTTCTCGCGGCGGATGGCCTCGCGTTCGATCTCCAGCTGACGCATCTTGCGGTCGAGGTCATCGATCTCGTCGGGCACCGAGTTCATCTCGAGACGCAGTTTCGATGCGGCCTCGTCCACCAGGTCGATGGCCTTGTCCGGCAGGAAACGCGACGTGATGTAACGGTGCGACAGCTCGACGGCCGCGATGATCGCCTCATCCTTGATACGTACCTTGTGGTGCGTCTCGTAACGCTCCTTCAGGCCACGCAGTATCGATATGGCATCCTCGGTCGAAGGCTCGTCGACCATCACCTTCTGGAAACGACGTTCGAGCGCCTTGTCCTGTTCGAAGTACTTCTGGTACTCGTCGAGGGTAGTGGCACCGATTGTACGCAGCTCGCCACGGGCCAGAGCCGGTTTGAGGATGTTGGCGGCATCCATTGCTCCGCTCGACTTGCCGGCGCCTACCAGCGTGTGGATCTCATCGATGAAGAGCAGAATCTCGCCTTCGCTGGCGGTTACCTCCTGTACGACGGCCTTCAGACGCTCCTCGAATTCGCCCTGATACTTGGCTCCCGCGATCAGCGCACCCATGTCGAGCGAGAAGATCACCTTCGACTTCAGGTTCTCGGGGACATCGCCGTCGACTATACGGTGTGCAATGCCTTCGGCTATGGCGGTCTTGCCGACACCGGCCTCACCTACCAATATGGGGTTGTTCTTGGTACGGCGCGAAAGTATCTGCAGTACACGGCGGATCTCCTCGTCACGGCCGATGACCGGATCGAGTTTGCCGCTGCGGGCCATCTCGTTGAGGTTGATGGCGTACTTGCCCAGGGCGTTGAACTCCTGCGACGAGGTCTGCGAGTCGACCGTGGCACCCTTACGGAATGTACGTATGGCCTCGATCAGCTCCTTTTCGGTTGCACCGTTACGCTTGAGCAGGTCCGACACGCTGCCGCGCTCGGCGACAAGACCCAGCAACAGATGCTCGACCGAAGCATACTTGTCGTTGAAGTTTTTGGTAAAGTCGACGGCACGCTGTATGACCTTCGAAGCATCGTTCGAGAAGTACTGTTCGCCGTTGCCGCCCGAAACCTTGGGCAGCGCCTGAAGGGCCTCGTCGGTCTGGTTGCGCAGCGAACGCACGTTCACGCCGACACGACCGAGCAGAAACGACGACAGCGAATCGTCTTCGGCAATGAGCACACTCAGCATGTGCAACGGTTCGACCGCCTGCTGGCCGTTCCGTCCTGCAAGGGCGTATGCACTTTGCAACGCCTCCTGCGCTTTAATTGTCAATGAGTTGATGTTCATGGTCTATGTTGTTTTTAATTGTTTGCGTTTTCGATTACCGATACGAGCAAAATGTTTGCCAGCGTGCGCGGCACGCCATAATGTCCGTTTTCGGGTGACAGAGCCTGCCACAAGGCGACAAAAGGGCGGAAAAAATGTCCGATCCGTCCATACATATACAATATGGGTCCCGACACGCACCTGTGCCGGGACCCGTAGCATGGCTCTACGCCATGACGGTTATTTCGTGCGGAAGATGATCTGTACCGGGTAGTGGTCCGAGATGTAGGGGGCTCCGTAGTCGCCGTCGAGCGTGTGGTATTCCAGACACTCGATGTTGCGGGCGAAGAGGTGGTCGATGACCGTTCCCGGATGCCGTCCCCATGCGTTCGACGTGGGTCGGTTGTCGGTAACGGGCGCCGCCGTGCGCGTGAGGAACGATATCTCGAGCAGCGGGGCGTAGATCGGATTGTCGGCCGTGGCGTTGAAGTCTCCGCCGATGATCACTGCAGCATCCTTGCCGGCTATCTCGAGGGCCTTTCGGGCGATGAGTTTCATCGACTCCTCGCGGGCGAGTACGCCCTTGTGGTCGAGGTGTCCGTTGAAGTAGTAGAACTCGCTGCCCGTGGACTTCTCGCGCAGGTGTACCCACGTTACCGTGCGGTTGTACTTCGCGTCCCAGCCGCGCGAGACCTTGTCCGGCGTCTCGCTCAACCAGAAGGTGCCGCTGCCGAGCAGATCGAAACGGCTCTTCAAATAGAATATGGCCGTCATCTCGCCGGCATCCTTGCCGTCGTCGCGGCCGACGCCTATGCGTACATACTGCGGCATGTTGCGCTCGATGTACTGCACCTGGTCTATTTTGGCCTCCTGCAGGCCGATGACCGAGGGCGCCTCGCGCCGCATCATCTCGATGGTGGCGTGGCGGCGGAACTCCCAGGCGTTGTCGCCGTCGGCCTTGGCGGCTCCGCTCTGGCGGACGTTGTACGATATGAGGTTTATCTGCCCGTCGGGCATGGCGTAGCGGAATTTCCGCGCTGCACATATGTCGATCGTGCACAGCATGGCAGCGAGCGACAGTAGAACGATTTTCTTCATCATGTTCGGTTTTTTCGGTTTCGTACGAGTATGCAAAGTTAGCTTTTCTTATTGTGAAAGGCAACGGTTGCATGCCGTCATGTAGACGTACGAAGCGCCCGGTACCGACATGCGTACCGGACGCTTCGTACAATATGGTCAGAGTGTAAGTGTGTTGCGACGATGTTACTCCTGTGCGACGAAGATCAGTTTTTCGGTGTCGTAACCGTAGCTTCGTGCCGTGGCGAGAATTTCGTCCATCGTCTGTTTCGGAAGCGACGGTGTGCGCGAGAGAATCCACAAATAGCGCGGCGAGCTGCTGCCCACCAGAGCCCACGAATAGCCGGGACCGAGTTCGAGAATGTCGTAGTCGGAGTAGAAGATCCAGAAGAACGACACGCGCAGCCGTCCGGGACGATCCGTCGGCTTGGCCTTCCCTTCGGCCTCGCGCCAGCGGCCGGTGCGGCTGTCGTAACCGCGGTTGACGACGCGGATACGGTCGTCGGAGATACGTTCGTAGGTGGCGGTCACCTGCTCCATGTTGCGTTCGAACGAGTGGTCGAAACGGGCTATCTCGTACCACGTACCCATGTAGCGGTCGAGATCGAACTCCATGGCGGGAGTATGTTCGGGCGTCTTGCGCCCGACTCCATAGGCTATTCCCATGATTGCAAGCATTAGGATTGACAGAATCAGCACTTTTTTCATGTTTCGGTTTTCGTGCTTCGACAGCACATATCGTACCGAAAACGCGTTCAGTGCCTTGCCAATTCGCGATAGATGCCTTCGGCGTCGTATCCGCAGAGGGCGTAGAGCTGGGCGGGAGTGCCGTGCTCGACGAAACGGTCGTCTATGCCGAGCGACCTTACGGCCACGTCGTATCCGTGGGCGTTGAAGAATGCCGTGACGGCCTCGCCGACGCCTCCGCGCAGGATCCCGTCCTCGACCGTGATGACACGCCTGAAGTTGCGGCCTATTTCGTGGAGCAGCTGTTCGTCGAGCGGTTTGGCGAAGCGCAGGTCATAGTGTGCGGCATCGGCCTTGCCTTCGGCTGCGGCGCGCGCTATGGCTTCGGCCGCAAAGTTGCCGACGGTGCCGATGGTTACCACGGCCGTCTCGCTGCCGTCGCGCAGCTTGCGTCCCTTGCCCGCGGGCAGGAGCTCGAACGGCTCGCTGCGCCATTTGACGCCGGCACCTGCGCCGCGCGGATAGCGTATCGCAAACGGCATGTCGCCCTGCAGGGCCGTGTACATCATGTTGCGCAGTTCGAGTTCGTTCATCGGGGCAGCCACGACGAGGTTGGGTATGCAGCAGAGATAAGCCAGGTCGAAGACTCCGTGGTGTGTGGCGCCGTCCTCGCCCACAAGTCCGCCGCGGTCGAGGCAGAGAACCACATGGAGGTTCTGTATTGCCACGTCGTGTATGATGTTGTCGTACGCGCGCTGCATGAACGACGAGTAGATGTTGCAGAAGGGGACCATCCCTGCGGCGGCGAGGCCTGCCGAGAATGTTACGGCGTGACCTTCGGCTATACCCACGTCGAAGCAGCGTTCGGGCATCTTCTCCATGAGTATGCACATCGAGCATCCCGAAGGCATTGCTGGCGTTATGCCGACCACGCGGCTGTCGAGGCGTGCCAGATCGAGCAGCGTCTGCCCGAAGACATCCTGATAGCGGTCGGCGGCCTTGCCGGCGAGCCGTACGCCCGTCGAGGGGTCGAAACGTCCCGGAGCGTGCCACTCGGCCTGATGGTGTTCGGCCGGAGCGTAGCCCTTGCCCTTGACCGTCATGACGTGCAGCAGTTTGGGTCCGCCGATCTCCCTGAGGTCGGTCAGCACCCGTACGAGTTCCCTGACATCGTGACCGTCGATGCGCCCGAAATATCTGAAATTGAGGCTCTCGAAGAGGTTGCTGTTCTGCAGCAGGCCCTGCTTTACGGCATTTCCGGCCTTGCGGCACATGCGCAGGATGGCGGGCGTGTGACGAAGGAAGTGCCACAGCGAGTTCTTTACGCGGTTGTAGAACTTCGATGTCGCGACCCTCACCAGATAGTGGCCGAGAGCACCGGTGGGCTCGTCGATGGCCATGTTGTTGTCGTTGAGGATGACCAGCAGGTCGCAGTTCTTGTCGTCGCCGGCGTTGTTCAGCCCCTCGAATGCAAGTCCTCCGGTCATGGCGCCGTCGCCTATGACGGCAACCACCTTGCGGCGTTCGCCCTGCAGCTCGGCAGCCTTGGCCATGCCGAATGCCGCCGATATCGATACCGAGGCGTGCCCGCCGCCGAAAGCATCGTATTCGCTCTCGCACATGCGCGGAAATCCGCTGATGCCGTCGAGCTTGCGATTGGTGACGAAGGCTTCGCGACGTCCCGTTATGATTTTGTGGGCATAGGCCTGATGGCCGACATCCCATACGAGCTTGTCGTACGGGGTATCGTATACATAATGTATGGCTACGGCCAACTCCACGGCTCCCAGACTCGAGGCAAGGTGTCCCGGGTTTACGGCGCAGCATTCGATGATGTAGCGGCGCAGCTCGTCGCAGTATGCGGGCAACTCGTCGACCTTCAGTTTCTTGAGGTCGGCCGGTGAGTTTACCCTGTTCAGCAGTATGTATTCCTTTTCGGCCATTGTCGGACAAAGATACTAATAATACCTTTATGTTCTACGTGTTCGTTGCGTCTTGGCCGTGTCGAAGCTTTTTTTTGCGGCAAAACCGGCTGAACGGAGCGCCGCACAACCCGAAAAATAGGGCTGCGGCTCTTGAATTTGGAATATATTTTCGTATATTCGCAATGTGAAATACTGCGGCCCGGGCCGACAAGTCGACCCTGTGCCGGATGTGTGATATTTGTTATACACCTATGATGAAATACAAAAGAATTCTTCTCAAATTGAGCGGCGAGTCGTTGCAGGGCTCGCAGAAGTACGGCATATCGACCGAAGTGCTGCAATCCTATGCGGAACAGATCAAGGCCGTAGCCGCAGGAGGCGTGCAGATAGGCATCGTCATCGGCGGCGGCAACATATTCCGCGGCCTGCAGGGGGCCAAACGCGGTTTCGACCGCGTGAAGGGCGACCAGATGGGCATGCTCGCAACCATCATCAACTCCATAGCGCTGCAGTCGGCCCTCGAGGACAATGGCGTGAAGGCCAGGGTGCTGACATCGATACGCACCGAGCCCATCGGCGAATACTACTCCAAGGACAGGGCTCTCGAATACATGGAGGCTGGATATGTAGTGATCTTCGGCGGCGGAACGTCGAACCCCTACTTCTCGACAGATTCGGCGGCGGCGTTGCGCGGGGTGGAGATCGAGGCCGACGTGCTGCTGAAGGGTACGCGCGTGGACGGCATCTATACGGCCGATCCCGAAAAGGACCCCACGGCTACGCGGTTCGACACCATCACATTCGACGAGGTGTACGAACGCAACCTTCACATTATGGACATGACGGCCTTTACGCTCTGCCGCGAGAACGGCTTGGGCATCATCGTTTTCGACATGGATACGCCCGGCAATCTCGGACGCCTGCTCTCGGGCGAACAGATAGGAACACTCGTAAAAACGAACTGATATGGTTATAAGAAGAACTGCCAAGAGAGGCAACAAACGGCTGCTGGTTCTGGTGGCGTTGCTTGCCATCGTATTGTTGATAATCTACATGCTGCCGGGCATCCCGACATCCGGCGGCGATACGGCCGAAGACGGAGTGCCGGCCGAATTCGCAGCCACGACGCTCGTGCGTACGGGCGACGAGGCCCCCGACTTTACGGTCGAGATGATGGACGGCTCGCAGGTGCAGCTCTCGTCGCTGCGCGGCAAGGTCGTACTCGTCAACTTCTGGGCCACGTGGTGCCCTCCGTGCCGCGCCGAACTCAAGCGCGTGCAGAAGGAGATCGTCGACCGCTTCGCCGACCGCGACTTCGCATTCATCGCCATATCGCGCGGCGAACAGCGTGCGACAGTCGAGAAGTTCCTTTCGGAGAAGGGATACGTCTTTCCGGCAGGTATCGATCCCGACGAGTCGATATTCAAACTCTTCGCCACGCAGTCCATACCGCGCAACTTCCTGATCGACCGCGACGGCCGTATTGCATTTATCGGAGTGGGGTATGACGACAAGGAGTTCTCGAAACTCGTGGAACATATTGAAAAGACATTAAACGACAAATAACCATGGATTCCAAAACTATTCTCAACGAGGCTTCGGCACGCATGCAGAAAGCCATCGACTATCTCGAGGAGACCCTTTTGAACATTCGCGCCGGCAAGGCGTCGCCTACCGTACTGAACGGTGTATTCGTCGACTACTACGGATCGCAGACTCCGATTTCGGGCGTTGCGAGCGTTCTGGTTCCCGATGCCAAGACCGTGCTCATCCAGCCCTGGGACAAGAAGATGATCCGCACGATCGAAAAGGCCATTCTCGATTCGAACATAGGCCTTACTCCGTCGAACAACGGCGAGCAGATCCGTCTGACGATGCCTCCCGTAACCGAAGAGCGCCGCAAGGAGCTTGTAAAGCAGGTGCGCGCCGAGGCCGAGACCGCACGCGTGAGCATGCGCAATGCCCGTCGCGATGCTGTCGACGCCTTCAAGAAGGCAATGAAGGAGGGTATGCCCGAAGACGAATCGAAGGACGGTGAAACGCAGTCGCAGAAGCTGCTCGAGAAGTTCTCCAAACAGCTCGACGGCGTCATCGAACGCAAGGAGAAGGAGATAATGACCGTATAGGTTCTCGATCCCGGAAGACTGATGAAAAGGTTTGTGACGGTGGCCGTGGCGGCCTGTGTCATGGCGTTTTGCACCACAGGACACGTAGATGCGCAGATCTATGCCAAGATCAATGCGCTATATGCCTGCGTCGGTGTGATAAACCCTCAGGTGGAGTTCCGTCTGTCGAACCATTCGACCTTCCAGACCGAGTTCGTCTACTCGCCGTGGCAGTCGATAGCGAACGGGCATCCCATGCACTTCGGTATCTTCATGAACGAGTACCGCTACTATATCAAGCAGCATAACCGCGGTTTCTACTTCGGCGGCAATGTCGGCATGATGGCCTTCAGGATGTCGAAACCCGAACTCAGTAAAGGACGCATCATACTCGAGAACCGTTACAGCAAGGGATACGGCTTCATGTTCGGCTTGTGTGTGGGATATGAGTACATCTTCAAGGAGCGGTGGGTGCTCGACGCCTTTTTCGGCTATTCGTACATGACGAGCATGTACAACGGCTATTCGCTCGACGGCGTCATTGAAATGTACCCGCATCGTCCCGACTGGAAGCAGCCGCCGTCGCCCGATCCCTTCAACGGCTCGTCGGAGTGGTATCCCAACAAGGTGGGACTATCGATCGGCTACCTTATATTCAAGCCGAAAACTGCCGGTAAATAGCGAGAACCCATCATCAATCAACAGCAGCCCGTCATTGATTTACTTGTCAATGACGGGCTGCTTCTTGTTTGTCATGATATTGTTTCCCGGAACTGTTGTCGCTCGATTCTGGGCGGTTCAGGCTCGAAAATCATGTGGTGGCAATGCCATGCGGCTGTTGCAAAAAAAAGCGACACCATTTGCGGTATCGCTTTTTCGTATGCCGGTCGACCGGATCTTTGCAGCAATCGGTTCGACTCTTTGTCGGGTCTTCCCTTTTGATTGGCTCCTTCCGGTTCGGGTCGTTTTCCCCCCCCCTCAGAAGTCAACCGGCTGCTACAGACCTGCCGTCTTGCGGCAATGTCGATATGTCAGGCTGTCTTGACCTTCTTGCGGCTCTTCTTGGCCGCGAGCGCCTTGTCAACCTCGATCTCGAAGTCTGAAAGTACATTCATGTAGTTGATGAATGCCTCGTACGACGAGCCGTAGGGGTTGAAGTAGGAGTGCACGTCTCCGTCGGAGAGCCATTTCGTGGCCATGTAGTAGAAGTGGTCCGACGTCTGCATGAAGTTCCATACGTAGTCGAAATCCTTGTTCTTCAAAGCCTTGATCTTGTCCTTGAGAGCATAGAGCTTCGTGAAGGCTTCGTTCTGCAGCTCGTTGCCCAGCCATGCGGTAATGTCGCGCTCCTCGTCGGCCCACGACATCACGTGCGGACAGTGGAGGACGGCGATGGGCTGGTGCTTCTCGGCTGTCTCCGATACGGTTGCGAACTCCATGTCTCCGCTCTTGAGGATGGCTTTCGGCAGCGCCTTCATGAAGTCGAGAATGCCGGTGCTGGCCTTCTGGTGTTCGCCGAATGTCTCGTAATCCATGAAGAGGTTTATGACCTCGCCGGTTTCACCCTCGAGCCATGAAGCGTACTTGTCGGCCGTAAGCGGGTATTCGTTCCAGCTCTGGTTCGAGAAACGGAAGGCTATGTCGTCCGAGAGCTTGTAGTTGCGCAGCAGCAGGCGCAGCTTCTGGTCGATGGCGTTGGTGTAGACGAAGTCGGGCGATTTCCATCCCAGCACGTGCTTGGCGCCCTCGGCGAGCATCACCTTGAATCCCATGTCGGCAACCATTGCGCCGATATCGTCCGAGTAGATGAGCTCGGTGTTGCGGAAAGCCGTAGGCTTCTGTCCGAACTCCTTCTTTATCATTGCGGTGTGGAGTTTTACCTGCTCCACGAAGTCGTCCTTCGATGCCAGCGAAGCCAGCGAGTGCGAATAGGTCTCGGCGAGGAACTCGACGCAACCCGTGTCGGCCAGAGCCTTGAACGAGTTGAGAACCTCGGGAGCGTATGCCTTGAACTGCTCGACGACGGTGCCCGTCAGCGAGAACGAGCAGCGGAACTTGCCCTTGTTCTCCTTTATCAGCTTGAGCAGCAGTGCGTTCATCGGCAGATAGCACTGACGAGCTACCTTCTGCATGATGGCGCGATTGGTCAGGTCGTCGAGGTAGTTGTGGTCTTTACCCATGTTGAAGAACCTGTAGGTCTTCAGTCTCCATGGTTGATGTACCTGAAAATATAAACAAATTGTCTTCATATTCGGTGAGCGTTTTAGTTGTTCTGATTTTTGTCGATAACCTCCTGATATATCGCCTTGATCTTGGCGGCCGCGTTGTTCCACTTGAGTCCCGTTACCTCTTCGAGACCCTTCTTCGCGAACATGTGCGACAGTGCTGGATATGTTATCAGTCCATATATTGCGTCGGCCATTGCGTCGACATCCCAGTAGTCTACCTTGATGGCATAGTCGAGCACTTCGGCCACGCCGCTCTGTTTCGATATGATCACCGGCACGTTCGAACGCATCGCCTCGAGGGGCGATATTCCGAACGGCTCGGATACCGACGGCATGATGTAGACGTCCGACAGGCGGAACATCTTGTGTACGTCCTCACCGCGCAGGAATCCCGTGAAGTGGAAACGGTCGGCGATGCCCAGACGGGCCACGCGACGGATGACATGATTCATCATGTCGCCCGAACCGGCCATTACGAAACGTACGTTGGGAACGCGTTTGAGCACCTTTGCGGCGGCCTCGACGAAGTAGTCGGGGCCCTTCTGATAGGTTATTCGGCCCAGGAACGTCACGATCTTGTCCTTCACGCCGCGCTCTTCGGGTGCCGAGTCGTCGCCTTCGGCGAAGCGCACGGCGTTGTGTACCGTGACCACCTTGTCGGCCGGAATGCCGTATTTCTCGATGATGGTGCGGCGCGTGAGGTTCGATACGGCTATGACCTTGTCGGCGGCCTGCATGCCCGCACGTTCGATGGCGTAGGTCTGCGTGTTGATGTTCTCGCCGCTGCGGTCGTACTCCGTGGCGTGCATGTGTACGACCAGAGGTTTGCCCGACACCCGCTTTGCGGCTATGCCGGCAAAGTAGGTGAGCCAGTCGTGGGCGTGTATCACGTCGAACTGACCCTCGAGTTCTCTGGCGACCTGTGCCGCCACGATGGCATAACGGGCTACCTCCTCCATGAGGTTGGCGCCGTATTTGCCCGAGAAGGTGTATCGCTGGCTCCATATATCCTTCGTCTCCCAGACCTTCTTGCCGCTCTTCACGAACTCGTCGTGATATTCGCGGTACTCTTCGGGTGAGATATAGGGTACCATGTTGGAGTCGATGTGGATGAACGATATCTTGTCCATGATATCGTCCATGCCGCCGTCCACCTTGCCGTAGACGGCCTCTATGTCGCTGGCATTGACCACATGCACGAAACGCTGGTCCTCGTCGCCCGAAGCGTGCGGCATAACGAACGTTACGTCGACTCCGTTGCGGGCCAGTCCGCGCGTCATGCCGTAGCATGCTGTTCCGAGACCTCCGGCTATGTGCGGAGGAAATTCCCAGCCGAACATTAAAACTCTCATGACTCTTATTGTTTTTTATTGTTGTTCTTCTTGGTTGCGGTCGCTTTGGACGACGTCTTTTGGGCAGCGGCTTTGGCCGTACTCTTTGCTGCTGCCTTGCCTGCGGTGCTTTTGGCAATCGCTCCGGCCTTTTCTACGACCTTTTCGGCTGTTGCTTCAGCCTTCTTTACGCTCTTTTCCGCTGCGGTTTCGACCTTTTTGACTGCTTTTTTGGCCGTCGTTTCGACCTTCTTCACAGCCTTTCCGGTTGTCGCTTCAACGGCCTTTACGGCACTCTTGGCGGTTGCTGCGGCCTTCTTGACCGCCTTCTTCGTCCCTTTGCCGTCGGTGTGCGCGTCGATCATGTCGATGATCTGGAGCAGGGCGCCGACGCTCAGTGCCGACGACGTGGCTCCGCGCGGTCCGTACGGAGGATCGGCATCATAGTACTCCGAAAGCGAGCCTATGCAGCAGGTCTGAATATCCTCGTTGAAGGCGTCTGCGATCTCGCGAGCCTGTGCCGTGAACTCCTTGCCGAGCATGTGGAAACCGTTGCTTACGTAGAAGATCAGGGGCCATACCCATACGGCGCCGTTCATGCGTGCAAGATCCTGCGAGCGCTGGCTGTCGTCGGCCGTCGAGTCGTAGAGCGGATTGCGGGGAGAGAGCGTACGCAATCCTCGCGGTGTGAGCAGGTGCTGGCGCACGGTCATCACCACGTCGACCATCTGCTCGTCGTTGAGCATCGTGTAGTCGAGGCCGCAGGCGATCATCATGTTTGGACGTATCGAGTGGTCGGTCTTTTCGTAGTCCACGCAGTCGGCGAGGTATCCCTCTTCGGCGTACCAGAACTTCTCGAGGAATGCGGTCCTGGTCTTGTCGGGCATCTCCTTCCACTCCTTTACGAACTTCTTGTCGCCGCACTTTGCGGCCAGTGCCAGCGTGTAGCAAACGGCATTGTACCACAGTGCGTTGATCTCGACCGCATATCCCGAACGCGGAGTAACGGGCTTGCCGTCGACCTTCGTATCCATCCAGGTGAGGGCTTCGTTTTCGGCGGCGGCCCATACCAGACCGTTCTCATGCAGGCATACGCGTCCGCCTATGCCGCGTTTGTAGGCCTCGAGAATCGATTTCATGGCCTCGCCGTAACGTTTCCATAACTCTGCGGCGCCGATATGCTTTTCGAGGTTCTGCAGCGTCCAGAAGAACCACAGCGGAGCGTCGGCTTCGTTGTAGGCCGATGCCGAACCGGCGAAATCGCCGTTGCGCATCGTGCGTACCATCGAGTCGAGAATGTCCATGCAATCCTCCTTGTAGCCCTGTTCGAGCGTGATGCCCGGCAGGGCGATGAATGTGGTGCGGCCGTCGACGCCGAGCCACGGATAACCGGCGATCATCTCGGTGCGGCCGTCGGCACGGCGTACCACGAACTGACGGGCAGAGTGCTGCAGGCAGCTGATGAAGTCGATCTTGTGTGTACGGCGTGCTATAGATGTGGCGTAGAATTCGCGTATGCTCTCGCACGAGGGCATCTCCTGCGTCGAGGCCGAGAAGATGACGCTTTCGCCCTTCCTGATCTTGAGTTCGAAGTAGCCCGTGGTAAGCAGGTCTTCATGGCCTTCATAGCCGCGTTTGAGCTCCTGCTGGTATTCGAAGTCGTAGTACCAGTCGGGTGCCGGTATGAACTCGGCATCTTCGCGGTCGGTCTGCAGGTAGAGCCACGGAAATCCGTCGTAGAGTCTGCACTTTACTCCGTGGGGCACCGGATACGAACGTCCGTCGGCCTCCATGTTTGCATGGGTCAGGGCATGCTTGTCGCGGAACGCGAAGAAAGGACGCAGTCTGATCGTGGTGTCGGAATGTGCGTCGACAAGCGTGTAGCGTATCATCAGCTGTGTGCGCTTGTGTATCCACAGCAGTTCCTTGCGAAGTATCACGCCGCCGACACGATAGGTTATCGTGGGGCATGGCGTGTAGCTGAAGTCGGTGATATACTTGTGCCCGCGCGGTTCGTATATCCCCCTGTAGCGGTGCAGCGCCAGATTGAACGACTGGTCGTGCTGCACGATCGTCTCATCGAGCGAAGACAGCAGAACGTATGTCCTGTCGCTGTCGTCTATCGGCGCTACCATCAAACCGTGGTATTTCCGCGTATTGCAACAGACGATTGTGGTGCTCATGTACCCGCCACGGCGGTCTGTCGCCAACATTTCGCGCTGAAGCGAATATTCGAGGTTGCCGAGCTCGCCTTTGTCGAATGTTAATGCTGACATATGATATTGAATTTTAGTGTTGTCCGTTTGTGAAATTAATAAAAAAATCGGCATGCTCCAACATGCGATGCCGATTTTTTTTATCCGGTTATGCCCATTTTACCAGAGCGAAGTCCATTCTGTGCGGCAGCTTCGGATTCTTGGGGAAGATTCGCAGTGCCACGTCGAACATTCCCGTACGTTCCGGCACATAGTCGAGCGTGTATGTTACCAGACTGCCGACGGCCTTGCTGACCTGCAGTTCGACCGAAGTGTCCACATGGGTGCTTTGGCCGTATTCGAGCTGTTTTGCCACGACGAGCTCCACGCCTATGTCCTTGGGCTGGAGGTTGGCTATGTCGAGCGTAACCTCGAAGTGGTACGGCTCGCCGACCATGATGGCCTCGGTATCGATGCAGGCACGTTTGACGTCCACGAGTTTCACGTTGTTCCATGCGGCCGAAACCTTGCGTTTCCAAGCGGCGATCTCGCGGGCCTGCATGTAGTTGTCGGCCACGAGTTCCTTCTTGCGTGCCGTCAGTTTGTTGTAGAAACGGTCTTCGTAGTCGATGAGCATGCGGTTGGTCGTAAAGTGCGATGCTATGTCGGCGATACACTTCTTGATGGATGCCACCCACTCGTGGGGTATGCCGTCCGAACCGCGGTTGTAGTACTTGGGAACGATCTCCTCCTCGATGGTGTTGTAGATCATCTCGGCGTCGAGTTCGTCCTGATAGCTCTGGTCCGTGAAGGTGCGCTTCATGGGCAGTGCCCAGCCGGCACCCTCCTTGTATCCCTCGACCCACCAGCCGTCGAGTACCGAGAACTGCAGTACGCCGTTCATCACGCACTTTTCGCCCGACGTACCCGAAGCCTCGAGCGGACGGGTAGGCGTGTTGAGCCATACGTCTACGCCCTGAACCATGCGGCGGGCAAGCTCCATGTCGTAGTTCTGCAGGAAGATGATCTTGCCGACGAACTCCGGTTTGGCAGCCACCTCGACTATGCGCTTGATCAGATCCTGACCCGGTTTGTCGTTGGGGTGCGCCTTTCCGGCGAAGATGAACTGTACGGGGTGCTCCTTGTTGTTGACGATGGCCGAGAGGCGCTCGAGATTGGTGAAGAGCAGATAAGCACGCTTGTAGGTCGCGAACCGGCGGGCGAAACCGATGGTCAGCACGTCGGGCTTGATGCCTTCGGAGATCTGCACCATCTGGCGCGGCGATTCGAGCTGTACCTGCGTGGGGTCGCTGTAACGCCTGCGGATCATCTTTATGAGCTTGTTCTTGAGGAACATGCGCTCGAGCCACAGTTCGTCGTCGGAGATGTTGTATACCTTCTGCCACTCGGGTATGTTGTATACGTGGCCGTCGAATCCTTCGGGGAAGTACTTCGCGTAGAGGCGTCTCAGGTTCGAGGCGGTCCATGTCGGGAAGTGCACGCCGTTGGTGACGTAGCTTATGTGGAGTTCGTTCTTGAAGTATCCGGGCCAGATGTTTCCGAGGATCTCCTTCGACACCTCGCCGTGGAGCCACGATACGCCGTTGACCTCCTGCGAAAGGTTGCAGGCCAGCACCGACATCGAGAACTTCTGGTTGGGGTCGTTGGGGTTCGTCTTGCCCAGGTTGATGAACTGTTCCCATGTGATCTTGAGCACGTCGGGGAAGTGCGACATGTACTGACGGATCATCGACTCGGGGAATGCGTCGTGACCGGCCGGCACGGGCGTGTGCGTCGTGAAGAGCGACGACGAACGTACCACCTCGAGAGCCTCGGAGAACGAGAGATTCTGACGCTCGATAAGGTTGGCGATGCGCTCCAGTCCGATGAATGCGGCATGACCCTCGTTGCAGTGGTATACGTCCTGTTCGATACCCATCTTCACGAGGGCGCGGATACCGCCGATACCCAGCAGCAGCTCCTGCTTGAGTCGGTTTTCCCAGTCGCCTCCGTAGAGGTGGTGGGTAACCTGACGGTCTTCGGCGAGGTTGGCCTCGTAGTCGGCGTCGAGCAGGAACAGATCCGTACGGCCTACCTGGCACTTCCATACGCGGGCAGAAAGCGTACGACCCGGGAATGCCACCTGCACGGTTACCCAGTTGCCGTCGTTGTCACGTACGGGCGATATCGGAAGCTTGAAGAAGTTCTGTGCTTCGTACTCGACCTCCTGTGCACCCTGGGCGGAGAGACGCTGCGTGAAGTATCCGTAACGGTAGAGCAGACCCACGGCCACCATCGGTATGTTCTTGTCGGAGGCTTCCTTGAGGTAGTCGCCGGCAAGAATGCCCAGACCGCCCGAGTAGATCTTCAGCGACGAGTGCAGACCGTACTCCATCGAGAAGTAGGCTATCCTTGCGCTCTTGGGGTCGGGCTTTTCGGACATGTAGGCCTTGTAGTTGTTGTATACCGAATCGAGCATGTTGAGGAACGTAGCATCCTGCTCGAGCTCCTTTATTCGGTCAACCGACAGCTTGTCGAGCAGAACGATTGGGTTGCGGTCTACCTCTACCCACAGATCCTTGTCGGCATATTCGAAGAGGTCGCGTCCGCCGGGGTTCCAGCTCCACCACAGGTTGCGCGAGAGCTCCTCGAGCGGATGCAGGCATGCCGGCAGGCTCTTCTCGACCATCATGCGCTGCCATGTGGGCTGCTCCGATATGAGCTGCTGGCGCACGAAGTTTATCTGTTCGTTCGACGAGCCTCCGTCCTCGAGAATTGCACGGTTGGTACGTGTGATCGAATTCTCGACGGCCTGCGAGTAGGCGTTTTCGTAGTTCTCGAAGAGATTCGACCACAAGGCGTGTTTCGATGCCTCGAGCGCCTCCTTGCGTGCCTTCTTGACCTCTTCCTCGGTCAGACGCGAGAAATCGAGTATCTTGTCTGCGATGGCGGCTATGGCATCCTTGTCGTTGAAGTCGTTGCGGTCGATGACCGTGATGCCCTTGTTGTAACCGAATTTCTTGATCCAGACGCCGAATCCGGCCAGCGACGAGGTGACTGTCGGTATCGAGAATGCGATCGACTCGAGCGGGGTATATCCCCACGGTTCGTAGTACGATGCGAATACGGTAAGATCCATGCCTACCAGCAGCTCGTAGTAGCTCTTGTTGAAGATGCCGTCGTTGCCGTTGAGGTATGTGGGAACGAATACGACCTTGACCTTCGATGCGGGGTTGTCCAGCACGCTGCCGTTGATGGTCTGTGATATCTGGTCCCACGTAGCGTTCTCGAGCGTGTGGGTCGTGTATTTGTATTGTGCCGGGTCGATGGGCTTCGAGTTGTCGGCAAGATGCGCCTGCAGGTCGAGCCGCGCTCCGGTTATTCCTGCCGGTATCATCAGGTAGACCAGAATCTCACGGTCGAGGTTGCCCGACGACTCGAGCTGCTTGAGGGCCTCGAGGAAGATGTCGATACCCTTGTTGCGGAACTCATAGCGGCCGCTGGTGCCGATTATCAGCGGTTCCTTCCCGAACTTGCAGCCCAGGCAGGCTTCAGCCACGTCGATGAGCGTGCGGCGGGCCTCATTGCGCTTGTCGTCGTATTCCTTGCCCTTCCATACGAAGTCGTTTTCGAAACCGTTGGGTGTGATGCCGTCGACTTCGTGTCCGAGCAGGTATTTGCACTCGTTGGCCGTAATGTCGCTGACGGTCAGGAATGCGTCGTGATAGTTGGCCGCGGTCTTCTCGATCGAGTGCTTTGCCGTGACGTTGAACTGGTGTGCCAGCTCGTCGGCGTTGAACTTCGTGAGGTTGTTGTAGAGCGGCAGACGGTTACCGGCGATGCAGCGTCCGATGACCGTCGCATGCGTGGTGAATATCGTGGCGATGTAGGGGGCGTTCTCACGCAGATAGAGACCTCCCGATGCGGTCATCCATTCGTGGAAGTGTGCCGCAACCTTGTCGGTCGACGAGCAGAATGTCTCCGCGAACGACTCGATGATTATGCCGGCGATACGGCCGAAGAGCACCGGCTCGACGTAGTCCCACTGACCCGATATCGAGTCCACGTGGTAGCTTTCCCACAGACGCTTGAGAATCTCGTCCTTCTGCGAGAAGAGCGACGTGAAGTCGGCCAGAATGGCAATGGGCGAACCTTCGAT
The DNA here is from genome assembly GCA_944321955.1 of uncultured Alistipes sp. GTDB lineage: Bacteria > Bacteroidota > Bacteroidia > Bacteroidales > Rikenellaceae > Alistipes. The sequence goes on along the minus strand of CALUNG010000017.1, from coordinate 13,949 downwards.
CTTCCAGCGTCCGATACGTACCCTCACACCGTCGTCGTAGAGGGCCTGACGCCATTGTTTGAGCATGTTGGCATCTTCCTCGAATTCCGAACTGGCGGCTTCGCCGGCGAAATCGGGGCCGATGACTATATAGTGGTCACCGAATTTCTTGCATGTCGTTTTAGCTTTCGAAGCTATGACGGTGTGTATTCCGCCGACCTTGTTGCAGACCTCCCAGCTCACCTCAAAGAGGTAATCGGGCGTAAATTTGGTGTTGTTCATATAACCTTGCTTTTTATGTTGTTGTTCAGTTATTGGATTCCGGCCGCAAAATTACTGTTTTTGTATTGATTGCGCAATTTTTAAGAGGCCTTTTATCCTAATATAATAAAAAAATTTAATAATAAATTAACATTATTTAGTTTCAAACAGCTCTTCGATCACGGCATCCGAAACCAGCATCCTCTCCGGCGGAATGCGGACGCGGCCGTTTTCGACCACTACGCCGTAGCCTTCGAGTCCTTTGGCCTGAGCCGTAAATCTCTCTGCACGTTCCGGGCCGAACCTTTCGGACAGCGTATCGAGATCGATTCCCTCGATACGCCGCAGCGACGTCATTACGAACTCGTTGTAGCGGTCGATATCGTCGAGATGCTCTTCCGTATAGCTGCGTGCGGTTGCATACTGATCCACCTTCTGCTCGCACCAGCGACGTACCGTTCCGTTGTAGGAGTGGGCGCCGGGACCTATGCCGAGATATTCGGCTCCGGTCCAGTACGACGAGTTGTGCAGCGAACGGTATCCCTCGCGGGCGTAGTTCGATACTTCGTAGTGCTCGAACCCGGCTTCGGTCATCATGCGGTGGACGAGCCTGAATTCGTGTTCGCTCTGCTCTTCGTCTATGGCACGGAACTCGCCGCGTGCAGCCATCCGTCCGAACCGTGTGCCGGGTTCTATCGTCAAATGGTATGCCGACAGGTGTTGTATTCCGATCCCGAGCAGACGGTCGATATCGGATTCGATACGTTCGTCGCCGAATCCGTCGATACCGAATATTAGGTCGGCGGTGATGTTGCCGAAACCGGCATCCCGCATCAGCCGCAGTGCCCTGTCGGCCTGCGCACCCGTATGTCGGCGGTTCATCAGCCGCAGTGCCCGATCGTCAAACGACTGAATGCCCATACTTATTCTGTTGATGGATGTATTGCGAAGCGCCGATACGTATTTTTCGTCGATGTCGTCGGGATTTACCTCTACGGTTATCTCCCTGAGCTGCGAGGTGTCGAAAATTTCTGCCGCCTGATCGATGAAACGCTGCAGCTCGTCGGGATGCAGCAGCGACGGGGTTCCGCCGCCGAAATAGATGCTTTGCAGACGGCGGTCGCCGATAAAGCGGTTCTCTTCGTCCATTTCGCGATGCATGGCTTCGATTGCTGCGGGCATCGACCGCAGGTCGGCGCTCTTGAAGAAGTCGCAGTAGGCGCAGATGCGCTTGCAGAACGGAATATGTATGTAGAGTCCGGACATCCTTACAAATATATAAAATTATCCGTAAAACCGGATGCCGTTAATCGATTTTCATTTATGGACGTTGCAAGGCTCAATCCCGCCCGGAGGTATGTGAGGAGTTGATTTGATTTGATTTCAGCCGTTGTGAGTTGTCCGTGCTTTGCGACGTCGTCCGGACGGGCTATTGGCATATGGAGATGGTCCGGATGCGGTTTGCTGGTCCAACAAAAGGTCCAACATTTTACCTCTAAGACGTGTTTTAGAGCCGTTTTTGGCCTGTATAGCCACAAAAAAAGGAGGTTGCTTAAGTTACAACCTCCTGATTTCGAGAGCTGTTGACGAGGCTTGAACTCGTGACCTCTTCCTTACCAAGGAAGTGCTCTACCACTGAGCTACAACAGCATTTCCCTTAAAAGCGTCTGCAAAAATAGACAACAAAAATGAATTGACCAAAAAAAATGGGTGTTTTTATAAATTATTTTGTACCTTTACTTTCAAATTACTACTCACAACCATGAAAAGAATACTGATTGTAGGCGCAGGTGGCCAGATAGGTTCCGAATTGACAACCTATTTGCGTGGAATTTACGGAGGTTCGAACGTCGTGGCGACCGATGTCCGGGAATGCAAGGCTCTTGCGGCGGACGGTCCGTTCGAGGTTCTCGATGCGCTGAACGCTACGGCGATGGCATCGGTGGTGGCGCGGCATCATGTCGACACCATTTTTAATCTTGTGGCGCTGCTGTCGGCCGTCGGTGAGCGCAATCCTCAGATGGCCTGGAGCATCAATATCGGGGCTTTGATGAATTCGCTCGAGGTGGCGCGTCAGCATCACTGCGCCGTCTTCACGCCGAGTTCTATCGGAGCGTTCGGTCCCAACTCTCCCAAGGTCAAGACCCCGCAGGACACCATCATGCAGCCGACCACCATCTATGGCGTCTGCAAGGTTACGGGCGAGCTGCTCGGCAACTACTACGCACACAAGTACGGCATGGATACGCGCTCCATCCGTTTTCCGGGAATCATCTCCAATCTGACACATCCCGGCGGCGGAACAACCGACTATGCCGTCGAGATCTACTACGAGGCGATCAAGAATCACCGTTATACGTGTGCCGTGCCCAAAGACGTCTACATGGACATGATATACATGCCCGACGTTCTGCGCGCATGTGTAGAGCTGATGGAGGCCGACCCCACGAAGCTCGTTCACCGCAACAGTTTCAACATAGCATCGATGAGTTTTACTCCCGAGATCATTGCGGCCGAGATCAAGCGGCACATACCGGATTTCGTTATGGATTACGACATCGATCCCGTCAAGGAGGAGATAGCCCGCAGCTGGCCCGATTCGCTCGACGACACGTGTGCACGCGAGGAGTGGGGCTGGGCTCCGCAGTGGGATCTGCCGCGCATGACCGAGGACATGCTCAAGGTTCTTACGCCGCGACTCATGGCAGAACATGCGTGATCGGTGACGTGTTTGTAACAATAACAAAAAGAGAGAGGATACAAGTCCTCTCTCTCTTTTTTGCTGCCCGTCGTTTTTTATTGCTGCCCGTCGCTACTGTGAGTTGCCGTCCGACAAGTTTGGCTGAACGCTAATCTTGATTGTGCATGCAGCCGTTTGTTGTCTCTGCCTCTTTTTGCTTTGCAGTCGCTTTAATTTGTGTCATCAGCCGGCATGCGGGATCAGTTTATCGAGCGGCGGTCGGGATTGTCCGAGTCGGCCGAATCGGCCTCCATCTCGTACTGGAGCAGAACCATCTCGATGGCCTGCTTGTGCACTTTCCAGTAGTCGGCCATGTTCCCGGCGAATACCACCGGCATGTTCCAGTGCAGCTGCAGCCTCATGACGGCCTCGAGGATATATTCGGGCAACTCCTTCCCTCCGAAGGTTATCACGATCACGGCGTCGACGTCGGTGTATTCGGCGAAGAACTGCACCCCCATTGGAATGTCAGCATCGCTCGGGACGTTTCGTATCCGCAGGTTCTGTTCGAGACACCCTTCGGCCATGAGGTTGCCCACCACCGACGATACGATCTCCATGTCGTTGTCGTCGCTGCCGGCCGACAGTATGCCGAACATCTTGTCCGTAACGGAGTTGTCGTCGAAATCCGAGGTCGACGGCCTGCGGCGTTTTTCCATTTTGGCTTGACTGCTGTACGTATCTGTTAACGGTTCTCGGCGCCGATGAGTTTCTCGGCCTCGCGGGCCTCGATCGACGAGGGATAGAGAGCCAGGATCTTCTCGAAGAGGACTACGGCCTCATCGTTCTTGCCCTGAGCCTGCAGAGCCAGTCCGGCCTTGCGTAGGTAGAGCGGAGCGGTGTAGAGGTTGTCCGAAGCCTTTACGGCCTTGTGGTAGAACTTCACGGCCTCATCGAGTTTGTCCTGCTCGACGGCTATGTCGCCCTGCAGTCCGAGGTTCTGGGCGTTGACGATCTCTCCGGGCAGACCCTTTACGGGCGAGTATTTGGCCAGATATTTTGCGGCGGCATCGAGGTCGCCCAGGTGCAGGTAGCAGACGCCAGCATAGTGTTTTGCAAGGTTGCCCGAGGGGGTCGAACCGTACTTCTCGATTACATCGAGGAATCCGGCGCCGTTCTCGTCGCCGTTGAGGGCGAGTTCGTAGTCGGGATCGGCCTGCTCGAAGCGGTATTGCGCTTCGGCGATCATGTCTGCGGCCTTCTCGACGCGCGGCTCGGCAACCAGCTTACGGTATCCGAAAATGGCGGCTGCTATTACGATAATCACTACGAGGGCCCAGATTACACCCTTGCTGTTTTTCTCGAAAAACGATTCGGTCTTGTTGATAGCCTCGCCGATAGCGGCGTCCTGCGGCGTAACATCTTTTTTTGCCATAAAATTGTATCTCTTTTTTAATTGATTGCAATATTCCGAATTGCAAAAGTACAATTTTTTACACAATATACACAATAGCAGGTTCTTTTTTTTCGAAAGGTGGCCGGGTTGACCGGAATTTCGTATCTTTGTGGTTGGAACGCGGTGGCCGATGCCTGTCCGGCCCGTTTTCGGGGGAGACTTGCGGCACTGTGTCGCGTACCATAATGCGTTACAATCATGTATCTCAACCGACTGTCGCTCATAAACTTCAAGAATATCGCCCGGGAGGAGCTCTCGCCGGGCGAGGGGATCAACTGTTTCGTGGGGGACAACGGCGCGGGCAAGACCAACTTCATCGATGCCTTCTATTACCTGTCTGTGGGCAAGTCGGCCTTCGGCATGACCGACGGCCAGTGCGTCCGCATGGGCGAGAACTTCTTTACGCTTGACGGCGACTACGTGACGGGCGAAGGGCGGCACGAACGTATCGTATGCACCTTTGCGCGCGGCAACGGCAAGGTGCTCAAACGCAACGGCAAGGCCTACGACCGTCTGGCGGACCACGTGGGACTCATTCCGGTTGTCATCGTGGCGCCGTCGGATACGATGCTCATAAGCGATGCGGCCGATGAACGGCGCCGCTATGTCAACGGCTTCATCTCGCAGCTCGACCATGACTACCTCGATGCACTGATGCGCTACAATGCCGTGCTGGCCGAGCGCAACCGCTTCCTGAAGGTATCGAGCGACGAGTCGATGCTCGAGGTATACGATGCCCAGCTTGCCGCCCACGGCACGAAGATACACGAACGTCGTGCGGCCATCGTCGAACGTTTGCAGCCCGTGGTTGCCGACTTCTACGCCCGTCTGTCGCTCGACCGCGAGACGGTGAGCCTGCGTTACCGTTCGGAGCTTAACGAGAAGCCTCTGTCGGAGCTGCTTGCGGCGAACCGCCAGCGCGACATCATCAACCAGTTTACCACCTCGGGCATACACCGCGACGACCTGGTCTTCACCATCGGCGGAATGCCGCTGCGCAAATACGGTTCGCAGGGTCAGCAGAAGTCGTTCCTCATAGCCCTCAAGCTGGCGCAGTATTCCATCATAGCCGAAAACCGGCACGACAACCCCATACTTCTTCTGGACGATGTCTGCGACAAGCTCGACGAGCAGCGTGTCGAACAGCTCATCCGTCTGGTTGCGGGTGATGCCTTCGGTCAGATTGTCATCACCGACTGCAACGAGCACCGTCTGCGGTCGTTGCTGGACCGTGCGGGTTGTTCATACAGGTTGTTTTGCGTTGAAAACGGCAGCATAAGAGAATGAAACGTACCGATCCGAAACTTGTCGGCGAGATGTTCGACGAACTCTTCCGCAGTCCCAACATAGCGGCAAGGATAGCCGAGGGTTACCTGCCCGATACGTGGCGCGAGGTGGTCGGCGACAGGGTGGCCGAGATGACCACACAGATAAGGCTTCAGCGCGGCACGCTCTACGTGCACGTACAGTCGAGCGTCGTGCGTTCCGAGCTGATGCTGCAGCGCGAGGCGTTGCGCATGGCGCTGAACAACCGATCGCGCGTACCGATCGTCGAACGTCTCGTAATAAAATAAAAGCAAGCGGCTGCAATCACTCGGATTGCAGCCGCTTCGCTTGTCTGACAGTCGGACGTTAAAATTCCGACGTGAACTTGAACCGTATATCCTTGAAGTTCTCCTGGGCCAGCGTGAGCGCATAGCTCGTGTCGGCGAGGAATACGTCGCGACCGTGTTTGTCCACGGCCATGTTCGTATGCTTTCGCTTCTTGAAGTCGGCCAGCTGTTCGGCATTGTCGCTCTCGATCCAGCACGCCTTGTATATAGATATTGGTTCCCAGCGGCACTTGGCTCCGTATTCGTGCTCGAGACGGTACTCGATGACCTCGAACTGCAGGGCTCCGACCGTGCCGATGATGCGCCGGCCGTTGAGACACGAGGTGAAGAGCTGTGCCACGCCCTCGTCCATCAGCTGGTCGATGCCCTTGGCCAGCTGCTTGAACTTCATCGGGTCGGCATTCTCGATGTATCGGAACAGCTCCGGCGAGAACGACGGTATGCCCGTGAACTTGAGTTTTTCGCCTTCGGTGAAGGTGTCGCCTATCTTGAAGGTGCCGGTGTCGTGCAGGCCGACGATGTCGCCCGGATACGCGAAGTCTATCACCGACTTCTTCTCGGCCATGAATGCCGTGGGCGACGAGAACTTCAGCTGTTTGCCGCTGCGGACGTGCAGATAGTTGTGGTTGCGCTCGAAGACACCGGAGCAGACCTTCATGAAGGCGATGCGGTCGCGGTGGTTGGGATCCATGTTGGCGTGTATCTTGAATATGAATCCCGTCATCTTGGGCTCGTCGGGTTCGACCATGCGGGTTTCGGTAGCCGTCGGACGCGGCGATGGAGCTATGCGTATGAAGCACTCGAGCAGCTCGCGCACGCCGAAGTTGTTCACGGCCGATCCGAAGAAGACCGGAGCGAGTTCACCGCGCAGATAGGCGTCGCGGTCGAACGGGTCGTAAACGCCCTCGACAAGCTCCACGTCGTTGCGCAACTGTGCGGCATAGCGTTCGCCGACGTGAGCGTCGAGTTCGGACGAGGCTATGTCGTCGATCTCGACGGTCGAGGCCGTAGCCACCTGCCGTTCGTCGCTGGTGAAGAGCGACAGGTTGTGCTCGTAGAGGTTGTAGACGCCCTTGAAGGTCGATCCGCTCGATATGGGGAACGCCAGCGGGCGTACCCTGATCTGCAGTTCGCGCTCCACCTCGTCCAGCAGGTCGAACGGATCCTTGCACGGACGGTCGAGCTTGTTGATGAAGACCATCACCGGTGTATTGCGCATGCGGCATACGTTCATCAGCTTGCGTGTCTGCGTCTCGACACCCTTGGCGCCGTCGATGACGATTATGACCGAATCGACGGCAGTAAGGGTACGGTACGTGTCTTCGGCGAAATCCTCGTGGCCCGGCGTGTCGAGAATGTTGATCTTGACGCCTTCGTAGTCGAATCCCATGACCGACGTGGCTACCGAAATTCCGCGCTGCCGTTCGATCTCCATGAAGTCCGACGTTGCGCTCTTGCGTATCTTGTTGCTTTTTACGGCTCCGGCGACGTGTATCGCACCGCCGAAGAGCAGCAGCTTTTCGGTCAGCGTGGTTTTACCGGCATCCGGGTGTGAAATGATGGCGAACGTTCGCCTGCGTGCAATCTCTTCCTTGAGGGTCATCTGTCGTTTTGTTTCTTAACGGGCGGATAGTCTATCGTATAGTGCAGGCCGACGGACTCCTTGCATTCGCGTGCCTGTTTTATTGTAAGGTATGCCACCGTGATCATGTTGCGCAGCTCGCAGAGCTCGCGGCAGGGCTTCGTGCGGTTGTAGAGCTCCTCGGTCTCCTGCCAGATGACTGCCAGACGCTTGAATGCGCGGTCGAGACGCAGGTTCGAACGTACGATGCCCACATAGTTCGACATGATGTTCTGCAGCTCCTTGCGGTCCTGCATGACGAGTACCATCTCCTCGGCTGCGGCCGTACCTTCGAAGTCCCAGTCGGGTATTCCCTCCTGGAAGTCTACCTTGTCGAGGAACTGCGAGGCGTGGCGTGCGGCCTGATCGGCGTAGACGAATGCCTCGGAGAGCGAGTTCGAAGCCAGACGGTTTGCTCCGTGCAGTCCCGTGCACGAACTTTCGCCCAGAACGTAGAGACGCTTAACCGAGCTTTCGCCGTTGTAGTCCACCGTGACGCCGCCGCAGCAGTAGTGCGCAGCCGGACATACGGGGATCATGTCGCGCGTGATGTCGATGCCGATCGACTTGCACTTCTCGTAGATGTTGGGGAAGTGGTGCCGGGTCTCGTCTGCGGGCATGTGCGTGACGTCGAGATAGACGAACTCCTCGCCGCGGATCTTCAGCTCGTGGTCGATCGAACGGGCCACGACGTCGCGCGGGGCGAGCGAACGCATCGGGTGGTATTTGTCCATGAACTCCTGACCGTTCTGCAGTCGCAGTATGCCGCCGTACCCGCGCATCGCCTCGGTTATGAGGAACGAGGGACGTTCGCCCGGATGGTAGAGCGACGTGGGGTGGAACTGTATGAACTGCATGTTGCGGGTGAACGCCTTGGCGCGGTGGCACATGGCTATGCCGTCGCCCGTTGCCACCACGGGGTTGGTCGTCGTGGCGTAGATGTTTCCGCAACCTCCGGCCGCCACGATGGTGAACTTGGCCAGGATTGTCATGATGTCGTTGGTGCCGGTGTTGAGCACGTATGCGCCGAAGCAGGCCACACCGCGCGTGTGGCGCGTTACGATCTCGCCCAGGTGGTGCTGCGTGAGCAGGTCTATGGCGAAGTGGTGCTCGAGTATCGTTATGTTCTTGTCGTTGCGTGCCCGTTCGATGAGGGCTCGTTCGATTTCGGCGCCGGTGAGGTCGCTGTGGTGCAGGATGCGGTGTTCGGAGTGGCCGCCCTCGCGGTGGAGGTCGAAACGTCCGTCGGGCGTCTTGTCGAAGTTTACTCCCCACTCGATCAGGTCGCGTGCGGCCTCGGGGGCACGTCTTACCACGAGCTCAACGGCTTTGCGGTCGCACTTGCCGGCACCGCATACGAGCGTATCCTCGATATGTTTCTCGAAGGTGTCGGGCGGGTATGTAACCGAGCAGATTCCACCCTGTGCGTAGTCGGTATTGCATTCGGCCAGCTCGCCCTTGGTGATGAGGGTGACATGACCGTAACGGGCGGCCTTGAGGGCGAAACCCAGACCCGCAGCGCCGGAGCCGATGACAAGAAAATCGGTTTTCATATCAGACAAAGTATTGTTTTGCGCCACAAAGATAGTGCAAACCGATCGCATAGTCAAATTTTTGTGAGGCCTGCGTCGGTCGAAAAGCCGCTTTTGCGGCTCTCGGGCGGTAGTTGTCTGCCGTTTCGGGCATCCGTCGTGGTTCGGTCGCCGCCGCACAATAAAAACGACGGCCGGCCGTTGAATATCAGTGTGCAGCATTGCAGCCGAAAAAAACGATAGTAAAAAATATTAAAATTCATTGTTATTTTTTTCACAAACCAAAATAAAGACATATCTTTGCAGCGTGAAAAAGAGAGACTGAAGTCTCGACGGTTGGCGCGAAAAATGCAGCCGGCCGACAAATGAAAGGCAGAGGTTAATTAAAAACATATTTAATTATGTCAAAGATTGATTTAACGAAGTACGGCATCACGGGCACGACCGAGGTGGTGTACAATCCTTCCTACGAGCAGCTGTTCAAGGAGGAGACGAAAGAGGGCCTTACGGGCTATGAGAAGGGTGTTGTAACGGAGCTTGGCGCCGTTAACGTCATGACCGGCGTATATACCGGCCGTTCGCCCAAGGACAAGTTCATCGTCATGGACGAGAACTCGAAGGATACCATCTGGTGGACTTCCGAGGAGTACAAGAACGACAACAAACCCGTATCGGAGAAGACGTGGGAGGCTGTAAAGGCCATCGCACAGAAGGAGCTCTCGAACAAGCGTCTGTTCGTTGTCGACGGATTCTGCGGAGCCAACAAGGATACCCGCATGGCCGTACGCTTCATCATGGAGGTAGCATGGCAGGCACACTTCGTAAAGAACATGTTCATCCGTCCGACCGAGGAGGAGCTGAAGGACTTCGAGCCGGATTTCGTTGTATACAACGCATCGAAGGCCAAGGTTGAGAACTACAAGGAGCTGGGTCTCAATTCGGAGACGGCCGTAGTCTTCAACATCACTTCGCGCGAGCAGGTTATCATCAACACCTGGTACGGCGGTGAGATGAAGAAGGGTATGTTCTCGATGATGAACTACTATCTGCCGTTGAAGGGCATCGCATCGATGCACTGCTCGGCCAACACCAACAGCAAGGGTGAGACGGCCATCTTCTTCGGACTGTCCGGAACCGGCAAGACGACCCTTTCGACCGACCCGAAGCGTGAGCTTATCGGCGACGACGAGCACGGATGGGACGACAACGGTATCTTCAACTTCGAGGGTGGCTGCTACGCCAAGGTTATCAAGCTCGACAAGGAGTCGGAGCCCGATATCTACAACGCCATCAAGCGTGACGCCCTTCTGGAGAACGTAACCGTAGACGAGAAGACCGGCAAGATCGACTTCGACGACAAGTCGGTAACGGAGAACACCCGTGTATCTTACCCGATCTACCACATCAAGAACATCGTTAAGCCCGTATCGGCAGCACCCGCAGCCAAGAACGTAATCTTCCTGTCGGCCGATGCATTCGGCGTACTGCCCCCGGTATCGATTCTGACTCCGGAGCAGACGAAGTACTACTTCCTTTCGGGCTTCACCGCAAAACTCGCTGGTACCGAGCGCGGTATCACCGAGCCTACGCCGACCTTCTCGGCTTGCTTCGGACAGGCGTTCCTCGAACTCCACCCGACCAAGTATGCCGAAGAGCTGGTTAAGCGCATGGAGAAGAGCGGTGCCAAGGCATACCTTGTAAACACCGGTTGGAACGGTACCGGCAAGCGTATTTCGATCAAGGATACGCGTGGTATCATCGACGCCATCCTCGACGGTTCGATCGAGAAGGCTCCGACCAAGCACATTCCTATCTTCAACTTCGAGGTTCCGACCGAGCTTCCGGGCGTAGATCCCAAGATCCTCGATCCTCGCGACACCTATGCAGATTCCGCAGAGTGGACCAGGAAGGCAGAAGATCTGGCCGGCCGCTTCATCAAGAACTTCAACAAGTACACCACCAACGAGGCCGGCAAGGCTCTTGTTGAGGCTGGACCGAAGTTGTAGTTTACGATCGCAGCCAACTGAAGGCACGAGCGGCGGTTCCCGACGGAACCGCCGCTTTTTTTGTGCCCTGTGGTGACTCGCTGACCGATGCGGTAAATTCCATACGTCTGTTCGGGTCTGTCGTGCAGACGTGCGCTTTGCCGTTTCGCAAAAGAGAACCGCGACGGTCCGTACGATACGACCGCCGCGGCTGAAACGTTATTGCGGGAACCGGAAGCCTCTCATGCGAGGCTCTGTTGTCAGATTCCCTCGTGGGCGCAGAGGCGCCCCAGGCAAGTCTCGATTATGCCCGATATCTCCTCGTCGAGCTTCTCTTCTTCGGCGTCGCCGTTGACGGGGAAGAATTTTCCGGGCTGCGAGCTGTAGTGAACCGTGCTGAGTGCGTCGGCATGTGCGACGATGACGGCGTCGATCGTCGGTTCATGCTCCATCATGCGCGTAAAGAAATCGAGCTGTTCCTCTTCGGTCACCAGCTCCTGCTGGAGCATCAGGTAGTTCTCGTCGGCGATATCGTCGAACGAGCGGCACAGCGACAGACCGTAACGTTCGGCCGTCAGACGGGCCTGCTCCTCGGGAATTCCATACATTACTATGTTCATAGGCTTTCTCTTTTGTGCAGCGCAGCCACGGTGAAATTCTCTTCGTGGTCTGAAGCTGCAGGTTTGCGGAACGGCGATGCCTCTTCTCCGCGCGCGGCGGTGCAGGCATGGCCGGTCCCGATTCCATTTGTCTCTGCAGTCGGGCGATGCCGGAGCGTCATTTACGCACGGCTGCCGATGTCGCCCGAACGGTCGGGTGTCGTTCCGCTCCATTCCTATACCTTCCTGACGGAAGGGGCAGAGGTCTTCGTTGGCGGAATGCAGCGAAACATTACGGTGCGGCGGGGAGTATCGGATGACTCCTTTAGAGCCCGTGCTCAAAACCCTCCGATCTCCGTAACGGAAGATCGAATCTCCGTACAAATATAGGTATAATTATGAACCTGCCGCCATGCCGGCTCTCTTTCGATGTCGATACGGCGCGCAGCTGCGTGAAAATCAGTCCTTTGCGTCGGCGTATTTTTTGATGTACGTCTTCAGTATGTGGAATGCCGGCGAGGCCATCGAACCGTGGTCGAAGCCGTCGAGTTCGTAGAGATACGTATGCTTGTGTCCGTTCACCTTCATCATCCGCCAGAAGTAGGCGGTCTCCTCGTAGCGGCCCAGCATCTCCAGCTCGCGGTCGCCCGAGACGATAATGAGCGGCGGGGCATCGGCACGTACGTAGTAGAGCGGAGCAAACTCGTCGATGCTCGGTTGCGTGGGTTTCATCCCCTTGGCTTCGCGATAGGCGAAATGGCTGATGGCGTGGCCGCTGAAGGGAACCAGCGCGGCGATCGAATCGGCGTCGATGCCGTATTTGCGGAGCCATTTTTTGTCGAGGCCTATCATGTTGGTGAGATATCCGCCCGCCGAGTGCCCGCATACGTATATCCGGTGCGGGTCGCCGCCGTATTCGGCTATATGGCGGAACGTCCATGCCACGGCGGCGGCAGCGTCGTCGATGCACTCCGACAGCTCCGCCCGGGGCATCAGACGGTAATTGACGGCCACGACGGTCAGCCCAGAGTCTTTCAGCTCTTCGGGGATGAATTTGTTTCCGCCGGTAAGGCCTCCGCCGTGAAACCATACCACGACGGGCGTGTCGCTTTTATCGGGTTGGTAATAGACGTCCAGCCGGCAACGCTCCGTGATGTAGCTGTCGTCTCCGTCCCTGTACGGGATGTTCTCCGCCGTGCGGTAACTCTGCGCTACGGCCGCCAACGGCATAATGCAGCAGGAGAGTATGGTCAGAATGAATTTGTACATGTGCTCGGTTTTTAGGTTCATGATGATGTAAAAATAGGAAAAATTCCGGAGAAAAGCACACGCGGGGACGCATTTGTACCTTGCCGACAGAGAGTTCGTGTGGCAGTGGGGGGATATGTGCATATACGAAAAAAACCGTCGGACAGGATGTCCAACGGTTTTTCAGGTGCCCAGGATAGGAGTCGAACCTACACGTCTCTCAACACTCGCACCTGAAACGAGCGCGTCTACCATTTCGCCACCTGGGCCTTTGCGGTGCAAATGTGGTGCAAAGGTAATAAAATTTCGTAACATGCAACCATCGGCCGGCAATTTTTTCGATTTTTTCGCTGCGGACGGCCTGCAGGCCCCTCCGCGGGGCAGTGGCGCGCATGTCGGACGGCGGCATGTCGAACGGGCTCTCCTTTTTGGCGGAATATGTGGCGATGTTTCCTTTTTTTTCACTACTTTTGTCCTGCTATGGAGAATTTTGTCGTCAGTGCACGTAAATACCGTCCCGCAACGTTCGCTTCGGTCGTAGGTCAGGACCATATCACCTCGACGTTGAAGAACGCCATCGAGCGCGGACAGTTGGCGCATGCCTACCTTTTCTGCGGCCCCCGCGGCGTGGGAAAGACCACCTGCGCCCGTATTTTCGCCAAGGCGATAAACTGCCTTCATCCTGTCGGGGCCGAGGCCTGCAACGAGTGCGAGTCGTGCCGCATGTTCAACGAGAACCGCTCGCTCAACATCCACGAACTCGATGCCGCCTCGAACAACTCGGTGGACGACATCCGCAACCTGATCGATCAGGTGCGCATCATTCCGCAGGTGGGGCGCTACTCGGTCTTCATCATCGACGAGGTGCACATGCTGTCGCAGCAGGCCTTCAATGCCTTCCTCAAGACGCTGGAGGAGCCGCCCGCCCATGTCATCTTCATTCTGGCCACCACCGAGATCCAGCAGGTGCCCGCC
>CALUNG010000016.1 GCA_944321955.1 uncultured Alistipes sp. | reverse complement strand
AACGGCAACGTCATAATGTATGCCGACACCTGCACCGATTCCATGCGTGTGGCCATCGAAGAGAGCAACCGCCGACGCGAGAAACAGGTACGATACAATATCGAGCACCAGATGCTGCCGCGCAAGGCACAGAAGAGCGGCTCGGGACAAAGCACTCTGCTGGCAGGACAGGAGAAGGCGGAGTATCGCAATGATGTCGTATATCCGATAGCGGAGGAGCATTACTCCACGGCTGCCGATGTCGAAAAGAGCTATGTGGCCGGCGAGAACATCGACGCTCTCATAGCCAAGGCAAAGGAGGATATGGAACGTGCCGCCAAATCGCTCGACTTTCTGGCGGCGGCTCGCTATCGCGACCGCATGTACGAGCTGCAGAAGATCAAGGAAGGGAAGTAAAACCTGTTCGACAAGTAGCCCAAGGGCCGCAACATATCGGAAATCAAATACTGCGGCCAGTTTTTACGTCGGGTCAATGCAATAACCGTAAGATTTAGCATTATCGGAGCGGCTACAGATAAACAAAAAGGCCTCACCGTGACGGCGAGGCCTTTATTAACAACATCCTGCTAGTTATTTCAGAACAGCGACGCCAGTTGCATTATCGTTACTGGTCGGCGTATAATATTCGATCGAATAGAGCAACTCCTTGCTGTCGCCTGATCCAGAATATATTGCATTCACATAACCGTTATCGTCGCAATCATAGGAGTAAGTACGCTCAATGGTCTCGATAGGAATCGTACCGTCAAGTGTAACCTTGGTCTTTTCAACCGTAACCTTGGTCGGAAGGTAATAGCAACGGGAACCGAGAACACTTACCGCTGCCGCAACCGTATTGTTCAACTTCGACACCTCGAGCAGCTCCGGTACCAAAAAGTAGAAGAAGTTGAAGTTGGAATGTATGTTACTTATCGGATCATCATAGGTATACTTTACTGTAGTAGTATATGTAACCTCCTTACCGTTCTCCTCGGTAGTAACAGTATTGCGAGACGATCCGATGGCGTAGAACGAAATCCACGTAATGGCCGCATTCGAACGATTGCTGTCACTCGAAATCCCAGACAACTGCGATATGTTGCTGTAAGGAGTGAAATAGGTAAAGGAACTCAACAACTCTTCGCTCGAACCCGAAGACTTGTAGAACTTGTCCAGCGAACCGAGACCGTTGAAACGCATGATCCACAATTCAGTATCGCTTTCGATGTCTATTGTGGTCGTATTATAGTCTATATCATACGAAAACTTGTTGTTCGGATTGGCGAAATCCATGTATGCCACATTCGATATGTAGTTCTGCGTGTTATAGGTAAACGTATATCGCCCACCGTCTCCCGTTTCTATATAGTGGACGCTCTTTACGGGCAGTCCCTCACCTCCGGTATTGTTGCTGTTGCCGAAACTCGTACACGATGCCAGCCCGACGGAAACAGCAAGTGCAATGAATAACTTTTTCATATTTTCAACAGTTTTAATGTATTTATCAAAATCGCGACAAAGGAATAAAAAAAATTGCAAATATCAAACCTTAATCAACAGACCAACGGCAAAGTCGCATGTAAAATTGCCATTCTTTTCATAATTTTGCAATCATGGAACTGAAAGCCAACTGTAAAATAAACATAGGTCTCGATATCATCCGCAAACGCGAAGACGGGTATCACGAACTGGAAACGATAATGTATCCTGTCGCCGATTTATATGACATGCTGCATATTGCGCGTATCGACGGTAACGGTATGGAATATTCGGCCAGCGGCATCGACATAGACTGTCCTCCCGAGAAGAACATCTGCATCAAGGCCTTCGAACTGATGAGACAACGCTACGGTACAGACGGCCTGCGTCTGCATCTCGACAAGCGCGTTCCTTTCGGAGCGGGACTGGGAGGCGGTTCTTCCGACGGCACGGCCACATTGATTGCCATCAACGAGTTGTACGAGTTGCATCTGACAACCGGAGAACTTGAGGGTCTGGCGGCCGAACTCGGCAGCGACACACCATTCTTCGTCAGAAACACCCCACAACTGTGTACAGGCCGTGGAGAGATAATGTCAACCGTAGATATCGACCTCAAAGGCATGACTCTCGTCATTGCCAAACCATCGGAAAACGTCTCCACGCGCGAGGCCTATTCCGGAGTCGCTCCACACACACCGGATATTCCGCTCCGGCAGCGCATAAAACTGCCAGTATCGTCATGGCGCGAGAATATAGGCAACGATTTCGAAACGCATATCTTCCGCTCGCATCCGCAAATAGCAGCATTGAAGGAGTCGATGTACCGACAGGGTGCCGTGTATGCCTCGATGTCGGGAAGCGGTTCGGCCGTCTACGGATTGTTCAACGGAGACAGTACATTTGTGCCACCTTTCGATGATGTTTTTCTGCACAAGGAGACTATACGATAAAAATAAAGACGGCCGTCACCTTTTTATGGAGTGACGGCCGTCTTGTTTTACGACAGATACGAAAGGCCTATTTCGATACCGGCATCTTGGCTATGCGACGTTCGTGACGGCCTCCTTCGAACTCGGTCGAGGTAAATACGTCGACGAATTCCATGGCCTCGTCGTTGGAGATGAAACGCGCCGGCAGAACCAGCACATTGGCATTGTTGTGCTGACGCACAAGGCCTGCTATTTCGCGGCACCACACCAGACCGGCCCGTATGCCCTGATGCTTGTTGAGCGTCATGGCCATGCCTTCGCCCGAGCCGCAAAGGCCAACTCCGAATGCCACGTCTCCGCTCTCAACGGCCAAAGCCAGCGGATGTGCAAAATCGGCATAGTCGCAGCTCTCCTCGCTGTAACAACCGAAATCGACCACATCATACCCCTTGGACGAGAGATATCCGGTCAGAAACTCCTTCATGTCGAAACCTGCATGGTCGCTTGCCACGCCTACTTTAACCTTCTCCATATTCGGTATGTTTGATATTCGTAACTATTACAAATATAATACTATTTTTGCGACGTGAAAACCCTGTTAATCATACTCGGCACTCTGTCGCTCGCCCTTGGCATACTCGGCATATTCCTGCCGTTGCTGCCGACCACGCCATTTCTGTTGCTCACGGCAGCCCTCTACGTCAAGGGTTCGCCGAAACTTTATGCATGGCTCATAAAACACCGCCTCTTCGGCGAATACATCCGCAATTTCCGCGAAAACCGCGCCATACCGCTGCATGCCAAGATCATATCTGTTTCGCTCGTATGGGGCACGATGCTTTACTGCATCTTCGCGGTAGTCGACCGTTGGCTTTGGGCACAACTTCTGCTTGCCGCCCTGGCCGTCGCCATAACGTGGCACATACTCTCGTTCGCCACGTTACGCAAATAACCGTCAGACGTAATTATTTCGCGGCACGCTTGCGGTCCGTCTCGCTCAGAAGAATCTTGCGAAGGCGCATCGACTTGGGCGTAACCTCAACGTACTCGTCCTCCTTGATATACTCCAGCGCCTCTTCCAGCGTGAAGATCTTCGGCGGTACGATAACGGCCTTGTCATCAGAACCCGATGCACGCATGTTAGTAAGCTGCTTGGCCTTGGTAACGTTGACAGTAATGTCGTTGCTGCGGGTATGTTCTCCTATGACCTGTCCCTCGTAAACCTGCTCCATCGGCGAGATGAAGAAACGTCCGCGATCCTGCAGCTTGTCGATCGAATAGGCGTATGCCGTACCGGTTTCAGATGCAATGATAGATCCGTTGGTACGCATCTCGATATCGCCGACCCATGGTTCGAAATCCTTGAGACGGTGGCTCATGATCGCTTCGCCGGCCGTTGCCGTCAGCATGTTCGAACGCAGTCCGATGATACCGCGCGACGGTATGGTGAACTCGAGCCGAGTACGTCCGGCATTGGACTCCATATTCGTCAACGTACCTTTGCGTTTGGTCGTAAGTTCGATTACGGTTCCGGCATACTCGTCCGGGCAGTCGACGGTCATCTCCTCAATAGGTTCGCATTTGCGGCCGTCAATCTCCTTGATGATTACCTTGGGCTGTCCTACCTGCAGCTCGTAGCCTTCACGACGCATGGTCTCGATAAGCACCGACAGGTGAAGCACACCTCGGCCATATACGATGAAACTGTCGGAGTTCGGTCCCGGCTCCACACGCAGAGCAAGGTTCTTCTCCAGCTCGCGGTCGAGACGCTCCTTTATGTGGCGCGAAGTGACATACTTGCCCTCCTTGCCGAAAAAAGGCGAATTATTGATGGTGAAGAGCATCGACATGGTCGGCTCGTCGATTGCTATCGGCGGCAGCGGTTCGGGATTCTCATAATCGCAGATCGTATCGCCGATCTCGAATCCGTCGATACCCACAACGGCACATATCTCTCCGCATGGTACGGTATCGACCTTTGTCTTGCCGAGTCCCTCGAATACCATCAGGTCACGGATCTTGCACTTGACCATGGTCTTGCCGTCGCGCTTGGCCAGCGTCACGTTTTCACCGGTATGCAGCTCGCCGCGGGTAACCTTGCCTATGGCTATTCGTCCTATGTAGGGCGAGTACTCGAGCGACGTTATCAGCATCTGGGGCGTTCCCTCGACAACGGCCGGTTCGGGAATCTCGTCGATGATGGCATCCAGAAGCGGCGTAATCGAGTTGGTGGGCGTATCGGCACGATGCGACATCCAGCCCTGCTTTGCCGAACCGTAGATGGTCTTGTAGTCAAGCTGGTCTTCGGTAGCATTGAGCGAGAACATCAGGTCGAAGACCTGTTCGTTCACGACCTCGGGACGGCAGTTCGGTTTGTCGACCTTGTTAATAACAACAATGGGTTTCTTGCCGAGAGCCAGAGCCTTCTGCAGCACGAAACGAGTCTGGGGCATCGTTCCCTCGAACGCATCCACCAGCAGCAGCACACCGTCGCACATGTTCAGCACACGTTCGACTTCGCCGCCGAAATCGGCGTGTCCCGGAGTGTCGATAATGTTGATCTTGTAATCCTTATATATGACGGACACGTTCTTCGAAAGGATCGTGATACCACGCTCGCGTTCGAGATCGTTGTTGTCCAGAATAAGTTCGCCCGGATGCGATCCTTCACGGAGCAGATGACCCTGCAG
The DNA here is from genome assembly GCA_944321955.1 of uncultured Alistipes sp. Lineage (GTDB taxonomy): Bacteria > Bacteroidota > Bacteroidia > Bacteroidales > Rikenellaceae > Alistipes. The sequence continues at coordinate 36,118 of CALUNG010000016.1, read as the reverse complement.
GATCATCTTGTCCACAAGCGTGGTCTTGCCATGGTCGACATGGGCGATAATTGCAATGTTGCGCAATTTTTGCATATACCTACATGAATTAATCGCGCAAAGGTAACAATTTATCGGGAAAAATGAGCTATTTTTGTTCTGCTATTATCAAACCTTCGACAGACATGACCGACTGCCTCAAAGTCGCCGACAAGAGCGAAATACATTTCGGACGAGTAACGGAGCTGCTGCCGCGGCTTCTGCCCGAATGCCGCGTCGTGGTCATCACCGACGCCAACATAGACCGGCGATACCACGCACTGCTGCAACGTTACGAATACATCATGATCGGAACTGGCGAAACCATCAAGACGCTGCACACGGCCGATACGATATATCGCCGTTTCATCGAAATGGGCATCGACCGCAGCTGCTTCGTCCTGGGCATCGGGGGAGGCATCGTTACGGACGTCGCAGGATTCGTCGCCTCGACATACATGCGCGGGCTGCGTTTCGGATTCGTATCGACAACCCTTCTGGGGCAGGTCGATGCAAGTGTCGGAGGCAAGAACGGCGTCAACATAGACGGCTACAAGAACATGGTGGGAACCTTCACCCAGCCTCAGTTCGTAATATGCGACGTGGAGATGCTGCGCACGCTGCCCGAACGCGAGTTCCGTGCCGGCATGGCCGAGATCGTAAAGGCCGGCATCATCGCCGACCGCGACCTGTTCGAGACGATCGAACATTCGACGCTCGACTCGCTGCGCAGTGACGAGCGGTTGCTGGATCGCATTGTCATGGCCGCAATAAAAGTCAAGGCCGACATCGTGGACCGCGACGAACGGGAGAGCGGAGAACGCCGCAAGCTCAATTTAGGCCACACGTTCGCACACGCTATCGAAAAGTGTTCGTCCGAGATGAACCATGGCGAGGCCGTCGCCGTCGGCACGATCATAATATCGCGAATGGCCGTAAAAATGGGAGTACTGTCGTCCGAAAATGCCGACCGCATAGAACATGTGTTCGCCTGTCTCGGGTTCCGGACAGAGTCTCCGGCAGAGATGAAAAGGCTCCTCAAGGCCATATCCAAAGACAAGAAATCGGTTGCCGGAAGCATCAACATCGTACTGCCGACAGACATAGGACGGTGCGAGGTACGCAAGATGCACATCGATGAAATAGCATCCTATATGACGGAATAGAGTCTGGACATGCAAAACAACGGCGGATATACGGCCCGACGGTCGTTATATCCGCTGTTTTTGATTGCTGAAGCCTACGTTCAGCTGTCGCATGGCTTTTACATGGCACGGGCGTCAAGGCCACTGCAGGTACAAGACCCGACGCACCGATTCATGCCCGCCGGATACATCTTTTCATGGCATCAATCCGTATAATTGAACTGAGTCCAGGATTAAATACGAATAAAAACAAGCGTAACACAAATACGCTTGTCGTAAATGCAATCGACAACCCGTTTACCTTGGGTATTTATAACACCCCATTTCTTGTTTATGCAAACATCAGCAAAACCATTGCAGAAATTGCCGGCATAGTCGTAAATGCAAGCAATAACCGGTTTGCCTTGGGTATTTATATAGCCCCATTTACAGTTTGACTTAACTCTGGCATGGCCGTCTTTGAACTTATCAACCTCATCATATACGCAATCGGCAACCTGTTTGCCTTCAGTATTGACAAAGCCCCATTTACCGTTCAGCTTAACTCTGGCAAGACCCTCCTTGAACTCATCAATCTCGTCATATATGCAATTGGCAACCAATCTTCCTGCCGTATTTACGACACCCCATTTACCGTTCAGCTTAACTCCGGCAAGGCCGTCTTCGAACTCACTAATCTCGTCATATACGCAATCGACAACCTGTTTGAATTCGGTATCGATAATACCACGCTTACCGTTTAACTGAACCTCCGCAAGGCCGTCTTTGAAATTTACGGCAAAGTCGTAAATGCAATCTACAACCGATTGGAATTTGGTATCTATAAACCCATATTTGCCATTTAACTGAACTCTGGCAAAGCCATCCTTGAACTCATCAATCTTGTCATATATGCAATCGACAACCTGTTTGCCTTCAGTATTGACAAAGCCCCATTTGCCGTTTAACTGGACTTTAACGATTCCTTCATTGATATCACTGACTTCATCATAAATGCAATCGATGACACGTTTCCCTTCAGCATTGATAACGCCCCATTTATGGTTTAATTTAACTTGAGTAAAGCCGTTCTTGAAATACCAAATGGTACTGTCATAAATGCAATCAACGACCAGATTGCCTTCAGTATTGACAAAACCCCATTTACCATCTGATTGAACCGCTGCGAGACCTTCGTTGAAACTACCGGCAAAGTCGTAGACGCAATCCATAACCTGTTTGCCTTCGGTATCGACAAAACCCCATTTACCGTTTGATTCAACTGCGACAAGCCCCTCGCTGAAATCATATGTAAAGTCGTAAATGCAATCCAAAACCTGCCTGAATTCGGCATCTATAAGTCCATACTTGCCATTTAATTGAACTCTGGCAATGCCGTCCTTGAACTCATCAATCTTGTCGTAAATGCAACCGACAATCTGTTTACCTTCGGTATTGATAAAACCCCATTTGCCGTTCAACTGAACCTTGGCAAGGCCGTCTCTGAAAAACCAGGCAAAGTCGTAAATGCAATCGACAATCTGTTTTCCTTCTGTATTTATAAATCCATATTTGCCGTTTAATTGAACTTTGGCAAGGCCTTCGCTGAAAGACCATGCGCCATCGTAGATGCAATCTACGACCATTTCGCCTTCGGTATTGACTATTCCATATTTATCGTTTAATTTAACTATGGCAATGCCGTCTTTGAGAACCCAAGCAAAGTCATAAATGCAATCGATAACCAATTCTCCTTTCTCGTTTATAAAACCATATCGATCGTTTAATTTAACTTTGGCGAGGCCATCACTGAAATCCTCGACATTGTCGTAAATGCAATCAATGACCCGTTTGCCTTCGTGATTTACAAATCCCCATTTACCGTTTAATACGATACGGGTAAGACCTTCGTTGAAATTATAATTTGTATCGTATTCAACGAAGTCGCCACATTCTTCTATATAACCATCTTCCTCGGTTTTGTCATGATTCTGATTCGGTTTCTGATCCTGCCCGGCAGCGGTCGTGGCAATCAGGCAGCAGACGACAAGTATAAGCAGACGTTTCATGGTTGGAGGTTTTAGGGTTATAAATAAAATATTCGTTGTTGTTGCCAGTTATCTGATTTACGCTGTAATTTATACATCATTCATTGTCAGCAAAATAACAAAGTGTCTCATATATTCATTCAGCCTGATCGGCCTCCTCCGACTGCGGTATTGGCATGCGACAAAACGCTGATTAAATTATCCCTCTTTTTTATAAGATATTTTTACTATTCTGTATCGATCAAGCCTGTCGGCCTTTTAATTCAACACAAGCATGATAATCAATCTATGATTTCCATAACAACATGTTCGTCATACATGAAATCGACAATACGTTCCCCCTTGGTATTTATAACACCCCATTTCCCGTTTTGGTGGACTTTAGCCATGCCGTTAACGAAACAGTTGGCATAGTCGTAAATGTAATCGATTACCAGTTTGCCTTGAGCATTTATATAGCCCCATTTCCCATTTAGCTTAACCGGTGCAAGACCGTCTCTGAAATCATATGCATAGTCGTAAATGCGATCAATAACCAGTTTGCCCTCAGTATTTATAAAACCGCATTTATAGTTTACCTGAACCACCGCAAGACCTTCGCTGAACCCATTGACATTGTCGTAAATCCAATTTGCAACCAGGTCTCCTTCAGTATTTACAAATCCCCATTTGCCATTTAAATTAACCGCAATAAAGTCGTTGTCCCATACCACAATATCGTCATAAAGACAATTGACAACAAATTTTCCTGTGGTATTTACCACCCCCCATAGGTCATTCAATTTAACAGCAGCAAGGTCTCCGTGAATATACATCCATGAATCTTCATAAATACAATCGAGAACCAGCTCTCCACTTGTGTTTATAAAGCCGTATTTGCCGTTCAATACAACCCGAGCAAAGCCGTCGTTGAAACTACCGGCAAAATCGTAGATGCAATCTATAACCAGTTTTCTCTCAGTGTTTATATACCCGTATTTGCCGTTTAAGACAACTACGGCAAATCCATCGCTGAAATTCCAGATCTCATCATAGATACAATCGAGAACACGTTTTCCTTCGGTATTAATAAATCCCCATTTGCCGCTCATCTGAACCTTGGCAAAGCCGTCTTTGAAACTCCATTCAGAGTCGTAAATGCAATCAACTACCAATTTACCTTCGGTGTTTATATAACCCCATTTACGATTCAATTTAACAGAGGCCAGGCCTTCTCGGCAATAGTCGACATCGTCGTAAATGCAATCTACGACTTGTTCTCCTTTCGCGTTTATAAAACCATATCGATCATTTAATTCAACTTTGGCAAGGCCATCAGTGAAAGGCCATGCATTGTCGTAGATACAATCGACAACAAGTTTCCCTTCAGTATTAATAAATCCCCATTTGCCGTTTAGTTCAATTGGAGCAAGACCGTCTCCGAAATGCTCGGCATCGTCGTAAATACAATCAATGACCCTTTTACCTTCGGTATTTACGAATCCATATTTATCGTTTAATTTAACCTCGGCAAGGCCGTCTTCGAAGTTCCAGACCTCGTCATAGATGCAATCGACAAAACGGGTGCCTTTAGTGTTGATAAATCCCCATTTACCGTTTAACTCAACTTTGGAAAAACCGTCGCAGAATTTTCTGACTTCATCATATACACAATCGATGACCAGTTTATATTCGGCATTAATGAAACCATATTTGCCGTCTATTGAAACAGGAGTAAGACCTTCGCTGGAATCATAAGCATAAACATAAAAAAGATCAATCATACGGGATTCGGTATCGAATGCCGCATTGATGTTTTTCTGTCCGGCTGCGGACGTGGCAATCAGGCTGCAGGCGACAAGTATAAGCAGACGTTTCATGGTTGGAGGTTTTAGGGTTATAAGTCAAAAATTTATCGCGTTTTTCAGAATTCCAAGCTTTTCCATGTCTGTGCGAGGGCCGGTGCGACCGTCACGGTCGGGGTCTGCGGCTTCGAGTTCTCGACAATGGCCGTGCGGCCTACCTGTTCGGTGATGTAGTCGCCCAGTTCGCCGTAGGTTACGTTGCCTTTGGTCTGCTGCAACTTCTTGAGCAGATAGTAGGTGAACAGTCCGTGTCCCTTTTCGCGGTAGGGGTATGCCGTTTCGTCGCCCTGCGCCGCCGAGAAGACCACCATCTTGCCCGTCGGGGCGTCAGTACGGGCCTTTATCGCGACACCGCGCGCCGATGCCAGCATGTCGCCCTTGCGCGTTGCGCCGCTGAAGCATGCGTCGAGGAATACCGTCACCGAGCCTGCCGGAACGCCGCCAAGTTTGGCGTAGAGGTCCGACAGCTTGTATCCAGTCGAGACGTTGTATCCGTAACCGTCTACGGGCAGCAGATACGATTCGCGTGTCGACTCGTCGGGTATGCCGTGACCGGCATAGTAGAAGATGATGTCGGCCGAGCCTCCGTATGTCTTCGCGACGCGGCACACCCAGTCGACCTCGGCCCGCATGTTGTTGAGAGTGGCGTCGGCCACGTAGTGCACGTTCTTCTCGGGCAGCCCGAGCGTCGTGGTGCAGTACTTGCGGAATGTCTCGCCGTCGTTGCGTGCGAACTCCACGGCCGATTCACGCTGGTAGTTCTCGTTGGCGATAATCACGGCAAAGGTCGATTCGGCGTTGCTGCTGCGTCCTGCTGGTATGTCGACATCGACATCGGACTTGCCCACCGAGATGTTTACCGTCGATATGTTCTGGCTTCCGCTCTTGCCGCCATCGTCGTTCAGAACGATCTCAATGGGATCGAAGTTATAGTCGACCTGTGCGACGGTATAGTTGAGCGACGCCTGGTTGCTGTATTTGTATGATTTCTTTTTGGACAGGGCAAAAGTCACCTCCGCGAGGCCAAGCTGATCATCTTCGATAAAGTATTTCGGTGTTTTGGTTATTATACCCCACTTCTCCTTGAAATTCTGAGCCTCCTTGTACGGAACATGAACGAGCAGGTCCTTGCCATTGCACTCAATCAGGAAAACCTGATTGTCGGCATCGTATCGGCCGAGCGTATACTCAGGATTCAACCCAGCCGAACGGTCGGCAATAAACTCACGTTCGGCCTCACGTGTCAGTTCTTCGATCTTGCGGCTGCGGGTCTGCCGATTGACGCGCGCCTGCCAGTCGGCAGTGGTTTCGAACTCCCCTTTTTTCTGCCAGTCGTTGATTCGTTTCTCAACATAGAGTTTGGCATACTCCGAGAACGGAAGCTGCGACATCCGACACTCCTCGGCCGTATCGAACCTGCGTCCGATCTTATTGATATAGCACATCCTGCCGTTTATGTTGACCTCGGCAATGCCCCCTTCAAAGTCGGTGGCATGGGAATAATAGGGTCCTGAAACAGTCTTTCCCTGCGTATCCTTGTAATAATACGATTTATCGCTCAAAACCCTTATCAATCCGTCATGCATGTCATACACCCGGTCATAACGGCATGGAATAACGGTCTTGCCTTCGGTGTCTATAAGGCCGTACCTGCCGTTTTGACTAACTTTCGCAAAACCGTCCCTGAATTCGAAATTGTAATCGTATATGCACTCTGCAACCTGTTTGCCGTCAGCATTTATGGCTCCGTATTTACCGTCCGACTTTACATTGGCAAATCCGTCCCTGAAAATGAAAATCACATCATATATACAATCGGCAATCTGTTTGCCGTCTGTATTGACAATACCGTATTTCCCGTCGATCGACACGATTACAAGCCCGTCATCGACCTTGATATTCCAGTCGTACCTGCATTCGACAATCTGCCTGCCCGCAGTATCTATCATTCCGTATTTCCCATCAATACCCACGGAAGCAAGCCCATTTTCTTCATTGTAATCGCCAATCCAGTCGTATTTGCACTCTGTAATCTGACGCCCGGCAGTGTCTATGACTCCTAACTTGCCATTCAGTCTGACATTGGCAAACCCGTTTTTGAAATCATACACATTATCATATTTGCATGCAGCTATCTGCCTGCCTTCGGCATTCACAAATCCACATCTGTTGTTTATCGTGACTTTGGCAAAGCCTCCCCTGAAAGGCTCTCCGTAATCGTAAATGAAATCGACGACCTGCTTGCCTTCGGTATTTATATAGCCCCATTTGCCGTTTAACATGACCCCGGCAAGACCTTCGCTGAAAGGGCCTCCATTGTCGTAAATGAAATCAATAACCCGTTTGCCTTCGGTATTTATATAGCCCCATTTACCGTTTAACATGACCACGGCAAAACCTTCGCTGAAAGGGCCTCCATTGTCGTAAATGAAATCAATAACCCGTTTGCCTTCGGTATTTATATATCCCCGTTTGCCGTTTAATTCAACTACGGCAAGGCCTTCTCTGAAAGAAAATGCGTCGTCATATATGCAATCGACAACCCGTTTGCCTTCGGTATTTATATATCCCCGTTTGCCGTTTAATTCAACTGCGGCAAGGCCTTCGCTGAAATTCCATACATTGTCGTAGATGCAATAGACAACCCGTTTGCCATCGGTATTCACAAATCCCCATTTGCCATTGCTCGCCTGTTCGGGTCTCAGATTCTGACCGGCAGCAGCAACGGCCGTCATACATAAAATCACAAATGCAAGTAGTCTTTTCATGGCAAAAAAATTATGGTCCGATTATCAGATTGTTACACAATTACAAAATTAACCTTTTAATCGGAACAGGCAAAAAAACACGCCGGGAATCCGGCTGTTCCTGCAGATTACGGCTCAACGACGCCTTCAATTTGTATGTATTCGGTGACTTTACCCTTGCGCGTAACGCTCTCTTCACGTACTACAAGGCCGGTTTCAGGGACAAAACAGAATACCATATGCTCCGTCATGGAGATGATGGACATCTTCACCTTTACATCGATTCGCACGACAGAACAGCCGTACTCTCCGGCCGGAGTTACGATCCGGCGCGGGGCGAGCACCTCCCCTTTCATGGTTATTGTCATTGGCGGCATATCGACGGTACTGCCGTCATCATCACCGACGCACATGCGGCATGTCATCGAGGCGTCGGACACTCTGTCCCCTTCACGCACATCAAGCGGAATGGAGAAATCGTTTCCGGAGATCTCCGTAAGTTCGATCTTCACGCCGGATTCGGCATCTGCCGTCGCACGACACAGTTCATCCGACAACGCACTCAGATTGCTCCGCAGCGGGATCCACAATTTGCCGTCGTAAAGATAGTGGCTCAGATTCAATGACGACTGTTCGGTACTGTCATCAGCAGACTTTTCACCTTCTCCGGCGGGAACCATATACACGTATGTGGTATCGTTCGAGATTGTCGACGTCGCCATATCGGTCGACGTGAGTTCGTTGTCCGCCGAATAGGTGCCGTATTTCAACCTGCCGTCAGGTTGCGAGGCAAACACGGCGGCACTCATCGTCATGAACAGGCAGCAGAATATCGATTTGTAAAGTTTCATGGCAGAGTATGAGTATCGTCAGAACAACAGACCGTCATCCGATGCAGGCGTCAGCCCAAGATGACGATAGGCCAGCTCCGTGGCCTCGCGTCCGCGCGGCGTACGCTTGAGGAATCCCTCCTTGATCAGGAACGGCTCGTATACCTCTTCGATGGTGCCTGCCTCTTCACCCACGGCCGTAGCTATGGTATTCAGGCCGACAGGACCGCCCTTGAACTTCTCTATGATGGTTTCGAGGATGCGGTTGTCCATCTGATCGAGACCGCGCGAGTCGATATTGAGTGCTTGCAGGGCTATGCGCGTAATGCCAAGATCGATGCGGCCCTCGCCCTTGACCATGGCAAAGTCGCGCACGCGTCTGAGCAGCGAGTTGGCGATACGCGGCGTTCCGCGCGAGCGCAACGCTATCTCAACGGCAGCATCGTCGTCTATCGCAATGTCGAGTATCCGGGCCGAGCGCTTCACGATCCCGGCCAGCACCGGAGCATCGTAATACTCCAGATGGCACTGTATGCCGAAACGGGCCCGCAGCGGAGATGTCAGCAGACCGCTGCGAGTAGTGGCCCCGACAAGCGTAAACGGAGCCAGCTCGATCTGAATTGATCGTGCCGACGGTCCCTTGTCGAGAACGATGTCTATCTTGAAATCCTCCATGGCCGAATAGAGGTACTCTTCGACAATGGGGCTCAAGCGATGTATCTCGTCGATGAAAAGCACGTCGCCCGCTCCCAGATTGGTGAGCAGTCCGGCCAGATCGCCCGGTTTGTCGAGCACCGGTCCCGACGTAACCTTCAGCTGCGCACCCATCTCGTGTGCGATGATATTGGCGAGCGTGGTCTTGCCCAGACCCGGGGGCCCGTGCAACAACACATGATCGAGCGAGTCGCCGCGCATGAGTGCCGCCTTGATGAAGACCCGCAAATTGTCGACGATCTTGTCCTGACCGGCGAAACTGCCAAGCTCCTGAGGCCGTATGCGGTTCTCGAACTCGCTGTCGCTCTCCGTATTCCTTAAATTTCTGTCGACGCCCATGATATCAAATTTACCCACAAATGTAACATATTTTTCCGATACGGATACAAAAGTGATTTCTCTTTCTTTCGCAATCCGATTTTTTGGATTATATTTGTCTCGATAATCGGACGCGATTATCGTATGACATATTTATGAAAGCATCGGCTTTTGCCCTACAAAACAAATTTTCGACATTTTTTCATCACAATGAGGGTCAAAGGTTGTATGGTGCCCGTGTGCACAGATTACAACTACATGTACATTGTGAGGTCGTCGAAAAACCTGTTTTGTGGCATTGGTGGTTATAGTCTGTGCTTTTGATAAATATGACGGCCGACTGAACCCTAACGCTAAACAAATAGACACTGTCCAATGAAGAAACCAGCATCAAAAGCCCGCCGAACAACCCCATAGCCCCATACGCTCAAGGCATGAAAAAATCCCGATTCATGGAACCGGGAAAGCATAATTCTGTATCTGCGTGTAAGTGTAGTCCCGAAAGGATTCGAACCTTCATCACAAGAACCGGAATCTTGCATTCTATCCATTGAACTACGGAACCGTCGTGCAAAGATGCAATTTTTTTTTGAATTATGACACAAAACAACAGTAATTGGGAGAGAATTTATGCCATAATCACATGGGCTAACATGACGACCAACTACTTTGCCAGGTACATCGGGCTCCCCTACGGTGAAAACCTGTATCAGATAAAACGCGGCAACAACGGCATCTCGCGCGACGTGGCCGAAAGAATCGTCGCCCGTTTTCCAGAAATAAGCAAAGCCTGGATACTCACGGGCGAAGGCAGCATGTTCGCCTCGAACAGTTCCGGCGCATTGCAAATCCCGTTCTACAATTGCGACATCGAAACATCGCTCCGAAACATCGACTCCATCAAACCGTCATCCGTAATGTTCATACCTCAACTCGGGCACTGCGACATGGCCATGGTATACAACGGGCAGGCCATGGGCCATGCGACTCCTCCCGGGACGGTCGTAATCATAAAGAAGACAGACACGGATGCAATAATTTTAGGCGACGAATACGTTGTTGTTTGCGAAAAATTCGTAACTTTGCGTAAATTGAGAGCCGCCGAAACCCGAAGCGACATCAAGCTCGTGGCCGGCGACCGTAAACATTTCGACGACATGACAGTAGCCGTTGCGGATATCGAAGCGCTATACCATGTCGAAGGCAAATTGATTATAAACAACTGACGTTATGGTTATCAAGACCAAGGAAGGAGCTTCGCTTCTGATTGCGCTCGTCGCCACCATCTGCGTGACGATCGTTTCGATTTGCATGCATGCCGCATGGTGGGTGACACTGCTTGTCGCCGTTGGCGTATTCGCCGCCATCGCTCTGTTCTCGCTGCTGATGATGTACAAATACGTGGCATACAAACTCAAGCCGATATACTCCATTGTACTGTCACGCGACGTGCACACGACAGAGATTCTCGATGAGCTCAAGGACAAGCATGTCGAGGATGTTTCGCGTGAATTGACCGCATGGGCCGACGACAACGACAAGGAAATTGCCCGTCTGAAAGAGACCGAAAAGTTCCGCAAACAGTATCTCGGCAATGTAGCCCATGAACTGAAGACCCCTATCTTCAATATCCAGGGGTACATAACGACGCTGCTCGACGGCGGTCTCGAAGACGAACTGATAAACCGTACATACCTCGAGCGTGCCGAGAAGAGTATCGACCGCATGATCAACATCATAAACGACCTCGACACCATATCGCGTCTTGAGAGCGACATGAACCAGATGAAACTCCAGACCTTCGACATCGTGGCTCTGGCCAAGGAGATTGCCGACCAGAGCGAAATGGAGGCCAGAAAGAAGGAGATAACCATAATCGTGAAGGGGTCCGACAACCTGCCGTCGCCATTCATGGTCGTTGCCGACAAGCACTACATCGGACAGGTTCTCGTAAATCTGATAATCAACTCCATACACTACGGCAAGAAGGGCGGAACCACGACCGTACGCTTCCGCGACATGATCGACAAGATACTGATCGAGGTCGAGGACAACGGTCTGGGCATAAGCAAGGAGGATACCCAGCGTATCTTCGAGCGTTTCTACCGCACGGACAAGGGCCGTTCACGCGAACAGGGCGGCACCGGCCTCGGTCTGGCAATCGTCAAGCACATTATCGAGGCTCACGGCGAACGCATCACCGTACGCAGCGAACTCGGCGTCGGCAGTACGTTCTCGTTCACACTCAAGAAGGCAAGCAAAAAGGAGATAGACAACCGTTAGTCATATGTTGCACAACCTTGTGGTCGTCTGGGACTTCAATCCAGTACTCTTCTCGATAGGCTCATTCGACATTCGATACTACGGCCTGATGTGGGCCATTGCGCTGCTGCTCGGCGGCTACATGTTCAACAACTTCTGCAAGAGGGAAGGCCTCGATCAGAAAATAGCCGACTCGATATTCATCTACGGCACCCTTGCCACAATCATCGGTGCAAGAGTAGGCCACTGCCTATTCTACGAGCCGGAAAACTATCTGGCGCGTCCGTGGGAGATAATCACCGGCATACGCGACGGCGGCATGGCAAGTCACGGAGCCGCCATAGGTCTGCTCATCGGACTGTGGCTCTTCTCGCGCAAGAACAAGATGCCGTACATCTGGTCGCTCGACCGCATAATGATACCCGTAGGTATAGGCGGAGCGATCGTTCGTCTGGGCAACCTCTTCAACTCGGAGATCGTAGGCAACGTCACGACGGTTCCCTGGGCCTTCAAGTTCGTAAGGCTTTATCCGGGCGTACCACTCGAATCGATCCCGGCACAGCACCCCACGCAACTGTACGAGGCATTCTGCTACCTGATAACTTTTGCGGTACTGGCATACATGTACTACGCCAAAGATATCGGACGCCGACGTCCGGGAGTACTCTTCGGCGTGGGACTCGAGGGCATATTCCTCACGCGCTTCCTGATCGAATTCATAAAGATCGAGCAGGTCGACTTCGAAAAGGGAATGGCACTCGACATGGGTCAGATACTGAGCATTCCGTTCATATTGCTCGGCATATACATGATCTACCGCGGTTTCTCGAGACCGGCAGTACAGCCTGCCGCCCAACATCAACAGTCAGGAACCAATAACACCGAACCAAAAAACAAGTCTCATAAAAAGAAGAGTCCAAAATGGTAGAACAAATCGACACTCTGGCCCATAACGTACTCGCGGCAGGAAGGGAACTATATCTGCCGGGTATAGGATCATTGTTTACCGAGATATTCGGAGCCAAGCGCGTCTCGCGGACGAGCATGGAACAGCCGCGCAGGATCGTGGCTTTCACGGAGCAGCGCCGCGGCGTATCGCTCGAGGAGGAGATTGCACGTGCGGCCGGTGTCGACGCCGAAAAGGCTCATGAGATGTTCGACGAATGGCTGACGCAGGCGCTCGACGACGAAGCCCTTACGATAAAGGGTGTCGGAGTGTTGAAACATGGCAGTTTCGTCATGTGCGACCAGTTCGCCGACGAGATAAACAAACAAGGTCATGAACGAGTAAAAATAAAACCGCGTCACAATACCGTACTCTACTCGTTTGCGGCCATCTGCTGCATCTTCGCACTTGCGGTTGCCGGATATGTCGTTCTGGACAACCGCAACGGAGACGACAAGCCCTCAAAGCGGAATAATGTTGCAGCCGCAACTGAAAATACAGTTGCGGAGACAACTGACACAACGGAAGAGACTGTCACAACTCCGGAGACGGCAACGGCTGCTACGGCCGCAACCACCGGCAATGAAGAGACGCCGACATCGGCACAGACGGCAAATGCGGAGACAAATCCCGCATCGACGGCACCGAACAGCGACGAAGAGGCCAACAGCATCCTTACGAGCACGCCCGGACGCCACTATGTGGTGCTCGGAATATATTCGACACCCGAAAATGCGTTCCGGGCAGTCAAGGAGGCCAAGCAAAAGGCCGGGAACCTGCACTGCAAGGTTTACGGATACGGTTCGCGCTACATGGTAACGGTTTACGAAAGCGACGACCGCGTGGAATGTTTCGCATACATGGATTCGCTCGCCCGTCTGTTCCGTGACATGTGGGTTTACAGCAAAAAGGAGTAATGCGCCTGTCGGAGATCATAACCAAGGGAATCGACGCTCTGTACATACGACCCGTAGCCGCAATAGTACCCCGTCAGCTCTTCAGATACGGAGTGTGCGGCGTATCGAACATGATACTCGATTCGGTATGGTACTTCCTGCTGTACCACTTCGTTATATGCAAACGGTATATCGACCTTGGATTTGTAGTCGTCTCGCCGCATATCGCCGCTCTGGTGCTCGTATTCCCGATTACGTTCTTCACCGGATTCTGGCTCAACCGCAACGTGGCATTCAGACACTCGCCCGTGGCAACACATGCGCAGCTGGCAAGATATGCCCTGACGGTAGCCGGTGCCATACTGCTGAACTACGTATGCATGAAGGTACTGGTCGAGACATGCGGGATATGGGCAACCCCGTCTAAACTTATAACGACAGTAATATCGGCCGTGTACAGTTTCCTCGCCGCCAAATACTTCACGTTCAGAAACGCCGAGAAGTAGTTTCAGCCGTTGACGAGGCACAGCTTGAGCCGACTTCGGGTTGCAACAACACCTGCGGCAGAACCGTGCGCCGAAGATTTGCGGAAAATTAAACAAAAGGCTGAGCGTACCGATATTTTATATTTCCATTTTTTGTTATCTTTGCGACGCAATTACGCATTGCGCCAGAACAGAATAAACAGGCATAACAAATAACGGCTTAAAAAATTAAACTATGATTTACTCTCAAGAAGTGCAGCAGATGTGCTGCGTAAAGAAAGGTGCAAATCACGAGTGCGCTCCTATTCCGGAGGAGGGCAAATGGGTTCGCGCGAAAGAGATTAAGGATATTTCGGGCCTTACTCACGGTATCGGTTGGTGCGCCCCCCAGCAGGGAGCCTGCAAGCTTACGCTCAACGTAAAGGACGGTATCATTCAGGAGGCTCTGGTCGAGACCATCGGCTGCTCGGGCATGACCCACTCGGCCGCAATGGCATCGGAAATCCTTCCCGGCAAAACGATCCTCGAGGCCCTCAACACGGACCTGGTTTGCGATGCCATCAACACCGCAATGCGTGAGCTCTTCAAGCAGATCGTTTACGGACGTACACAGTCTGCATTCTCGGAGGGCGGTCTGGTTATCGGCGCTTCGCTCGAGGACCTCGGCAAAGGTCTCCGTTCGCAGGTAGGTACAATGTTCGGTACGCTGGCCAAAGGTACCCGCTATCTCGAAATGGCTGAAGGCTACTGCACCCGCATGGCCCTCGATGCCAACGACGAGGTTATCGGTTACGAATTCGTTCATCTCGGAAAGGTAATGGAGATGGTACGCAAGGGCGTCGACGCAAACGAAGCAATCGAGAAGGCCAAGGGCCACTATGGACGCTTCGACGATGCCGTAAAATACATCGACCCGCGTAAAGAGTAATCCACATTGTCAAACCGAATAAATAATCTTTGAAATTATGGCAAGTTTGTTTGAAAGCTACGAGCGCCGCATAGATAAAATCAATGCCGTGCTTGCTCAATATGGTATAAACGGTGTGGAAGAGGCCAAGGCTATTTGCACGGAGAAGGGCATCGATCCCTACAAGATGTGCGAAGAGACCCAGCCCATCTGCTTCGAGAATGCAAAGTGGGCCTACGTCGTAGGTGCCGCCATCGCTATAAAGAAGGGTTGCAAGGATGCCGCTTCGGCCGCCGAGGCTATCGGCGAAGGCCTGCAGGCTTTCTGTATCCCCGGATCCGTAGCCGACGACCGTAAGGTAGGTCTCGGTCACGGCAACCTGGCTGCACGTCTGCTCCGCGAGGAGACCAAGTGCTTCGCCTTCCTGGCCGGCCACGAGTCCTTCGCCGCAGCCGAAGGTGCCATCAAGATCGCCGAAATGGCAAACAAGGTCCGCAAGACCCCGCTTCGCGTGATCCTCAACGGTCTGGGCAAGGATGCCGCCAAGATCATCTCGCGTATCAACGGCTTTACATACGTCCGCACCCAGTTCGACTACTACACAGGTGAGGTCAAGGAAGTGGAGACCATACCCTACTCGACCGGTCTGCGTGCAAAGGTTCGCTGCTATGGCGCCGACGATGTACGTGAAGGCGTAGCCATCATGTGGAAAGAGGATGTAGACGTATCGATCACGGGTAACTCTACCAACCCGACCCGTTTCCAGCACCCCGTTGCAGGTACCTACAAGAAGGAGCGTGTCCTCGCCGGCAAGCCCTACTTCTCGGTTGCATCGGGCGGCGGTACGGGACGTACGCTCCACCCCGACAACATGGCTGCAGGTCCCGCTTCGTACGGTATGACCGATACGATGGGCCGCATGCACTCCGATGCTCAGTTCGCAGGTTCGTCGTCGGTTCCGGCACACGTCGAGATGATGGGATTCCTCGGAATGGGCAACAACCCGATGGTCGGCGCAACGGTAGCCATCGCCGTAGCCGTTCAGCAGGCAATGAACAAATAATCCCGGGTTCATGCAAACAAAAAGGTCCGCAACCGATGTTGCGGACCTTTTTGTTTGGTATTCATAACGACTACGCCTTCTTGCGACGATTATTATAAACGTCAACTATCAACTGGCACGCGGTCTTGAGGTCTATGCTGCCTGTATTGATCATCAGATTGTAGTGATGCGGCTCACCCCACTTCATGCCGGTATAGTATTCGTAGTGGGTAATACGGTTACGGTTGATGCGACGGATCTCTGTTTCGGCATTGTCTGCATCTATGCCGTACTCCGAGATGCAACGCGAGACCTCGCTTGACATATCGGAATAACAGAATACCTTAATGACATTGGGATAATCGTTGAGCACGAAATCGGCGCATCGGCCGATTATCACGCACGATTCACGTTCGGCGATCTCCTGTATGATCTTGCTTTCGGCTACGAAAAGCACGTCATCGGAGGACAGGCTGCGTTCCACGGAGCCATTACCGTTGAACAGACACTTCAGCCAGAACGAAGGTATGGACTGTTCGTTCTTTCGGATATACTGCTCGTCCATACCGCTCTCGCGTGCAGCCATCGATATGAATTCACGGTCATAAAACTTTATGCCGAGCTTCCGGGCAATCATCTCGCCGAGGATATGCCCGCCGCTGCCGTATTCACGTGCTATGGTAACGACTATATTGTTAGACGACCGTATTTTGGCTGCAACAGCACTCTTGTCACCATCGATCCACTTGTCGAGGAAACGGTACCACGGCGTAACGAAATGGACTATGGGGCCGACAAGCAGAGCCGCCACAACAGTACCTTCACGCACACCGTAAATGCCCGACATGAAGATCAGCGACAACAGACACGCAATACAGAGAAGCGTTATGTCGAATCCGAGTTTGACATATCCGAACTCCTTGCGGAAACGCCGCGAAATGACCCTGACGAAATATTCGCCCGACATCATGGCGGCATTGGCCTTGACCTCGAGAGTTATGCCCATGGCAAGTATCACGCAACCGACAAGCAGACACAATATCTGCAACATGTACTGTCCGGGATTGAGCCAGAACAGCAACGACATCGAAATGTCGATAAAGGTACCGAAACACAACGAAACAGGTATCTGCAACAGAAACATGCGATAATCGGACTTCAATTCGGCCCGCGACATCAGCGGAAGTTCCAGCACAACGAACAGCAAATTCAATATTATGGTCCACACGCCCATCGTGAGAGGTGTGAACATGCTCAAAACGTAAGTGACGCTTGTAATCGGCGATGTTCCCAGCAATGCCTTGGTTATGAAGGCAATACCGAGCGAATTGACAAACAGTGATACGGCAAACAAAATATAACGCCGAATTGTATAAACACTCATATATGAAACTCTGTTTTTTGGATGGTGCAAAGTTCTTGTTGTTCGGGCTTTTTATATAATGAAAAAAGAACCGTTATTGGTCAAAAACGAAACAATAATTAAATTTGCATGCAAAACAGTACGGCATGGGAGTATTGGATATAGAAAAGGCAGGCAGGAACCATAATATCTATCTGTATAGTATCAACAGCCGGCTATTTGACGGCGGAGGAGCGGTTTTGCGTCATGGATTCTACATTCTGTTGGTCTCAAACGGAACAGTCACCGTTTCATTCGGTGAGAAGAGACCGGTATTGTCCAGACGTTGGCTCGCCGTACTCTCGCCAAGCATGACATGCCGACTGGAGAGTTGCAGCCATGACATGGTCATGTCATGCCTCTACATACGACCGGACTATTTCGACCGTCTGCCGGACGGACAACCCATGTACAACCAGCTCTCCAGATTCGCTGCCGGCGACGAACTGCCGGCCATAAGACTGGAACCGAACGAGCTCGACTATCTGCACAAGACAATCGACCTGTTTTCGGATTCGCTGCGCAACTTCAGCCTCTACGACGACGGCATAGCCATGCATCTGTGCAGTTTTCTGTTGCTGCAGGTATCGGACATCATGTGCCGAAGCCATGCCGGGAAGCAGGCATGCATAATCCGACGTTCGACCGAGATATTCCGAAACTTCAAACGGCTCGCCGTAAACCACTACAAAAGCCATCATGACATAGCGTTCTATGCCGACAAGCTCAACATATCGACAACATACCTGTCGCGCATCGTAAAATCCACGTCGGGACATACGGTACGCTTCCACATTTCGGAACTGATATGCGCCGAAGCCCGCAGACTGCTCGAAAGCAGCGACATGGACATCAAAAAAATCGCCGATGCCCTCGGATTCTCCGACCAGTCGGTCTTCGGCAAGTTCTTCCAACGCAGGACAGGATTGTCTCCCATGAAATACCGTCTGGACAGGGGTTTGAAGTAGCAGTCTGCCCAAATATGACATTCGGGCGGACTTCCCGGGCACAATTAGTGCAGGCTCACGGAAAAAGAACTTTTGCACTAATGAATGAAAATGCTTATCTTTGCCTTGCTAAAGATATGGATATGCCCAAGTTGTTCATCATAGCAGGTTGCAACGGTGCAGGCAAGACCACTGCATCATACACGATACTGCCCGAGATGCTCAACTGCCGGGAGTTCGTGAATGCCGACGAGATAGCCAAGGGCCTCTCGCCGTTCAACCCCGAAAGCGTGGCGATAGATGCCGGAAGGCTGATGTTGCAACGCATGTACGACCTGCTTTCGATGGACGAGGATTTTGCGTTCGAGACCACACTGGCCTCGCGTTCGTACGTGAAGTTCATCGAACAGGCACAAAGCAAGGGCTATTTCGTATCGCTGCTGTTCTTCTGGCTGCCAACCCCGGAGCAGGCAATAGAACGTGTGGCTACGCGCGTCAATGAGGGCGGACACAATATTCCGTCGGATACGATCCGCCGCCGATATTTCAGCGGCATAAGAAACCTGATGGCTCTATATACCCCAATTTGCAACTACTGGGTCATTTACGACAACAGCTCGGCCGATCTGAAGATTCGCATCGTGGCTTCTGGAGGGCTGAACACAACAACCGAGATAAAAGACCCGTTATCATACCAAACGATTAAAGACTATGAGCGAAATTGAAATAAAGCAGATGCAGGAAAAAATAAACGCAGGAATACTGCTCGCACGCAAACGCCTGATCGAGAAGACAAAAAAGGAGGGCGGCGAGCTCGTCATCATGCGCGAAGGAAAGATCCTCCACGTGAAGGCTTCCGAAATCTGACACGCTGCACGGCTCATGCACGAGCCCGATAAACCCCGCACCACGAAAGCCGTGCGGGGTTCGGCATGCTTTAACGACAGGCTACAACCAAACATTCAACGATATGATTGCACTACGAAGAATAACACCGACCGACAAGCACGATTGGGAACGATTCATCGCCCTGTACATCGAATCGTTTCCGGAAAAGGAGCGCCGACCGATCTCATCGCTCGAGCATCTCGCCTGCGAATGCGACATGTTCCGGGTGGAAAAGGTCGAGCGCGATGGAGATTTCGCCGGATTCCTTACCCACTGGGATCTCGGAAAGTTCATATATGCCGAACATTTCGCCATATCGCCGCAGATACGCGGCGGCGGCACGGGAGGAAAGGTCATTGACGAGTTTACCGGACGCTGCGACAAACTTGTGGTTCTCGAAGCCGAAACCGCAACGGACGACTTGAGCCGCCGCAGGTTGGGATTCTATTCGCGCCACGGCTTTTTCATAGCCCCGTTTCCGTATGCGCAACCGTCGTATTCGCCCGAACAGCAACCAATACCCATGCATCTGCTGTCATTCGGCAGGCAGCTTGCAGAAGACGAATTCAAGACCATACGCCGCGTTATATACGCAACAGTCTACAATATTCCAGAGCAATGAAGTTCCGTACCGAGGTAGATGTCGTGCCGTTTACCGCAAAGACAGGCTACAACAGCAACATACTGGCCGTAGGGTCATGCTTCGCCGACAACATGTCGGCATTGCTGCGACGTGCGAAGTTCCGCATTACGGCAAACCCGACCGGCATAATGTTCAATCCGGCATCGATAGCGGCGACATTGGAGCGATTGGAGTCTCGCCGACATGTCACCCGCGAAGAGCTGCACGAGAGCAACGGCATTTGGTTCTGCTACGATTTTCACGGATCATTCTCGGCCACGTCGGCCGAAGAGGCCCTCGACAGGATGAATGCGGCCATTGAACAGGGAGCCGAGGCATTGACAAATGCCGACTGCATTATAATTACGCTCGGCACCGCATGGGTTTACGAGTTGAAGGATTCGGGGACCATTGTCGCAAACTGTCACAAGCAGCCATCTTCGGAATTCAGGCGCAGACGCCTCTCCGCCGACGAAACGGTCGGGCTACTGACATCGATGATGGAAGGCCCGCTGAAGGGGAAGCACGTAATATTCACGGTCAGTCCGGTACGTCACCTCGGCGACGGCGCCGACGAGAACTTTCTGAGCAAGGCTACGCTCAAACTCGCCGTAGCGGAGCTTGTGGCTGCATACCCCTCGGCCGACTATTTCCCGGCATACGAGATACTGAACGACGACCTGCGCGACTATCGTTTCTACGCCGACGATCTGGTTCACCCTTCGGCCAAAGCCATAGAATATATCGGCGAGAAGTTCTTCGGGGCTGCACTGTCACCCGAAACGATCGAAATGATGCCGCGTGTCCTCAAGATAGTCGCGGCTGCAGAACACAGGCCGCTCAATGCCTCGAGCGATGCCTTCCGTACCTTCTGCCGACGCAACATCGAAGCAATCGACGCCTTGGGCGGAAAGGTCGATCTGTCGGCGGAACGTCACCATTTCGAGTCGTTTCTGTAAGCCGAGGCCACAATTCGAGCAACATTCCGATTTTTTCAGTATTTTTGTTGCCCGAAAAAGGAGACGAACAACAATGACTGCCCATATCATAAAGACATCCGTTCTCGCCCTGATGCTCGGGGCATCGTCCATGACATCGCTTGCAGCAGAACGACCCAAACTCGTAATCAACATAGTGGTAAGCTCGATGCGCGCCGACGACATCGAACGTTATGCCTCGAACTTCAGCGAAGGAGGTTTCCGACGTCTGATCGACGGCGGAGCGGTATTTACCGACAGCCGCTACAACTACATGCAGACTCTGACGCCGGTATCGCTGGCAACGTTGTCCACGGGAGCCATGCCGTCGACACACGGCGTTGTTTCTCGCCGCTGGAGCGACTACGCCAACAACAATAACGTATATCTCACGGTCGACGACGAGGTTACGGGTCTCGACTGCCGCGACGGTGAAGGATGCCATTCGCCGCACAACCTGATAGCCCCCACGCTCAACGACGCAATGATGCAGGCCGACAGCTGCAGCCGGATTGTGACGGTAGCAATAGATCCCGAATCGGCCGTAGTCATGGGAGGCAAGGCCGGATACACGTTCTGGATGGATATGAATCGCTGCCGGTGGGCCACATCGTCGTACTATACGCCATACCTTCCGGGATGGGTCAAGGAGTACAACGACGAGGATCTGCACGGACGTTTCCTGACCGGAACGTGGCAGAGCCGTTTCAACCGCGACAAATATCTCAATTCGCGCTCATCGTCCATCGTCATGCTCGAGCAGATGACTAAAAACACCCGTCCGCGTCAGCAGACGGCAGTAGAACAGCTGAATGACCGTGAAAAGATTACACGTACGCCGGCGGGCAATACCATGTTGCTCGACTTCGCAAAGTATGCCGTCACGAGCATGAACATGGGAGCCGACGACCACACCGACATACTTAACATCTGCCTCGACACGTCACGCAACATAGCCGAGCGTTTCGGACCCGAATCGGTCGAATACGAGGACATGCTCTACAGCCTCGACAACGATCTCGACCAGTTCCTCGACTATGTGTGCACGCATGTCAAGGATGAACGTTCGCTGCTGGTGGTACTCACATCGGATCACGGCACGAGCCCGTCGTTCGACAGCGGCCGGGAAGAGCGCAGGCGATTCAACGTACGGCAGTTCGAGGTGATTGTCAACGCGTTCCTCAGCGCACGTTACGGCCAGGGAGAGTGGATTCTCGGGTATATCGACCACTCGATATACATCAACCACAACATCATCTACGACAAGGACATGTCAATCGCCGACGTTCAGAACGAAGTGGCCACGTTTGCCATGCAGTTCCGCGGCGTATCGCATGCGTTGTCGTCGACGGCCATGCGAACGAGCTACTTTGGCAGCGGATATGCACAGAAGATGCAGAACAGCTTCTATCCGAGACGTTCGGGAGACGTCATCATCAACCTGATGCCCGAATGGATCGAGGAGCGCGATGATTGCCGCTCGCACTCGGGCTCGATGTACGGTTACGATACCCACGTGCCTCTGGTATTCTGGGGCGCCGGCATCGCACCGCAACGCCATGACGAAGCGGTCGACATGACATCCGTAGCCCCCACTACCGCACGGCTGATCGGCATATCCGAACCGTCGGCATCGGAAGGCTCGGTACTGAAATTGAAATAACACGAAAAGTCCATAAGAGATGAAAGACAAGGTACAGGACGAAATCATCGACGAATTCTCGGTTTTCGACGATTGGCTCGACAAGTACGACTACCTGATCGAACTTGGCAACTCGTTGCCCGAAATCGACCCCAAACACCGCAACGACCGCTACCTGATCAACGGTTGTCAGTCACGCGTGTGGGTCGATGCCCGACTCGAGGAGGGGCATGTATTCTACACGGCCGACAGCGACGCCATAATAACAAAAGGCATCATCGCGTTATTGATACGTGTGATGAACGGCCGCACGCCGCAGGAGATCACCGACCT
Source organism: uncultured Alistipes sp. (assembly GCA_944321955.1). Lineage (GTDB taxonomy): Bacteria > Bacteroidota > Bacteroidia > Bacteroidales > Rikenellaceae > Alistipes. Next base: position 13,126 of record CALUNG010000016.1, on the reverse strand, counting down.
CGATCTCTACTTCATCGATGCGATAGGTCTCAGCGAAAACCTCTCGCCAACACGCAGCAACGGATTGCTGGCAATGGTCAAACAGATGAAAATGTATGCGCTGGCCTTCGCAAACCAGCATCATGCAGACGCTTAAAAAGCCTATACGATGACACCGGAAGAGATTTTGAAGGTGGAGCAGGACATTGTCCTTACACTCAAGAACATATACGACCCCGAGATATCGGTCAACATCTACGATCTCGGTCTCGTCTACGAAATAGATTTCGAACCTACGGGCGTGGCCACGATACGCATGACCCTTACAGCCCCCAACTGCCCTATGGCAGACATGCTTGTCGAGGATGTCAACACGCAGGTGGCAAAGGTCGACGGCGTAAAGTCGGTGGATGTCATACTCACGTTCGATCCCGTATGGGACAAGAGCATGATGTCCGACGAGGCCAAACTCGAACTCAACATGCTCTGAGTCATGGATCCCGTGCGGCGAATGTTGAACCGGCTCGAGGCAGGCGCAGCTACCTGTGCCTGCGGAGGTTATTTGTCACAACTCGACGCGCTGCACAGAACCGAAATCTACACGTCGCTCGGATACGAGCGCCTCAAGCGCAAGAACGACGACATACACGCAATATATGTCGCCTCGCTCGAGAACTGGAACCAGACATTCTATACACTGCTGTTGCACTACCTCGGAGCCCCGAACAACAGCCAGGCATTCGAAACCCTCGCGACACGAGTCCCGTATGCCGTCGTATTGAGATACGGGCGATCGCTGCGGTCGCTTGAGGCTCTGCTCATCGGGGCATCGGGTCTGCTGGAGAGCCATTGCGACGACGAATATACGCTCGGCCTCAAGAGCGAATTTTCATACCTTTCGCATAAACACGGTATCACTCCGATGTCGCCTTCAGAGTGGAAAACCACCCGCATATATCCGCACAATCATCCGGTGTTGCGTCTGGCACAAGCCGCCGCATTTCTGTCGCAGCGCAATTTCGTCATGGACTCGATACTCGAGTGCCGCACGCCGAAGGATGTCGCCGTCCTGTTCGATGTCAGCGCTTCGGGGTATTGGCTGAGTCATTTCCTGCCGGCCAGAACATCGGTCGATACGGTAAAACGCATCGGCAGTTCCAAGGCCAATATTCTTGGCATCAACGTAGTCGCACAACTGCAATACGCCTACGGAAGCTACATGAACAACGACCGGCTGCGCGACAGGGCCATCACCCTGCTCGAGAAGATACCGGCCGAGATCAATTCACGCATTGACAGATGGCGCGCCAACGGTGTAATGCCGTCCAATGCCTTCGAGACGCAGGCCCTGCTGCAGCTCGGCAACGAATACTGCGCACACGCACGATGCAGCGAATGTCCGATCGGTCGACGTATCGTGGAAAACGTGATGAAGTCAAAATAACATCCGTACCATCTGTTGCAGACGTAAACATGCAAAGAATCACGGCCGCCGCTACCGTCCTTGAAATATTGAAACAACAGACTCGAAACACGTAAGATCCGGAGCCGTTATTTATTGCGCGCATGTTTCCGAATAAGATAAAAAATACGTATCTTTGGCGCGTTAATTAACGAAAAGCTCATTATAATGGACATACTTACCGGACTGATAAAATTCTTCTTCGGCTCAAAAGCCGACAAGGACCGTAAGGAGGTTGAACCCTACCTCGTTAAAATCAAGGATATATACCCCAAAATCAGCACTCTGACCAACGACGAACTGCGTGGCCGCAGCGCTGCATTGATGAAAGAGATAGCCGATTTCATCGCCGAGGACGAGGCGCATATAGTTTCGCAGAAGGCAAAACTCGAACTGCCCGAGACATCGCTCTCAGACAAGGAGAAGATATCGAAGGACATAGACGAAACCGAGAAGCGTATAGACGACAAGATCGAGCAGAAACTCGACGAAATACTGCCCGAGGCATTCGCCATAATGAAGGATACTGCCCGCCGTTTCGCTGAGAACGAAACCGTGGAGGTTACCGCTACGGATTTCGACCGACAGCTCGCCGCAACCAAGGATTTCGTTATGATCTCGGGCGACAAGGCAATCTATGCCACCCACTGGATGGCCGGAGGCAACGACGTCAAGTGGGACATGGTCCACTATGACGTACAGCTCTTCGGCGGCGTGGTACTGCACAAGGGCAAGATCGCCGAGATGGCGACGGGTGAAGGTAAAACCCTCGTGGCAACCCTGCCCGTATTCCTCAATGCCCTCGCCCGCAAAGGCGTGCACATGGTCACTGTGAACGACTATCTGGCACGTCGTGACTCCGAATGGATGGGCCCGATGTACGAATTCCACGGATTGTCCGTAGACTGCATCGACAAGCACCAGCCCAACTCCGAAGCCCGCCGCAAGGCATACATGGCCGACATCACGTTCGGTACCAACAACGAATACGGCTTCGACTACCTGCGCGACAACATGGCCTCGTCGCCCAAAGACCTCGTACAGCGCAAGCATCACTACGCAATTGTCGATGAGGTCGACTCGGTACTTATCGACGATGCACGTACGCCACTTATCATATCAGGCCCCGTTCCCAAGGGCGATGACCAGATGTTCGAGCAGTACCGTCCGGCCATCGAGAACCTGTACAATCTGCAGAAAGGTTTTGTCACGAACCTGCTGGCCGAAGCCCGCAAGCTCATCAACGAAGGCAAAACCGAGGAGGGAGGCATTCTGCTGCTCCGCGCACACAAGGGTCTGCCCAAATACAAGCCGCTGATCAAGTTCCTCTCGGAGCAGGGAGTCAAGGCTCTGCTGCAGAAAACCGAGAACATATACATGCAGGACAACAACCGACGCATGCCCGAGATCACCGACGAACTCTTCTTCGTCATCGACGAGAAGCTCAATTCGGTTGAACTGACGGACAAGGGTCACGAGGTGTTGTCGAAATACTTCAACGAGGACGGTTTCTTCGTATTGCCGGACATAGGCAGCGAGGTAGCCGACCTCGAAAAGGAGAATCTTTCGCCCGAAGAGAAGGCCCGCAAGCGCGACGAGGTGATCAACGACTACGCCATCAAGTCGGAGCGCGTGCATACGGTCATACAGTTGCTCAAGGCTTACGCGATGTTCGAGAAGGATGTAGAGTATGTGGTCATGGACAACAAGGTCAAGATCGTCGACGAACAGACGGGACGTATCCTCGAGGGACGCCGCTACTCGGACGGACTGCATCAGGCCATCGAGGCAAAGGAGCGCGTCAAGGTCGAGGCCGCCACACAAACGTTCGCGACCATCACGCTGCAGAACTACTTCCGTATGTATCACAAGCTGGCCGGTATGACCGGTACGGCCGAAACCGAAGCTTCGGAGTTCTGGAGCATATACAAGCTCGACGTAGTTGTAATACCCACCAACAAGCCGGTAATCCGCGATGACCGCGAAGACCTGATATACAAGACCAAACGCGAAAAATACAATGCCGTAATCGAAGAGATCGTACGTCTCGTAAACGACGAGAAACGTCCGGTGCTCGTCGGTACCACGTCGGTCGAGATATCGGAGTTGCTCAGCCGAATGCTCAAGCTCCGCGGCATCAAGCACAATGTCCTCAATGCCAAGCAGCACCAGCTCGAGGCGCAGATAGTAGCCGAGGCCGGTCGTTCGGGACAGGTTACCATAGCCACCAACATGGCGGGTCGTGGTACCGATATCAAGCTGACGCCCGAAGTGAAGGCTGCCGGAGGTCTTGCGATCATCGGTACCGAGCGTCATGAAAGCCGCCGTGTGGACCGTCAGTTGAGAGGTCGTGCCGGCCGCCAGGGAGACCCGGGATCGTCGCAGTTCTTCGTGTCGCTCGAGGATGATTTGATGCGTCTGTTCGGATCGGAGCGTATAGCCGCAGCAATGGACCGCATGGGCATACAGGAGGGTGAGGTAATCCAGGCCCGCATGATGAGCAAGGCCATCGAGCGCGCCCAGAAGAAGGTCGAGGAGAACAACTTCGGAATACGCAAGCGTCTGCTCGAGTACGACGACGTGATGAACTCGCAGCGTGAAGTGATCTATACGCGCCGCCGCCACGCACTTTACGGAGAACGCATCGAAATAGACCTCAACAACATAATGTACGACTATGCCGAGGCATTCGTATCGTCGCACGAAGGCTGGGACTACGAAGGCATACGTCTCGAACTCATCCGTGAGGTTGCAACCGAACCGTCATTCGACGAAAAGACATACGAGAACGCCCGTCACAACGAACTCGTCGAGTTGATCGTAAAGGATCTCAAGAGCATCTATGCACGCCGTGCGAAGGCCGTAGCCGATACGGTCCGTCCGGTCATGCAGCGGATATACGAAGATCGCAAGGATCAGCTTGACGGCAACATCTACTTCCCGTTGACGGACGGCCATCTGGGATACAACATTCCGGTGAACCTGCGCAAATGCAAGGAGACCGACGGTGCCGAGATATACAAGATGTTCTCGAAGGTGGTCATGTTCACCACCATCGACGACGCATGGCGCGAGCATCTGCGCGAGATGGACGACCTGCGCCAGAGCGTTCAGAACGCGACATACGAACAGAAGGATCCTCTGTTGATCTACAAGTTCGAGTCGTTCGGCCTCTTCTCGAAGATGCTCGAGAAGATCAACCGCGAGGTACTGTCCGTCCTCAACAAGGCATACATACCCGTTCGCGAGAACAATCCCGAGTCGGTACAGCGTGCCCGCGCACAGCAGTCGAAGGTCGACGTGAACAAGCTGCAGGCTTCGCGCATGCAGGCCGCCGCCCAGGCCGGACAGAACGAGAAGAGCAAGCCGGCCCCGATAAAGGTCGAGAAGAAGATCGGCCGCAACGACCCGTGTCCGTGCGGCAGCGGCAAGAAATACAAGAACTGCCACGGTCGCGGTCTTTAATGCAACAAAAGACAATGGCCCCGGAGCACCGCATGTGAATCCGGGGCCAAACCTTTGAAAACAACGCAACTACAATCAATCAAACAGAACCCAAATGGGATACGCCGAAGAGAAACAGCGTCAGTTGGATGAACGATATCTGCGCATGGCCCGTATATGGGCCGAGAATTCATATTGCGTACGCCGCAAAGTAGGAGCCCTGATCGTCAAGGACAAGATGATCATATCTGACGGATACAACGGTACGCCCTCGGGATTCGAGAATATCTGCGAGGATGCCGAAGGCAAGACCAAACCATACGTACTGCACGCCGAAGCCAATGCCATAACCAAAGTGGCAAAAAGCGCCAACAACTGCGACGGAGCCACATTGTACATTACGGCAGCACCGTGCCTCGAGTGTTCCAAACTGATAATACAGGCCGGTATCAAACGTGTGGTCTTCAGCGACAACTACCGCTCGAACGAGGGTCTTGACCTGCTCGGCAGAGTAGGTATCGAGTGCGTGCAGATCCAACTCGACGAACAATAAGATTCAAGACGCACATAATAGTGCCGCATATATAATTTTCCGAGGACACGTACGTTTATTTAAAGGACCTGCGGCGAGCAAAAGCGCGGTTCATACACATATGGATATCACAACAAATCATAACGATATGAAGAGACTTATTCTTTTAGCCACAGCCGCGATTCTGGCCGGCTGTCAGGAGCAACAGAGCAAGGTCCCGGCAATCGACATGAACAATTTCGATCTGTCGGTTGCTCCGAACGAGGACTTCTACCAGTATGCTACCGGAGGCTGGCAGCAGCGCAACCCGCTCAAGCCCGAATACAGCCGTTACGGTGCATTCGATGTTATCGGCGAGAACAACAAGGTTCGCATCAACGAACTTTTCAAGGAGATGGCCGAGAAGACGGCCGAACCGGGTAGCGTCGAGCAGAAAATATCCGACCTCTATAAAATGGGACTCGACTCCGTTCGTCTTAACGCCGAGGGAGCAACTCCTGTTCTTGCGGGTGTCGATCGTCTGCTCAAGATCAGCGATCGCAGCGAGCTGACCGCAGCCATTGCCGAGATGCATGCATCCACGGCAAATCCGTTCTTCGGCATAGGAGTCGATGCCGACCTGAAGAACAGCAGCATGAACACCGTATATGCGAGTCAGAGCGGACTCGGAATGGGTGACCGCGACTACTATCTGACTTCTGAAAACGAGCAGATACGTACGGCATACAAAGAGTACCTGAACAAACTGTTCACCCTTGTCGGCATGCCCGAGAGTGAAGTCGGCGAAGCCGTGAACGATGTAATGGAGATCGAGACGACGCTTGCCGAGGCATTCTGGTCGAACGTTCAGCTTCGCGACATGCAGGCTCAGTACAATCCCGTCTCCAGAGCCGATTTCGAGAAGAAATACGACGCACTGAACTGGGCCGAGTACTACAAGCTTGTCGGTCTCGGCGACTTCGACACGATAATAGTAACGCAACAGTCGTCGATCGAGGCAGCAAACAAGATTCTGAAGACGGCTCCGGTAGAGAAGATAGCCCACTATCTGGCTGCACAGTATATCAACAGCGCCGCAAGCTACCTCAGCGATGACTTCGTAAACGCATCGTTCGACTTCTACGGCAAGACCATGTCGGGCAAGCAGGAGATTCAACCCCGCTGGAAGCGCGCCATGTCCGTACCCAACGGATCGCTCGGCGAGGCCGTAGGCGAGATCTACGTTGCCAAATACTTCTCGGAGAAGGACAAGGCCCGCATGCTCGAACTGGTAAAGAACCTTCAGACGGCTCTCGGCCAGCACATCGCGGCTCTCGACTGGATGAGCGACGAAACGAAGGCCCGCGCTCAGGAGAAACTGGCTTCCTTCACCGTAAAGATAGGTTATCCCGACAAGTGGAAGGACTACTCCACCCTTACGGTAGATCCCAAGAAATCATACTGGGACAACATCGTAGCCATCGGCAAGTGGTATACGGCCGACAACCTCTCGAAACTCGGCAAACCCGTGGACAAGAGCGAATGGTTCATGTCGCCACAGACCGTCAATGCATACTACAACCCCGGCAGCAACGAGATATGCTTCCCTGCCGCTATACTTCAGCCGCCTTTCTACAATCCCGATGCCGATGACGCCGTGAACTATGGTGCCATAGGCGTAGTTATCGGCCACGAGATGACGCACGGATTCGACGATCAGGGTCGTCAGTTCGACAAGGACGGCAACATGAACAACTGGTGGACCGATGCAGATGCCGAAGCCTTCAAGAAGAAGACCGACATACTGGTCGAGCAGTTCAACGCCATCGAGGTTCTTCCCGCAAAGGACGGACAGCCCGCGCTCCACGCCGACGGTGCATTGTGCCTCGGCGAGAACATAGCCGATCAGGGAGGTCTGCGCATAGCCTACACGGCCCTGCAGAATGCTCTCGGGGACAACAAGCCGGCCCCGATCGACGGATTTACGGCCGAGCAGCGTTTCTATCTGGGATATGCGACGCTGTGGGCGCAGAACATCCGCGACGAGGAGATTGCCCGCCTGACCAAGCTCGACGTTCACTCGCTCGGCAAGTGGCGTGTCAACGCCACGCTGCGTAACATTCAGGAGTTCTACGATGCCTTCGGCATTACGGACGGAGCGATGTTCATGCCCGAAAAGGAGCGCGTAATCATCTGGTAACAACCTGATATCATAATGCCGGAAGAGACTCTTCCGGCATTATTCTTACGACAAACGGGAGCGATTCTTGTGTAGAATCGCTCCCGTTTTCATTTCTGGAATGGTGCCGTCAGAACGGCAGATCGTCCGGGTCCTCCGCCGGTGCCGCAATAGGCTGCTGTTGCGGCTGAGGTGCCGGTGCCTGTGCCGGACGGGAATATCCGCCGGAGTTCTGCGATGACGAATAAGACGGCTGCTGCTGTTGCTGCTGGTTGTCGCCGCGGCGGCCCAGCAGTTTCATGTCATCGGCCAGAATCTCGGTCGTGTAACGTTTCTGGTTATCCTTGTCGGTCCACTCGCGTGTACGCAGGCGCCCCTCGATATAGAGCTGCGATCCCTTGCGCACATATTTGTCGACCACATCGGCCAGACCGCGCCACAATGTGACGGTATGCCATTCGGTATGCTCCTTGGTTTCATTGGCCTGACGGTCGAAAAGTCGTTCGGTCGTGGCAAGACGTATACGCGCCACCTTGACCCCCGATTCGGTCGTGCGGACTTCGGGATCCATACCTACATTGCCCACAAGTATTACTTTGTTGATCATATTACAATTGTTTTAACAGTTTCACGAAGAGTTCGGCCATCTTCACGCCGGCCTTCCGTCCCTGGCGCTGCACATCCTCATGATCTCCCTTCTCGTCGCTCAGACCGCAGTTTGTGATGACCGATACGGCAAATACGGGTAAGGACATGTGGCGCGCCACGATCACCTCGGGAACGGTCGACATGCCGGCCGCATCGCCGCCGATACTCTTGAAATAGCGGTATTCGGCCTGCGTCTCGAAAGTAGGTCCGGTACTGCCCACGTATACGCCATACTGCAGTTTGATGTTGGCCTCCTCTGCTATTGCCGTGGCTTTGGCTATCAGCCCGCGGTCATAGCAGTTGTGCATGTCCGGAAAACGCGGTCCGAGTTCGGACAGGTTCCTGCCGATCAACGGATTCGGCATCAGGTTGATGTGGTCGGTGATTATCATCAGATCGCCGACGCGGAACGTCGGATTGATACCGCCACTGGCATTCGAAACGAACAGATACTCGATTCCCAGCAGCTTCATCACCCTGACTGGGAATGTCACCTGCTGCATCGTATATCCCTCATAGTAATGGAAACGTCCCTGCATGGCCACTACCCTGCGTCCTTCGATCGTGCCGAAGATCAGGCGACCCTTGTGGCCCTCGACCGTCGATACGGGGAATCCGGGAATCTCCTTGTAGTCGAGCGAATAGCGTTCGTCGATATTGTCGGCAAAATCGCCGAGCCCCGTGCCGAGAATGATCCCGACTTCGGGCGTGAAGTTTTCGGTCCGAGCCTTTATGAAGTCGGCCGTTTTCTTAATCTCCTCTAACATCTTTTTCCAAATTTTGGAGGAAATCCTTGTCGGACTCCTCGATATAAGTCATTCTTACGGGAACATAATACAATCTGTCGCGCAACCTTTCCGAAACCTTGCGGCTGCCGAATATCTTCACGGCATCCTTTTCGGTCGTAACGATATAGGCATCGGGATGCTGATCCAACATCCGTTCCATTGCATGCAGGTCGCGTACACGATAGACATGGTGGTCGTCGAACCTCAATTCGTCCACGACACGGTAATGCAGCCTCAATCCGCGAATGAAAACCATGGGATTGCCTATTCCGGACATCGCTATGACCTCGCTGAAGTTCGGTACGCCTTCACCCCTTGCATCGGCGAAAACGGGACGCATAGGCAGCGATTCGTAACGCATGAAATAGATACGCTGATACGCTATGTGGCGCAGCTCCTTGCGCATGAGCATGCGGTCGAGCGGCGACATGCTGTCGCTGCACTTGGTGACTATGAAGTAGTGCGCACGGTCGAGCGACGAACGCACATCCCGCAACGTACCGTAGGGCAACATGTGATCGTGCTCCACGGGGCGCGTCGAATCCACGACAATGACATTGACGCGCGGCTCTACATAGCGGTGCTGGAATCCGTCGTCCATGACTATCAGATCGACCTCGGGATGTTCGGCCATGATGCGGCGTATGCCATTGACGCGTTTCTCACACACTACCACCACCGTCTGCGGATATTTGAACTTGATCTGCAACGGTTCATCACCCACATCGCGGTACGAATCCGAGAGAGACACCTCGCGATATCCGCGGGTACGGCGGCCGTATCCGCGCGACAGCAGGGCCACATGATAATGTTGCGACATGTAGTCGACAATCATCTCGGCCGTCGGGGTCTTGCCCGTACCTCCTACGGTTATGTTGCCGACACATATTATCGGAATATCGAACTTTTCGCTCTTGAGCACGCCCGTGTCGAAGAGAAAATGGCGGAAACGTACCCCCATTTCATAACAACAAGCCGCTATTTTCTTAAAAAAATCCGCCATTACGTCCGAACTATTTTTCAAAGATAACAAAAATAGCTCTAATGCCAAAACTTTGGAGCCAAAACCGCCGAACCGACCAAATAGCAATGTCAAAATACCGGATGTCATGCCCCCTTCTCGTTTTTTTTTCGTACTTTTGCGTGATATGAAACACAATGCCATAAAACTATTTACGGTGGCCGCGCTCGGCCTGACCGTAGCCTGCACACCACAGAAAAAGGAGCAGCCGGTCGAAGAACAACACAAAATCGAATATGGAATCATCGCCGACGACTATACGCTCGAACGCGACGAAGTCAAATACGGACAAACCCTGAGCGACATACTGTTCAACTACGGCATATCGGCCAAGACAGTCGACCAGCTCGACAAGGCCTCGCGCGAGATCTTTCCGTTGCGCCAGATACGCGCCGGCAACAGCTATACGGCATTTCTGCTCGAAGACTCCATCGCATCGCGTCTCGATTACCTCGTGTACGACAAGGACATCACCAATTATGTCGTATTCGGGTTCGTCGGCGATTCGGTGAGCGTACGCACGGGAGAGCGTCCCATAACTCTGCGCCGTACCAAACGCAGTGCCGAAATCGAGAGCTCGCTCTGGGGAGCGATCATCAAGGACAGTCTGCCCTACTCGCTGGCTGCCGAACTCGAGGACGTATATCAATGGACTGTCGACTTCTTCGGCGTACAGAAGGGCGACAACTTCACAGTCATATACGACGAAAAGTTCGTCGACACGCTTTCGGTCGGTGTAGGCCGGATCTGGGGAGCAAAGTTCCACCACGGAGGCAAGGATATATACGCCATACCGTTCAAGCAGGGCGACAAGATACAGTACTGGGAGTATGACGGCGCCAGCCTGCGCAAGCAGATGCTAAAGGCTCCACTGAAGTTCACCCGCATAAGTTCGAAATTCTCCAACGCACGATACCATCCCGTACTCAAGCGCTACCGCCCGCATCACGGCGTCGACTATGCAGCGCCGAAAGGTACGCCCGTACGTGCCGTCGCAGACGGTGTGGTAACCTTCCGCGGATGGGGCGGAGGCGGCGGCAACACCATAAAGATCAAGCATGCCAACAAAATGATGACCGGATACCTGCACCTGAGCAAGTTTGCCAAGGGTATCGTTCAGGGCAAACGCGTTTCGCAGGGCGACATCATCGGTTACGTCGGCAGCACGGGACTTTCGACCGGCCCGCACCTCGACTTCCGCGTATGGAAGGGCGGCAAGCCGATCAACCCGCTCAAGATACCGCAGGAGCCTACCGAGCCTATTTCGGATGCAAATCGCGAAGCATTCGAGTTCGTCCGCGACCGCATCGTGGCCGAGCTCAACGGTGACGTACCCGACAGCATGCGCATCGTACAACTGGACTCGATCGTCATAAACAAACAGTAACGATCGATGGCTGAAACGGAGACTGCAATAGAAAGGTTTATCGGGCGGCATCACGTCATGACGCTTGCGACGGTTTCGGCCGACGGCTTGCCATATTGTGCGAACCTCTTCTATGCCTACGACCGCAAGCGCAACGTTTTCGTATTCACTTCGGACGGGACGACGCGGCATGCACGCGAGATGGAGGCCGACTCCAGAGTGGCAGCATCGATAGTTCTCGAGACCCGCATCGTCGGCAAGGTACAGGGCTTGCAGATATGCGGTACGGTCGGACGCGGAGACAAGGATGATTACATGACGTACGTGAAACGTTTCCCGTACGCCGCTGCTGTCGGCAAGCTCGAAATATGGCGATTGACACCCGACTTCATGAAACTTACGGACAACACACTGGGATTCGGCAAGAAACTGACATGGACGCGAAACTCAACATCGGAGCAGTAATCGTGGCAGCCGGAAGCGGCCGCCGCATGGGAGGTGCCATACCCAAGCAATTCATGATTGCGGGTGGCGAACCCCTGCTCGTGCGCACAATAAATACCTTCGCCGAGGCTTTGCCTGCGGCCGACATAGTCGTCGTCCTGTCGGCGGACCAGATCGACTTCTGGAAAAATCTGTCGGCCCGTTTCGACGTGGCACGCCACCGCATCGTAACAGGCGGCAGCGAACGTTTCCACTCGGTCAAGGCCGGCATTGCAGCCCTGGGCGATGATACGCGCTTCATAGCTGTACACGACGGTGTCAGGGCACTTGTAACCAAAAAACTGATCATTCGTACGCTACAGGCGGCAATCGAATCCGGTGCGGCCATACCGGCCGTAGCTCCCGTGGATTCGTTCCGCATGATGGATGACGGCGACTCGTCGCATCCGGTGGACCGCTCGCGGCTCAGGATGATACAGACCCCGCAGATATTCGACGCACAACTGCTCCGCCGTGCATACGGGATCGAATACGACCAGACGCTTACGGACGATGCATCAGTGGTGGAGCGCTCCGGTGCCGTCGTAACATTGTGCGAAGGTGAACGCAACAACATCAAGATAACTACGGCCGACGACCTCACGCTCGCCGAAGCCATAATAGCCGCAAGAGAGCAATGAGCAGCTACAAGTACAAGACCGGACGCAACACGTGGTATTGGACTGCGGTGTACATAGCCGTATTCATACTGCTGCTGATACTGATGATGCACCTCTACGAGGGCGGTTACATGTCGGCATGGTTCGCCTCGTTCATCATAGCCCTGTTCGCACTGATGAGCATGTCGATACCACGCAGGCTGGTAATTACCGAAGAGTCGTTGCAGATACGGTGCATTCTCGACATAACCGAAATACCGCTCCACGACATAGCTTCCGTACGTGCCGTCAGCAAACGCGAAATGAGATGGAAGATGCCGATATTCGGATGTTGCGGATTTTTCGGTTTCTACGGCCATTTCGTCGATCTGAAGAACATGAGACATATAGAAATATATGCGACCGAATGGCGTAACTTCATCGAGATAACAACCATATACGAAGAGACGTACTATGTTTCATGCCGTTCACGACGTGCGTTCGTCGAGGAGCTGAGACGCAGTGCAGCGGCCGCCAGAATAAAATAGCCGACCTATACATAAAAACGACAAGCCCGGGAAGCAATCTTCCCGGGCTTGTTTATTCATGGCCGGCAGTTAGTTGATGGCCGGCAGGAAAGAGTAGT
>CALUNG010000015.1 GCA_944321955.1 uncultured Alistipes sp. | reverse complement strand
GGTAGCGGGAGGAGGACTCGAACCTCCGACCTTCGGGTTATGAGCCCGACGAGCTGCCAACTGCTCCATCCCGCGATATATCGTTATTACCGTAAGTAATTTCTATCGCTTTGCGAGTGCAAAGGTATGAAAAAAAATCGTTATGTCAAAATTTTTTTGATATTTGACGTTTTTGCGACCGTTATCACACTGATCTATATGCTGTTGGTCGGTGCAAAACAATAAGGCGTCCATATATGGACGCCTTATTGTTCGGTGAATGCCGGATGCTACTTGCGCAGCTGTTCCATTAGCCAGTTTTCGCGTGCAAGCTCCTGTTCGACATAGGTATAGTGTTTGATGTCGTTGAATATGAGGAGCTCCTTCTCCTGTGCGGGAATGACGTTGTAGGCCGACATGGTCGATGTCGGGCAGCAGGTCATGTCGTTGTAGCCCAATGACATGAATGTCGGAACCTTGACTCTCGTGGCGAAGTTCGCAACGTCGTAATAGCGTGTCGTCTCGATGCAGCGGTCGTTCCTGATGCCGTCGTCCGAGGAGTTGCGGAAGAGGTGAGGCCAACCTCCGCCACGACCGTGAAGGTACCCGGTCAGATCGCTGAGGGCGGGGTAGAAGGCACCTATGCACTTTACTTTGGGATTGAGTACGGCCGTGGTTATGGAGAGCGCTCCGCCCTGGCTTCCGCCGCATACGGCAATGCGTTCGGCATCGACCGATTCGAGGCCGGCAAGGAAGTCGACGGCACGTGCGCAACCGAGATATACGCGTTTGTAGTAGTATTGGTCGCGGTCATCGATACGGTAGCGGTTGTAGCCGGCGAGGGCACCGTTGCCCAGATCGCGATATACCTGTGCGTCGAGGTCTACCGGTATGCCGTGTATGCCCATGTCGAGAGTGACGAATCCCTTTTCGGCGGCCGACGTGTAGCCCTTGTAGCCCCTGACTCCGGCTCCCGGAACGCGCAGTATGGCTGGATGCTTCCCGCCTTCGGTCGGTACGCACAGAATGCCGTACATGCGGGCACCGCGACGGTAACTCTGGAAACTGATATGGTAGACATTGTACTTGCCGGTGCACAGCTTTGGCTTGAGCGTGATGGCCGGCTCGAGCGGCAACTTGTTGTTTGCCTCGACCGCTGCACTCCAGAAGGCATCGAAGTCATCGGGAACGGTGGTCGTAGGCTTGATATTTCCGGGCTCGAACGCAGCAGTGGCGGTACCTTCATAGGTATAGTCGTTCTCCTTGTAGAATACGCGGCAACGCAGGAATCCGGGCTGTTTCATGGTGCCGATGCGGATCTTGCCACTGCCGTCCTTGAGCGTCAGCTCCTTTTCGACCTTTACGGGCATCATATCTTCGGATATCTGATATTCTACCACAGCGTCGGCGACCGGACAGTTGAATTTCAGTACCGTTACGGTGAATGTGGGTTGCTCGCCGCAGTCGTATTGCCAGTCGGCATGGTCGGGCGAGACGATTACTTTGACGGGGCGCTCGGCTGGAGCGGCCAGCGATGCGGCAGTGCAACCGACTGTCAGCATCGTCAGAACAAGCAGTAGTTTCTTCATGACAGGTTGTTTTGTGTGAAAAATCGTTACCAAAATACAAAAATGACGTCGCCCGGGCAACAAACAGCCGGTTTATTTTTATTTTTGCAGTGTAATGATCGAACTGTCGCTTGTCATATCTACCTATAACCGTGCAGATCGGATGCTGGTCGCATTGCAGTCGCTCGTACAACAGAGCGCCGATGCTACGGTGTGGGAGTGTATTGTCGTGGACAATAACTCCACGGACGATACTCGGCGCGTCTTCGACGGATTTGCGTCGAGCTATCCGACGCTCAACCTGCGCATGGTGACCGAAACGGCTCAGGGCCTTTCGTACGCCCGCAACCGTGGCATAGCCGAGAGTACAGGCGCAATAGTGGCCATAATCGATGATGACGAACGCGTCAATGACCGTTTCGTGGAGGCGTACGTCGATTTCTTTGCACGTCATCCCGAGGCCGTGGCTGCCGGTGGCCGCGTCGTTCCGGAGTATCCGTCCGGACGGCCTGCGTGGCTGTCGCACTACACGGAGGTGCCGTTGGCCAATCCGACCGACTGGGGCGATCGCGAACGCATCTTTCCGCGCGGACGCATCCCGGCAGGCGGAAACATGGCTTTCCGTCGTGACATGCTGCTCCGTTACGGAGGGTTCGATACATCGCTGGGACGTGTCGGCGGACGGCTGACCGGCGGCGAGGAGAGCGACCTCTTCGAGCGTATGGCTGCCGACGGCGTGCGTTTCCACTATGTACCCGATGCCGTCATCTGGCACATAATCGGTGCGGAAAAACTTACGGACGACTACTTTGCACGGCTCTCGTTCAATACAGGCGTAAGCCAGCGCCGCCGGGCCGAACTGCATGGCCGTGTCGCCGCCCTGTATCTGGGTGAGGCGGTGAAGTGGTGCGTAACCCTTGTGCTGGCTGCAGGCTATGCCCTTGCCATGCATCCGTCGCGGGGTCGCAAACTGTTGGAGATGCGTCGAGGCATCACGCGCGGAATAATGAAAAAGGAGCGATAACCTTACATGGATATCGCTCCTTCTCTTTTTGCCTGATATCGCGTCAGAACAGGTACTTTTCTGTTTCGACTTTGCGTATAAGCCGAAGAACCTCGTCCCAAACCTCCTCGCCGAAGGTGGTGCCGACTACCTCGATGACCTTGCCGGCCGTGATGGCTCCGATTGTTCCGCACTGCCGCAGCGAAAGTCCGTTGCACAGTCCCGTGAGGAATCCGGCCGCATAGAAGTCTCCCGCACCGGTGGTGTCCACACGTTTGGCTGCCGCCATGATTCCCACGTGCAGTACCTCGCTGCCGTTTTTGATCAGGGCTCCGCGCGTGCCTATCTTTATTACGGCCAGTTCGCACATGTCCGAGATGGCCTGCAGGGCATTTACCGGTTCACTCTCGCCCGTGAAGGCCTTGGCCTCGTCCTGATTGGCGAAGAGAATATCGACCGAATCGGCCACGAGCGAACGCAGGAAGTCGAGATTCTCCTCGACAACGTTGAAACTTGCAAGATCGATGGCGATCTTCAGACCGCAACGGCGTGCCGTCTCGACCGTATGACGCAGCAGTGCATGGTTCTGCACGAGGTATCCCTCGACATAGAGACAGTCGTAACCGTCGAATATGGCCGGGGTTATCTCGTCGGCTTCGAGTTCGAGCGCCGCACCGAGGTGCGTGACCATCGTCCGTTCGCCGTCGGGCGAGATGAGCGAGACGCACTTGCCCGAACGCTCCGTGCCGCGGAAGATGAACGGTTCGACACCCAGATTCTCAAGCGCCTGCACGAAGAAGTCGCCCGTAGTATCGGGACCCACCTTGCCGATGAATCCGACCTTGCATCCGATGCGTGCCATGGCGCGTATCGTATTGCCGGCCGAACCTCCGAGCGACAGCGAATAGGGCAGGCCGGCAACCGATTTCGATATGGCGGTCTGCAGTTTGGAGTCGACCAGGCTCATCGAGCCCTTCGGAAGATTGTATTTGCCCAGCACCGCGTCGCTGCGCAGGTTCACAAGCATGTCGGTCAATGCGTTGCCGATTCCTATGACGTTCTTCATTGTCTGTTTGAGAGAGTGTTGTGCGTGGTTTATATCGATAGTATCTTTACCAGTTCGATGCTGTCGCGGTCGATACGTTTCTCGTGGCTTATGGCCTTGGCGAACGGTACGTAAACCATAGCCCCGTTCTGTATGCCTATCATCACGTTGCGCTGACCTTCGAGCAGGGCCTTGATGGCTGCAGCACCCATGCGCGATGCCAATATGCGGTCCTTGGCCGTAGGCGAGCCGCCGCGCTGTATGTGCCCAAGTATTGTTACGCGGGCGTCGTACTGCGGATATTCGCGCTTGATACGCTCGGCAAGACCCATGGCACCTCCCGTCTTCTTGTTCTCGGCAACCAGAACGATGGCCGAACTCTTGCTCTTGCGGAAGCCGTGGTCTATGAGCTGGCTCAACTGGTCGACCTCGGTCTCCATCTCCGGAATTATGGCGGCCTCGGCTCCCGATGCTATGGCTCCGTTGAGCGCAAGGTAGCCTGCCGTGTTGCCCATCACCTCGACGAAGAAGAGCCGTTCGTGGCTGGTGGCCGTGTCGCGCAACTTGTCGACCGCCTCGACTATGGTGTTGAGAGCCGTGTCGTATCCGATCGTCGAGTCGGTGCCGCTCAGGTCGTTGTCGATCGTTCCCGGCAGTCCGATGATCGGTATGTCGTATTCGCGTGCGAAGATCTGGGCTCCGGTAATGGAACCGTCGCCGCCGATTACCACGAGTGCGTCGATCTCGTTGGACTTCATGTTCTCGTATGCCGTCCGACGCCCTTCGGGTGTGGTGAATTCCTGGCTGCGCGCCGTCTTGAGAATGGTGCCGCCCTTCTGTATGATGTTGCTGACGCTTTGCGACTTGAAGTCGATGATCTCATTGGTTATCAATCCGTGATAGCCACGCATGATGCCCTTGACCGTCAGCCCGTTGTAGATTGCAGTACGCGTCACGGCACGTATGGCCGCGTTCATTCCCGGGGCGTCGCCGCCCGAAGTGAGAATACCGATGCATTTGATATCTCCCATACTCATTCAAATTTAACCGGTCAAAGATACGAAACTTTTTGTGAAAAAATACACAAAATCGGGGCCGCCTTTGTTACAGGGTCAGTCCCGATTTTGTCGCAAACGTGAAGTCGCGTGTCGTGTCAGTCGCGGTCGATGTTCATGCCGTTCCTGCTGCTGTCGGTAATGGTGAGGTCGACAGTTCCGCCCTTGTCCGACGGAACGCGTATCGTGATGGACTTGATATCCGTATTGCTCTCCGTCAGGGAGTCTACGGCAGCCTCCGCTTCTTCTGCAGTTTCGGCGTTTATTTCGATATCGGTACCGTAACTTTCAATTTTATCAATGGCCTTGTCTGTAGCCATCGCTGCAACGGGTACCGATATGAGCGATATGATCCACAACAGGAACATTGCAAGAATGGTCCTCCGTCCTGGCTTCTTACTGAGGAACAGGCAGATGAATATGTACATCAGCAGTATTGTAGGAATGAGCATGGCAATGATGGCGAGCATCGGTACCAGCGTCTCGCCGACGGCGGTAAGACCTCCGAGATTACCAAGGTTGCCCAGACCCCAGATATTGCCGTTGAATCCAACCGCGAAGAGACCGATTATGAGTGCGCATGCGAAGAGCGTAAGCCCGATGATGATGAAGGCCGCAACGATCTTCAGCAGTATGAGCATTATCTTTCCGAAGACAGTGACCGTCTCGGCCACAACGGGACGCGCGTTGCTGTCCACATCATTGGAGTTGGAGGCCGTTTCACGTATCGATTGCAGAGTGATCTTTTCGCCGGTCATCTCCAGTTTCTGGCGCGGCGTGCGGGCTACCGGCACCGAGAACCACATTACGAAATAGCTCAGAATCACTACTGCGAAGAGATTGCCTCCGAAAGTCGAGATCCACCCCATGTAGGGTATCCACGACAGGAACATCAGAAGCAGAGGTGAAAAGACCAGCAGTCTGATCCATACCGGATCGACATCATAGTAGCGTGCTATGCCGGCGCATACGCCTCCCAGGCGTGCATTCTCCATGTCGCGGTAGAGGCGGCGCGGAATGCGCGGTTCGCTGTTTTTCTTCGATTCATCGGTATCGCTCTCCTCGTTTATCGCCTCAGCTGACCCGAGTTGGGCTATGATGTTGTCGATGAGCGGCTTCTCGACAACCCGGCCGTTGTCCTGCGTGTTGAGAATAAGCTCGGCGATGCGGGCTTCGATATCGGCGATGATCTCGTCGCCGTCCTTCTCGTCGCGATATGTACTTTTCAGCGTCTCGATGTACTCGTTAAGAGTCTTGTATGCATCGACCTCCATGGTGAAGGCTATGCCCGAAATGCTGCACTTCTTTACTTCGTTCATGTTTGAGGGTTTTTGTAAGGTTTGGTTTTCAGTATTTGCTTATTTCGCTGACTCCGCTTGACGTCGCATGGACAAGTTTGCAGCCTCCCTTGTAGTTTACGGATGACATTCCGCTGGCTTCGGCATTGAGGCTCTCCGTGCAGTTTACATCTGCACTCGACATTCCCGAACACTCTACGTCACAGTTGCCCGAGACAAGTTTCCCGGCGTCGATCGAGGAGCTTCCGGACGATTCGTAGAGTGCATCTGCTGCTTTGCCTGCAAGTTTGACATTCGAGGCTCCGCTGGCCGTAGCACTGAGTTTGTCGGCTTCGACAGTGACAGTCAGTCTGGATGCCCCTGAACTTGTGAGATCGACATTGTCGGCCGTGATTGCGATATCTCCGCAAGAAGCTCCCGATGCGGTCACTTCGCACTTCCCGGCGTTGACCCTTACCTTGAGATTCGATGCTCCGGACGCAGAAGCCTCGAACGTCGCAGCCTTTATCAACGGCTTTACCTCTACGCTGCTGGCTCCCGATACTTCTATCTCGTTGATCTTGCCGTTATATGGGATCCTTATCACGATAGGCTGAGACTCTTCGCTCTCGATCGATTTGATCCTGTCGCTCAATTGCGCGTGCAGTACGCCGTCGCTTACCTCCATCTCGACGTACGGCATGAAATTCTCGTCGGTGGTGATGAATATGTCTCCCGTGGTGCGCTCCTCAACAATAAGCTTTATGCAGCGCGATACATCGATCTTGGTGAACTTCATGGCACTGGTACGTGTCTCCGTTATCGTTTTGCCGCTCTCCTTGACCGATTTCCCGAACCAGCCTTCAGCTGCCTGTATGTCGTTCGAAAATACCGTCATGGCGGCGGCTATTCCCAAAATAATGAACTTTCTCATGGCTCTTGACTCTTTAGTGTTTGCTATTCTTTTTGACGAATCTTTTTTATCTGCTCGACAAGCTCGTCCCATGTCTCGTCGAGCATCTTCAGATGTTCGCGTCCCTTGTCGGTCAGCATGTAGTACTTGCGCGGAGGCCCCTGTGGCGACTCCTCCCATCTGTATGTCAGAAGGCCTGCATTTTTCTGGCGCGTGAGTATGGGGTAGAGCGTACCCTCGACTACTATCATATGCGCCTGCTTGAGCTCCGCAATGATCTTCGGAGCGTACGAATCCTCGCGCGAAATGATGGCGAGTATGCAGTACTCCAGAATTCCCTTGCGCATCTGCGCTTTTACATTTTCTTCGTTCATGGTTATTTCATTTGTTTCGTTGTCAAGGGTGCTTCGGGTATTACGATCCACAGGATCACGTAAACCCATATCGACAAACCTCCCAACAGTATCAATAGAAGCGTTGCAAGTCGCAACAGTTGTACATCGAAACCGAGATATTCGGCCAGACCGCCGCATACGCCTGCCAGTACGCGGTCGGTGCGTGAACGGACAAGTCGATGCTCTTTCGGTTGTGCTTCGTCCGTATCGACGGTGTCGTACTGCTGCTCTCCGAAGTCGTTGGGCGTGCCGAGTTGCGCCATGGCTGCACGTACGTCGCTCAACGATATGACCATCATGGACGATGGCTTCTTCTCGCGGAACAGCTCCGCAAGACGGGACTCCACGTCGACCATCGTTTCGTTATCGTCGGCCGAGATGTGTTTCCTGACCTCCTTGAGGTATGCCGACAGTACTTCGTAGGCGTCCTTGTCGAGGGTGAAGGCTTGTGAGGCTATGCTCACGTTTACTGTCTCTTTCATTGGGTAAGAGGTTGTTTTATGTCGTGTTCAATATTATTCCAATGCAAATATATGAACAATTTTAATACTATGCAACACATAGTAGTGTTTTTTTGAAGAAAATGCTGCTTTTTTTCATTTGGATCTCTTTTGAGCCGGTGAAACAAGGCTCATATTTCCTGCATATTGCCGTCCCATATACGGGATGAAATTGTCGTTACGTCTGTGGCAGACGTGCGATAAGATATTGTAGTAGACGCCATGCGCGATGGCGACATGTCCGTGGGCATGAATTGTGATGGTGATATGTGCGATAGCGGTTTGCATCGAGTGGCATTTGTTTGTCAGCAGCCATGCGGAGCTGCGCTTGCTGCCGTCATTCAGGCTTGTGTGCCGTATGAGTAGGGGCCAATAAAAAAGCCGCAATCTCAAATTTGAGATTGCGGCTTGTGTAAACCGCTGTCGGAGTTTCAGCTGTTCGCGTGGCCATAAAATCCATGGCCGCTATGACTGCCCCCTCCGGCAAATATCGGTTTGTTAGTTTATCCAGCCGTTCTGATCGAATGCCTTGTAGCTGATGACTGCAGAAACCATATAAGTCTTCTTTTCAACGGTAGTGTACGGCTCATCGTCTCCGTATGGAGATTCGATCTCAGTTACTGTAACGGTTTCAGTCATGGTTACGGAGTCTACCGTTACGGCGAAGTAGATATTCTTTCCGCCCTCTTCCGGCGACACGTAACGTACGATGTAACCTTTGGCTTCGGGAGTCTTCCATACGTTGGGATCATCCGCTTCTTTCTTCTCCTGCAGCTCGGTAGCATCGGGAAGATATACCTGACCCTGGAATGCTCCGTCGTCGGGAAGTGTCGTGATGTTGATGTCCGCAACGCTCTTGACAGCATTTTCAACCTCGGTTATCTGGCTGTCGAGAAGCTGCGTATCACCGCTCTCGTCTACAATGGCTGCAGTCAGATAGAACGTCTTGGCATCCTTGTCATCTGCAAGGATCGACAGTTTGATCTGTGCTCCGTTCTGCTCGTAAATCAATGCTCTGTTCAACGTGTTAGACGATAAACTGTTGGCATTGTCATAAGAGAGCGTTACCGTTACGGGCATTGAGCCCTTGACGGGTGTGAACTCCTCCTTGTCGTTACAACCCACCGTCAGAAGCGCTACACTTAATATAAATAATATCTTCTTCATACTATTCTCATGTTTTAATGGTTTGGAGAGAGTTGCGGTCGGGACCGCAACCCCTCCTTGCCGTTATTAATGTTATCTTCCGAGTTGTTCGGGGTTGATCGACTTGCCGATCTCCTTGAACTCATAAGCAGCAGCGCTCTTGTTGGAGGACTTCACTACCTTGTAGTTCTTTGCTGCATGCTTTACTGCACTCTGAGTCTTTACGGAGCTTCCGCTTGCAGTTGCGCGGGTGAACGTTATGGGACCGGCTGCAGGAACTGCCGCGTAGAGGTCCTGAAGGTACGTAAACTCAAGATACTGTGTATTGAGGTAGTTCAACTGTATTGCATACGAGTCGGTCTGATTTCCGGTGGTATCCGTCGTTGAGAATCCCAACGTAAGGTTACCTTCTTCATCAAGATAGAGTGCACACGATTCGCTTGCTGCAGCAATATCGCTTATCCAATAGATATCCTCGTCTATTTTGTAACTGCTACATCCACCTACACCCGGCTGGAAGTATGGCAGAATCGGGAATCCGAGACCGAGATCCCATTCGGGCTTGTAGAGATACTGTGCCGGAACGATGATGCAGTTCGATGTTGCATCGTACTCGCCCACAAGTCGGCCGTCTTCAAGTCCGTACTGTGAAATGTACCACGAGTCTACCAATCCTTCGATGAAGACCTTGCCGGCAACAGGCTTGTTGCTGCTGTCGAGAGCCTGCGATATGGTTACTGTCGAACTTATCGGCGAAGGCTGCGGCTCAAGCTCCGTTTTGCCGTCTTCACCATAATAAGGTGAGTAGATTTTGTATGCAGCCTGCGTGTATGTCCCGAAGAATGCTTCCGCACCTGATGCAGAGGAGTTGAACTCATAGGTCTCGGTGTAGTCGGCAAGGATATTGCCGTTTCCGAGAACGAATGCCACGCCAAGCGTCAGTTTCTTGAGCGATCCATCCTCTGCGAACTCGATGGAGCTGTTGATGTTCTCGCTCTGCTGTGCATAGATTTCATTGCCGTTCCACTGCATGCCGAGCTGCTGTCTCGATGCTACAGTCACTGCCGAACCGTTAACGAGAGCTGCCAGACCGTAGTCTTTCTCTTCCCCGAGAACCGTCTGATATACGTTGGGCAGGTAGTAAACCTGCTGGCTCGTAGCCGTATCATAGCCGACATAGAGGTCCTGATTCCAGGTCTGAGGCTTGCTTTCACCGCCCTCTGTCGTCGGGAATGCCGTTGACGAGAACGTTCCGCTTCCTTTTGCCTTGACGTAATCGACGCTCGTATTATAGTTTACGGTGAAGTATGTATCCCAGTTAGGCTCAAGTTCATTGACATCCCATGTTATTGTCAACGGCATTGGCCACAAAGTGCCATTCGGGCTGTTGATAGCCCAATATGAGATACCGTATACATAGGTATTCAGTGCTCTGGAGTTGGTGCCGAAGTTGTAGGAATCAGGGAACTTGACTATGTATGTTTCTCCATAATCTTGAATATTTACAGGTACAGTCGCCAGGAATACGTACTCACTTTCGCTAAGTCCCCCGGTAAATAAACTGCCATCAATAGAGTTTACACCTATAACTGAAGATTTCGGATATCCGGTTGTTTGCACAGTAGGTTGAAGCGGGTGCGGATAATTTGGGGCCGCATCTTCTTCGATTGGCTCATACTGTGGTGTCATCGTCAATATCAGTCCGTCTCCATTTGCAAAGTATTCGAGATCTTCCTCGGTGAACTCAGTCTCACCCGCCTCTATGGAGGCAGCTGCTATCTGGTACATGAGTCTGGGAATGAAGAAGCGTACGCCAACGTAATCGAACTGTGGTTCGCCACCTGTCTCTTTTGCCTTGTTTATTGCCTCAAGGTCATCGTTATGAATTTGTATAACACAATCAGAGTATGATCCGAGCGCATATCCAAGTATATCCCTGAAGAACGATTCGGTCAGTGTTACTTTACCTATATCAGTAAACGGTAACTCAACTTGTGCTTTGTGGCAAATGAGAAAGTCGAATGCAGACGCGCCATAGTTGGTCGTATTGCCATCGTCAGCGATGGTCGCTGTCATGTTATATTCAACATTCGCAGTAAGCTCGGCAATATCGAAGCCTATGTCGAACGTGGTCTTGTCTGCGCCTTCGTCAAACGATACCTCGAACGAGTAGATAACCGTTCCAGTGCCGGCTCCGCTCTGAGTAGCTCCTGCAGGCAGCGTGAAGAGCTGATAGCTGTCCGACGGCAATGTCAGCTCGACGGTGGTAGTGTATGTCGCAAGCTTCGAGTTCAAGCGGCAAAGATTGAGCGTAACCGATTTGTCGTCGTCGGTCGATTCGATGTTCTGCTTCAGACCGCGGCTCAGTTTGGCCAGCTGGGCATTCTCCTCGGCTTTCTCCTCGGCTGTCTGAACGTAGAATACCGATTTGCTGTTGTCTATATATATGCGCTCGCCGTCGAGGTCTCCACCCTTCGTGTAGGTTTCGTCCTTCACGCAACCGACCAACGCGATTGATCCGGCGGCTACGAGCAGATATAATATATTTTTAATCGTTTTCATCTTTTTCATCTCATTTTACGGTTTATACTATTCGCCAATATCTTCCACCAGATCCGACGGATCGGGATTCGAAACACAAGCCAGGTTGGCGTCATGCTCGCTGCGGACGATACAGAAGTTCATCCAGGGAGCCAGACCGTTGGTGTTGAAGCGAGAGCCTTCGATGTGGTTCGTTCCCTCATATGCTCGGTTGATCGACTTGTTCAGTCGCTTGTAGTCGAACATGATGATTCCCTCGCCCCAGAACTCTATACGCTTCTGGAGTATGCATTCATCGACGATGGCATCTGTACTCGAAGCATTGCATGTGTAGCTCGGATAGCGATACGAGCGCATGAAGTCTACAAGCGATGCCGAAGAGCCGTTGTGTGCATCGCACTCTGCGATGATGAAGTACATCTCCTCGCAACGCATCAGCGGAATATCGACCACTGCACCTACGTTGTAGTCATCGGGAGCGCCGTCACCCGGACGGAACTTCACGCATGCGTACTCGGGAAGTTTGGTGTTGTCGTAGGACGATGTGCTGGCTACCATGGGAACTTCGATTGCCGAACCGGCAGGAGCTACCCACGACTTCTTGCGCCAGTCTGCATCGGGTATCTGCGAATAGAAGTTCACGTCGGCCAGACGGAACGGACCTGCGAATGCATATCCGAACGAAGTCTCGGAGCACATCCACGAAGCCCAGTTCAGGATGGAGGTCTTTACGACATCATCCTCCTTGGCCAGAATCGACGCCCACATCCACGAGGACTGCGAGGTTGCATTGTTGAAGCCGTTGGTAGTATCGGTCCACTGCGATTCGTTCAGCGGGGTGTACTTGCCGGCTTTGAGTGCGTTCTGTGCAGCGATTTTGGCGTTGGTATAGTCCTCGGCCCACATGTAAGCACGGGCCTGGAGACCGTATGCTACGCTCAGATCCGGCTGGTTCATGCTGCTGCGCGAGAAGGTCGTGCCGTCTTCGCTGTTGCCGCCGAAGAAATCGATGGCCTTTGCCAGGTCGCCCATAATGAACTCGAGCAGTGCCTCTTTCGGTACGCGCGGGTTGTTGCGGGCCTCCTCCTCGGTCATGTTCTCCTTGATAAGGGGAATAGTCAGACCTTCGAGTTCGGGAGCCGTCGTATAGTTGTTTCTCTTGAACTCATACATGCGGCCCATGTCGAGGTTGATCAGGGCACGGTAGCAGTATGCCATTGCCAGATAGTATTTCTGGGTCTGCGAAGCCGATGACTCGTCTACGGCTCCGATTACCGCATTGGCCGTCTGCAGGAACTGGGTATAGAAGTTCCACAGATACTGCGGGAATATGTAGTCCTCGCCCTGATACTGGTTCTTGATCCAGTCTGAGAAGTGCTCGTAACCGCTCGATACGGTGGACATGTCCTCGCACATCAGGTCGCGGATCATCATTATCGACGGATAACCCCAGTCGTAGTGTTTTTCTCCACCCAGAACGTCCAGTTTGTTGACGAACGCCGCCATACCGTTCACCATCGATTCGAGGGCTGCCGGATTGGAGTTCACCTGCTCGTTGCTGGCAACGCTCGTGGGGAACGATTCCTTGATGCAACCGCTCAGAAGCGCTGCACTCGCAAGCGTCGCAATTCCGATTTTCAATATGTTTTTCATAGTCTTTGTTCTCCTTTCTTTAGCATTCGACAATAATTAGAACGTCAGGTTGATACCGCCCGAGATCGTGCGAACTGCCGAATAGGTGGTTGCGTTGTTCGAGCCGGTGAGCGTCAGACGCGGGTCGAAGCCCTGGCGGCGCGACCACAACCATACGTTCTCGCATGCAAGGTAGATGCGGATCTTGTCCACGCTGATCTTGTTGGTCCACTTGCGCGGCAGAGTATAACCGAAGTTGATGTTCTGCAGGTTCAGGTAACTGCCGTCGATAAGGAAACGGTTGGACGACGATGTATTGTACAGGTCACCGTACTGGAAACGCGGTATGTTCGTATCGGTGTTCGTCGGAGTCCACGCGTTGTAGAGATCCTTGTGGTAGTTCGTACCAGTCATACCGGTGGTAGGCGATCCCATCAGTGCCGCGTAGCCCGAGTCGTAGATCAGACCGCCGATCTGATATGTGAAGTTGATCGTGAAGTCGAATCCGAAGAACTCGATCGTGGTACCGAAACCTCCGTATGCGTCGGGCAGCGGGTCGCCGCATACGTAGTACGTTGCTTCACTGTACGTGGTGGTGGTAGTACGGCCCGTTACGTTGCCGTTTGCATCCGTAACGTCCATGTACCACATCGGCTTACCGGTCGTCTTCTCTACGCCTGCATATTGAGGCATGTAGTATGTGTAGAGCGAAAGTCCCTCACCGTAGAAGCGGTCGCTCGAGGAGTAACCCTTGTAACCTTCCGACGTGGTCATCGTCTTGCGCGAATCGGCAAGTTTGGTGATCTTGTTGTTTACATAGGTCAGGTTGGCATTCAGGCTCCAGCGAACGTTCTTGGTGCTGATGGGCACTGCGCTCAACTCAACCTCGACACCTTCGTTGACCATGTCACCGATGTTGGCCCAGTAGCCGGTGTAACCGAGCGAGGGCGGTACGGTGAACCATGAAAGCATGTCGGTAGTCTTACGGTAGAATCCTTCGATACCACCGCTCAGGCGGCTGCCGAAGAGGTCGAACTCGATACCGGCGTTGAAGTTGCCGTTGGTCTCCCAGGTGATATTCTCGTTACCCTTGGTATTGAGCACCAGAGCCACGTTGCCACCCGAGTTTACGATATCGTATGTATCGGTATAGAGGAAACTGCTGATGTTGTCGTTACCCTGCGAACCGTACGAAGCCTTGATCTTCAGCATGTCGATCCACGAAGCATTGAACCAGTTCTCGCGGCTGATGATCCACGCGCCGCCGACCGACCAGAAGTTACCCCAGCGGTGATCGGGATGGAAGCGCGACGATGCATCGCGACGGTACGAAGCCGAGAAGAAGACCTTCTCCATGTAGTTGTACTGCGCGCGGCCGAAGTAACCCTCGGTGTTGTAGTTGGTCGTATACGAACTTGCGGAACCGTCGTTTACGGCACCGGTGAGCTCGAGGTTGTCGGGCGAGAACATGTTGCTCTTGTTACCGTAGAGGTAGTAGTAGTTGTGGTCGTAGTTCTCGTGACCGAGCATGATGTCCACGTTGTGATCGCCGAAGCTGTGGTTCCAGTTGAGCAGCTGCTGGAAGTTGTACGACCATGTGCGGGCGTGTACCTTCGAGATGATACCGTTGCTGTTGGCAAACTGTCCGTAGAAGGCGTTTGTCAGTTCGGTGCTGCGGGCTTCGTCAACAGCCGTACCGATATTCATCGTGAAGGTGAAGTCCTTGAGGAACTTGATGTCCACGTAACCGTTGGCGTTGAAGGTGTTGCCCTCGTAGTACTGCTTGTTGAGCAGGTGGTCGCCGTATGCGTTGGTACCGGTATATGCCGGACGCTCGAGACCTGCATTGCTGCCGTCACCGTAGTCGTATACCGTGTATCCGTTGGCATCGGTCATGATGTTGCCCTGAGCGTCTCGTATGTAGAGAGGATAGATGGGCGCTATCTGTGTTGCAGCCGCAAACACGTTTACAGAGGAGTTGGATACGCCGTCTTCTGCAGTCGTGTTACCGCCGGAGTGTGCGTACGAGAAGTTTCCTCCGACTTTCAGCCATTTCTTTGCCTGATAGTCGGCCTTCAAGCGGGCCGTATAACGTTCGTAGTCCGAGTTCTTGATTATACCCTTGTTGTTGAGGTATCCGAACGATGCGTAGAACTGGGCGTCGCCGATACCGCCGGCTACACTGGCGTTGTACTCCTGACGCAGCGAGTTCTGGAGGATTTCGTCCATCCAGTTGTCGGGATAGAGGTAATACTGCTGACCCTCATAGGTAACGGTGTTGCCCGGAGTGGCGTTGGGGTTGACCTTGCCGTTCTGGCCGATGAAGAACTGGCCGTCGGGCACCGAGAATGTCTGATATACCAGACCACCGCTTGCGGCCGGACCCGTCAGGGCGTTGTTAGCAAGCAGGTGTGCCTCGGCAGCGCTTTTACCGTTGCTGAGGTAGTAGTTGTTCAGAGCCTTGTAGTGCTGCTCGTAGTAGGCTGCCGGATTCTTGATGTAGTCGTAGTCCTGCACGCCACGCGAGTTCACACCCCACTTGGCATCCACATTTACGATTGCTTCACGCGAAGTCGATTTCTTGGTGGTGATCATGATCACACCGTTGGCACCGCGGGCACCGTAAAGGGCGTTCGAAGCAGCGTCCTTCAATACCGTCATGGATGCGATATCGTTGGGGTTGATGTTGGATATGCTGCCGTCGTAGGGTATTCCGTCGAGTACGATCAGCGGGTCGTTGCCTGCATTGATCGAACTGAAACCACGGATACGTACCGTCGGGTTGCTGGTGTCACCTGGAGAACCCGTCGAGGTCGAAATCTGGACACCCGATACCTTACCTTTCAGGGCCTCCATTGCATTGGAAACCTGTGAATTGGCAAGTTCCTCGGCGCCGATGACCTTTGCCGAACCGGTAAATGCCTCTTTTTTCGACTGACCGAAAGCCGTAACCACCACTTGTTCGATCGCACGCAACTCGTCGACGAGCTGTACGTTGATCGTGGTCTGGCCTGCGACGGCTACCTTCTCTTCCCTGTAACCGAGGAACGAGAATGCGAGCACGCTTTCGGCCGGAGCGGAAATGGTGTACGTACCGTCAGTACCGGTCGTAGTACCAAGGGTAGTACCCTCCACTACAACGGTTGCACCGACGATAGGCGTTCCGTCGGTCTCAGTAACTGTACCCGAGATTTGCACGTTCTGAGCCTGGAGAGCAAAGCACCCCGCTGCCAGAACCGCAACGATAGATAGTACAATTTTCCTAACCATAAGCATAATTTTTAGTGTGTTTTAACAAAAATAGTAACGTCACAAAGTTAATATATTTCGCGAAAAACGACAAGCAAATTTTGAAAAACTGTGCATTATATAATAAATTTATTTAATAATGTCTTTGGCCCTTACAATTTGTAACCTTACAGGCTTGCTTTGATTACGGTTTTACATGACCTTTTTTGTGCATTTTCGGTGTCGGGGATGGTCGTAAAGATGTCAGATATGCCTTGTTTTGTCGAAATATCGTTGAACAGGCCTATATGGCCCTTTGATACCTATTAATAATACGGATCATTACATCTTCGCATACTTTCAGCTTTTTGTTTCCATAGTAAAGCCGGATACGAATTGTAAGCGTGGTTTAGAATAGAATTTATACCTTTTGAAATATTTTTTATCGACAGGCCTACCTCGCTGTATTCAAGCAAATTGTGTGCTGTTGCAGCAATACCGGTTTTTTCGTTTGCAAATTCGCACAAATAGATTATCTTTGTATGATAAACTGTAATCTGGATTATGAATATAACCATTGTCGGAACCGGATATGTCGGTCTGGTGTCGGGTGCCTGTTTCGCCGAAATGGGCATCGACGTGACATGCGTCGATGTCGACAAGACCAAGATCGACCGCCTCAACCGGGGCGAGATGCCCATATATGAACCGGGGCTCGAGGAGCTTGTGCTGCGCAATGCCGCAGACGGCCGTCTGCACTTCACCACCGAACTCGGTGACGGCCTCGATGCGTCGGAAGCAGTCTTCCTTGCCGTGGGTACACCTCCCGACGAGGACGGTTCGGCCGACCTGAAGTATGTGCTGGCCGTGGCGCGGGAGATAGGTTCCAAGATGAA
The DNA here is from genome assembly GCA_944321955.1 of uncultured Alistipes sp. Taxonomy (GTDB): domain Bacteria; phylum Bacteroidota; class Bacteroidia; order Bacteroidales; family Rikenellaceae; genus Alistipes. The sequence goes on along the minus strand of CALUNG010000015.1, from coordinate 39,597 downwards.
CCATTATGTGGTTGTGGTGACCAAGAGTACCGTTCCGGTCGGCACGTCGCGCAAGGTGAAGGCTGCCGTGGCCGGGGAGTTGGCCCGTCGCGGCGTCGACATCCAGTTCGACGTGGCATCGAATCCCGAGTTTCTGAAGGAGGGAGCCGCCATCAAGGATTTCATGGCTCCGGACCGCGTGGTGGTGGGTGTCGAGAGCGAACGTGCCCGCACGATCATGGAGCAGATATACAAGCCGTTCATGTTGAGCAACTACCGCATGATCTTTACCGACGTGCCGTCGGCCGAGATGATCAAGTATGCGGCCAACTCGATGCTTGCAACGCGCATATCGTTCATGAACGACATTGCCAACCTGTGCGAAATAGTGGGTGCCGACGTGAACATGGTTCGCAAGGGCATAGGTTCTGATACCCGTATCGGGTCCAAGTTCCTCTATCCCGGATGCGGATATGGCGGATCGTGTTTCCCGAAGGATGTCAAGGCGCTTATCCGCACGGCCGAGTCGCACGGCTATTCGATGGATGTACTCAAGGCGGTGGAGAGCGTGAACGAACGCCAGAAATCGGTGTTGTTCCGCAAGTTGTCGAAATATTACAATGGCGATCTCGCCGGTCGTACCATTGCCATGTGGGGCCTTGCATTCAAGCCTGAAACCGACGACATGCGCGAGGCTCCGTCGCTTGTGGTGATCGATCTGCTGCTCAAGGCCGGTTGCCGCGTACGTGCATTCGATCCGGTTGCCATGGACGAGGCGCGACGTCGTCTGGGTGACTCCATAATCTACTGCGATTCGATGTACGATGCTCTCGGAGGGGCAGGTGGCCGGCGGGTGCTTACTGAGTGGAAACAGTTCCGCGTACCGTCGTGGGAGACCGTACGCCGGGCCATGCACCGACCGCTCGTCATCGACGGCCGCAACATTTACGATGCCGCCGAACTCGCGGCCGAAGGCTTCGACTATCTGCACATATAGAGTTCCGGAGTGCACACGGCAAACAGTACGGGCACCTGTCTGAGATTAAGACAGGTGCCCGTACTGTTTTTGTCAGTCGCGAACGGTTATTTTATTGTACGCTCTTTTTTGTCGCGCAGGAAGACGTGTTCGAGCAGCAGAACGATGATTACGCCCATGACGAATCCGTTGCCTATTACGGGCCGTATGATTTCGGGTATGCCGGCAATGGCTTCGGCAGGGGTGAAGGTCAGTATTACGTCGAACATGAGCGGTATGCCGAGGATCATTCCGTGACGGAACGTCGTGATGCTGCGCGTGTTGCTTGCCATCTCGAAGCCGGCGGCCAGCTGTATTCCCATCAGGAAGAAGAGTATTGCACCCATGACCGTCGGCGGAATCGACATCAGCACTCCCACGACGGGCGGGAAGAATGCAATGACGATCATGGCCAGACCGGCCGGTATTATCGTGTAGCGCGAGGCGCACGATGTCGAGGCTACGACGCCAGGGCTGAGCGAATAGTCTACCGGGCCGATGACGCCCATGCATCCGGCCAGAACGTTCACGGCTCCGGCCACACCCAGACCGCGGCGGTTTCGGGCGGCCATGTTGTCGGCGCCGACCATGTCGCCGAGCGACTGTACCGACCCCACCTCATTGATGAGCAGTGCTATGTAGCAGAACACGAACGATATGATCACGCCCGCATCGAACTTGAGCGGGAAGATGAAGAGCGGCGACTCTTTCGTGTCGGCGGCTATCGCATCGGGAAATCCGGTCATGGCATAGTATGCGAGGCTGCCGAGGATGAGGGCCCACATTACCACGGTGCTTTTCCATATTCCGCGCAGCTTGTCGTTGGCGATGACCATCAGTATGACGCACACCACCGCGAACCAGAACTCGAGCGTATGGTGCTCCGGGTCGGCGAATATCAGCCCGAGTATCGGTTTGGCTATCGTAAACGATATGAGCATCAGGATCACCACCACGATTCGCGGGGTGAACAGCGGCTGGATCTTCGCCATCACTCCGCTTGCGGCTATCAGTGCGATGAGTATTCCGCCCACGAATACCGACGTGTAGATCTCGGTCTGTCCGTATCCCTGGACCGATGCCGCGAGAATACCCATCAGCAACGCGGCTGCAGGGCCTGATACAAGCGGCAGACGGTGTCCCCACAGAGCCTGCAGCACCATGCACAGGCCCATTACGCCGAAGAGTTTCTGTGTGAACATGATGGTTTGGCCTTCCGGCGCTACGAATGTGCTTGTCAGTACGACAGGTATGGCTATGAGCAGCCATTGCAGTCCGTACATCAACATCGGTACGATCTTCGGGCGATCGTTAAGCCCGTACTTGAATTCCATGGTCTATTCTTCTTCGTTGTGTGAGAGGAAATACTTTTGCGATTTTACCAGATTGCGCGAATGCAGAACCATCGTCTTGGTCTCGTTGAGTATGGTTATGTACAACATGCTTGCCTTTGTCGACGACTGTTTGTGCTTTATGCGCCGCAACTGGTTGGTCATCGCCTCCGATATGGTCTCGAACAGGGCGTCGCGCAGGCCAACGATGTACTCAACCTCCGAAAAGTCGTTGCGTTTGAGCGTGTTGTTCACGTGTGCGAAGATGTTTTCTACATCGTCGTTGATCTTCATCAGCTCCTCGATCTGTTCCTTGCTGAGGCCTTCATGGTTGTTGTCGATGTGTTCGAAGCAGGGTCGGGTGATATGCACAAGCGACTTGGTTATCTCGTTCATGTAGTCCACCACCTGCGCATAGTAGTATGCGGCATTGACCTCGTTGTCCTTGATGGTGTAGAGGATCGGCATGATCTGGTATTTGCGTTCGCGCGACTTGGCGAAAAGCTCCTCGGACTGTTGTACCATTTCGCGCAGCACCTTGCGGTTCTCCTTGAACGTGGCGATCATCGTGCGGTCGTAGATGCGCGTTACCTGCGACATGGTTTCGCTCACCTCGGCGATGCTTTGCGAGATGATCTCTTCGGCGTTTTCGGCCTTGTGTTCCTTGCGGGAGCCGTCGTCCGCCGCCTGTTTGTTCTTCTTCAGGTTGCTGCGCAGCAGCATCCATCCGCATAGCAGCGAGACGGCTATAATGGCGATATTGCCGCCGTACATGAGTACCAGCGCCACGACAAAGGCAATCAGGAATGCCCCGAATCCGGTCACGAACCAACCTGAGACTACCGTTAATACGCCCGATATGCGGTAAACGGCGCTTTCGCGTCCCCATGCCTTGTCGGCCAGCGACGAACCCATCGAGACCATGAAACATACGTAGGTGGTCGAGAGCGGCAGCTTGAGCGAGGTGGCTATCGATATGAGTATTGCCGAGGTCGTAAGGTTGACCGTGGCGCGTATGAGATCGTACGAACCGCCGTTGCGCTCCTCTTCGGGCAGCTTTACGAAACGGCTTGCGATGAACTCCTTGACGAAACGCGGCGTTATGGCCTCGAGGCCCGAGTTGATGTGCATGGCAAGGCGTACGACGCCGCGCGAGGCGGCCGTCGAGCCGTATTCGCCGTCGCTTTCGTCCTGGCTCGAGAGCGAGAGTTCGGTCTTGCTGACCGAGAGTGCGCGTTTCGATGTCCAGAGCGTTACGATCATGATGCCGCCGGCGATGAGCAGCAGATACATGTTGGCCGAAACGTCGGTTGCCAGAGCTCCCATCGTCATCGACGTGTCGCCGCTGGCGCGGGCCATCATGTATGAGTCGTATCCGGCTACTGGCACACCCACGAAGTTCACAAGGTCGTTGCCTGCGAAGGCGAGGGCCAGGGCGAATGTGCCGGCCAGTATGTTGATCTTCAGTATGTTGATCTTGAAAAGCTGCAGGAAGTAGAGCAGCGCCGTGCAGATGACCCACACGATTGCAAGTGCGAGAACCGTATGTTCGTCGATGAAGCGTATCACGGCCGAGCCGGCCAGTACGTTCTTGAGGCCCTTGAAGAGTGCAAAGTAGACTATCGCCGTGAACGAGGCTCCGCACCACATGGCGCCGAAACGTTTGAATACGGTATGGTATCTGAACGAGAAGATGATGCGCGACAGGTACATCACCAGCGAACCGCACGAGAATGCGAGTATCACCGACAGCAGTATTCCGGCGACTATGGCCATGGCCCGTGTCGAGTTGATGTAACGGCCTATTTCGGCGAGCGAGATTGCGTCGTTGGATGTGATCACGACGATCGATACGGCCAGAGCCGCTCCCAACAGACAGAAGACCAGTGCCACGGTTGTCGATGTGGGCAGCCCCATGGTGTTGTAGACGTCGAGCAGGATGATATTGGCGAGCATCACCGACAGATAGAGGATCATCACGTCGCGGAACGTGAAGTTCGCCGGATCGAACATTCCGCTGCGGGCCACCTCCATCATGCCGCTCGATGTGGCGGCGCCGATGAGTATGCCGACCGAGGCTACGGCCATGATGATTTTGAGTGGTGCCGCTTTGGATGCAATTGCCGAGTTGAGGAAGTTTGCCGCGTCGTTCATTACGCCGATGAATAATCCCGTGACTGCGAGGATTATCATTACGACGAGCATGAAGGTGTAGATATACTCCATAAGGGTGTTGTAATACACCACAAAGTTACTTGCGGGCCGTGGATATTACAATTCTGTTAAGAAGAGTTAACATAAAATTAACATTTCATGTCACGGCAGCATGTTGTGATAACATTCCGCAGTTAATGAGGCTGTCAGAGCTGCCCCGTGAACTCGAAATATTTATTAAGCACCAGCAGCGATATCAGTTTTTCGCGTCTTTTGTCGCGGAACTGGTCGACATATTCGTGGGCGGCGCGGATTATCTCGTCGGCTTCGGCCGGATGATCGATGTAGTACTGCATGCGCTCTTCGAGATCCGTAAAGTCGGGGCGTATCTCCACATAGTGCACGCCTGGAATCAGACGTCCCTCCATGAACCATGTCTCGCATGTCGGTCGTGGCATCACGGCCAGCGAGTTAGACGACATGACCCATTTGAGATTGCTTGCCACGTCATTGCCTTCGAGCGTCATGATGAACTTGTAACGCAGGTGGTTGTAAAGCGATATTGGCTTGCGCCGCCACTCGGCCGGAAATCCCAGTTTGTCGGCAAGAGCCGCAGGCGTAACGTCACCGGCATCGACGACGGGCGAGCCGTAGTACATCCGCATGAATTGCTGGCGTCGTGGTTTCCATGCTATGTCGCCGCGGAATATGGCTCGATTCTCCTTTTTGTCAAAGGGCGTATGGTCCTTGATGAAGGTGAAGTGTCGGTTGCGGTCGAGTTTCATTACTACGGAGTTGGTATTGTCGTCGCAGAGCGGACGGCTCTTTACGATCGACGGGCACTCAGGTACGTATGTCACGTCGCCGAAGTCGTGATGCCAGTGCAGCGTTTTGGGGAACCAGCGCGTGAACATGTATGTGTCGAAGAAGTAGCTGCTCGGATAGTCGCGCTTGCCGTATCGATGTTCGCCGAGAGCCGGAGAGTCTGCCGGCAGCGGGGTGACGGTATTCAGCTTGCAGTAGTAGTTCACTCGGTCGAGTATGTACTCCATGTCATTACGACTCTGAAACTTCTTAAGCGTGCTTCCGAGCCGCATGCGAAACCATTCATCAGGTATTAGGAATCCGGCGAAATTGCCGGCATAGTATGCCAGATTGCTGTTCTTGCCGCTGTGAAGTCTGTATGGTATGTTCATCTTGAGTGCTGTTTGCCGCGCCAAAATTACCAAAAACACCGGAAAACTGTACGTCCTGACGCAACATGTATGCGAATGGAGCGTAAAAATGCATGTATTGGACAAAAAAGGCCGGCACTTTCAATCAGTGCCGGCCTTTTTGCCTGAAAAGAGACTATCGAACCGTCGTACGGGCAACCCTTCTCGGGTTGGCTGCGTATGCGGATTCGTAATAGTTCTCGATGGCGGGAATCGTCCCTTTCCACGAACCCGATATCTTGTGAGGCGTGATCGAGGCGTCGTTGCGGTTGGCGTCGTCGTAGAACTCGAATTCGATCGAGTACTCGCTGCCCAGATTCGTGATGGTCATCGTTCCGGCGTAAATCGGAGCCATGTCTGCTGCGTCGGCAGAGGTGCCGTTTATTTCGTAGCGGATATATGACGAAGGTTCTGCGTAAGTTGCAGTGATACGACCGGGATTTACTGTCATGGCCTCGTTCGTCGACGATACGGTGAACGTTCCGGTAGGCATTACCGACGGATCGGCCGATGCCGGTGCGCAGAAGTCGATGGCAAGTACCTCGTCTCCATCCTCGAGCATCATGGTGTATGCGTCGGTGCCCGTGTAGAAATAGTCTTCGAGATAGTATATCGACGTGCACTCGAGAGGATTGTAGACAACGTCCTGAGTCAGGGTGCTCTGTACGGACTCAATAATCTGGAACTCTTCGACCGTTCCGGTCCAGTCGCATTTGACGCTGTATCCGTTGCTGTCGGTAAGGTTGCACTTGATGGTGTGGGTGCCGTCGCCGTTGTCGGTGATGTTGATCGTACCGTCCTCGATGAGGCAGTATTTCGAGTTGCCGTTGTCGTCGACCTGCTGGCAGAAGGTGCCTACGGCCTGAAGTCCGAGCCACGAACCGGCATAGAACGTTCCGGGCTTGTAGTCGCTGCGGTTGCCGAGGACGTACGTACCGTCGAGACCGGCTCCGTCGGCCGTGTAGAGACCTATCTGGAGTTTGTGTCCGGCGCTGTACGGATAGAGGCCGTTGTCGGTGATGCGGTCTACGTCGAAACATCTGAGTACATTGGTGTTAACGCCTTCGGTACCCTCGTCGTACTGCTGCAGGGTGACGCGCTGCAGCGAAAGGTCGATATTCTCGCGGATGTAGTTGTCGTCTTCTGTGTCGTCATCGTCGCTCTTGTCCTGAAGGGCCATCTGTCCGTTGTATGTGAATTTCAGACGATCGCCGTCGACGGTGATCATGTCGGCTACGATGTCGTAACCGTCGGCCGTATGCTTGACGGTTATGGTTCCGTCCGAGAAGAGCACGTCGGAGATGCGATACATGTCGCCAACCTGTTCCTGGTTCCATGTGGCAAGGGTGTGGTCAAGATCGAACGTTCCGTTTGCACGTCCTGTGGTTGCGGTATATGTTCCTTCGGGAACCACGGGCGACGTATGGTCTTCGGAGATGGCTCCCCATAGGTCGCAGTAGAGCACGTAGCCGCCGACCTCGGCAGGAAGAAGATAGCTGTTGTCATCGTATCCCGTTTCGCAGTTTACCAATACGAAGTAGTAGTTGGCGTAACCTTCGTCCCAGAAATTTCCGAAATAGAGACCGTCGTAGAACTGGTCGAGAACTACTTCAGTGGCTTCGGGTTGGGGTACGGTCGTGTTCTCTTCTTTTTTGTCGCAGGAGGTCAATGTTCCGGCCAAGATAATCGACGTTGCCAGACCGATCATCAATAATTTGCTGTTTGTCATTTTTTTAATCGAATTTAAAGATTTTTCGTTGAGGGTGCTTGATTTTTTCCGGGTACAAATGTATAAGTTTTTTTCTTTTCGGTATCGCTTTTTTATGTATTTTTGCCCGGTTAATGAGTGTGCACCATTAATTCAGGAACCCTTATTATTTGTAATTATGAAAAAGATTTATGTTTTTACCGTAGCTCTGCTGGCGTTCGCAGCATGCTCGAAAAACGAAGGAAACAACAACGAGAATCCCGAGCCGCAGCCTACGTATGCGACTATTTCGTTCGAAGATTGCGAACTGACCGACAAGTCCAATATTCCTGCTTCGGGGGAAGAGGTGACCTACGAGGAGTTCGGTGCATCGTTCAATTGCGTGAACCAGTATTACGAGTTGAGCGGTATCTGGGTAGCCAATGCCTATGAGGTATCGAACCTCGATTCCGAATACAGCAGCGTTCTGAGCGACCGTTACGTTATCTGCAACACGGGAGCCGAGGTTGCCGGTGCCGACGATACGGCTAATTATTCGGTATGGAATTTCACCCCTTCGAACGAGTCACTGCTGCCGCAGATGACATTCGGCGAAGGCGTTGCCAAGAAGATCGTTTCGGCAAAGGTCAACAACGTTGCAAAGTACTGGTATATCATCAAGGCCGGATATTACAGCAAGCCGGCCTTCTCCGAGGGTGATTACTATGAGGTTATCTTCACGGGCTACGATGCAGCCGGCGAAGTTACGGGTACGGTTCCCGTTATCATGGCCGACTACCGTGACGGCAAGACCTTCGTAATGGAGGAGTGGACCGAGGTTGACCTGTCGGCTCTCGGCGAGGTGAACAAGGTAGTGTTGACCGCAACTCCGTCCGAGACGCTTGCCAATGCTTTCTACGGTGATTTTTATGCGGTTTGCGTCGATGAGATAAAGTTCGAAGTCCCCGCTGAAGAATAAGTTTCTGCACAACAATGCTCATTAATTTACAGGGGCGCCGCTTTTCAAAGCGGCGCCCCTGCATTTGTAGGGATTCTGAGGGAAGTTATCCCAGTGCCACGTCGAGAATCATCATGAGGGTGAAACCTGCAGCCACTCCTATGGTCGCTATGTTGGAGTGGTGTCCGTCCTGCGATTCGGGAATCAGCTCCTCGACGACGACATATATCATTGCTCCGGCGGCGAATGCCAGCAGGAACGGCAGTATCGGCAGCAACAGGTCGATAAGCAGTATCGTCAGTATGCCGGCGACAGGTTCCACCACACCGGACAGTGTCCCGTAGAGGAATGACTTGCCCTTGCCGTTGCCGTCGCTCTTTAGAGGCATGGAGATGATTGCGCCTTCGGGAAAGTTCTGTATGGCTATGCCGATCGACAGCGCCATTGCCCCGGCCAGCGATATGCCAGTGTCCCCGGCCATCGCACCGGCCAGCACAACGCCGACGGCCATTCCTTCGGGGATATTGTGGAGTGTTACGGCCAGCACGAGTTTGGTCGAGCGTTTGAGTTTAGATTGCAGCCCCTCGTCCTCGTCGGAATTGACGTGCAGGTGAGGTATTATGCTGTCCAGCAACAGCAGGAATGCCATTCCGCACAGAAAACCTCCTGCCGCGGGCAGCCATGCTGTCATCTCCTGCCTTTCGGCGATGTCGATCGACGGTATGAGCAGCGACCACACCGAGGCGGCCATCATCACGCCCGAGGCGAATCCGAGAAGCAGTTTCTGTATGCGTGGCGATATCTGGTCCTTGAGCAGGAATACCATTGCGGCACCGAGCGTCGTGCCGGCAAATGGAATCAGGAGCCCTATCAGTGTATTCATCATATTCATTCGGTATTTGGGTTTTCAAAAATATTAAAACAATTTGAAATCCGTGCAATATTTTTCGGAAGCCGCCCGAAAAGAGTTATATTTGTTGCCGGACAAGAGATTTTGTTGAATGAAGGAGATCGTTGACAGATTGATGGCGATGCAGGATCCCGATTACAGGGAGTTTCACAAACGTCTGGTACCGAACCTCGATGGCGACAGGATCATCGGAGTCCGTACGCCGCGCTTGAGGGCTTATGCCCGCGAGCTGGCCCGCGATCCGCGTCGTGAGGAGTTCCTTGCCGAACTGCCGCACCGATATTACGAGGAGAACAACCTGCATGCCTGGCTCGTTGCGTCGTGCAGCCGCGATATCGAGGTCGTACTGGCGCGTGTGAACGAGTTCCTTCCCTATGTCGACAATTGGGCCACGTGCGACATGTTTTCGCCGAAGATCTTTGCCCGCCATGCGGAACGGGTAGAACATGAGGTGCGGCGATGGCTTGCCGACAGCCACGTCTACACCGTACGTTTCGGCATAGTCACGTTGCTGGAGTTTTATCTTGGAGAGAGCTTCCGTACGGAATATCTCGACTGGGTCGCGTCGGTTCGCAACGACGATTACTATGTACGCATGGCCGTGGCGTGGTATTTCAGTACGGCGCTTGTCAAGCAGTTCGACGCTGCGCTGCCGGTTGTCGAGAGCCGCCGGCTGGAGCGTTGGACGCACAACAAGTCGATACAGAAGGCCATCGAGAGCTACCGTATCGATGACGAACGCAAGAAGCTGCTGCGGAGCATGAAGATGTAATCCCTTGCGAATACGAATACAAAAAGAGAAAAGAGAATAGATTACCGTTATGAAAAAGATCGTTATTGCTTTTGTGCTGTTCTTCACATCGTTTGAGGCCATGGCTGCCGTCGACAGGGACCGTCCGATAGCCTATTCATCGCTGCCGCAGCCGGCACGCGACTTTGTCGAGATGCATTTTCCTGATGCCAAGGCTTTGAGGACAAAGGTTGAGAAGGGAATATTCAGCATCGAATATGAGGTTACGTTGTCCAACGGCTTCTCGGTCGAGTTCGACCGCAAGGGGCGCTGGAAGGAGGTGGACGGCAACGGTCAGACATTGCCCGACGCCGTTATTCCGCCGGCCATACTCGAGACCCTGCGCAAGGATTTCCCCGACAATGCCGCCATAGAGATATCGCTCGACGAGGGAGTCTACGAGATTACCTTCGACAACGGAATGGAGTACGAGTTCGAGGGCAGTGGCAAGATGGTCCATTTCGACGACTGACCGCGCCGCTCACAGCAATAATATATACCGGAGTATCATGGACGCATGACACTCCGGTATTTTGTTTCATGCGGCAACCGACGCGCCGTGTTTTTGAGGAACAGCCTGTCATGAAAAAACGTATATTTGCATGAGGTAATGATAAAACTTGTGACTTATGGGAAACTTTCTTGAACTTGTACGTAAGCGTTATTCGGTACGCCAGTATTCGCAGCAGCCGGTCGAACGCGAAAAACTCGATTACATACTCGAATGTGCACGGTTGGCTCCGTCGGCCGTCAATTTCCAGCCGTGGCGTTTCGTCGTGGTCGACAGTGCCGAACGCAAGGCCGGACTGTGTGCCTGCTACAAGCGCGAGTGGCTTGCCGAGGCTCCAATGTACATAGTTGTATGTGCCGACCGTTCGCAGTCATGGAAGCGCGGTTGCGACGGGCATGACCATGCCGATATCGATGCCGCCATTGCGGCCGAGCATATCTGTCTGGCCGCGGCCGACTGCGGTTTGGACAGCTGCTGGGTATGCAATTTCGATGTGGCCCTTTGTACCGAGGTGCTTGGCCTGGAAAAGGATATCTATCCGGTGGTTATCATCCCTGTAGGTTACGCCGTCGGCGCTCCCACCGATAAAAAGCGTAAACCGCTCTCGGAGACCGTCATCGAGATGTAAAGATGCATTTTCCGGTGCGGCGTTCGTCTTTTCGGATCAGAATTCTGCCTGTGAGTCGAAACTCATCTTCTCGCCGGTAGCGGGGTGGCGGAACTCTATGTGCGACGCATGCAGGTGCAGGCGTGTCGACGGGCGGCCATAGAGGGCATCCCCGACAATCGGGGCGCCGAGGCCGTCTCGATGTGCCGCATGTACGCGCAGCTGGTGCGTACGGCCCGTCAGCGGCATGAATTCCATGTCGGTAAGCCCATCGTGCCGTGCCGTCACTCGGTATTCGGTAACGGCCGGTTTGCCGTGCTCCGCATCGACGACCTGTCGCGGACGGTCGAGCGGATCGGGACGCAGCGGCAGTTCGATGCGTCCGTCGTCCGGAACGATATCGCCCTCCAGCCGGGCCGTGTAACGTTTGACGACCGAACGGTCGTGAAACTGCGCCTGCAGGTTGCGGTATGTATCGAGATCTTTTGCGATGACGAGTATGCCCGATGTATCCATGTCGAGACGGTGTACGACCATCACCCTCTCGGCGTCGGCGAAGCGTCGGCGCGCCCACCCGGCAACCGACGGTTCGTCCCCTTTTCCGTCGACCGACAACATGCCGGCCGGTTTCTCCACAACGGCTAACCAGCGGTCTTCGTACAGAATTCCCGGCTCGACCGTCTCCGAACGCACGTGGCGTTCGATATCGAGACCTTCAAGCATGAATGCCAGTATCGGACCGCACTTCCCGCGGCAGGCAGGGTAGAAGCATCCTTCGTGTCTTATTTCGCCCACGGGCGAACGCCCGAGCCAGAATTCGGCCATGGCCAGCGGCGTATAGCCGTTGACGTAGGCGTACTGCAATAGTTTCGGGGCGGCGCATTCGCCCGCTCCGGCCGGCGGTATGCGTTGTGGCGTGGGTGCGAATATTTCGCAAAGATTTCTGGTCTCGCCGCGGGCATTCCTCATTGCGAACATCCCGAACAACCGCATCTGCAACGCCTCGGAACGTCTTTTGCGCTCGGCTTTCAATGCCGCAATCTCATCTTCGTATACGGCCGATGCGGCACGCACCGCGGCGATGCGTTGCTCCGTTTCTCTCTTCAATCTGCGGTATTCGGCCTTCAGGTGCTGGCTTTCGCGTATCATGGCGTCGAGTTCCGAACGGTCGCAGTCTTGTCGCCTGCGTTCGTCGCGTTCGGCCTTTCGGTGAGCGAGATCTTCACGGGCACGGGCCAGCTCCACGGCGGCCTGCTCTTCGACGGCGGCAACCCGATGCAGTGCGTCCAAACGGCCATCGTCCGTTTCGAGACGTTCCACACGTCGGTTAATGTCGGATATCGCTGCCTCTTCGCGACGGAAAAAGTCGTCCGGACGCAGCATGTCGTAGACTGCCGGGACGAAATAATCATGATCGTTGCTGCCCGCGAGGTTGCCCGAGAAGGCTGCCAGAAAACCACGGCTGCCCTCGCTGTCGCTAACGACAAGTACGCCGAACATCTTGCCGGCCGCTATCTCGTCGCGCCAGTCGCTGCGAGTTTCGAGATAGGCGCGCAACTCGGCGGCCGCTGCCAGGCACAGCGGATGCGGCTCGTAATCGAACGGGTCGTTGAACCTCGCGGGCGACGGAATCGCTCGGATGTCGGTCGCAAATACGTGCAGACGTCTCTCCTGACGGGACATTATATCTGTTTGCCTTCGACTTCGGGCAGCGTATTGCCCGACTGTTCGGGCTCAACCTTGACAGATGGGGCCGATACTATGCTGTCGACTATGAATTTGGTGAATCCGCGCCATGGAAGCGCTCCGAAGTACTCCTTGTAGTGCAGTTCGACGGTCTTGCCGCCCTCGAGCATCAGACGGCGTGCGAGATCGGCATTGTCGACCGAGAATTCGAATTCGTACGACTGTATCGAGCCGGCCGTTCGCGAGCGTATGCCCGACTGTATGAGTTTGCCTTCGTATGTCTTGAAGATTACGCCCTTGTAGACGACGTAGTTGAGTTCGCCGCTCTTGACGCCCTCGCCGAAGACGAAGTAGAATCTGAAATAGATGAACAGTGCTGCCGCTACCGCAATTACCAGCACGATGATGGTCCATACCTTTTTCATGGTTTCGAAGTTGTTGAGTCTGTTTTTCCGGGAGCGATGCCGTTATGATCGCGCCGCAATGCAAAGTTATCCATTTTAATTAGTTTTGCAACAAAGAGCGGGCCGTATTGTATGAGAGGTTGGGCCAAACGGGCCGTTTGGCGCCGATGCCGCAAAAAATATCCGGGAGGATGTTCCGCATGTCGCAATTCTTCTCCATTAGTGGCATAAAGTGCGGCTGTCGTCACTATAAACGCTATATTTGCGGCCCCGTCACCAAAACCGAATGAATATGATGCACCCACGAAGAACAATATGGCTTTTTGCCATATTGGTACTGATAAGCGTCTCCTGTCAGCGCAGGGACAGAATAGCGGCGTCGTTCGACGACAAGATAACGATCCTCGAGAACAATCCTCATGCGATCAGGTCTCAGCTGGATTCGTGTCGCATAGAGCACATATCGACCGAAAGGGAGGCGACGACATTTCTGCTTCAGACGCTGTCGCGGTGCTATACCGACAAGCGTTTCGAGCCGGACAAGGATGATCTGCTGCTGTGCAACGGAATATTCGCCAAACGCAAAAGAATCCAGCCGCAGATCGAGACGTTGTATCTGCTGGCCGGGATATACGGACGTGAAAACAATGTTAACGAAGAGGTTGCGGTAATCGAACGGGCACTGGAGCTGGCGCGGCAGGACAATGATGCCGTGTGGATGTTCCACCTCTACAACTACATGAGCGACATGTACCGTCGGCAGTCCGACGTACTGAAGTTCATCAAGTATCAGGCGTTGGCACTGCAGAGCATCAAGAATACGGATGTTGCCGAACTCGATGTCAACACCCTCATGCTGCTGGGCAAGAGTTATCTCTACACGGGGCGTTTGGGCGTGGCCGAATCGCTGTTGTCGGATCTCGCCGCGAGGGTTGATCGGCAGAACGTCTATTACGGTGACATACATGAACTGCTTGGTGTCGCACTTTTCCGTCAGTCGAAGTACGAAGCAGCCGCCGCCGAGTTCGGTGTGGCGCTCGGGGAGGCCGTCGACAGGGAGAATCTTTTCTTGTGCAATTCTATGCTTGCGTTGTGTAATTACCATTCGGGCGATACGGCCATGGCGACGCTCTACAAGCAGCGGGCCGAACAATATGAAGGGGACAATGACTGCGGCCTTGCATGTATAGAGTTCTACAGGGCCTGCGCCGAGTTTGCCGGCCGTTCGGGCGACCATGACGAGGAGACGCGGTGCATGCAGAAGGCCATGGATCAGTATGACCGCATATTGAAACGTTTGAACGGATATACGCTCGGTGAGGCAGTCGAGGGTTACATGCGGCTTCAGGATCAGAAGCGCAACGATACCGTTGTCCGCAATTATCAGATTGCGGTTCTTGCCCTGCTGCTGTTCATCGCCGTCATGACGCTTGTCTATGTCAACCGCAAGAAGCGGCAGGCATATGTCTATCTCGAGTTGCAGAAGCGGATAGACTCTCTCGAGAAACTGGCCGACATTCAGGACGAGACACGAACCATGATTCTGCGCGACCTGAACATTGCAAGGCAGGTTTCCATGCTCAAGTACACCCAGAAGGAGAAGAGCGAGAAGCTGCTGAAGGAGCTCGACAGACTCGATCTGCTGCAGGGCAATACGCTGCTGGCCACGCAGTGGGATGGATTTTACCACCACATGGATATACTGTTCGACAATTTCTATTCGGAACTTGTCCGCCGCTATCCGACGCTCAACGACAAGGAGGTTCAGCTCTGTTGTCTGATGAAGGCCGGTTTCCGTACCGAAGAGATTGCGTCGGTGTGGATGCAGAGCGTCTTCACGGTACACAAGTACAAGACTGCGATCCGCAAGAAGATCGGTGCCCCCGAGGCATCGGACATTCTCTCGTTCATGGCGGAAGATCCGCATCCGAAATCGTGATTTTGGCCCGAAAACAGTAGTGCCGAAACTGACTACAATCCGCCAAACCTGCAATTACAAACTTTTCCAAACAACATGTGTTGATTTACAGTGTGTTACTGTTGCGGGTTACAACAAATTAACGATACCTTACAAACCGACAAAAGCGCCTTTTACGCTATCTTTGCATCAGGAAAACGGGTGAATGATCCGGTCCCGGCAGAGAGCATCCGCCGAATCGGGAAAAAGGATCGCGATTCCCGCAATTGTATAAAAGAACCGATGCCATGAAGAGTTTTTTGTTGTCCGGAAAGGGAGCCGGAATTGCAATGGCGATGTTCCGGGTGCCGTCCGTCGCTTTTCGCGGCTCTTCGGGCCGAAACGGATTCGGCGGCGATGAGATTGTAAGACTATGCGGTCCAGAGGAAGACGAGGCCGCGGTTGAGGTCGGACGCATCGGTAAAAGGTGAAGGCTGAAACGTAAGAAAGTAACAAGCGGAGTATCTGGGGGCTTTTGGGGTATATAGTTTGATAAGGATCAGTTCGCGTCTGTCCTTTTAGGAATTGGTCAAAATTCGATTCAGGGAAGTGACGGCCCCGCTCCGCTTTTTTTGAGAAGGAGAAGATGCATCCGGCTTAAGACCGGAGAAGCGTTGAAAGATAAAGATATTGTAAAATGTTGTTGTTGCTGGTCATATCGTTCTTTTTCGTGGTTTTCCGCCGCAGGCGGCGTTTCGATACGATGCGTCGTCGCGGTATGGAGGAGCGGAGACGGCCGGCTGCAGCGGCAAAAGCAAGGGTTTATTGAATTTTAGGGTACAGCGGAATTTTGTTTCTGATGCTTGTTTGTTCCGTTGTTCTTCGGGCGTAGCGGAGAGTAGGATCTGGCGTATTTTAATACTCGTTTGGTTGTGCGAGTTCTGGGGGTTTGCACGTCTTTTCGCTCTCCGCTTGTCGCGAAGATATGAACACACGACTTTCGGAAATATCTTTTCCGCAGAAAAAAGCCGGACATTGCGTCCGGCTTTTTTCGATCTTGTGCCGCCCGCGTCCGACGGCGTATGCCGCAATAGCCGGCACGATGATGGTTCATCTCTTTTCCAGGGCCTAAAGTCCCCGGACCGGACAATTACGCATCTCGTATTAAAGTCCGTTGATCCATACGGCAATGTCGTGCATCACTTCGGGCGAAAACGTCTCCTCGATCCGTGAGTATTCATTGACGCTGCCGGTAGTGCAGTGCTGGAACAGATGGTTCAGGCCGTCGTATTCCCTGATCGTGGTTTTTGCGTTGGCCGGAAGGGCTTTGCGCAATGCCCCGAGGTTCATGGCGGCCGATACCTGCGTGTCGCGTGATCCGTTGAGTGCCATTACGGGACATTCTATGCGGGTGATGTCTTCGTGCGGGTCGTATGCCATGAAGAAGTCGAGCCACGGCGCCGAAGTCTCGAGTACCTTGGCCACGTTCTGTTTGGCTTCGGCCGGGAGTGCTGCCTTTGTTGCCGATGCAAGGCTGTCGACTGTGGTTGCCGCCTTTTCCGGTGTGCCGTTCTTTATCCTGTATGCGAACGCGGCGGCAAGCAGCCGGCAATAGTCGTCGCACATGGCCTGCGGTACGCCCGAAGCCGACAACGTCTGCCGGTTCTGCTCGACAAGCAACATGTCGCCCCGGACGGCCGAGCCGGCCAGGCTGACGATGAAATCCACCGCTTCGCGATGGCGTCCTCCGATCATGAAGGCTATGGTGCCGCCCTCGCTGTGCCCGAGTATGCCTGTCTTGCCGAAGCGGCCATCTTTCCTGAGAAATTCAAGACCCGCCAACGCATCTTTCATGTTGTCGAGAGTGGTGGCATCGGCTGCATCGCCGGTCGACTTGCCGACACCGCGGTCGTCGTATCTGAGCGACGCAATGCCGTTGCGGGCAAGGTAGTCTGCGATGACCATGAACGGTTTGTGCCCGAAGACCTCCTCGTCGCGGTTCTGCTGACCGCTGCCCGTGACCATCAATACCACTGGAGTCGCACCTCCCGCTTTGAAACCCTCCGGCAGGGTCAATGTGCCGTGAAGTACGGCATTGCCGTCCGGGTTGGTGAACGTTACCTCCCCGGTTGTGTATGGGTACGGCGGCTGCGGGTTTTGGGGCCGGCGCAACTCGCTTTTACCGGGGTGCAGTGTCAGGTCGAAACCGTATCCGGACTGCTTGAATACACCCGTTATAAGCCCGTTTTTCATGGTCGCTTCGTATGTCACGCCGAGGGCCGGAATGCTGACGGTTATCTCACCGTCGTCCGAGATGTTTGCGTCGGCGGGAATGCCCCTGGCACCCTGGTCGGGGCTGTCCATGCTGCATACGGTGTTGCCGTTTGCGTCCTTGTCGAAATGGAATACGAGGCGCAGTTTGTTTGCACCCACTTCGAGCGTGCCTTCCCAACTGCCCACGGGCGACTGGGCGAAAACGTTGATGGCGAGGATTGAGATAAAGATTGTTGACAGAAGCCGCTTTGTCATATTCGTAGTGTTTTGTTGAAGACAAATATATCTATTTTTTTTGCAGATGCAACACTATTTCCGATGTACATGCCTGCGGCGGTACCCGATTTGACAAATCAAGGTTATTGGTAGCGTTTCATGTTATTTTTATAAATTCGGTGCCGGTCCTGATTTTCGGGTGGTAATAAATTTTTTTTTCAAAAAAACGGCACTTGCCGTATAGTTTTTCGGTCGGATGTCTGTCTAACAGGTAAACGAAATTAAGATGAACACGAAAGAACAACGATTCTCCAAACTGGTCAAGGAGTATGAACGGACAATATACGCTGTCTGCTATATGTTCTCCAGTGATGCCGATGATGTGGACGATTTGCATCAGGAGATTCTTATAAGGCTATGGCAGGGATACGACGGGTTTGAGGGTCGCAGCGATATCAAAACGTGGATTTACCGCGTGGCGCTTAACTACTGCATCAACTTCAGCAACAAACGCAAACGCGAGCATACGCGGCATGTGACCGTGAGGGAGTCGGACACCTTCGACAGCGACCTCGAAAAACGAATGCAGATCAAACAGCTCTATCAGCGAATCAACAGGTTGGGACTTGTCGACCGAAGCGTCATCTTGTTATGGCTCGAAGGCCTGAGTTATGAGGAGATTGGTGCAATCCTGGGTATCTCGGTCAAAAATGTCTCCTTCAAGCTGGTACGCATCAAGGAGCGTCTCAAAAATGAATAACGACTAAAAAGTATTGATTATGGAACGTAACGTAGAACAGGAACTTGAAGCATTGAAAGCCGATTACGACGTACTCAAGGCACGGATAAAGCAACAGGAGCGTTTGAACGAACGTTTTTTCAGGGCAGCACGGCATCGTCCGGCGCAAGCCGTGAGCAGGGGGATTCGCAATCGCATTATACTCGATATATTGACCTTGCCGATAATCTGGATTATATGTATCACTACCCATTGGTCGCCGTTGTTCGGTGTGCTGGTATCGTTGTGGGTGATTATCGATCTTGTCGCCACGATCTGGATCAACCGCAAACTGGGCATGGATCATCTGCTTGACGGCGACGCGCGGACGGTTGCCCGTACCATAACCTCTTATCGTCGCTTCTACCGTCGAGCCTTGGCCATCAGTATGATTCCCTGCATTGCGATGATCTCCTATATTTTCATGGAGCTTTCCGCACGCATCGATAACTCTCCGAACCGCAACCTGATCATCGTAATCGGTATTGTCTGGGTACTTGTTGCCGTCATTGTCACATGGCTGCAATACCGCCGCCACATCAAAGCCTGCGACGACCTGCTCGACGAGTTCGAAGAGTAGCGCATATCGTGCCGAACAGTGCGGAACAAGGAATCCATGTTCCGGAGAATCCGTAGGTTGCCGGCAGCCATGCGGCATGAAGCCGTCGAAACAGGACTTTTATAAAGAATATCATGCTGAGGAGCCTTGTCCGCGAGGTTTTCCAGCATGATATTTTTGCCGCAACTCTCACATATTGACGGATTGTTTCCGCTTTGCGGAATAATGTCGATATACGCAAAAAGCCGAACAATTGTGTTCGGCTTTTTGCTTGTCTTGCGGAGAGAGAGGGATTCGAACCCCCGGTACAGTTACCCGTACACCGCATTTCGAGTGCGGCCCGATCGACCACTCCGGCATCTCTCCATGTCCGGATCGGGATATTTCTTATCCCTTATAGCGGGTGCAAAGATATAAAGTTTTTCAATATTTAGGCAATTTTACCCGATTTTTTTTCTCTTTTACCGTAAAAGTTGCCCCGATCACCGCCCAAATGCGTATATTTGTATCGGAGACCGTATACAAATTGAGGTACGATTTTCGTTATATGCATGAAAAGAAGTGAGACACCTCTAAATGACATGATGATATGAAGGGATTGAATAGTGTTTTTGGAGTGATCCTGGCATCGATGTTGATGTCGGGGTGTTCGTCGGCGATGTACACGAGCGTCAGCGCCGGCGACGGTATGTACGGTGTGCATGACAGAACATATATAGCCGATAAACAGCAGAAACTCATCGATAAGCAACGCGCCGAGTCCGAAGCCCGGCGTGCCCAGATCGAGGCTCTGCTTGCCGGGGCCGACACGGCCGACGTGGCGAGTCTGGCCGACTACTATACGCCCGACAGCTATTCGTCGGTGCTGGCCGATACCTATGAAAGCGCCTATGCGCGCCGTCTGATGGGATTCAGCTCGCCGACGTACCGCATGCCGTCGAGTTATTACGATTTCAGATACGGCAGTGCATTCAACTATGTTTCGGCATACGATCCGGCGTTCTACAACGTCATGGTGTCGGGCGACCAGGTATGGGTCGAGCCCAAATACATCTCGTCGATGTTCGGAACGTGGGGTGCAACCAACGTGACGGCTCTGGTGGCCGGCAGCTGGTACTGGGGATGGGACTATCCCTACTATTACAGTCTGTGGTGGGGCTATCCGCGTTACTCGTGGTTCGACTGGAACTGGGGCTTGTGCTATTATCCGTACTATTCTTGGTGGTGGGGCGGATATTACCCCTGGCGTCCGGGATGGGGTCACAGCCATGTTCATTGGCATGACCATAACTGGCGTCCGCAACCGCGCCGTCAGCAAATAGTCGGCATGCCCTCCTATACTTCGCCTTCGTCGGGCAAGAGTTACGGAGCGGGCCGCGGATCGGTTAACGGTTCGGGCGTATTCGGCGGCAGATCGTCGGGCTCGCGTTACAATTCGGGCGGAAACGTATACCGTGGCAATTCGTTGCGCAACAACTCTACGGGTACGCGCAGCGAGTGGGGCGGAACTTCGACCTACAACCGCAACCGCGGCGGCTCGTCGTCGTTCTTCGATTACGATGGCGGATCGCGCAACAGCAACCGCTCGTCGTTCGACAGCAACCGGTCGTCGTTCAACAACAATAGCTCGTTCAGTTCGCCCAGCCGTGGTTCGGGAAGCAGTTTCTCGGGTGGCGGCAGCAGCGGCGGCGGTCACCGCAGCGGAAACTCGTTGGGTCGTTAATGTTAAAATAAAATGAAACGGATTATGAGAAAGAGTGGAATATTCGTACTGATGTTTCTTGCAGGCGTCGGTACGGTGTCGGCGCAGCGTTACGACATCGGAGGCTCCGTCATAGACATGAACGGCATAACGGCTCTCGACATGTTCAACTATTCGCAGACGTCGCACAACTTCGGTACGGCCCGTTCGATGGCCATGGGCGGCGCCCTGACATCGCTCGGCGGAGATATGGCATCGATGTCGATCAACCCTGCCGGATTGGGCATGTACCGTACAAATGAGATAACGTTGACGCCTATGGTTGGCGTCGCCAGAGCATCGACCGATGCGTCGCCGTACGACAGCAATACCTCGACACGCTTCTCGATGGCCAATTTCGGCTTCATTTTCAAGGCGTACGAGGGAACGGGCAAGGTGTTGGCCGTGAACATAGGATTCGGATACAACCGTCTGGCCGACTTCAACTACGACACTTCGTTCTACCGTGGCGGCAACCAGTCGACCATTGCCGGCGTCTTTGCCCGTCAGCTGCAGAACAGCGGCATGGGTTCCGCCGACTTCTATGACAGCAGCGACCGCTTCGACTGGTACCGTATCGATCCGGCCTATTGGGGGGCCGCTCTCGGTTACAAGGTGGGGCTTATAAATGACGACAAGGGTTCGTGGGCGCCCGACTATTTCGGAAACAATCCTTCGGTCGGACAGTACACGTCGCTCGAAAGCCGCGGTGCGATAGGCGAGTATGCCATTTCGGCCGGCATGAATATCGACAACAAGCTGTACATCGGTATGACTGTCGGTATACAGGATCTCTATCAGCGCCGCAAGATGTATTACGGCGAGAATTACGCATATGCCGAAGGCGACCATGCCGCGGGACGCGAGGTGCAGTATTTCAACTACAACCAGACGGCCATAGCAGACGGCACCGGCGTGAACCTCAAGTTCGGTATCACCTACCGCCCGATCGAGAGCCTGCGTATCGGTGTAGCCGTACATACGCCCACGTGGTACAAGGTCGACTTTTCGTATCAGGCGGGCATGGTTTCGCGCGTATTTGACAACTCTACGGGACAGTACATATCGCCCGATCCCGACGGCATGACCGAACGCTGGGACGACGAGGGCGCATACAGCTGGAATTTCCGCACGCCAACGCGTCTGTTGCTGGGAGCATCGTACACCTTCGGACAGATGGCCATCATATCGGTCGATTACGAACGCGACTGGTACAACGACATACGTACCGGTTCGACGCCTGTGGGCGAAGGGGTCTATGACGACTTCTTCAAGGATAACTTCAAGGGCTCGAACACCGTACGCGTCGGCGCCGAGATCAAACCCGTACCGTTCCTGTCGGTACGTGCCGGTTACGGCTACAACGGTTCGATGGTTCGTGACAACAAGACGATATTCTCGTCGCCAATAACATACAATACGCAGTATGCTTCGGCCGGACTGGGATTTGCCGTTACGCCGTTCATGTATGTCGATCTGGCCTACCAGTACGTGATGCAGAAACAGACTCCCTACAAGCTGTTCTACTCGCTCGACACGCTGGGCAACGGCGACGGAACGTACAACGACGACTACAGCGGGACCTACTCGACCCGCTATACACGGCACAATATCGTCATGACGATAGGATTCAGGTTCTGATTGTCGGGCGATTAATTGCTAATTCCAGATTAAAAGGTTACCTTTGCACAGCAAAATGCAAAGGTAATTTTTTATGGCAGTAGAGTTGAAGGATCTGACCAAGGCGGACGACAACTATTCGCAGTGGTACAATGAGCTGGTCGTGAAGGCCGGGCTCGCGGAGAATTCCGCAGTCAGGGGTTGTATGGTTATCAAACCCTATGGATACGCCATCTGGGAGAAGATGCAGGCGGCGCTGGACAGGATGTTCAAGGAGACGGGGCATCAGAATGCCTACTTCCCGCTGTTCATTCCCAAGTCGTTCTTCTCGAAGGAGGCCCACCACGTGGAGGGTTTCGCCAAGGAGTGCGCCGTGGTTACGCACTACCGTCTGATGAACGATCCCGAGGGCAAGGGTGTGGTTGTAGATCCCGACGCAAAACTCGAGGAGGAGCTCATCGTACGTCCTACGTCCGAGACCATTATCTGGAATACATACAAGAATTGGATACAGTCATACCGCGACCTGCCGATTCTGTGCAACCAGTGGGCCAATGTCGTACGCTGGGAGATGCGTACTCGTCTGTTCCTGCGCACGGCCGAGTTCCTGTGGCAGGAGGGCCATACGGCACACGCGACGCGCGAGGAGGCCATTGCCGAGGCCGAGAAGATGATCAACGTCTACAAGACCTTTGCCGAGGATTACATGAGCCTGCCGGTGATTGTCGGCCACAAGTCGCCGAACGAGCGTTTCGCCGGTGCCGAGGATACGCTGACCATCGAGGCGCTGATGCAGGACGGCAAGGCTCTGCAGAGCGGTACGTCGCACTTCCTGGGCCAGAACTTCGCCAAGGCGTTCGACGTGCAGTATGTCAACAAGGAGGGCAAGCTCGAATACGTATGGGCTACGTCGTGGGGCGTATCCACCCGTTTGATGGGTGCGCTCATCATGGCGCACTCGGACAACAACGGTCTGGTGCTGCCTCCGAAACTTGCACCTATACAGGTTGTCATGGTGCCCATCTACAAGGGCGAGGATCAGCTCAAGGTCATGTCCGAGCGCATGAATGCCATAGCCGACGAACTGAAGGCTCGCGGTATCAGCGTGAAGGTGGATCTGCGCGACAATGTACGTTCGGGCTTCAAGTTCGCCGAGTACGAACTCAAGGGCGTACCCGTACGTCTGGCACTCGGCCCCCGCGACATGGAGAACGGTACCATCGAGCTTGCACGCCGCGACACGCTTACCAAGGAGACCGTTCCGCAGCAGGGACTGGTCGATCGCATCGCTTCGTTGCTCGAGGAGATGCAGGTCAACATCTACCGCAAGGCTCTCAAGTTCCGCGACTCGATGATCACACGTGTGGATACGTGGGACGAGTTCATCGACGTACTCAACAACAAGGGCGGCTTCATATCGGCACACTGGGACGGAACCGTCGAGACCGAAGTGGCGATCAAGGAGGCTACCAAGGCTACGATACGATGCATACCTCTCGATTCGGTCGAGGAGGAGGGCAAGTGCATATTCACCGGCAAACCGTCGCATCGCCGCGTGCTTTTCGCCCGCAGCTATTGATGCGCGAATGACGGCCCGGCCGTAAATACGTTTCGATATGGGAATGACTCCTGAAGAAAGAGTAAAGGCCATTTACCGCGTAACCCTTGTGGGGACCGCGGTAAATGTCTTTTTGACCATAGCCAAACTGCTCGCCGGTATCTTCGGACGAAGCAGCGCCATGGTTGCCGATGCCGTGCATTCGGCTTCTGATTTTGCTACGGACCTTGTTGTGCTGGTCTTCGTGAAGATCTCGGCCAAGCCCAAGGACGATGACCACGACTACGGTCACGGCAAGTATGAGACTCTCGCCACGCTGATCATCGGCCTCGCGCTTGCGGCCGTTGGCATAGGCATATTCGTGAGCGGCGCTCGCTCGATAGCCCATGTGCTTGGCGGCGGAACCATACCGAGCCCCGAGCCCATAGCTCTTGTCGCCGCCGTGGTGTCGATCGTGGCCAAGGAGTGGCTCTACAGATATACGGTAGCCGTAGGACGCCGCGTCGAATCGTCGTCGGTAATCGCGAATGCGTGGCATCATCGCAGCGACGCCTTTTCATCGATCGGTACGCTTATAGGTATCGGCTGCGCCTATTTTCTCGGTGGAAAGTGGCGTATCGCCGACCCGATAGCCGCAATCGTCGTAGCGGCACTTATCGTCAAGGTAGCCGTCGGACTGGTTCGCTCGGGTCTGGACGAGCTGCTCGAAAAGTCGTTGCCGGCCGATGTCGAGAACGAGATACTGGAGATACTTACAGCCAATCCGGCCGTCACGATGCCGCACAATCTGCGTACGCGCCGCATAGGTTCCGGCATAGCCATTGATGCCCATATACGTGTCGATGGCAACATGACGGTGCTGGATGCACATAAACTTACCATCGTAATCGAGAAGGCTCTAAAAGAGCGCTTCGGTGACAATACGATCGTCTCGCTGCACGTAGAGCCCAGAAAATGATACCGTCACGAACGGAGAAACCAAACGCCCGGACAATCCGAACTGTCCGGGCGTTTAGTTTATGTGGCTGGAGCTATCCCAGAAGGTATTTGCTGCCGGGAATGTACGACAACAGCTTGGCTGCGAGGTATGTGATTACGTAGGTGATGATTCCCACGCCCAGGATGCAGGCCGGCGTCGACGGGAAATACCCGCTTGCGAGCTTGAATACGGCTGTCAGTATGAATATGTGCATCAGGTACATGCCGTAGCTGACACGCGATATGTCGCTGATGACCCTGTAGAAGGTGCCGGTGCCGCACGTTATCTTCTTGAACACGATGAATATGGCAAAGGACATCATCGCGACGTTTATCGTGCAGAAGCGCCATCCGATCTCGATTTCCCCGAGTTGCAGCGTATTGCCGAGTATTGCTCCGTTGTCGGACGGGGCTATCGACGCGGCATATCCGTAGAACCAGCCGGCGGTCAGGGCGTAGCCTGCAAGGAACAAGGGTATTGCCACGGCCAGCGTCTTGCGCCATGACCAGTCGATGTGTGTACGGATATAGTGTGCCAGTACCACGTAGCCGATGTATCCGCTGACATACCAGAACAGTGAAAACTCATTCCACAACGCTTCGCCGTAGAGGTATCCGTCGCTGGTGAAGAGTCGCAGGTAGGGCACGAGCGTGGTAAGCGCCCAGACGGCCAGAAATGTCTCTTCACCCCGTTTCGACAGGTTCTTGATCCATGGCGAGATTATCGGCATGAGCAGGTAGACGCCCAGCAGCATGTATACGAACCACAGGTGTCCTGCGGCAGGCGGAAAGTTGAAGCAGATGCCTAACAGGTTGTTGCATGCGGCTTCGCCGTCCCATGCGTTTCCGTATTGCGGGACAACGGCGTAGAGTATGAGCCATATTACAAACGGGATGACGACACGCTTGAAGCGGCGGCGGAAGAATGTCGGCGTATCGTATGGCAGCGGCACGAGCAGGTAGCTCGACGCCATGATGAATAGCGGTACGGCGGCGCGGAACGGGCTGTCGAGAAGCGATACCCACAGGTTGTCGCCGGGGGCTATGGTCAGAGGGCTGTCGCTGCCGATGTAGAAGAACTCGGCCGAGTGTACGATGATGACCGTCAGGCATGCGAATGCACGCAGATAATCCAGGAAGACGATCCGTTGGGGGTGAGCTTTGAGGTCCATGGCATTTATGGTTGTTGTATTTATATGAAACATCCACGCTCCGTGAGGGGCGTGGATGTCGTAGGTCGGGTCTTTACTCCTCCTTGACCTTCTTGCCCCAGTTGAGTATCGGGAGCAGGAACGATATTACCGAAGCGCCGATCCAGAAGATTGCTGCTTCGTGGAAGTCGTATTTGGTGACCGTTTCGCCGAGTTCGTTGATTATTTCGGTGCTGTTGGCGTCGATAAGCCATCCGCTCACCACATCCTGAATGCCGGCGGCGATGTAGCTTGCCATGCCGACGATGCCGAGGGCGGCGCCTGTTGCACGGCGCGGAACGACGTCGATGGCCATCAGGCCGCCGAGGAAGCAGATCAGCACGCCGATGGCGATGCCGAAGAGAACCATGCTGATGACGTTGACCGTATAGGAGTTGCCTCCGTAGATGAACAGCGCGTATGCAATGGACAGCAGTACGCCTGAGAAGAATGCCGGAATGTTGCGGTTGCCGTGGAAGAGCGTATCGGAGAGCCATCCCGAGAGAACGGTTCCGAATATTCCGAGCAGGGCGTTGATCGAGATGATCGACGATGCGGTTGCGATGTCGAATCCTTTGGCCTCCTGCAGGAACAGCACTCCCCAGCTGTTGAGCGAGTAGCGGCTGATGTACATGAATGCCGAGGCGGCTGCAAGTACCCATACGGCGGGCGTACGCAGTACCTGACGTTGAATTTCGCGGGTAGAGGCACCTTCGCTCTTCGATTTTTTCTCATGAGCCAGCACCTCGATCGGTGGCAGTCCCTTGCTTTCCGGTGTGTCGTGCATCATGAAGATTATGATGACGACGCCGACGAGTCCGGCCAGGGCCGAACCGAAGAATCCCCATTGCCAGCCGGCGACCGATACGATGAGTCCCACGAAGAGGAACGAGAAGAACTCGCCGAGGTTGTGGCTTGCGCTGAAGAAACCGTAGAACGTGCCTCGTCTGTTGAGCGGGAACCAGCGCGACAGGGCGATGATTGCCGGAGGAGCACCCATAGACTGTGCCCATCCGTTGATGCCCCACATTATGGCGAAGGCGATGAATATGGCGGCCGTCGGGATGAAGCTCAGTCCGCCGAGGCCGAGAATGCCCATCATGAGGTTGGCGACGGCCGAGACGATAAGGCCCGTGGCCATGAACTTCTTGATGTTGCAGTAGTCGCAGATGAAACCGTTTACGAATTTGCCGATGGCGTATGCGAAGAGCAGTGCCGAACCGATGATTCCGAGTTGTGTGGCATCGAGCATGCCGCTGTCGAGTATCGGCTTTTTCATTACGTTGATACTCGTACGGCAAACGTAGTAGAGGCTGTATCCGAGAGTTCCGGCGATGAACGATTGCAGGCTCAGTTTGCGGTAAAGGCGAGCCTGTGCCTTTTCGTCGATATCCAGTTGTTTTACGGGAGCACTGGTTCGATAGAAGTTGGCGATTTGTTTGAACATTTACGATTTTAAGTTTCGGTTGTAAATTTATTGACCAACAAAGATACCGTTTTTGGCCCGAAAATCAAAATCGGAGGCCATGAAAAGCGAGACGGCAACTTATATGCATGAAAAAACGTACCCGCCTTGTTCGGGCGGGTACTGAACGGAATTGTATGCGGCTTACTGTCTGTAGCCGTAATGTTCTGCTTGTCTACAATTTGCGTGATCCGTCCGATATTACGACGGGGTACACCTTCGGTTCATGTCCGTATTTCTCGTTGAAGCGGCGTTTGGCTTCGGCGATGAAGTGGTCGTAGAGTTCGTCCTTGACAAGGTTGATCGTGCAGCCTCCGAAGCCGCCGCCCATGATGCGCGAGCCGGTTACGCCGCACTCCTCGGCAACGGTAACCAGAAAGTCGAGCTCTTCGCAGCTCACCTCGTAATCCTTCGACAGCCCCCAGTGGGTCTGGTACATGCACTTGCCGACGGTCTCGTAATCGCCGCGCTGCAGTGCGTCGCACACGTCGAGCACGCGCTGCTTCTCTCCGATCACGTAGCGTGCACGTTTGTAGTCCTCTTCCGAAATCTTGTCCTTTATGGCCTCGAGATCCTTCATTTCGGCGTCACGCAGCGTTTCGACACCGAGCGTTTTCGCTACGCGCTCGCACGATTCGCGGCGCTTGTTGTATGGCGATCCGACGAGTTCGTGCTTTACTACCGAGTCGAGCAGTACGAGCTTGTAGCCTTTGGGGTCGAACGGGAAGTATTCGAACTCCATCGAGCGGCAGTCGAGGCGCATGAGATTGCCCTTCTTGCCGAATACCGACGCGAACTGGTCCATGATACCGCACTTCACGCCGCAGTAGTTGTGTTCTGTAGCCTGTCCCACGCGAGCCAGCTCGAACTTGTCGACATGACCGTCGAACAGTTCGTTGAGTGCGAATGCGTAGGTGCTCTCGAGGGCTGCCGACGACGACATGCCGGCTCCGAGGGGTACGTCGCCCGCGAACGTGGTGTCGAAACCTCCGACCTTGACTCCGCGTTTCTGCATCTCGCGGCACACGCCGAAGATGTAGCGGGCCCAGCTCTGTGCAGGCAGGTCCTCTTCGCGAAGCCCGAATTCGGACATCTCGTTCATGTCGAGCGAGAATGCGTGTACCTTGTCGGTGCCGTTGGGACGGATGGCTGCGATGATGCCCTTGTCGACAGCACCCGGGAATACGAATCCGCCGTTGTAGTCGGTGTGCTCACCTATTAGATTTATACGTCCGGGCGATGCGTAGAGAGTCGCCCCGGCGCCGAACAGCTCTTCGAACTTCGACGTCACCTTGTCTTTCATTTCCATTGGTTTATCAGGTTTTTTTATATTGTTTTTCGGTCGTTTCTACTTCTTTTCCCCGTTGAGTATGCCGAGAGCCGTAACCGGGTCGTCCGTGGTTAGGAAATCGACCTTGCGGTCGATGAACCAACGCATCGCTTCGGGATCGTCGACGGTCCACACGTTGACCTTCAGTCCGAGCTTGTGCGCCTGTTTGATCCATTCGGGATGCTTCTTGAGTACATTCTGCGAGTAGTCTATGCCGGTATATCCGCGTTCCTTGACCTTTGCCGGTTCCCAGTCGCCGTTGAGATATGCAATCTCGGTGCCTTTCGGAACGATCTTGACCAGCTCGTCGCACACCACCGAACTGAAGGCTATATAGTCTACCTGTTTTTCGAGACCTGCCTCAGCAACCTGCTTGACGATTTCGTGGGTTACCTGCAGCTCGCGTTCCGGTGTGGCGTGGCTTTTTATTTCGATTACCAGACGCACCTTGGGATCCTTCTTCACTTGTGCGAGGTATTCGCGGAACGTCGGAACGATGTTGCCTCCTTCACACGATTTGCTGCGGATATCCTTGTATTTGTCTTTCTGGGCGTGTACGCGTGTGGGATCGTTCTTGTCGGTGTGCCACATGCCATGGATCACCAGCAGCGAATCGTCGGCCGTCATGTTGATGTCGCATTCCGAACCGTAAACGCCGAGCTCCTGGGCATTGCGCAGGCTCGAGATGGTGTTGCGCGCCGATCCCTCCTTGGCGTGATAGCCGCGATGGGCCACGATCTGTGTCTGAGCCGTTGCCGTCAGTGCTGCCAGCGCGAGCACGGCCGTAAGAATTGTGTGTTTCATGGTTGAAAAGGTTAAGTTGTTTATTTGGTATAGAATTTATATATGCAGGTGTGTCTGTAGACTTCGCCTGGGCGTAACGTGCATGACGGGAAGTCGGGATGATTGGGTGAATCGGGATAGCGCTGTGTCTCGAGCGCTACGGCTCCGCGATAGCCTATCGGTTTGCCGTACTTTCCGTTGTATGAGCCGTCGAAGAAGTTGCCGCTGTAGAATTGCAGAGCGATCTGGTCGCTCAGAACCTCGATGCCGCGGCCACTCTGTGGATCGTAGATGTCGGCGACGCGGATCACCTCGCCGTTATCCTCGCGGTCGATGACCCAGTTGTGGTCGTATCCACGGCCGTTACGCAGCTGTTCATTCTCTTCGCCGATGCGGCTGCCGATGGCTGTCGGCGTGCGGAAATCGAACGGCGTACCGCTGACGTCGGCTATCTCGCCGGTAGGTATGAGGTGCTCGTCTACAGGTGTGGTGTGCGATGCATTGACGGTAAGGATTTCATCAAGGACGTTACCGTTGCCCTCGCCCTTGAGGTTGAAGAACGAGTGGTGCGAAATGTTCATGACGGTCGGAGCATCGGTCTGGGCTTCGTACGTTATCACGAACTCGTTTTCGGGCGTGAGCTCGTATTTCATTGTGATGGCGCGGTTGCCGGGAAAGCCGTCCCGCCCGTCGGGCAGGGTGCAGCTCATGAGCAGCGAACTGTCGGTGGCTTCGTCGACGTGCCATGCCATGCGGTCGAGGCCGATCGTGCCGCCGTGAAGGGTCTGCCCGTTGTCATTCTGAGGCAGCAGGTGCTCCTTGCCGTCGAGAGTGAAGCGCCCGTTTGCTATGCGGTTGGCCACAGGGCCTACCACGGCTCCTAAGTAACGTTCGCCCGTATTGTTGATGTAGTGCTCGATGTCGGGATATCCTATCTCGATGTCGTCATACCGGCCGTCGCGGTCGGGAGCCCACAGTGATACCACACGTCCGCCATAGTTCGTGACCTGCATTGTCAGGTCGCCGGCTCTGAGCGTGTAGAGCGTTACCGGAACATTGTCGACTGTTGTTGAAAAGTTTGCCGGATCGAGCAATTTGATCTCATTCTGTTGCCGGGTACATGCCGTCGCCGCGAACAACAGCAGGACCGTAAGAATCTTTTTCATTTGCTTCTGCAGTTTTCGATTGGATATGTAAAGGTATGATTTATTCCTCAAAATTCCAATTTTTCAACAGTATTCGGAGAATGCGACAAAAAAACACGACGAAATGAAAACAGCATTGTGAAAAAACTGGTAACTTTGTTATATAAGGTTGATGATTGTCTCATGATCGAAAAGTTTCTGGCATATCTCGAGGCAGAAAGACGCTATTCACCCCTGACGGTGCGCAACTATCGTCGTGATGTGAAGGGCTTCGTCGCGTGGTTCGAGAGCTCGGGCCGAAGCTTTGAACCGAAGGCTGTCACGGCGGACGACGTACGCGAATGGATAGTCCACCGCGTGGAGGAAGACCACATATCGCCGGCATCGATGAATCGCGAGATTTCGTCGTTGCGTGCATGGTTCCGCTATCTGCGCCGTCAGGGCCTGGTCGAGAACGACATTTTCAGCCGCATACGCAACCTCAAGACCTCGAAACGTCTGCCGTCGTTCGTGCCGGAGACCCGCATGCCCCGGCTGCTGGACGAGATGCGCGAGGAGGCTTCGGGCGGAGACTTCCGCAAGGTGCGCGACGCTCTGATCGTGACGATGTTCTACATGTGCGGTCTGCGTCTGGCCGAACTCGTCGGTATCGATACTGACGACTTTTCGTCGGACCGTATGACGCTGAAGGTGCACGGAAAGGGCGACAAGGAGAGGCTTGTACCGCTGAATGCGACGGTACGCCGCATGCTCGATGAATATTCATCGGTACTTGAGGGGCAGAATATTTGCAGAAGTGGAGAAAAAGCGCTATTTTTAACCGAGAAGGGAGAACGTATTTCGCGCATGACGGCCTACCGTACCGTAAAGGCGGCACTGGCCGGAGCGGGCGTTCAGGGCAAGAAGAGCCCGCACGTACTGCGACATACTTTCGCGACGCATCTGATGGATCGAGGCGCCGACCTTCGCGAGATACAGGAGTTGCTGGGGCACTCGTCGCTGCAGACGACGCAGGTGTACACCCACAACAGCATCGCAAAACTGAAAGAGGTATATTTGCGGGCGCACCCCCGCGGGCATGGCGGCGAATAGGACCCGCCGGTGCAAGAGGTGCGACGTTTACATGCAGGGCATTGCGATGCCCGATATTATTAACTGCGGCGCAGCCGCTAAAAACAACACTACTATGAACGTAAACATTCAGACAGTGAAATTCGATGCCGACAAGAGGTTGGTCGAATTCGTGGAGCACAAGATGGCAAAAATGGACCGTTTTGCTGACCGCGCGACGGGAGCAGATGTCGTTCTAAAACTCGATAAGGACTTTGACAAGGGAAACAAGGTTGCTACGGTGACCATTCACATGCCCGGATCGGATCTCGTCTCCGAGCAGCGTGCCAAGACTTTCGAGGAGGCCATCGACCTCGCCATCGACGCACTGAAACGCCAGAACGAGAAACTCAAGGAGAGATACAATAAATAACTGTGGAAAAGAGTGATTTTACGGGTCGAACGGAGAGCCATCCGCTCGACCCTTTTTTACCTGATGGGGCCGTGCTGCTGATGTTGGGCAGCTTCCCGCCGCAACGCAGGCGCTGGTCGATGGAGTTCTACTATCCCAATCTGCAGAACGACATGTGGCGCATATTCGGATATCTCTTTTTCGGAGACCGCGCGCATTTCCTCACCGCCGACGGCAAGGCGTTCGACCGCGAGCGTATCGTGGAGTTTCTGACCGGAAAGGGTATAGCGCTCTATGATACGGCAACGGCCGTAAACCGGCTCAGGGACAATGCTTCGGACCAGTTCCTCGAGATAGTCGAACCGACGGATCTGGGCGCGTTGCTTCGGCGTCTGCCTGCTTGCCGTGCCGTAGCCGCCACCGGCGGCAAGGCGGCAGAGACGGCTGCCTGTGGGCTGGGTTGCGACGTGCCGGTTGTCGGCGGTTTCGTGCCGTTCCCGTTCGGTGGGCGCGACTTGCGGCTCTGGCGTATGCCGTCGTCATCGCGGGCCTATCCGATGGCTCTGGAGCGCAAGGCCGAGGCTTACGCGGCGATGTTCGCGTCGCTCGGTCTGATGTAATGAAAAAGGCGGCACTTATGTGCCGCCTTTTGTTGTGTCGATTGAGGGCTCTATTTTGCCCTGTAGGCCCGTTGTACGCCTTTTATACGCAGCAGCGAGTGTACGAGCATGTCCACCACGCCGGCGCCCGAAACCTCTACACTGACGGTGCCGATGACCGTACCGTCGCCGCGCGAAACGAAACTTATCGAACGCATGTTGAGCTTCAGGTCGCGGCTGATGACCTCGGTGATGCTGTTGGCCAGACCGGCCGAATCCTGCGCGACGATCGATATCGTAGCGCGGAACGATCCGTCGACGCGCTCCCTCCATCTCGCCTCCATGATGCGGTAGGGGTAGATTTCGCGCAGCCGCTGTACATTAGGGCAGTCGCAGCGGTGTATGGTGATGCCGGAATTGACCGTCACGAAGCCGAAGATGTCATCGCCCTTTATGGGGTTGCAGCACTTGGCGAGCTTGTACTCTATCTTGTTGATCTTTTCGTCTATGACAAGTGCGTCTCCCGATGTCGGCAGCTTGCGTTCCGCTGCCTTGCGGTTACGCTCGGCTTCGGCCTCGGCAACCGAGGCGCGACGCTCCTCGTCGGCGGCGCCGGAGACCCAGTGCGCCACGACATCCTTGATCGTGGCAAGATCTATCTTGCCGGTGGCAACCATCTCGTAGAAGATCGTACCGGTGCGCAGCTTGTAGTATTTGACCAGATAGGCCACGGCCTCGTCGATCGAGACGTTGAGTTTCCAGTTCTTGAGTTTGCGCTCGAGTTCCTCGCGGCCGATCCTCGCGTTTTTGGCCTGCTCCTCGCGCAGGAACGACTTGATCTTGTTGCGTGCCTTCGACGTAACCACGAAGTTGAGCCAGTCGGCTTTCGGCGTCTGGTTCTTCTGCGTGAAGATCTCGGCTATGTCGCCGTTGTGCAGCACCTCGCGTATCGGCACCGCGCGTCCGTTGACCTTGCCGCCCGAACATGTCGAGCCAAGCGACGTATGTATGTCGAATGCGAAGTCGAGCAGCGTCGCCCCTTCGGGCAGCTTGCGTATGTCGCCGTTGGGCGTGAATACGAATATCTCGCCCGAAGCCGGTTCGGCGTCGAAACGCTTCGCCAGCGAGTGGGTCGTGTCCTCGATCAGCTCGCGCAGGTGCGACAGCCACTGCTCGCTGGTCTGACCGCCCTGATTCACACCCTTGTATCGCCAGTGTGCCGCAATGCCTCGCTCGGCCACGTCATTCATGCGCTCGGTACGGATCTGTATCTCGACCCAGCGTCCGCCGCCTGCCGCTACGGTCGTGTGCAGCGACTCGTATCCGTTGGACTTCGGGATCGTGATCCAGTCGCGCATGCGTTCGGTGTTGGGCGTATAGATGTCGCTCACGATCGAATATACCGTCCAGCACTGCTGCTTTTCGGCCTCGCGCGGACAGTTGATGATGATGCGTATGGCGAAGATGTCATACACGCCCTCGAACGGAACATGCTGCTTGCGCATCTTGCTCCAGATCGAGTATATTGACTTCGTGCGGCTCTTGATGTGGTATTTTATGCCGTGTGCGTCGAGCCGCTCGGCAATCGGTTCGATGAACTTGGCAATGAATGTCTGACGCTCCGATTCGGTATTCTCGAGTTTGGTCTTGATGTGCTCGAAGTCGTCGGGCTCCAGATAACTCAGCGCTATGTCCTCGAGTTCGCTCTTGATGTTGTAGAGGCCGAGTTTGTGCGCTATCTGGGCATAGAGGTTCATGCTCTCCCAACTCTTCTTGCGCCACTTCT
This sequence comes from uncultured Alistipes sp., assembly GCA_944321955.1. Lineage (GTDB taxonomy): Bacteria > Bacteroidota > Bacteroidia > Bacteroidales > Rikenellaceae > Alistipes. The sequence continues at coordinate 4,970 of CALUNG010000015.1, read as the reverse complement.
CGCGCGGAAAGATCTTCAGCGAACGCATCACCTCGAGGCGGTCCGCCAGCTTGATGAGGATGACGCGCGGGTCTTCGGAGTACGAGACGATCAGGTCGCGGAAGTTCGAGGCCTGCTCCTTCGATGCCTTGAGCTTGATCGAAGAGATGTTGGCCAGTCCTACGGCTATGCCTGCGACCTGTTCGCCGAAGAGCGAGCGTATCTCTTCGAGCAGCTCGACGACCGAACCGTCCTTTCGCTTGTCGGCAATGCGAACCACGTCGTGGATGATGGATGCCACGGCCGAATTGCGCCCCAGTCCTATCTCCGAAACGACGATGCATGCCACGGCCGCGCCGTGGTCGAGCAGCGGCGTACAGTCATAACGGGTCGCGTCTCCGAGTTTTTCGGACGCGTATTCCAGCGCCTGGTCAACCAGCCGCTGCGTGGTCTCCGAGAAGTTCTCCCGGACGAAAGTTCTTAATTTGTCGTACCTTTCCAACATAACCGATGTTGCAAATATACTAATTTTGCTCGCCATCTGCAATTTTTATGTTCTGATTGCCGCAATCGCAGGCGGCCGATGCCCGTTTCGGACACGTATATGTCCTGTTCGGTACTGTTTCGGCTGCATAGCTGCGCCGTCAACGATAAAACGCTATCTTTGCAGCGAAATCAAATATCTTGCCTATGAAACGTAAAACGGAACGTAAAGCGTATGTTCAAAGTTTCGGAGAAGAGGTCGGAAATTCCGTCTCACACGGTGTGATGACCATCGCCGCGCTGTGCGGTCTGCCGCTTGCAGCCATACGCGGCTATCTCAGCCAGGGTGTCGAGGGTGCCGTCTGCGCGAGCGTCTTCGTCATCTCGCTGCTGTTCATGTTCCTCGGATCGACGCTCTACCACAGCATGGCTCCCAATTCACGGCACAAGGCCGTATTCCACATACTCGACCACATATTCATCTTCGTTGCGATAGCCGGAACATACACGCCGGTTGCCGTATCGGTCATCGGCGGATGGCAGGGATGGGTCATCGTGGCCGTGCAGTGGGTGATGGTGCTCTTCGGCATACTCTACAAGTCGCTCTCCCGAAGGTCGATACCGGCGCTCAGCCTCTCGATCTACCTGATCATGGGGTGGACCATCGTTTTCTTCTTCCCGCTGTTCATACGCCGTGCCTCGATCCCGATGATCGTGCTGATAGGGCTTGGCGGACTCTTCTATACGCTCGGCGCGTGGTTCTATGCACGCAAGGGATTCAAGTACCACCACCTCGTATGGCATCTGCTGATAAATCTCGCTGCCGTGTCGCACTATGTGGCCATAGTCTTCTACCTCTATTGACGTCCAGACGTCATCATGCCTTGCGCACGACGTAGATCCTGTCGTCGCACAGGGCGTAGCGCTTTCGCTCTTCCGGAGAGAATGTCGCGGCGTAGTCGATGACCTCGACGTCGAATCCGGCTCCGCTAAGGCGGTCGGCATAGTCGCGCCCGTAGATGCGCCGGTGGTCGTACTGCCCGAATATGCGTGTACGTTCCGCCGGATCGGTTATCGAGTCGTCCTCGAAGGTCTCGGCACGCGATTCGTCCACGGGCGACAGCACTACTCCCCAGCCTCCGCGACGCAGTATCCGCCACAGTTCGTGCATGGCGAGGCGGTCGTCGGCGACATGTTCCATTATGTGGTTGCAGATGACGATGTCGACCGATTCGTCGGCAAGAGGTATATGTTGTACGTCTAAGTGCATGCGTGCGAGCGGACTTTCGAGGTCGGCCGTGATATACAGCTCGGGGTGCCGTGCGTATATCTCCCTGAACCTGCGCATGAGAGCGACTTCCGGGGCTATGTGCAGCAGCTGCCTCTCTCCTTTGCATATGTCGGTCTCGCGCGTGAGCCACAGCCACAGCAGGCGATGACGCTCGAGCGATAGGCAACGCGGACACAGGGCATTGCTGCGTACGGAGACATATCCGTACGGCAGGAATCTCCTCCGCCGGCATCCGCATACGGGACATTCACGCCCGCGCCCGACATAGAGCAGTCCCATGAGCGGTACTGCCCACGAAGCCATGCGTTGCAGCAGCGGCCGCGGAATGGTGTTGAGTATCCAGCGTATCAGTCGTTTCATTCTCCGTCAAAGAGTCTTTTTACGTCGGTTTCGGCCTTGTGCAGTTTGGCCTTGCACAGCTCGATTAGCTCCGATGCCCGTTTTACCTTCTGCGTAAGCGTGTCGACGTCGACACTGTCGCCGCGCAGTTCGGCCATGATCTTCTCGACTTCGGCCATGGCCTCGGCGTATGATATCTCCTTCTTTGCCATATGTTCACTTCTTTACGGTCGTCATGATTGTTCCGTCGGCCACCTCGATGCTCATCCGTTCGCCGTCGCGGGCCTGCGATACCGATGTAACGGCCCTGCCGTCGATTCTCGCCACGGCGAAACCCAGCCGCATGATGCGGCGCGGCGAGTGGCTTTCGGCCAGTTCGGCCAGCGAACCGATTTTGCGCCGCTCGTTCTCAAGGGCCCGTGCGGCCGAATCCTTCAGTATCGTCGCCGCATTCTGCAGCAACATGCCCTGTTCGGCTATTACCGACTCTACGGTTGCCTCGAGCCGGTTTGCAGCCCTCTCGAGCGCTATCTCGTATTTGCGCATGGTAGCCGTCAGCAACTCGTGCAACTGCAATGCCGCATAGTCGAGCGCTCCGTCGGCCTGCAACATGCGCTCGTTGAGCCATACGGCTACGGCCGTCGGCGTCTTTAATGCCAGGCAGGCCACCATGTCGGCCACGCTCGTATCCTTGTCGTGACCTATACCGGTAATCACCGGCAGCGGAAACTGTGCCACATGCGCCGCCAAACGGTATGAGTTGAAGCAGTTGAGGTCGCTCGCCGATCCGCCGCCGCGGATTATCACCACGGCGTCGAACAGTTCCTGATGTCCCGCTATCTGCTCGAGCGAGCCGATGATCGACTCCTCGCTCGCCGTACCCTGCATCACCGAATCGAAGAGCGTCAGCGTAAAAGCATATCCGCTTTTGGCGAGTTCGTTACGGAAATCCTGATAACCGGCGGCATTGCTGCTCGATATGACAGCTATGCGCTGTACGATCGGCGGCAGCCCTACCTCGCGATTCATGTCCCATACGCCCTCACTCTTGAGGCGTGCTATGGCCTCCTGCTTGCGGCGTTCCATCTCGCCGAGTGTATACGTCGGGTCGATGTCGATGATCTGCAGCGAGAGGCCGTAGAGTTCGTGATAATTGACCGTCACGCACACCAGAACCTTGATGCCGCGTTCGAGTCGCTGTCCGCTCTCGTTCTCGAAACGTCCGAATATGCGGCCGACGTTCGACCGCCATATTACGGCCCGCGCCTGGGCTTTCGGTACGCCGTTGCTGCCGTCGGCCTCGCCCTTGTCTATAAGTTCGAGGTAGCAGTGGCCCGATCCGTTCACCTTGATGTCGGCAATCTCGGCGCTGACCCATACCGGCGCGGCAAACTCTGCAGACAGGACATTGCGTATGGTCGTCTGCAGCTCTGCAAGCGTTATGTGATCGGATCCGTTCAAGGTTTTGTTGTTGGATAGATATCTGTTAGCCTGCATGCCGTCTCGCGGCTGTCGGCTCGATTATCTGATTACGACGTAGGGTTCCTGCGGCATGCGTTTGCCGCGCGGCAGTTGTATCTGAAGCACACGTTCGCTCTCGATCGGTTTCCCGGCCTTCGTGGCGGGAGTCCACTTCGGAGCTTCGGCTACGGCCGCCACAACCTTGCGTCGCAGGCGGTTGTCAGTCGATTCGAGCACGTCGCCGAGAGTCACGCTGCCGTCCGTGCCAACGGTATAGCGTATGGCTACGCGTGCCGCCGGTTCATTGTCGCCCCACTTGACGCGATCGGCAATATAGTCGTTGTATGATATGCTGTCGCCCTGGAAACTGGCCGGCTCGTCGTATTTCAGCGTCACGATTATCACGCCGTGACTCGCCTCGGGACCGTATTGTGCGATACTCTCGTCGTCGATCTCGACCGTTTCGATACGTTCGATGTCCGAAGGCGGAATATTGCGGATATTGTCGGTCTTGTGGCCGTTCACGATGTAAAGCGGCGATTGAGCCCATGCAGCGACAGCCGTTGCAACCGCAAGTGTTGCGGTAAATATTGTATTTCGCAGTATCATCATCTCGTTTTTACGGATAACGGTATTACTGCCCGCCGAATTGCTTCTCCGTACAGGAAACATCCTCCTGCTACAACTCGCTCTCCTTGAGACGCTCGGCATTCTCGGCAACGATCAGATGGTCGATGCAGTCCTGTATGTCGCCGTCCATGAATGCCGCAAGATTGTAGATCGTATAGTTTATGCGGTGGTCGGTGATGCGCCCCTGAGGATAGTTGTATGTGCGGATCTTGGCCGAACGGTCACCCGTCGATACCATGGTCTTGCGCTTGGAGGCTATCTCGTCGAGGTATTTCGAATATTCGAGGTTGAATACTCGCGTACGCAGCTCCTCGAATGCCTTGTCGAAGTTCTTGAGCTGCGACTTCTGGTCCTGGCACTGTACGACGATACCCGTAGGTATGTGCGTGAGTCGTATGGCCGAATAGGTCGTGTTGACCGACTGTCCGCCCGGGCCCGATGCACAGAAGATATCCTTGCGGATGTCGTTCATCGATATCTCCACGTCGAACTCCTCGGCCTCGGGCAGCACGGCTACCGATGCGGCCGACGTGTGTACACGGCCCTGGGTTTCGGTTTGCGGCACACGCTGTACGCGGTGTACGCCCGACTCGTATTTGAGCGTCCCGTAGACGTTCTGTCCCGTGACCTTCATCACGACCTCCTTGTATCCTCCGGCCGCGCCCTCCGAGAACGATGTTATCTCGTAGCGCCATCCCTTCGATTCGATATACTTGGTGTACATGCGCAGCAGGTCGCCGGCAAACAGGGCCGCCTCGTCGCCGCCCGTACCGCCACGTATCTCCAT
>CALUNG010000014.1 GCA_944321955.1 uncultured Alistipes sp. | reverse complement strand
TATGGCTGAAGCTTATGAAAAGGCCGGCGTAAACCTCGAGGCGGGTTACGAAGTGGTCAAACGTATCAAGAAACATGTGGCATCGACGGCCCGTACGGGCGTCATGGGCAACATCGGCGCATTCGGCGGGATGTTCGACCTGGCGGCGCTGGGGGTCCGCGAGCCGGTACTGGTCAGCGGCACGGACGGCGTGGGCACCAAGCTCAAGCTGGCCTTCGAGCTCGACCGTCACGACACGATAGGCATCGACGCCGTTGCCATGTGCGTCAACGACGTGCTGGCACAGGGAGCCGAGCCGTTGTTCTTCCTCGATTACGTGGCCGTGGGTCACAACGAACCGGCCAAGGTCGAGGCCATCGTGGCCGGCGTGGCCGAGGGTTGCCGTCAGGCGGGCTGCGCGCTCATCGGCGGCGAGACGGCCGAGATGCCGGGCATGTACGGCGGCGGCGAGTACGACATTGCGGGCTTCACCTGCGGTGTTGTCGAGCGTTCGCGTCTGATCGACGGTTCGAAGGTTGCCGTGGGCGACGTGCTGGTGGGCATAGCCTCGACGGGCGTGCACTCCAACGGTTTCAGCCTCGTGCGCAAGATCATCGCCGACAACGGGCTCGACCTGCGCAGGGTCTATCCCGAACTCGATGCCGAACGTACACTGGGCGAGGTTCTGCTCACGCCGACGAAGATCTACGTGCGTCCGGTGCTCGACCTTATCGCGCACTGCGACGTGCACGGCATAAGCCACATCACGGGCGGCGGATTCGACGAGAACATCCCGCGCATCTTGCGCGAGGGACAGGGCATCTCGGTTGTTGAGGGTTCGTGGGAGATACTCCCCGTCTTCGCCTTCCTCGAGAAGTACGGCCGCATCGCCCACCGCGAGATGTTCAACATCTTCAACATGGGTATCGGCATGGTCATCGCGCTGGATGCCTCGCAGGCCGAAGAGGCCGTTGCGCTGCTGGCCGGACACGGCCTGAAGGCGTCGGTCATCGGTCGCGTCACCGACCGTGAAGGGGTCGTCATACGATGAAGCGTCTGGCACTATTCGCGAGCGGCGAGGGGACCAATTTCGAGGCCATAGCCGAAGCCTGCGCCGAGGGGCGCATTGCGGCCGAAGTGGTGCTGGTCGTCTGCGACCGTCCGGCGGCACATGTCGTTGCGCGCGCCGCGGCCCGCGGTATCGAGACCTTCGCCTTCGATCCCAGGAGCTACGGCTCGAAGGCCGACTACGAACGCGAGATCGTCTCGCTGCTCGACAGCCGCCGCGTCGATCTGGTCTGCCTGGCGGGCTACATGCGGCTGTTGTCGGATGTGATGCTTGCGGGTTACGAGGGGCGGATCATCAACATCCACCCGTCGCTGCTGCCGGCATTCAAGGGGGCCCACGCCATCGAACAGGCTTTCGACTACGGTGTGAAGGTCTACGGGGTGACGATCCACTACGTCGACCGCACGATGGACGGCGGGCGCATCATATCGCAGCAGTCCTTTCCCTATGAGGGGCGCGACATCGCCGAACTCGAGAGCATGGTGCACGCCATCGAACACGAACTGTACATAAATACGATAAACAAACTGATAGCAGAAAGCAAAATATGAGAGCACTTGTAAGCGTAAGCGACAAAACGGGCGTGGTAGACTTCGCGCGGGCGCTGCGGCGTCTGGGCTGGGAGGTCATAGCTACGGGCGGAACGATGAAGCTGCTTCGCGAGAGCGGGGTCGAGGTCATCAACATAAGCGATGTTACGGGATTTCCCGAGATATGCGACGGACGTGTCAAGACGTTGCATCCGAAGGTACACGGAGGACTTCTGGCCCGCCGCGACGACCCTTCGCACATGAAGGCTCTGGCCGACAACGGCATCGAGCTCATCGACATGGTATGTGTCAATCTCTATCCATTCCGTCGCACGATCGAGCGTGAAGGGGTGACGATGGCCGAGGCCATAGAGAACATCGACATCGGCGGACCGTCGATGCTTCGCAGCGCCGCCAAGAACTACCGCGACGTGACGGTCGTATGCGATCCGGCCGACTACGAGCGTGTCATTGCGGAGATCGAGGCCGGCGGCAACACCACCGAGAAGACGCGTCTGGAGCTTTCGGCCAAGGCCTATACCCATACGGCCGAGTACGATGCCTGCATCGCCACCTACATGCGTGCGCAGGCCGGTCTGAACGAGAAGCTCTTCATGGATTACGACCTTGTTCAGACGCTGCGATACGGCGAGAATCCCCACCAGAGCGCCAGGTTCTACCGTCAGGCCGAGCCGATGCCCTATTCGCTGGCGTTCGCCCGCCAGCTCAACGGCAAGGAGCTTTCGTACAACAACATACAGGACGCCAATGCGGCGCTGAACATCGTACGTGAGTTCGAGGAGCCCTTCTGCGTGGGCCTCAAGCACATGAACCCTTGCGGTGCGGCCGTAGGCAAGGATATCCTCGAGGCGTGGAACAAGGCTTACGAGGCCGACAAGGTCAGCATTTTCGGCGGTATCGTTGCCGTTAACCGCGAGCTGGACGGCGCCACGGCAGCAGCCATGAAGCCCGTCTTCCTCGAGATCATCATCGCGCCGTCGTTCTCGAAGGAGGCGCTCGAGATCCTGACCACGAAGAAGAACCTTCGTCTGATGCAGGTCGACATGAGCCGCCGCGACGTGAAGGCCATGCAGTACGTGAGCGTGAACGGCGGCCTGCTCGCACAGGAGCTCGACACCAGCATGATCACGGTTACGGGCGACATGACCGTCACGAAGCTGCGTCCCACCGAGGAGCAGCTCGTCGATCTGAACTTTGCATGGCGTATTGTCAAGCATGTCAAGTCCAACGCCATCGTTGTCGTGCGCAACGGCAGCACGCTGGGTGTCGGTGCCGGACAGATGAACCGTGTTGGATCGGCGGCTATCGCACTCGAGGAGGCACGGTCGAAAGGCGCTACCGAGGGACTGGTTCTCGCATCGGACGGCTTCTTCCCCTTCGACGACACGGTGACGCTGGCAGCCAGGTACGGTATAGCGGCCATCGTTCAGCCGGGCGGCAGCGTACGCGACGAGGAGTCGATACGCAAGGCCGACGAACTGGGCATAGCAATGGTATTCACCGGCATGCGCCACTTCAAGCACTGACGCGTGCGTGGCGGTAACATTTAACCTTTAGATAACCATGAAAGTACTCGTAATAGGGGGCGGCGGGCGTTGCCATGCCATAGTCGACGCTCTGTCGCGTTCGCCCCAGGTTACCGAAATCGTCTGCGCCCCGGGCAATGCCGGCATCGCGCGGCAGGCCCGCTGCGTGGCGGTGAAGGACAGCGATGTCGAGGGGCTGTTGAAGCTGGCTCTCGACGAGCGTTTCGACCTGACGGTGGTGGGGCCCGAATCGGCTCTGGCTGCCGGTGTGGTCGATACATTCAAGGCTCACGGACTGCGCATCTTCGGCCCGACGAAGGCCGCGGCGCGCATCGAGTCGAGCAAGGAGTTCGCCAAGAACCTGATGGCCGAATACGGCATACCGACGGCCGGTTACCGTACGTTTACCGATTACGGCGAGGCTTCGGCCTATGTTGCTTCGCGTCCGCTTCCGGCGGTGCTCAAATACGACGGCCTGGCCGCAGGCAAGGGCGTGGTCATAGCCCGCACGGCCGAAGAGGCCGACCATGCGCTGCGCGACATGCTGCTCGACGGACGTTTCGGCGAGGGCAAGGTCGTTGTCGAGGATTTCCTCGAGGGACCCGAGTTCTCGTTCATGTGCTTCGTTGCGGGACGCGAGGTTGTGCCCATGGTGCTGTCGCAGGACCACAAGCGCGCCTATGACCACGACGAGGGACCCAATACCGGAGGCATGGGAGCCTATTCGCCTCTGCCGTTCATCACCGACGAAGACCGAGACTATGCCCTCGAGAAGATCATGCGGCCGACGGCTGCCGCGCTGGCCGACAAGGGTACTCCCTTCTGCGGCGTGCTTTACGGCGGACTGATGAAGACGCCGTCGGGCATCAAGGTGATCGAGTTCAACGCCCGTTTCGGCGATCCCGAGACCGAGGTGGTGCTGCCGCGCCTCAAGAGCGACATCTACGACGTCTTCTGCGACATCGCCGAGGGACGCAGCGTAACGCTGGAGTGGAGCGATCGCGCCACGCTGGGTATTGTGCTGGCGTCGAAGGGCTATCCCGGCTCCTACGAGAAGGGCTTCGTCATCGAGGGGCTCGACGGCGTTGACGGACGTGTCTACCACATGGGTACGGCCGTGCGCGACGGACGTTACGTGACGGCCGGCGGACGCGTTGCCATCGTGGTATGCGAGGGGGCGACGGTCACCGAGGCACGTGACAAGGCTTTGGCCGAGGTGGCACGCATCAAATGCGACAATCTCTTCCACCGCAGCGACATCGGCTGGCAGGCCGTGGCGTGCGAGGAGCGGAAGTGATTATTTTCGGACAATAAAAACAAGGATTGCAAATGATTATAAGCGGAAAAGAGTTGGCGGCCTCGCTCAAGGGCAAAATGGCCGCAGAGGTTGCGACGTTCGGGGAGCGTTACGGTCGCGTGCCGCATCTGGCGGTGGTTCTCGTAGGCGAGGATCCGGGCAGCGTCTCCTATGTCAAGGGCAAGGCCAAGGCTTCGGCCGAGGTGGGCATACGCAACACGACGATACGCCGTCCCGATACCATCACCGAAGAGGAGCTGCTGGCGCTCATCGCCGAGCTCAATGCCGATGACGGTGTCGACGGCATACTGGTGCAGCTGCCGCTGCCCAAACATATCGATTCGGCCAAGGTCATCGCGGCCATCGACTGTGCCAAGGATGTCGACGGTTTCCACCCGTTGAACGTTGCGGCGCTGTGGCAGAAACAGCCCTGCGTGCTTCCCTGCACGCCCAAGGGCATAATCAAGATGCTCAAGGCTGCGGGTGTGACCATCGCCGGCAAGCGTGCCGTGGTGATCGGGCGCAGCAACATCGTGGGACTGCCCGTATCGAAACTGCTGCTCGACGAGAACGCCACCGTAACCATCGCCCACAGCCGCACGGCCGATCTGGCCTCCGTTACGTCGCAGGCCGAGATTCTGGTTGTAGCCATAGGGCGCCCGCGCTTCGTGACGGCCGACATGGTCGCCGACGGCGCCGTGGTGATAGACGTGGGCGTGAACCGCGACCCAGAGAGCGGCAAGCTCTGCGGCGATGTCGATTTCGCCGCCGTCGAGCCCAAGGCCTCGGTCATCACGCCGGTGCCGGGAGGTGTCGGTCCCATGACCATCTGCTGCCTCATGGAGAATACCATCGAGTGCTTCCTGCACAAGATGGGGCATCGTGCCTGAGGCGTTGTTCCGTAGCGAATTGCGGCGGCCGCAACCCGTGGAGGTTCTGCGGCCGCCGTTGTGTTCGGGAGTGGAGTTGCGGATGTCCGGCCGGTCGGGTGCGAAGTCCGAAAATTCGGATTTCGCTTGCCACTACACTCTGGTTTGGTTATATTTGCGGCCGAATTAACGGAAGAAACCATATGACCAAGATCAAGGATAACTGCGTGCTGATTACCGGCGGAGCGTCGGGTATCGGCCGTATCATGGGACGTCTCGCCCTCGAGAAGGGGGCCCGTTGCCTGGCCATCTGGGACATCAACGGCGAGGCCGTCGATGCCACGGTTGCCGAGTTTTCGGCTCTGGGCAACGTCAGGGGTTACCGCGTCGATGTTTCGGACAACGATGCCGTGGCCGAGACCTATGCCCGCACCCGTACCGAGTGCGGCGGTGTGGACATACTGATAAACTGTGCCGGCATCGTCACCGGCAACAGAACCTTCGACCGCCAGTCGGTCGACGAGATCATGCGCACGATGGATATCAACGCGATAGCTCCGATGGTTCTGTCGCTGCAGGCCCTGCCCGAGATGATCGCCCGCGATTCGGGCCACATCTGCAACATCGCCTCGGCCGCCGGCATGATCTCCAATCCCAAGATGTCGGTGTACGTAGCCAGCAAGTGGGCCGTCATCGGCTGGTCCGATTCGGTGCGCATCGAGCTGGCGCAGGCGCACAGCCATGTACGCATTACCACCGTTGCGCCCTACTACATCAATACGGGCATGTTCGAGGGTGTGCATTCGCGCATCTTCCCGATACTCGATCCCGAGCGCACGTCGCGCAAGATACTGCGCGCCATCGAGCGTAACCGCGATTTCCGCGGCATACCTCTCAGCTTCCATCTGATACGATTCTGTCAGGGAATACTGCCCGTATCGTGGTTCGACTTCATATTCGGCCGCGGATTCGGCATATTTTCCGCCATGGACAACTTTACGGGCCGCAAAAACAAAAAACAGTAAGCCATGCAACTCGAAAACACACCCCAGCAGCGAATCCGCTCCATCGTCGAGGCGCAGAAGGAGTATTTCCGTTCGGGCGTGACGCTCGACGTGTCGTTCCGCCGCCGCATGCTGCAGCGTCTTCATGACGCGCTTGCCAGGTGGGAGAAGCCGCTTTGCGACGCCCTCCGCGAGGATCTCCACAAATCATACGAGGAGGCCTACATGACCGAGCTGAGCATCATTTCGGGCGAAGTGCGCAAGCACATGCGTCACCTGCGTTCGTGGACGCGTCCCGAACGTCGCCGCACGCCGCTCAAGATGTTTCCCTCGCGCAGCCGCATCGTTACCGAGCCTCTGGGTACGGCTCTGATCATCGCTCCGTGGAACTATCCCGTGCAGCTGCTGCTCAATCCTCTCGTGGGGGCCATTTCGGCGGGGTGTACGGCCGTTCTCAAGCCTTCGCCCTATGTTCCGCACGTGTCGCTGACGATCGAACGGATGATCGCCGAGACCTTCGACGAGCGTTACGTGGCCGTGGTGCAGGGCAACCGCGAGGTCAATACGCAGCTGCTCGAGGAGCGTTACGACGTGATATTCTTTACGGGCAGTCCGTCGCTCGGCCGTACGGTCATGAAGGCTGCGGCCGAACATCTGACGCCCGTAGTACTCGAACTCGGCGGCAAGAGCCCCTGCATCGTCGACCGCGATGCCGACATCGAGGTCGCTGCACGACGCATAGCATGGGGCAAGACCCTCAATGCGGGTCAGACATGCATAGCGCCCGACTACCTGCTGCTGCACCACAGCGTCAGGGAACGCTTCGTCGAGGCTTTTGCCCGTGAGCTGCGCCGCATGCACGGCGACGACGCCAGCCGCAGCCCCCACTTCGTGCGCATCGTCAACGAGCGTGCCTACGACCGTCTGGTTTCGTATCTCAACGACGGCGACGTGGTGCTCGGCGGCCGCCACAGCCGCGAGGAGCGCTATATCGAGCCCACGCTGCTGGAGAATGTCGCCGACGACGCTCCGGTCATGACCGACGAGATCTTCGGCCCGATCTGCCCGATACGCTGCTTCGACGATATCGACGAGGCCATATCATACATCAACCGCCGCGAGAAACCGCTGGCGCTCTACTACTTCGGCTCCGTTGCCACGGGCCGGCACGTGGTGTCGCGCACCTCGTCGGGCGGCGTCTGCATCAACGACACGATCATGCACATCGTCAACGACGACATACCCTTCGGCGGCGTCGGTCACTCGGGCATGGGCCGCTACCACGGACGCGACAGCTTCGAGGCCTTCTCGCACCGCCGTTCGGTGGTCATAACGCCTACATGGCCCGATCTGCCGTTCCGTTACATGCCCTATCGTTTCTTCAGGCTTATCAAGAGAATTCTCTGATACGGGAGGGCGCATAATGACGGCGGCGTGCAGAAATCGCTCTGCACGCCGCCTCCGTTTTGGCCGCTCGCTACCGCCACAGGTCGGGCCGGTTCGTAATGATGCCGTCGTAGGGCTTCCCGGCGATGCCTTCGGGACCCTCGACCGTCCATACCTTTATTTCGCGGCCGTCGCGGTGCAGCTTGTCGGGCAGCGACCGCGGTACCGAACGGTAGTAGAAGTTGAACGAACGCACGTAGGGGTATCGCTCGGGCCTGAAAAGCGAGAAACCGCCGTCGAAAATCACCGGCAGCCACGCCAGCTTGAATATCACGAGCTTCTCGAGACGTATCGATGGATCGAGCGCATGCATGCGCTCGAGCACCGTGTCGTTGAACGACTGCACGGCAACCCTGCCGGCCGCGTCGTAACGTCTTATCAGTTCGAGAACCTTCTCCTCGATGCCTTCGTATTCGCCCTTGCGTCGCTTGATCTCGATGAGCAGGGCGGCGCGGTCGCCGACGCACTCGAAGACCTCGGCGAGCGTCGGTATGCGCATGTCGGTGGCGCGGCCGTCGACGGTGACGTGCAGGCGGCGTATCGTGTCGAGCGTGAGGTCTTCGATGCGTCCCTCGCCGTCGGTCGTACGGTCGACGGTGGCGTCGTGGCAGACGACCACATGCCCGTCGGCCGTGAGGTGTACGTCCACCTCTATGGCATCGGCTCCGGCGGCCAGGCCGCGCTCGATGCATTCGATTGTATTCTCGGCCCCGAGGCCCGCGCCGCCGCGATGGGCGACGATAGTGTATTTTCGCTTTTCCATACCGGTATCGGCCGAAGGCGTGCTGCGGAAGAGCGACTGCAGCATGTAGGCCGCCGCCACCGCAACAGCCGCCGCAAGGCAGACGGCCATCTTTTTCGTTTTACTCTTCATAAACAGTGCAAAGTTATCAAAAAACCTCTTCGCCCTACAACTTCACGCCGAACATGTGGCGGAAGAGTATGCGTACCACGCGGTCGTACCAGCCGAAGCAGTTGCGGGCGTCGACGGCGGCGTCGATGGCCTCGACGGCGAAGCGGTCCACGGTCTGTTCGTGCAGCAGCGACCACATCAGGAAGTTCCCGAACTTGTGGGTGAAGAGATCCGAGAGGCTCTCGCCGCTGGGGTTGTAGTTGAGTATCTCCTCGCGATACTTCGACACCCCCGGGAACGGCAGCCCGACGATCTCCTTCTTGATGAAGGCGTCGACCTGCGCGGGGAAGTAGTTCTTGGCCGTGCCGAGGAGGTTGCCTATTGCCTGCACGGTATCGCGGCGGTAGATGCCCGCACGGTCGAGCTCGACGGCATCCAGCCGGTCGATCTTCTGCTGCGTGTCGAGCCGCTGCATGATGTAGAGCAGCAGGTCGAGGGCCGTGCGTATGTATCCGAAGTCGGTGATCAGCTCCGAGATGTTTTCGATGAGGTGGAAGAGCAGTTCGCGGTCGTTGTTGCCGAGGGCTTCGTTGATGAGTCGGTAGAAGACCGGCACGCAGCGCTCGTCGCCGCTGCGGGCGCGGCCGTCGCCCGTGTGGGTGCAGTAGACCACGCAGTACCAGTTCATGACGTTGCGCTTGTAGAGGCCCGTGGTGTTCGCCTTGCGGCTGTTGCGGCCGCGGAAGAGCCCGCGGCACTTGCGGGTCCACTCCTCGCTTTCGCGGCCGTAGATCTCGAGCAGCTCGGCATTCTCGGCCGGCGAGTAGACCGCCACCTGATAGAGCACGTAGAGCAGCGACATCTGCGAATAGTCGAAATATTCGGTGGCGCGGTACTCATCCGAGAAGACCCTGTGCACGACGGGCCTGATGTTCTGCCAGTCGCTCGTACCCATCACCACCATTATTCGCTCGAGGATGAAGTAGCTGAAGCTGTCGCCCAGACGGTATGCATCCATGATGGCGGGACGCAGCCGTGCGAAGGCTTCGGTGCGCTGCCGCAGCATGCCGTCGCTGTCGCCGTTGCGGTATCGGCCGTAGTGGTCGATGAAGGTCATGGCCTCGATCACCGAGCGACGGCACCATTTGCCTTCGCCGGCGCTGTACGGCACCACGGCATCGTCCCAGAAGGTCTGGTACTCGACGGCGTTGTTCACGTAGTCGGACTGGAAGGTTATCTGCCGGCGCAGCACGAACTGGAAGAAGGGCATCAGTATGCGCACGAGCGAGAAGCCTCCGGTTATGTAGCTGAATATCGAACGTATCTCGCCCAGAAGCATGCCGGCACGTTCGCGCGAGCCCTTCTCGCCCGAGAGCAGGGCGTCGATTATCAGCAGGGTGGTGATGCGCGTGGCGGTCTCGAGGAAGACGACCGAACGGCGGCGGTATCGTGCCACGAAGAGCGTGCGGTGCAGCGGCGTGGTCTTGATTATCGAGTACATCTCGTGCACGATGCGTTCCGAGAGGTTTTCGTGCAGAGGGGAGTATTCGAGCGTGCGGCGCTTGTTCGAGAGGTAGTAGGCATAGAGGCAGGCGTCGTTGCCGACCTCGTTTACGGGGTCGGTCATCAGCCGCCACAGCAGTTCGAAGGGGTCGTGCGTATAGAGCCCTTCGTTGAAGTAGTCCGTAAGGAACAGGCCGTTGAGGGTGCTGACCGAAGCCAGCTTGCGGAGGCGTATCACGGGCAGCAGGGCACGGTGCAGCTCCTTGTGGCGGGCTATGACGCCCTCGTCGGCGCGGTTGCCCTCGATCTTGCGGGTCACGGCGTTGAATTCGGCCGTGAGGGCCTCGCCGCCGGGCACCTGCTCCGACAGCAGACGCCCTATGGTCTCGAATATCTCCGCCTCGTAGTTCTCGCGTATGAGCACGTTGAGCGTCTCGTTGACCAGCAGCATGACCTCGTAGTCGTCGCTGAAGTCGCGGGCCAGGGTGATGATCGTGGCCGGGTCGCCGGCGTGCATGCAATCCATGATCAGGGCGTTGCGCATGGCCCCCATGAACACCACGTTGGTCTGTGCCGCATGCAGTTCTTCGGCGAAGCGCCTTGCAGGTATTGCCGCCCCTCCGGCGGCCGCGCGCTCGCGCCCGACGAACGCAAGGGCCATGACATACTCGAGGAAACGCTCGTAGATGAACTGTATCTGTCCGCTGCCGTCGCCCTCGACCGACTCGACGAATCGCAGCACGGGGCGTTCGGGCTTGTTGAGCAGCTCGCCGTAGGCTATGGTTATGCCGTCGTTCTTGTAGACGGCGGCGGCCATCTCGTGCAGCGGCGACTGCGGGTCGTTGTAGGCTTCGCGCAGCTTCCGCGACGGTATGCTGTCCACGGGCGTGCGGTGTTCGTAGCTGTCGAGGATGTAGGCGGCCAGCATCTCGATGATGCGGCGCTGCATGTTGCCGGCATACGAACGCGATATGTCGTCGAGCATCTTGCCGAAGAGCGCTATGGAGGCATAGGGGCTCGTCGTAGGGGGCAGTTCGCTTCCGAGATAGTTGGTACAGGCGATCTTCAGCACCAGCGGGTCCTTGAGGCGGATGCGTGCCGTGCCGGCCAGCGACCCGAACGGTGTTGTCATCTGGTAGAGACGGCGGTAGATGTCGTATGCCTGCCGGAGCTCCCCGTCGTCGAAACCACGCACGGCCGTGGCCTCGTCGTCGCCCGTGCTGCTGCGGAAGTGAATGCCGGCGTCGCGTGCGGCGCAGCGGTGGAAGAGATTCTTCCACGTGTAGCTGCGGCAGGTGAAGAGTACCTTGAATCGGGGGTAGTCGCCGCCGGCGAATATCGACCGTATGGCCTCGTAGAGGGCGATAGGTCCCTCCTCGTCGGGGGCATCCCTGTACGCGAGGCACTCGTTTATGGCATCGAAGAAGACATGTACGACGGCGCCGTTCTCCGCGGCGCGGGCGTGGATGCTCTCCATGAGCTTGCGTATATCCTTGCGGCGGCTGAAGGCAAAGATCTCCCTGAGCCGTTCGTCGAGCGTCACCGACGCGAAGTCCGAACTGGCGAACACCAGCACCGCCTCGCCCTGCTCCATGAGCCGCTCGGTCCAGTAGCACAGCTGGTTGGTCTTGCCCTGTCCGGCTTCGCCGAGCAGCGGGAAGAGTGTGCGGTCGCTGTCGTTGAACTCCCCGAGCATGGAGGTCAGGCGGCGCCGGTCGACGAAGAGTTCGCGGTTGTACTTCTTTTCGCGGTAGACGCGCCTCAGAAAACGCGACGATTCGGCCGCCATCATCGTTCGCATCTGGTCCCAGTTGAGTTCTCGTGCTATGTCGAAGGCCGGCGACGTGCGCTGCATAAGCCTGTCGAAAGGTTCGTTCCAGCAGTCGTCGATGAAGGTTACGGCATTCTCGTTCGAGGAGATGTACGACACGGCCTCCTCCTTGAGCGACTGGAAGACGTAGACGTAGCCTTCGTCGCTGCCGAAGACCAGCGGAAAGAGATCCTCCGTGACGCCGGAGGCGGGGTCGGTGACGTAGTAGTGGTTCCTTTCGGCCGTTATGCCGGCGGCGGCCGGAGCCTTCTCGGCGGCTCCCTTGTGGTCCGCCAGCAGTGGGCGCCCCTCGTCGTCGCTGCCCGTGCACGAGGCGAATCCGAGTGCGTGCAGCGGCCGCATCGCCTCGAGCATCAGCATTATGCGCGGCTCGAGCGTGTAGACCACGCCGCGGTAGATGTTCTCCGAGAGGGTGGTGCTGTGACCCTTGTATTCGTTGCGTATCTGCACCACGCTCGGCTCGCGGTTGTCGCCAAGAAGCACGTTGCCGCGGCGGCGCACGATGTGCTGCGCGAGCGATGCCGCCAGCGGGTCGCCCGGAAGTTCGGCTGCGGCCGTACGTACCAGCGGGGTGAAGATGTCGTTCACCCAGTCGCCGAACGAGAGCGGGCGTTTGGTGTCTATTTTGGTGACTGTGCGGTTCAGCGCGCGGTCGGCCTGCGGCGTGTCGGCCTCGTGCCGCTGGAGGCGCACGAAGAGCAGGCACGAGAGATACTGTACCGATATCTCGAGAAAGTCGAGCGTATGGTTCATGGCCCGTCCGTAGTTGCCGGCGGCGATCTGTTCGGCGGCGCGCGCTATGGGGAATGCGAGCGTGAAGGGCAGTTGCGCGACGCTTTCGGCGACGAGCCGATCGAGACGCCGACGCTCCTCGTCGGAGTATTCGCGCAGAAAAGTGCAGGATTCCATCTTCTCGGGGTTTTGGTCTGTACCACAAATATATGTAAAAAAGCGTCGAAAACTTCGGCGTTTCGGCAAAAACCGGTATCTTTATGCATCGAAACAATCAAAACGGCGAATTACAATGCGTTATACGGGTTTTCTGTGCGGCGGCTTCTCGCTGGCGAAAGGTGCCGAGGCACCTTCGGCGGTGGATGGCGCATGGCATGCGGTCGTCAAGGATGCGGCCGAGATCTGTGAGTACGAAAACTTCTACTATCCCGACTTCGTGGCTTTCAATTTCGGCGACGGACGCCGCGGCATGGCTCGCTACAGGCGCGAGGTGGGGCGCGAGGTCAGGGTTTGTGCCTTCGGAACGGAATACGGCCTCATGGTGGAGGACATATCGTTGTTCGTGGCTCCGTACGGGCTGCTGCTCTTTGCGGTGCAGGTGTCGATGCGCTCGGACGACGCCAACGACTTCACGGCCGTCATGTCCGTACTGCGCAATGTCACGGGTTACGACCATGCGGCTGCGGGCGAGTTCGCCGATGCGGCCCTCGCACCGGTGGCGGCGCTCCATGCGGCTCTGGCCGAGGCTGCCGGCAAAACCGGCACGTGCGGCTACGGCCGCCTTGTCGAGAACGGCAACAAACTCAAGATATTCCAGATCGTCGAGCTCGACGACGCCGAGTGGCGTGCGGCCGACAGCGACCGCCTACTCTTCGAGACGGCCATGCTCATGCGCGTGGGGTCGTCGGCCGAATCGTCGTCGGCCGAATACTACGAGCGCACGCTGCGCGAAAACCGACTCTCGATCTACAACAACTGGAAGGCGCTGGCGCTGTTCGATACCTTCACCATGATCGGATGCGATGTGCCGGCATGGCTTGCCGACAACTGGAAACAGGACTACTTCGGCATGATCTACGTGAGCCTGCTATTCAACAAGCTCTATCTCTTCCGCCTGAACATCCTCTTCCGCAAGCGCCTGCGCAAGATCGACCGTCTCGAGTCGGAGTTCGACGAGTTCGAGCGTACGTGCCGTTTCGGCAAGATATCGTACAACTTCATGCCTCTGGAGGTGTGCGCAGCCGTCAACCGCGGTCTGGACATCGACTCGGAGGAGGAGCGTCTCTACCGGATGATCGAGCGCGAGAACGACCGCGCCGAGAAGCGCAGCGACCAGCACATGAACAGCCTGCTGTTCTTCCTTACATGCCTGGCGATGATCTCGGCGGTGTGGGATGCGGCCTGCCTGATCAACGAGATGTATCCCTTTGCGTCGTACGTCGGATCGGATCTTGTCGGGTTCCGTGCCGTGACCTATCTGTTGCTGCTGCTGATCATGCTGGCGATACTCATGAACCGCATGCTGGGACGCAAAAGATAGAAATCGGGAGCCGTCCGTATCGCATTTGGCGGAAAATGGTTACCTTTGCGGCGCAAACAAGCAAGTTCTTACCGGATAGCGTCCGCCGTACATGACGCAGCCGTTCGGGCTGCAGGGTTCATCATCGTCAAGGCACTCCGTCGGGCTTACCTTGTTTGGGCACGCCATCGCCCGAGTAGAGATGCCCTTCGCGCATCGGCCGAAGAAGGCGAGGTGCCGGAAGTTTAACGATGATACGAACGAATCGAAATGACATTCAAGGAACTGAACATTGCCGGGCCCGTATTGAGGGCTCTGGCCGAGAAGGGCTATGAGACGCCCACACCTATCCAGGAACAGGCCATACCCGTACTTATGGCCGGCCGCGACATCTTCGGAATAGCCCGTACGGGTACGGGCAAGACGGCGGCTTTCGCCATACCGATCATACTCAAGCTTATGGAGGAATATGCCCGCGAGGATGCGAGGGCTGCGGCCGAGGCTTCGAGCGAGCGCAGGCCGTCGGCGGATGCCGCAGCCGCAGAGGCACGCGCCGTCACGTCCGAACCTGCCGGCGACGGGCAACCTGACGCCGAAGCGACCCGTACCGACTCCGCCGCACCGGCCGGAACGGATACCACCGAAGCTGCCGTAGCAAATGAGAGTGCTGCCGGTGCGAATGAAAATGCCGCCGGAGCGAAGGAGGGCGATACCGGGACTCTCTCACGTTCGCACAGCCGTCGCCGCGGCCGCCGTCACGGCAAACCGGCGCGACAGAGGGTCATACGCGCTCTGGTGCTGACCCCCACGCGCGAACTCGCCCTGCAGATAAGCGACTGCTTCACCGATTACTCGAAATATACCG
The DNA here is from genome assembly GCA_944321955.1 of uncultured Alistipes sp. GTDB lineage: Bacteria > Bacteroidota > Bacteroidia > Bacteroidales > Rikenellaceae > Alistipes. The sequence continues at coordinate 48,322 of CALUNG010000014.1, read as the reverse complement.
ATCTGAAACATACCGCCGTCTTCGGCGGCGTCAAGCAGCGTTCGCAGGTCGAGAAGCTGCGTTCGGGCGTCGACATACTCATCGCCACGCCGGGCCGCCTGCTCGATCTGATGGGGCAGGGATATGTCAATCTCGACTCGCTTGGGTACCTCGTGCTGGACGAGGCCGACCGCATGCTCGACATGGGATTCATCGCCGACATACGGCGTCTGGTGTCGCGCCTGCCGCGCCGCCGTCAGACCATGCTCTTCTCGGCGACGATGCCCGATGCCATCGTGTCGCTGTCGCGCTGGATGCTCCACGATCCCGAGCGCATCGAGGTTACGCCTCAGGCCTCGACGGTCGACGAGGTTAAGCAGCGCGTCTATTTCGTCGAGAATGCCGACAAGAAGGAGCTTCTGGTGTCGCTTCTGCGCGACCATCCCGACGATTCGGTGCTGATCTTCGCACGCACGAAGCACGGTGCCGACGGCATATCGAAATCGCTGCGCCGTGCGGGCATACGCAATGACGCCATCCACGGCGACAAGTCGCAGGGCGAGCGTCAGCGGGCACTCGACGAGTTCAAGACGGGCAAGGTCAAGGTGCTGGTGGCTACCGACATCGCCGCCCGCGGCATCGACATACAGGAGCTGCAGGTGGTCATCAACTACGACATACCCGATGTTCCCGAGACCTACGTACACCGCATAGGCCGTACGGGACGTGCCGGCCACGGAGGAACGGCCCTGACCTTCTGTACCTTCGACGAACACATGATCGTCAACGACATACAGCGCCTTACGGGGCGCCGCATCGAGTCGGTGCTCTACGATTCGTACTACGATTGACAATAGCGATTGACGGTGGGCAGCGTTACCTGCCTGCCGTATAAAAAGATGTCCCGACGGTTGCCGCCGGGACTTTTTTGTCTCTTTATCGGATTATCAGTTCGTCGAGCCGTACCTTGGGGACGTAGTGGCGGCCGTCGCGGCGGTAGTATGCGTGGCTCTCGTCGGCGCCGATCTCCACGGTCTCGATCCTCTCGATGCCGCGTCCCACGGCGATGACCATCAGCGGCTCGCAGGTCAGTGCGAGCGAGCGTTTGATCGCGTCACGGTCGAATGCCCGTATGCAAAGGCCGTTGAGGCCGATTTCGACGGCCTGCAGCAGCATGCTCTGGGCCGATATGCCCAGATCGATGAAGAGGTCGTCGTCGGGTGAGACCGTCGTGCATACCACGATGAAGGCGTTGGGCTCGGTGCCCGGCAGCGGCAGGTGCAGTTCGGGCAGCGCTCCGCCCATGCGGATGTACGGCAGCACCTTCGCCGCCTCGTCGGCCAGTACGGGCCGGAAACGCAGCGCCTGACGGTTGCGGGCCGAGGCCGTCAGGGTATTCACGCCGATGATGCGCCGCAGCTGGTCCTCGCGCACCTTGAACGAGGCGTCGTAGCCCCGGCAGCTGCGGTTGCGCAGCAAAAGCCGCGACAGCGTGTGCGACGCCCGCGGCTGCCGGTCGGAGTCGCCGCGCGAGAAGTACTCCTCCATCTTCCTTCCGAGATAGTTGTCCGCCATGATGTTGCCTGTTTTGTATCTGTACGGCAAATGTAGCGAAAAAAGAGCTTCGCCGGCCGTGATGCCCTACTCTTTTTTGCTGCCGCCGGCACTCTCCTCCGCTGCGGCCGCCGGGGAAGAGGGCGTTGCGGCGGTTTCGGCGGTTGCCGATGGCGATGCCGTTCCCGACGTCGAGGCGGTTGCCGGTGCAGACGCCCTGTCGGCCGTACCGCCGTGACCGAGCATCGTACGCCACGCCACGCCGTCGATGTTGTCGGGCAGGTCGTTGCGCGGGCTTTCGATGAGGCTGCCGAGAATCATGTCGCGCGAATCGGCATTCTGGAACGCACTCAACCCGAAGGCAGGCAATACGGTGACGAAGTGCTCCATTATTTCGGACTGTATCGATTCGTAGCTCGCCCAGTCGGTGTTGGCCGAGAAGCAGTAGATCTGCATCGGCAGTCCGTTTTCGGTCGGGGCGAGTGTGCGCACCATCGTCAGCATGCCGTGGTTTACGGCGGGGTGGTGCGAGAGATAGAGGTACATGTACGCACGCAGCAGTCCGGCGTTGGTATCGATCGTGCCGTCGGGGAGCCCTTCGGGATTGGCCGTGTTGGCGGTGCGGCCTTCGGCTGCCTGCCGCTGCTTGGCGGTAATGTAGTCGCGCAGAAGCGGGTCGAAGGACTTCATGCCCTCCAGAAAGTCGGGCGTGCATGTGCGTATGCCGTCGAGCTTGAGCACGTACTCGCGCATGATGCGCCGCCCGCCAGACTCCTCCATCGTCCGCCAGTTGATGAACGACCCCGATACGAGCGAGTAGGGCGGTATGGTGACGGTCGTGTTGTCGAAGTTGAGCACCTTGACTATGTCGAGCGATATGTCGGTGACCGTACCGTTGATGTTGTTCTGCGGCATCTCGATCCAGTCGCCTATGCGGAGCATGTCGTCTTCGGATATCATCACCCCCGCCACGAAGCCCAGAATCGTATCCTTGAATATCAGCATCAGCACCGCCGCGAAGGCCCCCAGACCGGTTATGAGGTTCGACGGCGACTTGCCCGCTATGATCGAGCCGATGATTATGAGCGTGATGCAGGTGAATATCACCTGGAATATCTGTATGAATCCCTTGAGCGGACGGTTCTTCCACTCCTCGCGCTGCATGAGGGCGTCGCCCACGGTGCGGAATATGGCGTTGATCGAGAAGAGCAGCGCCAGAAAGAAACATATCCACGTCACTCGGTCGCTGATGATGAACCAGCGCGAACGGTGGTCGAAGGCGAAGGGCAGCAGCGCCGAGACGATCAGCGGCGGAATTACGGCTGTCAGCTTGCGGAATACACCGTAGCGGAGCATCGATCCGAGAACGCCGATCTTCCTGCGCTTGAGTATGCGGCGTGCCAGCTGTGCCAGTATGAAGTGTATGACGGCGGCGATGACAAGCGATACGACGATTATGAAGATGAGGAATATCGCTTCGTCCATGCCGTCGAGCATGTCGCGCGGAATGCCTGCCCATGTGAGCAGATCCTTGATTGCAGCGAGCAGTTTGAGTGCCAGTACGTTCTTGTTCATGGGTTTGCGGCCGGAAACCGTTTGTGGTACGGCCCGCGGCCGTAAGCCGCAAAGAGTGTGCCCGACAACCCCGTGTCATGCTGCAGCGACGGGCGGTACGCATCAAGATGAAATTTTTTTTGCGGCGTCCGTGCAAGATTTGAGGTTTTCCGCATTTAATATATGGACGCAGCTCCGAAGGCTCGGGGCGGACGTCCGCCTTCATGTGGCGGTCAGGGGGTTTCCGCCATGTTGACAGGTACCATCTCACACAAAATAGGACTGATTTAGATTGTGACGGACGGGCCTGCAGCCGGGTGCTGCGGGCCTTCCGGTTTTTTGCGGATGGGCTTCGACGTCATTCGCCGCGCTCTGACGGCCCTGCCTTTTGTCATTGTCGTTCGACGAAGCTCCACGTCGGTGATGCGGGAGCCATGCTTTTGCTGTTTTGACGTGCCACTATCGGAAAAAATCCCCCTGAAAGTCCACAAAAAACACCGTTATGTGACTTTTTCGTCAAAAAAACGGCCCGAGAGTGACATGCTGTCGCGAAAAGAATTATTTTTACACTGGGAAATTGCAGACATGAACAGGACAATCGCATATACAGTCGCCGCAACGCTGGCCGTGGCCGTCGTGCTGCAGGCTCTGTTCGGAAATCCGGACACGGGCATGTTCGCCTTTCCGGTGAATGCGGCCGTGCTGCTCGTAGTTGTCGGCGGACTCTTCGTGTTGAACCGCGAGGCGGGCGGAAGCCGTTTCGTGGCGGCACTCGCTTCGGGTCGCGCCGCCGTGACGGTCATCGTGCTGACGGCACTGTGCTGCCTGCCCGTGGCGCTGTGGCCCGCAATCGAGTTCCAGCGTTCGTGGATATTCGACGCCGTGATGCTGCTGACGCTCGCCGTGCTGCTGCTCGCGACGTTGAGGTACCGCGGAACAATGCGCCTGCGTTTCAGGCTCAACCATGCGGGTCTCTTCATCTTCGTGGCGGCCCTCTTCTTCGGATCGGCCGACATGCAGAGACTGCGTGCCGCCGTCGACCTGGGCGAAAGTACCGACGTGGCATACGACGAACAGGGATCTCCCCATTCGCTGGGGTACACCGTAACGCTCGAGTCGTTCGAGGCCGACTTCTACGACAACAATCAACCCGAGGAGTTCCGTGCCGTCGTTTCGGTCGACGGCCGAAGCCGCATGCTCAGGGTGAACCATCCGTGGCGCAAGTCGTGGCGTCAGGATATATATCTGGCCGGTTACGATACCGCGGCCGGCAGCGAATCGCGATACTGCGTACTCGAGATCGTCGTGCAGCCGTGGAAGTATGCGGCCCTCGCGGGAGTGCTGATGCTGCTGGCCGGATCCGTTGCCATGATTTGGGGAGGCCGCCAACGCGTAAACAAAAAGGAGGCGGATAAATGAGCTGGGAGTTGTTTCCATATTTCGCCGTGGTGTCGATGCTGCTGTCGCTGGCCGCAGGCGTAACCTCCATGGCCGCACCCAAACGTGCCGCCACGTCGCTGCTGCTGTCGTGGGCCGGCATCGTCGTTCTGGGTGCCTTCGTCGCCGGACTGTGGATCTCGCTCGGACGTCCGCCCATGAGAACCATGGGAGAAACGCGGCTCTGGTATTCGCTCTTCGTGATGGTGGCCGGCGCACTGGTCTACAGACGCTGGCGATACCGCTGGCTGCTGCTCTTCACCACGGTGCTTTCGTCGGTCTTCTGCGTTATCAATATCCTCAAACCCGAAATCCACGACCATACGCTTGTGCCGGCACTCCAGAGCGTCTTCTTCATACCGCACGTCACGGTCTACATGTTCGCCTACGGCATACTCGCATGTTCGTTCCTGCTTGCCGTTGCGGGTCTGGTCATGCGCGGCCGCGACCTCTTCGAATCGATCGACAACATGGTATACATAGGTACGGGACTGCTCTTCGTCGGCCTGCTTACCGGCTCGATATGGGCCAAACAGGCGTGGGGCGACTTCTGGGACTGGGACCCCAAGGAGACATGGGCCGCCATGACTGCCGCGGCATACCTTGTCTACATACACCTGCGGCGGACGCGTGCCTCGCGCAGCCGATGGCTTCTCGTGGCCGTGATTGTCGGTTTCCTTCTGCTGCAGATGTGCTGGTACGGTTACCGCTACCTCCCCTCTTCGGCCGAAAGCATGCATATTTACAATGTAACCCAATAAAAACAACGTTTCATTAAAACCCGAAAAGATGAAAACAAGTTCAAAAATCATCATCGCTGCGATTTGCGTGGTCGTTGTCTGCGCCATCGTCTACCGGGCCGTCAATACGACGCCTTCGAAGTCGATGCCTGCCGACGAGCGCGTCGCAAAGATTCTCGACAGCGGCGGCTGCATCGACTGCCACACTGCCGAGCCGTCGCTTCCATTCTATGCCAACTGGCCGATAGCCAAGAGCGTCATCACGAAGGATATCGTCGACGGCTACAAGGCCTTCGACATCGAGCCCATGCTGGTAGCCCTCGGCAGCGGCGAGGCCGTGAACGAGGTCGATCTGGCCAAGGTCGAGAAGACCGTGCTGGACGGTACGATGCCTCTTGCCAAGTACTATCTGGTACACTGGGGCTCGTCGCTGACCAAGAAGAAGGCCGCAGTGCTTCTCGACTGGATCCGCGACCATCGTGCCAGGTTCTATCCCAACACGCTGGCGGCTCCCGAGTTTGCAAACGAGAGCGTACGCCCCGTACCCGATGCAGTCGAGTACGATCCCGCCAAGGCCGAGCTGGGATACCGCCTCTATCATGACACGCGCCTGTCGGCCGACGGTACCATCTCGTGCGCTACGTGCCACGGACTCAACACCGGCGGTGTCGACAACCTGAAGTATTCGGAGGGTATCGGCGGTCAGCTGGGCGGCGTTAATGCCCCGACGGTTTACAATGCAGTCTTCAACTTCGCACAGTTCTGGGACGGCCGTGCGGCAACGCTTGCCGACCAGGCTGCAGGACCCCCGCTCAACCCCGTAGAGATGGGTTGCAAGTCGTTCGACGAAATCGTGGCACGTCTTAGCAAGGACCGCGCCTTCGTCAAGGAGTTCACGGCCGCATATCCCGAGGGACTGAGCCAGGCGACCATCACCGACGCCATCGAGCAGTTCGAGCGTACGCTCGTCACTCCGAATTCGCCTTTCGACCTCTACCTCAAGGGTGACAAGACGGCCATGACGGCCGATCAGATCAAGGGCTTCGAGCTCTTCAAGGAGTACAGCTGCGCAACGTGCCACGCCGGCGTGAACATGGGCGGCCTGAGCTATGAGCTTATGGGTCAGCGCGCCGACTACTTCAAGGATCGCGAGCTTCAGGAGAAGTCGGGCCTTACCGACGGCGACAACGGCCGTTGGGCTCAGACCGGCATCGAGCGCGACCGTTTCCGTTTCCGCACTCCGGGTCTGCGCAACGTGGCTCTGACCTATCCCTACTATCATGACGGCAGCGTCAAGACTCTGGAGGAGGCTGTTTCGATGATGGCCAGGTACCAGGTAGGCGAGGAGCTGACGGAGGAGCAGGTGGCTTCGATCACCGATTTCCTGCACGCTCTGACCGGCCAGTACAAGGGCGTGACGCTTGTCAACGACAACATGAAGTAGTGTCGTGTCCGGCGGTGCATGTGCGGGCCTGAGGGTTCGCCACCGCAACCATGACACGCGGTCCGGCGTGATCATGACGCCGTGCCGATATTCGCGGGGGCGGTTCTCCATATTGGAGAACCGCTCCCTTTTCGTGTCGGTACGCCGGCAGAACATGCGCCATACATATCCGATTCTCTTACATCACGTCAAGTGTCATGCTTTTTTATGTGTCCAACATGTGTGAAAATTTTATCCAATGTGGCTGGCGTAATCGATGTTTGATGTTGTTCTGGTCTGAATATAATATTATAATAAAAACGAATGTTAATTTCATGTAAAAATTTATTATAATCGTAAATATTTTTATTATATTTGCCCCGAAGAGAATGTGAAACCCTAAAATCAAACAGACATGAAAAAAACGCCTTTGTTATTGCTCTGCATGCTTGCAGGCACAATGATGTTGCCCTCGTGCGACAAGAAGGACGGTGAGTCCGTCGACATGACCAAGCTGACGCTCGAAGCAGCCGTCACGCAATTCGACGATTCGGGCTTTACGGTCAAGTACACGGCCGGAGAGCAGTGCGACCATATCGAATATGCTCTGGTCGCTTCGGTAGACGCCAAGAAGGCCTACGACCAGTTCGAACAGGGCAGTCTTGCCGATATCAGGCAGCTGGCACTGCCGGAGACCGAAGTGGTGTTCCAGCAGGACTCGATAGGCCCCTATACCCTCTTTTCGCGTCCCGTAGCCTCCGACGGCACCAAGGGCGCAGTCGTGAAGAGCTATGCCACGGCTTCATCGGCAGGTGTGCTGATGAGCTACTACGACGCTATCATCGTCAAGCTTAAGGCGGTCGTTTCCGATCCCAATTGTGAAGGTGTCGGCGTGCAGGTCGCTTCGAAACAGGTTGTTGATGTGGAAATGGGCTCAACCATCGACGAGGTTCTCAACTTGTACTATCAATTCGGTATGATTCCTGTCTATACGCCCGATTCCGAGTTCGTGGTAGCGTTGAACGGCCTTCCCGACGAGGTGTACTACATCGGCATCGTCGCCACCGACAGCGCCGGAGCAATCATCTCGACGTCGTCTTACACGCTGGTAGCACCTCAGTATGATGCCTCGCTGCCACAGCCCGGAGCGCTGACCATCGAGGCGAAGGAGCTATATGACGATTCTGCCCGACTGGTGTATACCATGGGTGAAAATACCAGCGGCTACTATCAGGGAGTCATGACCGTGGCCAACTACGAGGATCTCTATACCAATCCGGCAGAGAGTTACAAGGATGACCCGGAGGGTTATATCCGTCAGTATGTTGCGTTCTTTGCGAATCCGATGGTAACTGACGACGACTATGTATGGCCCGATCTTCTTCCCGGCACGGACTACATTGCATTGGGATATCCGATGAACGCCAACGGTATACTCGGTTACGGAGCAACGGCTGCGATCTATTTCAAGACCACCGGTACGGCTCCTGAGGAAGAGGCGGCTCTGAAGACGGGCGTATTGAAGAGCGGCAGAGCTCCGCATGTCATTCGTGCGATCACGTCGAAGGATCAGCTGCCGGCCGTGATGCGTAAGTAGCGACGCACTGAACTTATTTGCTTTTCGATAGATCGAGGCCGACCTGCGGGGATTTGTACCTGCGGGCCGGCCTCGTATTTTTGTGTTTGCGGAGCTGTCTGGTGCGCGATCTGAAAATATAAAAGAGGCTTACAGACAACTGTAAGCCTCTTTCGTGAGGTCTGAAGCGGATTCGAACCGCTGTAAACGGTTTTGCAGACCGTTGGCTAAGCCCCTCACCCATCAGACCATGTCAGCCCCGCTTCATGCGGTTCGGGTTCGCAAATATACAAAGATTTCTCGTAACAACAAAAATCCGCGAAAAATTATTAACTTTACATGCTCTTTTACGACGTGCAGCGACGTTGTAAAACATGCATAACTTTTCACCGCATGGAGATCGAGGATATTGCCCTGACGATGACGCCGGCCCTGGGAGTGAAGGGTATAGTGCATTTGCTGAACGCTTTCGGCAGTGCCCGTGCAATCTTCGCCGCTTCGGAGCAGGAACTTCTGGAGCGTGCTGCACTGCGGCCGGATGCCGCTCGCAACATCCTGTCGCGTAAGGGCATGCGACAGGCCGAACGCGAGATTGAGTATTGCCGTCGCAACGGCATTACGGCCGTCGTCTCGACCGATGAGGCCTATCCTCCGCTGCTGCGCGAAATAGACGATTATCCTCATGTAATATACGTTTGCGGCAACGTGGAGGCTCTGTCTCTGCGTACGGTATCGTTCGTCGGCACGCGCCGCATGACGCCCTATGGCGAGCGGACGTGCTCGTCTCTGGTTGAGGGACTTGCACGGCTCGTTCCGGGCCTCTGCATCGTCAGCGGTCTGGCTTTCGGCATCGATGCGGCCGCCCATCGGGCTGCACTGCTCAACGGTGTGCCGACCGTGGCCGTCGTGGCAAATCCGCTGCCGGGAGTTACGCCGGCGCAACACGCTCCGCTTGCCCGCGACATGGTGGAGCATGGTGGCGCAATCGTCTCGGAACTCCCTTCAATCACCAAACAGAACGGTTCCTATTACATCCCGCGCAACCGCATAATTGCGGGTCTGGGTTGCGGTACGGTCATTGTCGAGTCGCATGCAGGCGGCGGGGCTCTGTCGACAGTGCGTTTTGCCGACGGCTACAACCGTTCGGTCATGGCCGTTCCGGGGCGTGTGACGGATACGGCCTCGGCCGGAACCAACGCCCTGATCCGCAGCCGCAGGGCGCAGCTGGTGATGTCGGCCGAAGACATAGTCGACGAGCTGGCATGGGACCTCGGCCTGCCGCGACAGTCGCGCGGCGATGAGAATGACGACGTCACCGTACGACTTACGGAGGATGAAGCGGCCCTGCTGAGACTCTTCTCCACGCCCGAACCCCTTTCGTTCGGCGATCTGCTGACGCTCAGCCGCCTGACGGCCTCCGAACTGACTGCCCGGCTGACCTCGCTGGAGCTTGTCGGGGCCGTGCGCCAGTGCCCCGGAAACATATATGAAAAACTCGTGTGATTATGGCTCTTTTCAAGATAAACAAATCCCGAATCAAGACTTTGGCAGCGGTGTTCGGCGTGGGAATGCTCATCGGATTCTGCATTGTGGCCGTATTTGCGGCCATACCGTCGTTGCGCCATGCCGTGGGCGACGAAATCATGCCGCGAGGCTTGTGGTACTTCATGCTGTGGTGGTGTCTGGCCATGGCGATGCTTGTGGTTACGGCCATGCTGCAGGTGGTGGTGCACGAGACGGGACATCTGATCGGCGGCCTGCTGACCGGGTATCGTTTCGTCTCGTTCCGCATCGGCAGTTTCGTGATTGTCAGCGAAAACGGACGTCCGCGTATAAGACGCTTCAGCATTGCCGGTACCGGCGGACAGTGCCTGTTGGAGCCGCCTGCCGGACCCGACGACGATTTTCCATACAGAATATACGGAGCCGGCGGTGTTGCGGCAAATCTGGCGGTGTCGGTAGCGGCCATTACGGTGGTATCGCGCGTTGAGATGCCGCTTTTCTGGATGGCGCTGCTGACCATGCTTTTCATTTCGGGAGTGTACGTCGTGGTGACGAACGGCGTGCCGCTAAAGATCAACGGAGTGCCCAACGACGGCTACAACCTGATGACCATAGGCCGCGATGCGGCGGCCCGACGCTCGTTGTGGCTGCAGCTGAAGGTCAACGCCCTGCAGGGACGTGGCGAACGGCTGCGCGACATGCCGGCCGAGTGGTTCGCACTGCCCGAAGGGGCCGATTACGGCAACTACATGACCGTGGCGGTAGCCGGTATGGCAGCTGGACGCATGCTCGAAATGCATGACTTCGAGGGGGCGCGCGGCGTGTTGCAACGCATGGATGCATCGGGGTCGGGCGATGTCGAGATATACCGTCAGGAGGTGCGTTGCGAACTGCTCTTCATCGCCATCGTCACCGGCGGGGAGCGCTGCCGTCTGGAGAGCCTCTATACGCCTTCGCTGCGCGACTATGTTGAACGTTCGTCGCGTTACATGCTGAGCCGCGTGAGATTGCGGTACGCCTGGGCGCGGCTTGTGGAACATGACGATGCGGCTGCGACGGAACTGCTTGCCAGAGCTCGCAGGATGTGCGCCGTTTCGCCGTCGAAGGGCGATGCCGACGCCGAGATGGAATTGATTGAGTGGATCGGAAATATCGATATATGAGACTTGTAGATACACATGCACACATATACGAGCCCGAGTTCGATGCCGACCGCGAACGCGTGGTGGCGTCGGCCGTGGAGGCGGGGATCGTCAGGATGCTGTTGCCGGCGATCGATTCGGAGAGCTACGGCCGCATGTTCGAGACGTGTGCCGCATGGCCCGAGCTGTGCATGCCGATGATGGGGTTGCACCCGACGTCGGTCAATGACAACCCGCATTGGCGCGACGACCTCGGGCTGGTGCGCCGCCTGATTGCCGATCCTCCCGCTGGCCGGATCTGCGGCGTGGGAGAGATCGGACTCGACTTCTACTGGAGCAGCGATTTCCGCGACGAGCAGATCGAGGCATTCGAGGCGCAGGTCGACATGTCGCTCGAGTTCGGGTTGCCCATAGCCGTACATACGCGCAGCGCCTGGGAGCAGATGCGCGAGGTGATGCGGCGCTTTGCCGGACGGGGTGTCCGCGGCGTGTTCCATGCCTTTTCGGACAGCGTGGAGTGCTACCGCGAGTTGCGCGGCTGCGGTGACTTCCTCTTCGGAATAGGAGGTGTGGTAACCTTCCGCAGGAGCGCCGTGGCCGAAGTGGTGCGCGAGATGTCGCTCGACGACATGGTTCTCGAGACCGACTGCCCCTACCTGACGCCGGTGCCGCACCGCGGCGAACGCAACGAACCGGCATACGTGCGGTACGTCTGCGAAAAGGTGGCCGAAATCAAGGGCGTTACACCCGAGGAGGTGGCGGCCCGAACTACGGCCAATGCCGAACGCATGTTCCTGAAGAGTAATGAACGTACACAATAGATGAAAACGATGAAAAAACCATCCATCCTGCTGATATACACCGGCGGAACGATCGGCATGCGGCGCGACGCCAACGGTACGCTGGTGCCCTTCGACTTCAATGCCATGTACGAGGAGATCCCCTCGATCAAGCGGCTCAATGTCGACATCGACGTGGTGACGATGACACCGATCGACTCTTCGAACGTCACGCCGCAACGGTGGGTCGAACTGGCCGAACTCATACGCGACAACTACCGCCGTTTCGACGGTTTCGTGGTGCTTCACGGCACCGACACGATGTCCTATACGGCTTCGGCCCTGAGCTTCATGCTCGAAAACCTGGCCAAACCGGTGATCCTCACCGGCAGCCAGATACCGATGGGCATACTGCGCACCGACGGCCGCGAGAACCTTATTACGGCTCTCGAGATCGCCGGAGCCATGCGCGACGTGCATCCCGTCGTGCCGGAGGTAGCCCTCTATTTCCAGAACCGCCTCTTCCGCGGCAACCGCACGACAAAACAGAGTGCCGAGGAGTTGAGCGCCTTCAGCTCATACAACTATCCGGCGCTCGCGGAGGTGGGCGTGAACATCGCCTACAACCATGCGGCCATAGCGCATCCGGTAGATGACGGCGGCGAACTGCGCATCGCCACCTCGCTGAGCGAAGGCGTTGTCGTCATAAAACTCTTCCCCGGTATCGGCGAAGGGATACTGCGTGCCATCCTTTCGGTCGACGGGCTGAAGGGCGTGGTTCTCGAGACCTACGGGTCGGGCAACGCCCCGACGAGTGAATGGTTCATATCGGCTCTGCGCGAGGCTATTGCACGCGGTATCGTGGTGATGAACGTCACGCAGTGCGCCGGAGGATCGGTCTCGATGGGACTCTACGAAACGGGCGTCGGACTGCAGAGTATAGGCGTGGTTAGCGGTCACGACATGACCACCGAAGCGGCCGTCACAAAGCTTATGTACCTGCTCGGAGGCGAGCGTTCTCCCGAAGAACGGCGACGTTTGCTGCTTGAACCGATAAAGGGAGAATTTACTCCGGATGACGTTGCATAAGTAGAATATTTTTTCTATATTTCGCACTGATAAGTGTGTGTCTTGAAACGTCGCAAAACGGCGTATGTGTTTTGTGCGCTGATATATAGGAAGTTGCGTATATAAATAGATGGAAATTGGAATCGTCCGCCAACGGAGTCTGCAGGCCTTGAACGGTTCGGAGAAGACTCCTGCGAGGATTAAGGGAACCGAAAAATAACAAAAACTTGAAATTAATAACTGATTCAAATTTTTAACTTATTAAAAACAACTATGAAAAAACTATTTTTGATTCTGGCAGTCGCCATGATGTCTTTTGGCACTGTAAACGCTTTCGCTCAGGAAGAGGCTGCACCCGCAACTCCCGCCACTGAAGAAGCTACTGTTGAAGAGACCGTTGTCGAGGAGGCTGCTCCCGCCGTTGATCCCGAAGTCGAGATCGCAGGCGAGTCGATGCACCGCGTGCTGATGCAGAAGTTCCTCGAAGGAGGTTGGGCATGGATGCTTCCGGTGCTCCTCTGCTTGGTAATCGGTCTTGCAATCGCCATCGAGCGTATTCTTTATCTGACCTTCTCGACCATCAACACCAAGAAGTTCCTCGCCAACGTTGAGGATACTCTCCAGAAGAATGGTGTAGAGGCTGCCAAGGAACTCTGCCGCAACACCCGCGGTCCTATCGCTTCGATCTTCTATCAGGGACTGGATCGCTACAACCAGGGTCTCGACGCAGTTGAGAAGTCGGTTGTATCGTACGGATCGGTTCAGACCGGTCTGATGGAGGCCAACCTGAGCTGGATCGGTCTTTTCATCGCACTGTCTCCTATGTTGGGATTTATGGGAACCGTTGTCGGCATGATCGACGCATTCGATGCTATCCAGGCTGCAGGTGATATCAGCCCGACGCTGGTTGCAGGTGGTATCAAGGTCGCCCTGTTGACTACTTTGATGGGTCTTATCGCTGCGGTTATTCTTCAGTTATTCTACAACTATATCGTATCGAAGATCGACTCTTTGGTTAACGATATGGAGGACGCTTCCATCACGCTGATGGATATGCTGACCGTTTATAACAAGAAATAATCCGGACCTGTTAAAGAGTTAAAAGAACATTATGAAAAAGAAATTGAATATATTGTTGGGAGTCCTGCTGGCAATAACGGTGGCATTGCTCGTCTATGCCATTGTCATGCCGCACTCCGACGATTTCTCGGCATACGACGCCTCCATCAGTCTCAATCTGGTCTGGGGCTACGTATTGTTTGGTCTTGCCATCCTGTCGGCTATCGGCTGTGCGGTCTTCGGCACGATCAAGAACCCTGCCAGCATAAAGGGTGCGCTGCTGTCGCTCGGCCTTATCGTTGTCGTTGTCGGCGTGGCATACTTCATCTCGGCCGGACATACCGTTGAAATACCCGATGTGGCCAATGGCGGCTTCTTCGCACGTACTCCGACGGTTATCGCCGAAACCGGTATCATCGTAACCTATGTAGCCCTGATTGCGGCTATCCTGGTAACGATCGGCACCGAAATTTACAACGCATTTAAATAGCATCAACAATGGCAGGAGATAAAAGAAAAGTACAAGAGATAAATGCCGGTTCAATGGCCGACATTGCCTTCTTGTTGCTGATTTTCTTCCTTGTCGCCACCACGATGAACGTCGATACGGGTCTGGTGCGTGTGCTTCCGCCCATGCCCGATCCGAATGTGAAACAAGAGGATATCAAGGTCAAGGAGCGTAACCTTCTTTTGGTATTCGTCTCGGGTAACGGTAATATCATGGCCGGTGGTCAGGTGATCAACATCCACCAGCTTAAGGATAAAGCCAAGGATTTCATTCTCAACCGTTTCGATGATCCCAACCTTCCCGAAAAGGAGGTGACGGAAATCGAGATGCCCAATGGCTCGAAATGGGCATACCCCGTCAGCCAGGGCGTCGTATCGCTGCAGACCACCCGTGATACGGGCTACCAGGTATACATCATGGTTCAGAATGAGTTGACCCGCGCATTCAACGAAGTTCGAGACGAAGTTTCGATGGCGAAATTCGGCAGAAAATTCAGCGACTTGCAGGATGAAGAGAGTAAAGTAATAACCAAGGCCGTGCCTTTGAAGATTTCGGAGGCCGAGCCGCGTAATATGGGGAAGAAGTAGTATGGCAGTAATGAAAAAGAAGGGTAACAAGAGTTTACCCCCTATCTCGACGGCATCTCTTCCTGACGTTATCTTCATGATCCTGTTCTTCTTCATGGTGTCGACCACCATGCGTGATCAGGAGCTGCTCGTGAGATATCGTCTTCCGGAGGCAACCGAGGTGCAGAAACTCGAGAAAAAGTCACTCGTCAGCTACATACATATCGGCCAACCGACACTGCCCATGCAGGCCAAGTTCGGTACGGCTCCTCGTATTCAGCTGAACGACTCTTACAGAACGACAAAGGATATTCTCGATTTCGTGGCCGGTGAGCGAGACAAGCTCAGCGAGGTTGACCGTGCGCAGATGACCATCTGCCTCAAGGCCGACGGCGGCACGAAGATGGGTATCATAACCGACGTAAAGCAGGAGCTCCGTCGTGCCAATGCCCTGAAGATATCCTATGCGGCATCCAAGACTCTGGGTTACTGATCCGGATCGGGTGTCGACAAGAACTCTGTTATCGGGCGGACCGCAAAGGTCTGCCCGATTTTTTTTTGCTTATGTGTATTCCTGCCTTCTCCGCCGATTATTCGGGACGGTGTTGCTTCTTTGTTGTAGGTATTGTCATTGCTGGTCCGACATGTCTTTCTGGATGCGTCATGTATGACGTCCCATTCGATTCTTCGAGACTGAATGGCTCCGCTTTTTGTTTACATGTCGCGCCTTCGTGATTCCGCCGGCTTTATGGATGTGGATTGACAGAGTGGCGCGGGTGATGTTGAGCGCAGCTCGCGGCTGCATGAATATTGCGACGGAAGTGTTGCCCTGATGCGCCTTGCGATGTCGGATGTGTGTGGTACCTTATTCGCCGATGTGAATGGAATATCGATGTTCGGTGCTATGACGGCCTGTACGGGTCGTTGCTGCTCAGAAGAGCTTCAGCTGATCGATTTCGTGGTTGAAACTCAGCCTGTGATAGGGCGATATGCCGTATTTGCGTATTGCCAGTCGGTGTTCCCGTGTGGGGTAGCCCTTGTTTTTCGCCCAACCGTACATGGGGTATTCGGCATCGAGACGCATCATGTATTCGTCGCGGTGGGTCTTGGCCAGCACCGATGCCGCCGCTATGTCGGCATATTTGCCGTCGCCTTTGATTATGCACTGGTACGGTATCTCCAGCGTGGTACGGAAACGGTTGCCGTCGATGGCCAGAAACCGAGGTTGGGGGTCGAGTTGCGCTACGGCCAGCGACATTCCCTCGAACGAGGCGTTCAGGATGTTTATCTCGTCGATGCGGGCCGCCGATATCTCCTGTACGGCCCATGCCACGGCCTCCTTCTCGATGATTGCACGAAGCAGGTCGCGGTTGCGTGCGCTCATCTGTTTCGAGTCGTTCAGCAGCGGATGGCTGAATCCGGGCGGCAGAATCACCGCCGCGGCAAAGACGCTGCCGGCAAGGCAGCCCCGCCCCGCCTCGTCGCATCCCGCTTCGGGCACTTCGTGCTGGAATGAATCGATCAACATGATGCAAAGTTACCTGTTTTTTTCATATTCGCGGCACACCGGCGGCCCGACTTTGTCAAAAGAAACGCATGTCGCCTCCGGCTTCGTCGCCGCATCCACCGTGGTACGCGTACGTATAGTGGCCGAATATGAAAAACGGCGATTTTCCGTTTGTCTCTGCCCGTGACTTTCACTATATTTGCATCATGCGTTATTCAGTAGTCAGACAGACCCCGGTTTCGGCGCTCGTCACCCTTGTAACGGTCGTCGCCGTGGCTTTCGTGCGTTTTGCCAATGCACCGTTCGGCGACGAGATGCTGCTCTCTCCGGCGGCTCCGGTATTGGGTGCATACGTCGATGCATGGCAATCGGCGCATCCGGTTTGGGGCATCGTCCTGTCGGCTCTGCTGACGGTGCTTACGGGTGTTGTCGTCGGCCGCATGACGATTCTCTTTTCACTCTATCCGACGCATTGTTTCTTCTCGATACCGCTCTACGGTTTCGTCGCATGCGGCATTTTCATTGCTGCCGACAGCCTTGCCGTGGCTGTGGCCGCATATCTGGCGGCGCTGGGCGTACGATATGTCTGCGGGGCGTATGTCCGTGGCATGGATCTGTCGAAACTCCTGTATGCCGGCGTGTGCATCGGGCTGGTGCCTCTGTTCTATGTGTCGGCTTCGTTCGTTGCTGTCATGGCTCTGGCTGCTATCGCCATGTTCGGTTTCTCGCTGCGCGAGATCGTCGTGCTGCTTTTCGGCCTGCTGCTGGGTCCGGCGGTTGTCTGCTACGTGACCTGGTTTGCCGGAGGCGACTTTACGGCCCCGCTCGTATCGTTGTGGGAAGCCCTTGCCGCTGACAGCGGTTATTCGCTTCTGGGCTCCGATTCGGTCGTCGCTCTCGCGGCAGCCGGACTCCTTGCATTCGTCATGGTCTGCTCCACGGCCATGTTTCTGGCGGACAAACACTCGGTCGGCGTGAAGCCGCGCGGCATACTTGTATATAATATGGCGGCATTCATTGCGGCCTGCGCCTCATTTCTGCTGCCGTCTGCTTCGGTCGGTCTCTTCGCCTTCGCCGCCATTCCGGCCGCCATCATCATGCCCATCATGTTCATGCGCGTGCACGAATCCTTGTCGCTTGCGCTCTACATCTCCATGGTTCTGGTATTCTTTTTGCATCTGTTTGTGCAATAGGCAAATGTTCCGTTGAGCCCTATGTTTGCACGATAAGGGGCTTATTCCTCATGATTACAATAAATTATTGTAACATATAATATTATTTTTATATATTTGCTTAACAGACGCATCTGAATATGACCTTGTTAAATTATTTTTATGGAAAAATCTTTAGCTCAACAACAGCCTCAAATCGTTAAATATGTCGAGGCCTCGCATTCGGGTATCGAGTCGGTTGCGCTTTCGCGCTATGCCATAGGCTATTTGCTTCACGGTACGAAGCATGTCTATTACGGTGACCGTCGCTATTCCATTTCGCGCGGAGAAATCTTCTACATGGGAGTCGGACATCATTATGTCGAGAATGTACCTGAAGACGGTTATCCATTCGAGCAGATTGTTTTCTACTACACGCCGTCATGTCTGCAGCATATTCTTTCGCACCTGAACATTACTTACGGCGTACACTTTTCGAACAGTCATTCGTGTGACTGGTGCCGTTACCACAACCATGTGGCTATGCCGGCATGGAATGCGGTCAAGAGTTTCTTCGGCAATACGAACAGCTATCTGCGTGAGGACGTGTTCCAGCACGACGAGACGGCCGAGAACATCAAGATGACCGAACTCATCTATCTGATCATGTCGCACGAAGACTGCTGCATGAAGACCAAACTGCTGAGTAATATAGATATTGCCCGTGGCAATTTCGAACAGGTAGTCTACGACCACATGTTCAAGGATATTTCCATCGAGCAGTTGTCCGAGATCTGCAATAAGTCGCTCACCTCGTTCAAGAAGGAGTTCAAGCGGCGTTTCTCGATGCCGCCGCACAAGTGGTTCATCCGTCACAGGCTGATGCATTCGCGTCTGCTGCTGATATCGACTTCCATGTCGGTATCGGAGATCGGCAACGAATGCGCCTTTCCGAATACGTCGCATTTCATAAAGTTGTTCAAGAAGGAGTTTCTCGTGACGCCGTCGGCGTACCGCAACCGTTACATGTCGGATCATGGCGGCGAGATAGCCGTACAGCCGCATCTTGAGGAGGTGTGCGAGAGTCGGGTTATCGGTGGATAGGGCAGGCTGCAACGTTTGTGCAAATAATATTCAAGTTTTTTAAAAATTAAAAAAACGGATGTTTCATCACTTTGCCATGCCGGCAAACTGAAAAATAAAGGCCTCGTGTCATTAAAATAACGGACGAAATGTTTGTTTTTATTGAAAATCTGGTGTATATTTGTACTACAAACGTGGGGTTCTCCCATTTCTCATTAACCTAACTAACCTAACCGGGGTTTGATTGTTGCCAGACAATTCAAACCCCTTTCTTTTTGTCGGAGCCAGGGTAGGGCTGCAGCGGTTGGTCGGTGTGAGGTTCTTCGTGCGGCCGGATTTCGTGCCGTCGGAACAAAAAGGGTGCGGACGGATTGTCGAATTTGCGGATTGTTTGTACCTTTGTGGCGGCAAGCCCGCTCCATCGCTGCCCGTTTCGGCGGGGGGAGGAAAGTCCGAGCAACACAGAGCAACGTCCAAGCTAACGACTTGACGCCCGTGAGGGTGTAGTAACGTAACAGAAAACAACCGCCCGCAAGGGTAAGGGTGAAAAGGCGGGGTAAGAGCCCACCGCGGAGGTAGCAATACGCTCCGGCCGTACGTCTGACGTGTTGCAAGACCATGTATACCGACAGCCAAGGGTTGCTCGTCCGATGTCGGGGGGTAGGTCGCTTGAGGCCGCAGGTGACTGCGGTCGTAGATAAATGATGGAGGCTTCGCCTGCGGGCGTGGAACAGAACTCGGCTTACAGGGCTTGCACGACAAGGGCCGTTTCCCCATATAGGGAAACGGCCCTTTTGCGTATGGCGGCATGCGGTGCGGATTGTCTCTCTTCGGTGCCTGCGCTTGATTATTTGACGTTGCGTCCGGCCTCGATGGACTTCAGGAACTCCGCGAGCTTGCGTACGGCACGCCCGCGGTGCGACACGGCGTTCTTCTCGTCGGGCGACATCTCGGCGAACGAGCGGTCGAACCCGTCCGGAATGAAGAGCGGGTCGTAGCCGAAGCCTTCGCATCCGGCCTCATGGTCGGCGATGTGCCCCTCGACAATCCCCTCGAAGAGATGCTCGCGGCCGTCAAGAATCAGCGATATGACCGTACGGAAACGGGCGCGGCGGTTGGTTGCGCCCTGCAGGTTTTTCAGCAGCAGCCGGTTGTTTGCCGCAAAGTCGTGCCCGTCGGTGGCGTATCGGGCCGAATGTACGCCCGGGGCGCCGCCCAGAGCCTCGACCTCGAGACCCGTATCGTCGGCAAAGCAGTCGCGGCCGGTACGTTCGTGTATGTAGTGCGACTTCTGCGAGGCGTTCTCCTCGAGCGTGGCACCTGTTTCGGGTATATCCTCGTCGATGCCGCACTGGCGGGGCGTGACGAGGCGAAATCCGTCGCCCAGCACGGCCTGTACCTCCGAGAGCTTGTGGGCGTTGTTCGTAGCGAATATTATCTCCATGTTTATCTTGATTTTATCTGGTCGTTGAATCTGTATCCGAAGCCGGCGACGATCCATCCGTGCGCTCCGAAACCACCTTCCACATATCCGAAGAAACTGCTCCCGAAGGCTATGCCGAGCGGGGTTATCTGCATCGCTACGGTGTAGCCTCTGTAACGTTCGGACTCCGCACTCACGAATGTACGTCCGAGATACATTGCGGCGCCCGCTCCCACGGACGAATAGAGCCTTATGGCCGGGCGGTTGAGCCACGTGAAACGTACCGTCGGCATGAATGTCAGCACATGCTCCCTGTCGGTGCCGACATATGTTTTGTCGCTTTTCATGTTTCTGCGTTGGTACAGACCGCTGTACGTCAGGTTTGCGTGCAGCGACAGCCACCGTTTGAGCTGATAGCCGTACGATGCCGTTACGGCGCCGCTGAAACTTGTTTTGCTTACGTATGTTCGTCTTGGATATGACATGTCGAAGACCAGATTGAACGGACTGGCGCCCCACGATACGCGGACTTCGTGTTGCGGGATAAATGGCTGTCGCTCCTTTCGCGTGCGGCGGTCGCCCGCGAGTGCCGTCACGGTCATGGTTGTCGCCGCCGACAGCAGGATGATATTGCGTATGAGTCTTCTCCTGTCCATGGCTCGAATCAGTATCGGTTCGTGTAGCAGTATTCGCGGCTGATGCCGTTGCATGTGATCATGACGCTTTCCGAGCCGATGTATCGGGCCTCGAATACATCGGTGAAGTTGTTTGCCACGGCGCGTATGCTCCACGTGCCGCTGTTGAACCACGATATCGAGGGGTCGCTGGTATGCACCGGCTCCGTGGCCTCGAACGTCATGACGGTCGTATTGAGGTGGTTGCTGCCGTAATCAACCGTCAGACTGCCGCCGCCCGATATGCAGGTGTCGAAACGCAGCGATGTCTTCGTCCCCTCCGATGTCGTATTCTTGGGCGTGATGTCGAGCAGCAGATCGACCTGTGAAGGTACGTGCAGCGCATATCGCGTGGCGCCCGTTTCGTCCGACGTGCCGTTGTTCGTGATGGTCGGCATGTCGTCGGTGTCGTATTTCTCGTCGGCGTACCTGAAGGCCCATGTCGTCCCTTCGTCGGCAAGCAGCGAGCCGCCCGTGTCGATGATCAGCTCCGTGTATGATGATACGACATGCCACAGCCCCTCCTCCTCGAAGATGCGGAAGGTGTAGAAGTATTCGTTGTGTATCTGCGTGCGCTCCTCTTCGCTTTCTGCCGAGAGATAGAGGTCGAAGAGCAGCAGCTTGCGGACTACGGGCAGCTGCCCGGCCACGAACTTGTCGACATATTCGAAGTGGGTGTATCCCGCAAGCGTCGGGTTGAATTCGCTGCCGTCGCTCGTACGGCATCCGGCCATAGTGCAAATGGTGGCGACTGCGGCCAGTATCGATATCAGACGTCTCATTCTGCATCTCTTTTTTGTGCGTTGAACCTGTATCCGATGCCTGCAATCAGCGCGCCTTGCATTCCGGCACCCACCTCGGCATACCCGAAGAGTGCACGTCCTACGGCTATGCCGAAGAGAGTGGCGTGTGCGCTCAGAACCGTTTCGCGGCTGTGGCGCCGTTGCAGGCCCGCAAAACGGCTTTCGGTCTTTACCGTCATGCCGATGCCCAGCGACGAGTACATGCGTACCAGCGGCCTGTTGAGCCACGTGAAACGGACCACGGGCATGACCGATATGAATTGCATCTCCTGATTGCCGAGTTTCGATCGGTCGATGTTGCTGTATGCGGTGTTGAACTCGCCGTAGTAGCTGACGGCAAGGCCCAGATCGAACCACCTTTTGAACCGGTAGTCGTACGACAGGGTAAATGCCCCCGTGGCGTATGTCGGGCTTTCGTAGATGCGCGTGCGGTCGATCTTGTTGATGAAGTATGGCAGCGAGAGGTCGGTTATTGTCGGCCATGCACCTGCCGACAGCCGCACTTCATGTTGCTTCTGAAAAGGTATCTTCGGTTTCTGGAGCGGTGCTGCGCCGGGTTCGGCAGCAAGGATCAGCGACGGCGACAGCAGCAACATGGCGAGTAGTAGCAGTCTCTTCATGCGGAGGAAAGGTTATTGTTTGTTTACAAATATAGACAATGCCGTGCGTAAACACAAATCCTGGAGGCATGATTTTGTGTACGGGTCATGCCATCAGGCGTTTCCGTGGGTGCCGGTGGCGTGGAACGCTGTGTTGAATAGCAGAGAGTTGCCGTCGGCGGGGGCACAAAAAAAAGAGGGAAACCGAAGTCTCCCTCTCCCCCTTAAAAATTAACCCTAATTGCTAACTCCGAAGAATCTCACTGAGATAGGAATCCAGGAACAGAAGCTCGTGGTCTCCCTGTATGACTCCCAGCATCAACAACTCTTCATCGCTAACAGAACATAACGCTTTTTCGTCACCTTCCACCATAGGCCGTCATTTAGATTGTTTCGTAATACAAACGGCCGCAGACGGTGTTTATTGTGCGTTTCAGCTTAAAATCAAGTTTTTTTCCTTGATCATTTTCCTCAGGTTTATCAAGGCATACCTCATACGACCCAGAGCGGTATTTATGCTCACGTTGGTCTGTTCGGCTATCTCCTTGAAGCTCAACCCCGAGTAGTATCTCATCATTACGACTTCGCGTTGTTCGTCGGGCAGGAGATCCACCAGACGGCGAACATCCTTTTCGATCTGGGCCGAGACCATCTCGTCTTCGATCGTACGTTCCGCGAAGCGCAGTGTACCCAATACGTTGTAACCTGCGTCGGCTTCGTTCAGTTGTTTGTCCTGTTTTGCTGCCCTGAAATGGTCTATGACCTGATTGTGGGCTATTCGCAGGATCCACGACAGGAACTTGCCGTTGTCGGAGTATCGTCCTTCGTCTATAACGCGAACTGCCTTGATGAAAGTTTCCTGGAATATGTCATCGGCGACGTCGTTGTCCTTGACCATCATTCGTATGTAATCGCGAACGCGACGGCTGTGCCGCTCGATGAGTTGGGAAATAGCGCTCCGGTTGCCCGCGAGGTAGCTATTAAGCAATACCTGGTCACTCAATACTTGAACGTTCATACTCTTCTCCTTTCAGTAAAAAAATTCTAAAGAGTATATACTTTTCCTATAGGCAATTCCCGTTTTAAGTTAACAAATCCGTTTCAATTCGAATGCAAGGTACGCACTTTATATGATATTTCCAAATAGTGCGGGCACAAACATTCGCCGTTTTTTGAACAAAATCCGTGCCGTAATGTGCTACGAAGGTGATTTTATGTTACATCGGCCTCGGGCGCCCCGAAGGTGAACCGCCAGAATTTGTCGGTCAATCGCCCGGGGCCGATGGCGGTTTCAGCGTGCTTTTGCCTCACAGTAGGCGCAACGGTACGTTCCGTCCTCGGCACGGCGGAAGAGCGTGTCGACATCTTCGGTGGCCGAAATGCAGTTGCGGTTCGAGCAGTGGTATTCGTTGACGATGTAGTCGCCGGCCAGACGCGGTGTCGGGCTTGTCGGGCGTTCGGGCGACCATTCGAGCAGTTTGCAGATAAGGGCCATTCGCACGAACTTGCCGTTCTCGACCTGACGGAAGTAGGCGGCACGGGGATCGTTGTCCACGGCGCGCACGATTTCGTTTACGCGCGGCAGCGGGTGGAGTATGATCATCTCCTTCTTGGCCGTTGCCAGCTTTTCGGGCGTGAGGATGAAGCTGTCGCGCAGACGCTCGAACTCCTCTTCGTCGAGGAAGCGTTCCTTCTGTACGCGTGTCATGTAGAGTATGTCGAGTTCGGGCATCACCTCCTCCATCGTTCTGACTTCGCGGGTGGGTATTCCGTTGCGGTCGCACACCTCTTCGCGCAGATACGACGGCAGCTGCAGCTCCTCGGGGGCAATGAGCACCACCTTGATGCCCGTATACCGCGACAGGGCCTTGATGAGCGAGTGTACCGTACGGCCAAACTTCAGGTCGCCGCAGAAACCTATCGTGAAGTTGTCGAGGCGACCCAGCTCGCGGCGTATGGTGAGCAGGTCGGTCAGGGTCTGCGTGGGGTGGGCGTGGCTGCCGTCACCGGCGTTGATCACCGGTATCGAGGCGTACTGCGAAGCCACCAGCGGAGCGCCCTCCTTGAAGTGACGCATGGCTATGATGTCGGCGAAGCAGCTGATCACGCGTACGGTGTCGGCTACGGTCTCGCCCTTCGATACCGACGACGAGGCGGCATCGGAGAAGCCTATGACGTTGCCTCCGAGCTCCATCATGGCCGACGTGAAACTCAGACGCGTGCGGGTGCTGGGCTCGTAGAAGAGCGTTGCGAGCTTGCGTCCGCGGCAGACGTCGCGGTATTTTTCGCGGTGGGCGATGATGTCGAGAGCGAGGTCTATAATCTCGTTTATTTCACTGACCGAGAGGTCGGTGGTGTCGATGAGGTGTTTCATGACGTTTCGGTTTTTGGTGTGGTCTGTCAATTTGTTGCCTGCTTGTGGTCGTGGGGTGTTGAGTACAGGCGTCTCAACCCTTTATCCAGCTCTCGTCCGAGGGGTTGTCGCGGAATGCCAGAAGCCGTGCCTTGTCTTCGGGTTTGATGTATCCCTCTTCGGCCGCAACCTCCACCAGCGTATCCAGATCCGAGAGCGAGACGTTGCGTACGTGTGCCTCGGCCAGACGCTCCAGTCCGCGTTTCATGCCGTAGGTGAAGATGCTCGCCACGCCCAGCACTTCGGCGCCGGCCTCGCGCAGGGCCTCGACAGTGTCGATGCAGCTGCCGCCCGTCGAGATGAGGTCTTCGATGACCACGACCTTCTGTCCGGGTTCGAGGCGTCCCTCGATGCGGTTTGCGCGTCCGTGGTCCTTGGCGCCGCTGCGCACGTAACCCATCGGCAGACCCAGAATCGTCGCCGTGATTGCGGCGTGGGCTATGCCGGCGGTGCTCGTGCCCATCAGCACCTCGCATTCGGGATAGTTCTTGCGTACGGTCTCGGCAAGGCCGTTCTCGACGTCGTTGCGGACCTTCACGTCCGACAGCGTCAGACGGTTGTCGCAGTATATGGGGCTTTTGATTCCGCTCGCCCAGGTGAACGGCTGCTCGGGACGCAGGAATACGGCGCGTATCGAGAGCAGATCTTTGGCTATGAGTCTTTTCATGGTATGTCGTTTGTTTTTCGTGTCGCCTTCATGCGGCCTCAGAGGGCCTTGCGCAGTACGGCCTCGACTTCGTCGGGGTAGATTCCGCCTTCATGCACCTTCACTCCGTCGACATAGAACGTCGGCACGTAGTAGTAGTCGTAGCGGTCGGCTATCTCGGGGTGTTCCGACTCCTCGATCATCTCGATCTCGATGTCGCGCAGTTCGGGACAGCGCTGCCGTGCCTCGTCGATATACTGCATCGCCTTGCGGCAGAAGGGGCAGTTGCGCAGATAGAATAACTTTACGGGTTTCATGGCTGCCGTTGAGCTATCGTTTGTCCGTACCCAGAAACCCGGCCACGCAGCGGCGGTATGCGGCCACCGGATCGTTCGATGCCGTGATGGGGCGTCCTACGACGATGTAGTCCGACCCGATTTCGCGTGCGCGGGCGGGAGTGGTTACCCTCACCTGATCGGCCTTGTCGCCGTCGGCAAAGCGTACGCCGGGCGTCACCGTCAGGAAACCTTCGCCGCAGGCATCCTTGACCATGCGGGCTTCGAGCGGCGAGCAAACCACGCCGTCGAGACCCGCCTCGAGCGTATTGCGGGCATACTTGACGATGCAGTCGTTGATCGAGGCGTCGATGAGCAGCTCGTTGCGCATGCGCTCCTCGCTGGTGGAGGTGAGCTGCGTGACGGCTATCAGCAGCGGGCGCGTGCCGTCGGGACGCGTCAGTCCCTCGAGTGCGTAGCGCATCATCTCGATGGTGCCGGCAGCGTGGACGTTGCACATGTCCACGTCCAGACGCGAGAGTACGGCCATCGCCTTCTTTACGGTATTGGGAATGTCGTGCAGCTTGAGGTCGAGGAAGATCTTGTGGCCGCGGCGCTTTATTTCGCGCACGATGGGCGCTCCCTCGGCGTAAAACAGCTCCATGCCTATCTTCACGAAAGGCTTCTCCTCCTTGAAGAGGTCCAGAAACGCGAGCGTCTGCCCGGCGCTTGCGAAGTCGCAAGCGATGATTACGTCCTTGTTCGTCATTTCACTATTCCAATTATGTCGCTCAGTCTTTCAATTCCGAGGCGTTCCATTTCGGCCGGCAGCGCCTCGATTATCTCTTTGCATGCACAGGGGTTTACCAGATTGGCCGATCCCACCTCGACGGCCGTGGCTCCGGCCATCATCATCTCTATTACGGCGGCGGCCGAATCGACGCCTCCGCAGCCGATGACCGGTATCGAGCATGCCTTCGATACCTGGTATACCATCCTCACGGCCACAGGGAAGACGGCCGGACCCGAAAATCCGCCCATCGTGTTGGCTATGACCGCACGGCGTCGCATGGTATCTATGCGCATGCCCAGCAGCGTGTTTATCAGACAGAGGCCGTCGGCGCCGGCCTCTTCGCAGGCGCGGGCTATGGCCACGATGTCCGTCACGTTGGGGCTCAGCTTGATGTACACGGGCTTTGTGGTCACCTCCTTGACGGCGCGCGTCACTTCGGCGGCGCTTTCGGGCGAGGTGCCGAAGCTCATGCCTCCGTGCCGCACGTTGGGGCAGCTGACGTTGACCTCGATGAGGCCCACCTGCTCCTGAGCGTCGATGCGTTCGCAGCAGTAGCGGTACTCGTCTATCGAGAAGCCGCTGATGTTGGCGATGACCGGTTTGTGGAAGTACTCCTTCATCCGGGGCAGCTCCTCGCCTATCACGGCGTCGATGCCGGGGTTCTGCAGGCCAACGGAGTTGATGAGACCCGACGTGCATTCGGCGATGCGCGGCGTGGGGTTGCCGAAGCGCGGTTCGCGCGTGGTGCCCTTGAACGAGAACGAGCCGAGTATGTCCAGGTCGTAGTATTCGCTGAATTCACGCCCGAATCCGAACGTGCCGCTGGCCGGAATCACCGGGTTGTCCAGCTTCAGACCGCTGAGTATGACCGAAGTGTTTACCATATTATCTCCTCCTTTTTGAGAACGGGGCCCTCCTTGCATATTCGCTTGTTGCCGTATCTGGTCTTGCACGAGCAGCCCATGCAGGCACCGAAACCGCATCCCATGCGCTCCTCGAAGCTGTATTCGCCGCTGCATGATGTCGCTTCGCAAAGGGCCCGCAGCATCGGCAGCGGTCCGCAGGCCTGTACGTAGTCGAATTCGAGTGCCGGCAGTACGTCGGTGACGAATCCCCGCGTGCCTACCGAACCGTCGGCCGTTGCGATGTGTACCTCCGCACCCAGCGAGCGGAACTCGTCGGCGTAGAATATCTCGTCGGCGCGGTTGAACCCCAATACGACCTGCACTTTGCGTCCCGCGGCCACGTACCTTCGGGCCAGATTGTAGAGCGGCGGCACGCCCACTCCGCCGCCGACGAGCAGCGGGAGCCGTGCGCCGTTGTCGACCGAGAACCCGTTGCCGAGACCCGTCAGCAGGTCGAGGCTCTCGCCCGCCCGCATGCGGCTCATGACGGCCGTGCCGCGTCCGACCACCTTGTATATTATGGTTATCGTCCCTTCGTCGTAGTCGCATACCGATATCGGGCGCCGCAGGTAACACCCCTCCAAGGCGATGTTCACGAACTGTCCGGGCGCGGTAAGCGCACCGGTATCCCCTTCGAGAACCATGCGCCACACCGAGGCGGTCAGCGGCCTGTTTTCGGCTATGCGATATGTGCCCTGTCGCTGCATTGTCATTCCGCGTCAATGGTCGATATTCCGAGTGTGATCTCCTCGAGTACGTCGAGCAAAACGCGCACCGTTTCGAGTGCCGTGAAGATCGTGATGTTGTTCTCGACGGCCGTGCGGCGTATCTCGTAACCGTCCAGACGCGTGCTGTGCTGGTCGAGGTCGATGGTGTTGATCACGTAGTTGACATGGCCCTGGCGCAGCGTCTCGATAATGTCGTTGCTGCCTTCGCTCAGCTTGCGGCGCAGACGCGTGCGTATGCCGTGCTTGCGCAGATAGTCGGCCGTGCCGGATGTAGCCTCGATGTTGAATCCGAGGTTGTAGAAGCGGCGTGCGATCTTCAGCGCTTCGGGTTTGTCCTTGTCAGCCACGGTCATCAGCACCGTTCCGTAATTGGATACCTGCATGCCCGACGACTGCAGGGCCTTGTAGAGGGCTCGGGTGAGCGACTTGTCGTAGCCTATGGCCTCGCCCGTCGACTTCATCTCGGGCGAGAGGTACGAATCCATGCCGCGGATCTTCGAGAACGAGAAGGCCGGAGCCTTGACGAACCAGCGCTTGCGGTCGGGGTGATATACCTCGTGTATGCCCTGCTCGGCGAGCGAGTGTCCGAGCATCACGCGGGTGGCGATGTCGGCCATCGAGACGCCCGTCGATTTCGAGAGGAACGGCACCGTGCGCGACGAACGCGGATTGACCTCGATGACGTACACCTCTTCGTTGGCGTCGCAGATGAACTGTATGTTGTAGAGGCCGATGACGCCGATCTTCAGACCCAGCTTCACCGTATAGTCGATGATCTTGTCGCGTACGGCCTGGCTGACGCTGAACGTTGGGTAGACGCTGATGCTGTCGCCCGAGTGTATGCCGGTCTTCTCGACATGCTCCATGATTCCGGGGATGTAGACCTGCTTGCCGTCGCAGATGGCGTCGACCTCGAGCTCCTTGCCCATGATGTACTTGTCCACCAGCACGGGCGAGTTCTCGTTGACCTCGACGGCCGTGTGCATGTAGTGGCGGAGGGTCTCCTCGTTGCTGACGATCTGCATCGCGCGTCCGCCGAGCACGTAGCTCGGACGTACCAGCACCGGGTAACCTATGCGAGCCGCGGCCTTCACTCCGTCCTCGACCGTGGTTACGGCCTCGGCCTGCGGCTGCGGTATGCCCAACTCCTCCATGATGCGCTCGAAACAGCCTCGGTCCTCGGCGTTGCGTATGGCCTCGACTCCGGTGCCTATGATGGGCACGCCGAGTTCGGCCAGCGGTTCGGCGAGGTTGATGGCCGTCTGTCCGCCGAGCGAGACAACTACGCCCTTGGGTTTTTCGAGACGAATGACGTTCATCACGTCTTCGACCGTCAGCGGCTCGAAATAGAGTTTGTCGCTGGTGGTGTAGTCCGTCGAGACGGTTTCGGGGTTGTTGTTTATGATGATGGCTTCGTATCCTGCTTCGCGGATCGACCAGATGGCGTGTACGGTCGAGTAGTCGAACTCGACGCCCTGTCCGATGCGTATCGGGCCCGAACCCAGCACTACGATCTTTTCGCGGTCGCTGACCACCGATTCGTTCTCCAGCTCGTATGTCGAGTAGAAGTACGGTACGTACGATTCGAACTCGCTGGCGCACGTGTCGATCATCTTGTAGACCGGGAAGATGTTCCACTTCTCGCGCAGACGGTACATCTCATGTTCGTTGAGGCCCCACAGCTGCCCGATGTACTTGTCGCTGAATCCCATGCGTTTGGCGTCGCGCAGCGTCTCCTCGTCGAGCGGGTGTTCGCGTACGACCTTCTCGAATTCGACTATGTGGCGGAACTTCTCGAGGAAGAAGAGGTCTATCTTGGTGTTGGTGTAGATCAGCGTGAGGTCCACGCCGTTGCGGATGAGCTGCGCTATGGCGTAGAGACGGTCGTCGGTACCCTCCTTGATGTACTCCATCATCTCCTCGTTCGACATCGAGTCGAAACGCTTGTGGTAGATGTGGCAAACGCCCGTCTCGAGCGAACGTACGGCCTTGAGCAGGCTCTCCTCGATGGTGCGGCCCACGCTCATCACCTCACCCGTGGCCTTCATCTGCGTGCCGAGGCGGTTCGAGGCGTCGGCGAACTTGTCGAACGGGAAGCGGGCTATCTTGGTGACCACGTAGTCGAGTGTCGGCTCAAAGCTGGCGGGCGTGGTGGCTATGCGTATCTCGTCGAGTGTAAGACCCACGGCGATCTTTGCGCTGACGCGGGCTATGGGGTAGCCGCTGGCCTTCGACGCGAGGGCCGACGAACGCGATACGCGCGGATTGACCTCGATGAGGTAGTATTCGAACGAGAGTGGGTTCAGTGCGAACTGCACGTTGCAGCCTCCCTCGATCTTCAGTTCGCGGATGATCTTCAGGGCGCTGTCGCGCAGCAGCTGATACTCCTTGTTCGAGAGCGTCTGGCTCGGGGCAACGACTATCGAGTCGCCGGTATGAACACCAACCGGATCGATGTTCTCCATGTTGCAGACGGCGATGGCGGTGTCGTTGCTGTCGCGGATCACCTCGTATTCGATCTCCTTGTAACCCTTGATGCTCTTCTCGACCAGCACCTGATGTGCGGGCGAGAGCGAGAGGGCGTTGCGCAGTATCTCGGCGCACTGTTCGGCGTTGTCGGCGAAACCGCCGCCCGTACCTCCCAGCGTGAATGCGGGGCGCAGTATGACCGGATATCCTATGCGTTCGGCGGCAGCCAGACCTTCATCTATCGAGCAGGCGATCTCCGAGGGGAGCACCGGCTCGCCCAGCGACTCGCAGAGCTCCTTGAAGAGTTCGCGGTCCTCGGCGCGTTCGATGCTCTCGAACGATGTACCGAGAATCTCGACCTGACACTCCTTGAGGATGCCCTTCTTGGCGAGCTGTACGGCAAGGTTGAGGCCCGTTTGTCCGCCCAGACCCGGCACGATGGCGTCGGGACGCTCGTAGCGGATGATCTTGGCGACATACTCCAGCGTCAGAGGCTCCATGTAGACCTTGTCGGCGATGTGGGTATCGGTCATGATGGTTGCCGGGTTCGAGTTCACGAGTATCACCTCGTAGCCCTCTTCGCGCAGGGCGAGGCACGCCTGCGTTCCGGCATAGTCGAATTCGGCCGCCTGTCCGATTACGATCGGGCCCGAGCCGATTACCATTACTTTCTTTATATCGAGTCTCTTAGGCATTTTTGTGCTCCTCCATTAAGTTGATGAATTTCTTGAACAGATAGGTGCTGTCCTGCGGACCGGGTGCGCTTTCGGGGTGGTACTGTACCGAGAAGACGCGGTCGCGGCGGCATTCGACGCCTTCGACCGTATTGTCCAGCAGGTTTATGTGCGTAACCTTCAGCGGCGTCGAGGCCAGCGAATCGGCATCGACCGCGAAGTTGTGGTTCTGGCTCGTGATCTCGATGTGGCCCGTTTCGAGGTTCTTGACGGGGTGGTTTCCGCCGCGGTGTCCGAACTTGAGCTTGTAGATGCGGGCTCCGTAGGACTGTGCTATGAGCTGGTGACCCATGCATACGCCGAATATGGGCAGACGTCCCTTGAGGCCGTTGATCGTCTCCGAGACATTGGTCAGGTCCTTCGGGTCGCCGGGGCCGTTCGAGAAGAATACGCCGTTCGGCCGGAGCTTGAGTATGTCGTCGACCGTGGTGTCGTAGGGCACTACCGTGACGTTGCAACCCAGCGCGTTGAGGCAGCGGATGATGTTGTGCTTGATGCCGCAGTCGACTGCCACCACGTTGAAACGGTGGTTGGGCGTGCACGAGAGCCAGCGCTTGCGGCAGCTGACCTGAGCCACCAGATCGTGCGGCTGTTCGAATTCGCGGATGCGGCGCATGGCCTCTTCGTGCGGCGTGTCGATCGAGGTGAGCATCACCTTCTGGCACCCCTCGTCGCGGATGATGCGAGCTATGCAGCGCGTGTCGACGCCCCAGATTCCCGGGATCTTCACCTCTTCCATCTCTTCGCCCAGGGTGAGCGTGCAGCGGAAGTTGCTCGGCTCCTCGTTGTATTCGCGGACGATGAGGCCGCCGACACTCGGGAATTTGGTTTCGAAGTCTTCGCTGTTGATGCCGTAGTTGCCTATCAGCGGGTAGGTCATCACCACCATCTGCCCCGTGTACGAGGGGTCGGAGATAATCTCCTGATAGCCGACCATCGAGGTGTTGAACACCAGTTCGCAGATAGCCTCCTTGTCGGCACCGAAGCCGTAACCGTAGAATTCACGGCCGTTTTCGAGTACGATTTTCTTGTCGTATGGTTTCATTTTCAGAATTTGTGTTCTTCAAGTTTCCTGTCGGCGTAAGCCACTTTTCCGCGCGAGACGGTCAGCAGGCATTTGCCCTTTACGCGCCAGCCTTCGAACGGAGTGCTGTGCCCCTTCGAGAGGAACTCCGCGGGGTCGATGACGTACTCCTCGTCGAGGTCGAATACGGCCAGATCGGCGCGTTCGCCCACGGCGATGCCCCCGCCCAGCCCGAATATGCGTCGCGGTGCGGCCGACATCAGCTCCAGCAGGTGTTCCAGCGACATGCGTCCCGTAGCGACGAAATTGGTGTACATCAGTGCGAATGCCGTCTCGAGACCCAGGATGCCGAAGGCGCTGCCTTCGAGTCCGCGCGACTTCTCCTCGGCCGAATGCGGTGCGTGGTCCGTGGCGATGACCTCGATCGTGCCGTCCATAACACCCTCTATCAGCGCCGCGCGGTCTTCGGCGCTGCGCAGCGGCGGGTTCATCTTGAAACGCCCGTCCTCCTGCAGGTCGTCGTCGCACAGCAGCAGGTAGTGCGGGGCCGTTTCGCAGCTCGCCTTCACGCCGCGTGCCTTTGCCTGCCTTACCAGCTCGACGCTCTCGCGCGTCGAGACGTGGCATACGTGATACCGGCATCCCGTAGCCTCGGCCAGACGCAGGTCGCGTTCGACCTGCCGCCATTCGCTCTCCGAGCAGATGCCGCGATGGCCGTGCCGGCGGCAGTAGTCGCCGTCGTGTATGTATCCGCCGTGCAGCAGTTCGTTCACCTCGCAGTGGGCCACGATGCGTGAACCGCATGCGGCAGCCCGGCGCATTGCCTCGGCCATCAGCGCCTCGTCCTGCACGCCTCGTCCGTCGTCCGAGAAGCCGGCCACGCGCGGTGCGAGCGCCGCAAAGTCGACCGGCTCGCCGCATCCGCGCTGTCCGCGCGTGATTGAAGCGTAGGGTATGACCTCGATGGCGGCCGTGCGGGCTATGATGTCGGTCTGCACGTCGAGATGCTCCGGTGTATCGGGTACCGGATTGAGGTTGGGCATCGGGCAGACGGTCGTGTATCCCCCGTGTGCGGCGGCGGCCGTACCGGTAGCTATCGTCTCCTTGTATTCGAAACCGGGTTCGCGCAGATGGACATGCACGTCCACCAGACCGCTCACCACGTGTTTGCCCCGCAGGTCGTAGACGCATGTACCTTCGCCGGGCTCGATCGACGGTGCCATGGCGGCGATCCGTCCGTCGGCCACGAGAATGTCCGTGGCAATGCAACCTTCGGCTGTGTGTACCGAAGCCCCTTTCAGCAGCAGTTCGTTCATGTACAAAAAAAAGGGTAACCAAACAAGTTACCCTTTATGATAATTGAAAAAACAATCGTTTTGAACGGAGAAGCGGGAATGGAAATCCATGCAGAAGTCGTAATGTCCGCTTGCGAACGGCCGAACGGCCTGACTGTCGATGAATCCGTATCCCATAACCCCCGTATTGCACTGCAAAGATAGGTAAAATTCCCGAATATGCCAACGGAGCGGCTCTTTTTATCGACAATTAACCAACAGCGGCCGGCCGGGGCATGCCATTGTATGCCATTATACGGGCGGTTGAAGCGTGTCATTGTGTTGTTGGCATGTCCCCTTCCCGCCTTGTCTGTCTCCCGTACCGTATTCCGCGGCTTATCCGACCCGTTCGGCCTCCAATAGGACGTTGGCCACCGATTCGCAGACGATGAGTTGCGGCTGCAGCTGCAGTTTGGTGTCTATGGGGCGCTTCTCGTCGATGCTCTGCATGAGCAGCTTTACCGAGAGGGTGCCTATCTCGTTCACCGGCTGGCTCATGCGTGTGACGGGCGGATCGATGAAGTCGAGGAACGTGTTGTTGTCGAACGTAATGATGGAGATGTCGTTCGGAATGGAGAGCCCCGACTCCCTTATTGCCTTGATCGCACCGAGCAGTATGGTGTTGCTCAGTGCAAATATGGCCGTGGGGCGCGAAACGGAGTTGAGTACGAGTTTCGTTTCGAGGTATCCGTTCTGGATGGAGAAGCTGTCGCCGACGATTCGCGCACGCTCTTCGAGGCCCTTTCCGCGCAGGGCGTTGAGATATCCGCGTACGCGCTCGCGTACGGGCATGGAATAAGGAGTGCCCTGTATGCAGAGAATGTTCTCGTGTCCGTTGTTGAGCAGGTAACGCGTGGCTTCATAGCCGCCCTGGTAGTTGTCGGTGCAGACGTACGGGAGTTCCGTGGAGTTGAAGTAGCGGTCGATGAGCACAACCGGCGTGGTGTTGCGGTTGATGTTTTCGAGCCATGCCGGATCCTGCCCGCAGGGGGTGACGATTATGCCGTCGACGTTGCGTGCAAGCAGCGAGTCGATGCCGTTGCGTTCGTTGCTTTCGTCTTCCATGGTATCGACCGTGACGGTCGTGTACCCGTACGCGCGCGCGTCACGTATTATGGTACTTGCAAGATTGGCGAAATAGATGTTCTCCATACTCGGGATAACGAGTCCTATGGTGTTGGTTTTGTTGGTGCGCAAACCTTTCGCCAGCAGGCTGGGCTTGTAATTGCACCTTTTGGCCTCCTGCTGTATGGTTTCGACCGTCGCCTTGCTTATGCGTGCGGCCTCGGCTTTGCCGCTCAGTACTCTCGAAACCGTTGATACTGAGAATCCCGTACGCTCGGAAATGGATATTATCGTATTCTTCTTCTCCATGCACAATTTATGAATAGCACTTCAAATGTAACATTTTTTTCAAAAAAGATCAATAAACATTGCTAAAGTTTTAATTTTTTACTATACTTGCACAAACGTTTGCGTAAACCACGTGCGCAACCAACCTGAACCTGAAAGTCGAAAACTGCTAACTTTAATCTATATGAGTAAAATAATTGTCATTGGAAGTTCGAATACCGATCTGGCCATCAAGACCGAGCGTATCCCCGAACCGGGCGAGACCGTCCTCGGAGGCACGTTCATGATGACTGCCGGAGGCAAGGGGGCCAACCAGGCCGTGGCCGTTGCCCGTCTGGGCGGCGACGTGACCTTCGTAACCAAAGTCGGAGACGACATGTTCGGCGACGAGTCGCGCGAACGCTACGTGAAGGAGGGCCTGCCGGCCGAATTTCTGCTTGTCGAGAAGGGTACTCCGTCGGGAGTGGCTCTGATAACCGTCGATGCCAGGGGCGAGAACTGCATTGTTGTGGCTCCCGGCGCGAACAATGCCCTGACGTGCGCCGATATCGATGCTGTCAGCGGCCGGATAGCCGAGGCCGACTATCTGCTCCTGCAGCTCGAGATCCCGATGGAGGTTGTAGAGCATGCCGCCGAGGTTGCAGTGGCTCACGGCACCAAGGTGATTCTGAATCCTGCGCCGGCAGCCGAACTTTCGGCCAGGCTGGTCGGAAGTCTTTACCTCATAACTCCGAACCGTACGGAGTGTCAGTTGCTGTCTGGCGTGGCCATTGCCGACGAGGCGGGAGCCGCTGCGGCTGCAGCCAAACTGATGGAGAGAGGTGTGCAGAACGTCATCGTGACGCTCGGATCGCACGGATCGCTGGTCTGCACGGCCGAAGGCTGCACGACGGTCGAGGCGTGCCGTGTGGAGTCCGTCGATACGACGGCCGCCGGCGACGTCTTCAACGGGGCGTTGTGCGTGGCGCTCTCCGAAGGAAAGGATCTTGTCGAGGCGGCACGTTTCGCCAGCCGGGCCTCGGCCATATCTGTAACGCGCATGGGGGCCCAGTCGTCGATCCCCCGTCGTTCGGAACTCGGCGACTGAAAACCTGAAAATGAAGAGTAAAACCTAAAAACACAAACTATGAACTTCAAACTTTACCAATGTTTCAGACTGATTCTTGTCTGCATGGTCGTATTGTCGGCGGGCACGTCGCTGGCCGTTGCGCAGGAACAGGGCACCGTTACGGTCAGCGGCCGTATAGTCGATGCCACGAGCAAGGCTCCGTTGATCGGCGTGTCGGTCGTTGTCGAAGGGACATCAAACGGTGTGGCTTCGGACATGGAGGGCAATTACAGCATTGAGATCGAAGGAGAGAATCCGGTGCTCAGTTTCTCTTATCTGGGTTACGATACGCAGAATATTCCCGTGACCAACCGCACGGAGATAAACGTCGAGCTTCGCGAGAATCAGGCCGCCATCGACGAGGTTGTGGTCATCGGTTACGGCAAGACCACCAAGAAGGAGGTTACCGGATCGGTTGCAAGTCTCAAGAGCGAGGATTTCAATACGGGATCGTTCACCAATGCTGCCGGCATGTTCCAGGGCAAGGTTGCCGGTCTGACGATCACCAATCCCGACGGAGGCGACCCCAACAGTTCGTTCGAGATCATGCTTCGCGGAACCAACACGCTGGCTGCGGGACAGGGGCCGCTTATCATAATCGACGGAGTGGTTGGAGCCGACATCCGCAACATCAACTTCCAGGAGGTCGAGTCGGTCGACGTGCTGAAGGACGGTTCGGCGGCCGCGATATACGGTACGCGCGGAACCAACGGCGTGGTGATCATCACCACGAAGCGGGCCAAGGCCGGAACCACGTCGGTCGAGTATGACGGACAGGTCAGCGTGCAGAGCGTTCTGAACCGTGCCATGCCGATGACGGCCAAGGAGTTCGAATACACCATCAACAACTTCTCGCCGTCGAATGTCGGTTCGCTTTACGGACATGATACCGACTGGTTCGACGAGATTACCCGCACCCCGATAAGCCACAAGCACAGCATAGCCGTTTCGGGCGGATCCGAGAAGTTCTCGCACCGTACTATTCTGAACGTCGAGCAGAACCAGGGTATCCAGCGCCGCAACAACTCGAACAAGTACATGTTCAAGACCAATATCCACCAGTCGGTGCTCGACGGATGGGTCGATCTCGACTACAATGCGTTCTATACGCGCCGCGACTATTCGCCGGCCAACTACAGCGCCTTCCGTCAGGCCTTCCTGCACAATCCGACGGAACCTGTCTACGATCCTTCGAACACGGAGTCGGGCGGATATTACCGTATCGTGGGCATGGACTACTACAACCCCGTGGCCATGATCAACGAGCGTGATGCACGCAACACCTCCGACGATTTCGGCGGAAACGTTCGCGCAACGCTCAACATACTGCCTGTCAAGGGTCTCAAGTGGGACAACTTCTTCTCGTACGACATGACCCGTTACGAGTCGCGCACCTACTATTCGCACTACTATCCCTCGTACATAGGAACCGACGGCCGTGCCGAGATCTACAACGAGTACAGCAACGATTTCCAGTGGGAGAGCACCCTCAACTACAGCCGCACGTTCGGCAAGCACAGCGTGCAGGCTCTGTTGGGATACACCTACCAGTACGGCATGTACCAATACTCCGAGATGGTTAACGAAGGCTTCGACAACGACTGGTTCGGAACCAACAACATCGGTTCGGGTTCGGCCCTGACGCAGGGGACGGCCTCGATGTCGTCGTACAAGGAGGACAACAGGTACATAGCCTTCTTCGGTCGTGTGATGTACAACTACGACGAGCGTTATCTGGTATCGGTATCGTTGCGCCGCGACGGATCGTCGCGTTTCGGTGCCGACCACAAGTGGGGCTGGTTCCCGGCCGTGAGCGTGGGATGGAGACTCAATCAGGAGTCGTTCCTGCGCGATGTCGAGTGGATCGACGAGCTGAAGCTCCGTGCCGGCTTCGGAGTGACCGGCAACCAGGACTTCGACAACTACCGTTCGCTGCTGCTCATGCAGACCGACGGTTACTTCTACAACAACGGCAAGTGGCAGAATACCTATACCCCCAAGAGCAACGCCAATCCGCTGCTGGGATGGGAGAAGAAGTCGGAGTGGAACGTCGGTGTCGACTTCTCGTTCTGGCAGGGCCGTCTGTCGGGAGCCATCGACTACTATTTCCGTCGCACGACAGACCTTCTGTACGAATATGACGTTCCGGTTCCGCCGTACGATTACAATGTCTTCTTCACCAATGTCGGCGAGATCACCAATCAGGGTATCGAGGTTACGTTGTCGGGCATACCGGTCATGACGCGCAATTTCCGTTGGAGCACGACGCTGACGCTGGCCCACAACGAGAACAAGCTGGTGAAGTTCACCAACGAGGAGTTCAAGAACCAGGAGTACAAGATCGGCTGGATCAACACGCCCGTGGGCGTCTACTGCCAGCGGTTGATCGAGGGTCAGAGCCTCGGCGCATTCTACGGTCCCGTATGGGAGGGCGTAGGCGAGGACGGCCGCGACGAGTTGAAGAACTCCATCGCCGGTACCGTTGCCGAGAGCAACTGGGAGTATCTCGGATCGGCATATCCCGACGTGACCATCGGATGGAGCAATACGCTGACCTACCGCAACTGGGATCTGAGCTTCACGCTGCGTGCGTCGATCGGCGGCAAGGTGTTCAACAACATGCGAGCCGAGTTCGAGAACATCAACGGCATAGGTCTGAAGAACATCATGGCTTCGTGGCTCGACAATACGGACTTCACTGGTCCGGTAACCTACTCGTCGAAGTATCTCGAGGATGCGACCTACCTCAAGCTCGACAACATCTCGCTGGGATATCGCATTCCGTTCAAGCCTACCAGCAAGATATCGCACATCAAGCTCTATTTTGCCGTTCAGAACGTCTTCTGTCTGACCGGATATTCGGGTGTTGACCCCGAGGTTTCGCTCATGGGTCTTACTCCCGGTATCGAGAGCACGACCTACTATCCCCGCACGCGCGAGTTTACGTTCGGTATGAATATCAAATTCTAAAATGCAAAAACGGTTATGAAAGCATATAAAATATTGGCAGCCGTGTTGATTCTTGTCGGCGGAGTCAACGTGGCATGTACGAATCTGGACGAGACGGTCTATTCGGACATAGAAAAGGGAGATTTCTTCGATTCCGAGGAGTCGTTGCGAATCTACGCCGCGCGTGCCTACACCAAGCTGCAGGCATGGGGATCCGAGCAGAGCCTCTGGACGCTCAACATACAGTGCGGCGACGAGATAGCCGCCCCTAAGAACTGTGTCAACGACTGGGTCGATCCACGATACAAGGAGCTGCAGCAGCACAGCTTCACCTCGTCCAACAAGCTCGTACGCATGGGCTGGGACTACTGTTTCGACGGTATAGCCGCCTGCAACGACGTGATCTACGAGATCGAGAATTCGCCTTTGGAGTTCGACGGCAAGAAGAAGGTGCTTGCCGAGATGTACGTGTTGCGCGACTACCTCTACATCCACGCCATTGACGGTTGGGGCAACGTTCCCTTCTCGATCGATGCATCCGAGACGTCGTATCCCGAACAGAAGGGGCGCGAGTTCATATTCGACTTCGTGGAGAAGGAGATTCTCGACAATATCGAGTACCTCGAGGATGTTCCGTCGTCGGCCAATTACGGCCGCGTGACGCAGGGCATGGCCTATACGCTTCTGGCCAAGATGTACCTGAATGCCGAGGAGTGGATCGGCAAACCCATGTGGAAAGAGGCCGAGGAGGCTTGCTGGAAGGTCATGGAGGGCGGACATTACGTCATCGAGCCCGACTATTCGACCAACTTCAAGGTTAACAACGAATCCTCGCGCGAGAACATTTTCGTGATACCTTACAGCTCCATATACACCGAGTCGGATCACAACGACTTCGTGATCTTCATCCTTACGCTCAATCAGGATCTGGCCGACATGTACGGCATACCGGCGGCATGCTGGGACGGATTCATCTGCCAGCCCGACTTCTTCCACAGCTATGACGACAATGACCTGCGCCGCAGCAAGACGTGGCTTTACGGCAAGTTCAGCGGCAAGAACGGCGAGTTCGAGATTACGCCCGACGTCGACGAGTCGGTTTACGACAACGGCAAGGGACTGTACGAGGGTGCCCGTGTCGGCAAGTGGGAGTACCAGACCGACGGTCTTCTGAAGAGCGACCAGACCAGCATGGACAACGACTTTGCGATCTACCGTTATGCCGATGTGGTTCTGATGTGGGCCGAGGCGCTGGTGCGTCAGGACCGCGGCAGCGAGGCCATAGGCAACACCGATCTGCAGCAGATACGTACCCGTGCCGGACTTGAGCCCTTTACAACCGAGACGCTGACGCTTGACGGCATTCTTGCGGAGCGCGGACATGAACTCGCATGCGAGGGGTGGCGCCGACAGGACCTCATCCGTTTCGGCCGCTACAGCGACACGTGGTGGTGCAAGCCGACGGAGTCGCCCGCTACGGCGAAACTCTATCCCATCCCGCGCGAGCGTCTGAGCGCCAACCCCAACCTCGTACAGAATCCCGGATATTAACGAAATAAACTGAGAACCATATAACCAAATGAAGAAAAAAACAATATTGACATTGTTCGCCTGCATGGCCGTGCTGGCAGTATCGGCCCAGCAGCGACGTATCGCCCTCGACGAGCTGCGCGACCGGATTGCCGGCGCGTGGCTCGGCCAGATGGTCGGCAACATGTACGGCCTTCCGTTCGAGAACAAGTTCATCGAAAAGGAGGGCGACGAATCGAAGTTTCCGTTCGGCTATTCGAAGAGCCTCGTCAAGATGGAACAGTATGATGGAGCCTTTTCGGATGACGATACCGATGTCGAGTATCTCTATCTGATGCTCATGGAGAAATACGGTTGCGAGCCCACCTATGCGCAGATGCGCGAGGGCTGGATGTACCACATCCGCGACCGCGTATGGCTTGCCAACCGTGCGGCGCTCGGCCTGATGCACTACGGCTATACGCCTCCGTTCACGGGCAGCCGCGAGTCGAATCCCCACTGGTATCAGATCGACCCTCAGCTCATCAACGAGATATGGAGCTATACGGCTCCGGGCATGGTGCGTTATGCGGCGGAAAAGTCTGCGTGGGCTGCGCGCATCACCAGCGACGGCT
Organism: uncultured Alistipes sp.; assembly: GCA_944321955.1. Taxonomy (GTDB): domain Bacteria; phylum Bacteroidota; class Bacteroidia; order Bacteroidales; family Rikenellaceae; genus Alistipes. The sequence goes on along the minus strand of CALUNG010000014.1, from coordinate 7,319 downwards.
GGGCCATTTCGCCCACGATACACTACGGGGCGATGTATGCCGAGGCCTTTTTCGAGAGCGACATCGAGAAACTGGTTCTCGACGCACTCGACTGCCTGCCTGCCGACGACCGCTATGCGGCCACGGTGCGCCACATGTACTCCCTTTACAAGAAGTACCCCAATGACTGGCAGAAGGCCCGTGCCGAGATGGCCGAGGCCTACTATGTGAACGAACCCGAGATGACCAAGACGATCTGGAACGCCAATCTCAACGGAGCATGCGGTATTCTGACGCTGCTTTACGGTAAGGGCGACCTTCAGCGTACGATGGACCTCGGCTGCGCCATGGGCTTCGATGCCGACAACCAGACGGCTACCGTTGGCGGTATCCTCGGCATCATAAACGGCGGACACTCGATACCGAAACAGCTGTCGATGCCGTTCGATCACTGGACCAAACCGTTCAACGACCGCTACATCAACATCACGCGTTACGACATGCCCGACGCATCGATCGATGACATGATCGACCGCACGGTTGATATGGCCGTGAAGCTGGTTTGCGGGAAGGGCGGACGTGTCGTCGAGCGCGGCGGCAAGAAGTATCTCGTTATCAATACCAAAGCCGAGTTCAAGGCTCCGCTCGAGTTCTGTGTGGGACCGATGCCGCGCATGGAGGCCGGCTGTCCGGTCGACTACCGTTTCAGCTGCGCCGCCAACGAGAATTATGCATGGTCCGTGGTGAAGGGTACGCTGCCCGAGGGCGTTTCATTCGACAACGGACGCCTGACGGGTACGCCCGTGAAGGCCGGCAAATATCCCGTTACGCTCTCGCTGAGCGACGGCTCGAAGAGCCTGACCAAGGATTTCGAGCTTCTCGTGCGCACGAAAAACATTGCGCCCGAGGCCGACAGCATACTCACCAACATCCGTACGATGAACGACGACGTTCTCTACAAGTGCTGGATAACCTTCGGCAAGCCGATGTATGCCCACAGCGTAGATGTCATACGTGACGGCAAGGTCAACGGCGAGGGATCGGTCTTCTATTCGCTTGCGGCCCATTCGGATCTTCCCAAGATCGACTGGTTCGGCTACGAGTGGTCCGAGCCGCGCACCATCGACATGCTTTCGTTCCATACGGGCTGCCTCGAGGAGTTCGGCGGCTGGTTCTCGTCGGTATCCATACAGTACCGCGGCGAGGACGGGCGCTGGTACGACGTCGGCAGGTTCACATCGACACCGGCGCTCCCCGAGACCGACATCGTCTTCTTCCAGCCGCACTTCGTGGAGTACGTCTTCGAGTTCGAGCCGGTGAAGACCACGGCCGTACGCCTGCTTCTCGACTGCAAGGTCCAGGATCACTGGAACAAGCCGACGAAGGGGTGTTCGAGCTTCATTTCGATAACCGAACTGGGTGTTTATGAAAAAGAGTAACTTTAGGATGAAGAGAGGCATATATATTATTGCAATGGCGATGGCGTTGGCGGCGTGCGGCACGTCGCAGCGCCCCGCCGAGGTGACGCTTACCGAGCAGGAGCTCTACGACAAGATTCGCGGCGGCTGGGCCGGACAGACCATCGGCGTTGTTTTCGGAGCGCCGACCGAGTTCAAGTTTACCGGCACGACCATACAGGACTACCAGCCCATACCGTGGTCCGAGCACTACGTGAAGTACTGGTGGGACAAGAAACCGGGACTTTTCGACGACATATACAACGACCTTACGTTTGTCGAGACATTCGAGCAGGAGGGTCTTGACTGTACGACCGAGACTCTGGCTAAACGCTTTGCCTTTGCGGAGTACCATCTGGCCCATGCCAATCAGGCCGGCCGCTACAATATCCGCAACGGCATCATGCCTCCCGAGTCGGGCAACTGGCGCAACAATCCTCATGCCGATGACCTCGACTTTCAGATCGAGGCCGACTTCATCGGACTGATGACGCCGGGACTGATCCCCGAGGCGCTCGACATAGCTTCGCGCGTGGGCCACATCATGAACAGCGGCGACGGATTCTACGGCGGTGCCTTCGTGGCGGGCCTCTATGCTGCTGCATTCGTCAGCAACGATCCTGCCGAGGTACTCGACATGGCACTCGAACCCATACCGCACGAGAGTACCTTCTACCAGTGCGTCGACGAGGTGCGCAAACTTCACAAGCAGTATCCCGACGACTGGCAGCAGTGCTGGTTCGAGATGCACAAGAAGTGGAACCGCGACGTGGGCTGCCCAAAGGGAGTCTTCCTGAGCTTCAACATCGACGCCAAGATCAACTCGGCATACGTTGCCATAGGCCTTCTCTACGGCGGTGGAGATTTTGCCAGGTCGATGGATATCGCCACCCGTTGCGGACAGGATTCCGACTGCAATCCGGCAACCGTGGCAGGTGTTCTGGGCGTGATGAACGGCTATTCCAACATTCCCGAATTCTGGCGGGCTCCACTCAGCGAGATCGAGGATCTCAACTTCGGCGGGACGGAGGTGTCGCTCTCGAAGGCTTACGACATGAGCTACAAGCATGCACTCGAGATGGTGCGCCGCGCCGGAGGTACTGTGGCCGACGGCAAGGTGACGATCCCGCAGCGCAAGGCTGAAGTCTTGCCTCTCGAGCAGAACTTCACGGATACCTATCCGCTCTTCCGCGACCGCAAGGATTGCTTTGTCGACGGTGAGTACGAGTTCGACTTCACGGGTAACGGTTTCGTCATCTGGGGCAATCTGGTCTGCCTGCGCAGCATTACGCCCGACTACGTGAACCGTGTCTCGACACGCCATATAGGTTCCGAGGTATTTGCCCTGGCCGAGCCCGACGACCCGTACGTTGCGGAGTTCGAGGTATGGATCGACGGCAAACTCGACCACGTGTCGCGCATGCCGATGAAGAATACCGACCGCAAGCTCGAACCGGCTTGGAAATACTGCCTCGACGAGGGCCGTCACACGGTTCGTCTCAAGTGGCTCAACCCCGACAGGGAGTACCTGCTTCGCGTGAACGACATCATGTACTATACCTCCACGCCGCCGACCAACAAGTATTACCACAACTGAAAAACCTGTCCCTGAACAATGAAGAAGACAATCATACTGTTGATGGCCGCTTCGGCGGTTACGGCCTGCACGACGGCGCCGGCGATCGACTACGGCACGACCTTCGAGATCGACAAGGCGACGCTTCAGGACAAGATCCGCGGCGGCTGGGCCGGTCAGACCATCGGTTGTACCTATGGCGGTCCCACCGAGTTCAAGTACAAGGGTGCGCTCATCAGCGACGAGGCTCCCATCGTCTGGTACGACGACTATGCACTCGACACGTTCCGTGCCGATCCGGGACTTTACGACGACGTCTACATGGATCTTACCTTCGTCGAGGTGATGAACCGCTACGGCATCGACACTCCGGCCGAAGTCTATGCCAAGGCCTTCGCCAATGCCGACTACAAGCTGTGGCACGCCAACCAGGCTGCACGCTACAACATTCTGCACGGCATCATGCCTCCCGAGTCGGGCCACTGGCGCAACAATCCCCATGCCGACGACATCGACTTCCAGATCGAGGCCGACTTCATCGGCATGATCTGCCCGGGAATGCCCAATGCCGCGTCGGAGATAAGCGACCGCATAGGCCACATCATGAACTACGGCGACGGATTCTACGGAGGTGTGTATATTGGCGCTCTCTACTCTCTGGCGTTCGTCTGCAACGACATTCCGACCGTCGTGCGCGAGGCGCTGAATACCATCCCTCCGCAGAGCAAGTACCGCCGCTGCATCGAAGACGTGATCCGTTTCCACCGCGAGTTCCCGGACGACTGGCGCCGCTGCTGGCTCGAGATCGAGCGCCGCTACGCCTATGAGAAGGGGTGTCCCGAGGGTGTGTTCAACGGGTTCAATATCGACGCCACGATCAATTCGGCCTATGTCGTGATGGGACTGCTTTACGGTAACGGGGACTTCGACCGTACGATGGACATAGCCACGCGCTGCGGTCAGGATTCGGACTGCAACCCCGCATCGGCGGCCGGCATACTCGGCGTGATGATGGGTTACGAAGCGATACCCGACAAGTGGAAACCGGCGATGGACAAGGTTGTGGACATCGAGTTCCCCTATACGACCATCTCGCTCAACAAGATCTACGATATCAACCTCGATCTGTTGACGCAGATTATCGGCCGCGAGGGCGGCAGTGTCGATGGCGACACCTACCGCATCGTCCTGCAGCGTCCCGAGACAGTTCCGTTCGAGGAGTCTTTCCCGACGATCGAGCCTGTCGAGCGGCGAGTGCTGAAACTCGACATCACCGACGAGGCGACGTTGCGTTTCGACGGCAACAGCGTGGTTGTCATGGGTCAGGTCCGCAAGCTCGGTATCGACGGCGACAACGGCTATGTTGCACGGCTCGAGGCGTGGATCGACGGCGAGAAGTTCGAGGAGATCGAGATGCCGTACGACTACATCAAGCGCAAGTACGACATATTCTATACCTACGAGCTGCCTGTCGACGGACCGCATACGCTGCAGCTGAAGTGGGTCAATCCCGATCGCGGATATGTCATCGAGGCCAAGGAGATGGTAGTCTACTCCGCTAAACGATAAAAAAGATGTCACTGGTTAAAAAGGAAAACATCATGATCAAGTTACTGGCGCTCGTGGCGCTCATGCTGACGTCGGCCAACACGTCGTGCAGCAAGGAGCGTACGTTGCCTGCGCCGCCCGACGAATTCGAGCGGTATGCCACGGACCTGAGCATGCAGAGCAGCATACTCGGAGAGCCCGTAAAGTATTCAATATATCTTCCGGCCGACTATACGACGGCCAGGGACAAACGCTACGGGGTCGTATACCTGCTTCACGGCTACGGCGACGACCACAAGGCGTGGAACGATCAGTGGCTGCACATAACCACGCTGATCGACAGCAAGGAGGCTGCCGGCGAGATTTCGCCGATGATCTATGTCATGCCTCAGGGCTTCAACAGTTATTACGTCAACCGTTATGACGGCAGCTTCGACTACATGGACATGTTCGTCGAGGAGCTTGTTCCCTACATCGACCGTACGTACCGCACGCGCGCCGACCGTTCGTCGCGTGCCGTGGTGGGCTATTCGATGGGCGGATTCGGGGCCATGATCCTGCCGTCGAAACATTCGGAACTCTTTTCGGTATCGATGCCGTTGAGCATGTCGTTCCGCACCGACGAGCAGTACATGTCCGAGCCGCAGAGCGGCTGGAACGGTCAGTGGGGTGCGATATTCGGAGGTTACGGCATGTCGGGCGAGGCCCGCCTGACGGACTATTACAAGGAGTATTGCCCCTCCTACTTCTTCAACGAGCAGAGCGCGGCTTCATTCTCCGACATACGTTACTATCTGGATTGCGGCGACGACGAGGAGCAGCTGCTCATCGCCAACGACCGCCTGCACCGACAGATGCGCGACCTCGGCATTGCACACGAGTACCGCGTACGCAACGGTGCGCATACCTCCGACTACTGGCACAACGCCATGCGCGAGGGCCTCGAGTATATCGAGACGGCCTTCAACGGCGGTACATGGCCCTCTTCGCAGAGCGTCGTGACCGATGCGGCGTACAGCGGCGAGGAGATTCCGAAGACGATAGCGGGTGTTGCGACCGTGGCCTTCCCGTCGGCCGGATACGGCGCCGACAAGGAGAATTCGGTGGTCTATTTCGTACATGACGGCATGTCGTCGGACGACCTGCACCGCGTGATGAACATGTGGAACGTGGCCGTCATAACCAAACCGTTCGTAGTGGTATGCGTCGATGCATCGCAGGTCGGCGGAGATTTTGCCGCACTGGCCCCGGCCATCGACGCCGAATACTCGATAGCTGCCGGAGCCGACCGCCATTTCGGTGCGGGCAGGGCCGAAGGTGCGGGCCTGCTGTACGCCTATGCTGCCGGTTCGGAGCCCAAACTGGGGGCGCTCTACATGTTCGACGGCAACATGGATGTCGACAATGTGGCTCCGTGCGCCGGAACATACTACTACATCGACACTACCGACGAGGGTACGAACTACTATCCCGCCGGCAAGCTCTACGAGAGGTGCAAGGCCGATGGCGTTGCTTACGACTATCGCGTGCGCAACGGTCTGAGCGGTGTCGAGTCGTCGATGGGAGGCTTCCTTGCGGCCAAGAGCAGCCTTACCGAGAGAATCAGGAATTGATTGTCAACCATAAAAACCTAAAACCATGTTTATCGTAAACAACTATTTTCTGGCAGTGGTATTCTGCTTCGTCACGATGCTCTGCTGGGGTTCGTGGGGCAATACCCAGAAGCTGGCGTCGAAGAGCTGGCGTTACGAACTTTTCTATTGGGACTATGTCATCGGCATGGTGCTTTTCGCGGCCCTTCTGGGCTTCACGATGGGCAGCATCGGCGATGAGGGACGTCCTTTCGTTGCAGACCTGTCGCAGGCTGCGGGCGAAAGCATCGGCTGGGTGCTGCTGGGCGGCGTGATCTTCAACGCCTCGAACATCCTGCTGTCGGCTTCGGTATCGCTGGCCGGCCTGTCTGTGGCCTTCCCGCTCGGTGTGGGCATAGCCCTGGTGCTGGGCGTCATCGTCAACTATCTCGGGGCGCCGTCGGGTAATCCGGTCATGCTGTTCCTCGGTGTGGCGCTGATCGTCATAGCCATCATCTGCAACGGCATAGCTTCGGGCAAGCAGCAGAGCGGCGCCGAGGCTGCGGTCAACAACCGCAAGGGCCTGGCTCTTGCCGTCGTTGCCGGCGTACTCATGTCGCTCTTCTACCGTTTCGTGGTCAAGGGCATGGACATCAACAATTTCGAGGCTCCGGCTGCCGGAATGCTCACTCCCTATTCGGCCATCTTCATCTTCTCGCTCGGCGTGCTCGTCAGCAACTTCGTCTTCAATACGCTGGTCATGCGCTATCCGTTCGTAGGCGAGAAGGTAAGCTATTCGGAGTACTTCAAGGGTTCGTTCGGCACTCACCTTACGGGATGCCTCGGCGGAGCCATCTGGTGCCTCGGTACGGCCTTCAGCTACATCGCTTCGGGTGAAGCCGGACCGGCCGTTTCGTATGCCCTCGGACAGGGAGCGCCGATGATCGCCGCCATCTGGGGTGTCTTCATCTGGCGTGAGTTCAAGGGGGCGTCGAAGTCGGTCAACTGGCTGCTGGCCCTCATGTTCCTGCTCTTCATCGGCGGTCTTGCGCTGATCGTTGCGGCCGGAAACTGACATATTGAAAACTTTTCAAACAAACCTTAATATTTTAACTGACTAAAACTTAAAAAACCATGAACAAGATTTTTGGAATTCTGGCGATTGCGGCTCTGGCCGTATCGATGAAC
>CALUNG010000013.1 GCA_944321955.1 uncultured Alistipes sp. | reverse complement strand
AAGTTAAGCTCACTTGCGCCGATGATACTGCGGTTTTCCCGTGGGAAAGTAGGTAGCCGCCTCTTCAAGGTCAGATCATAAGATCTGACCTTTTTTTGTGCCTGTATGTGATTGGTATCCTCGTCCGTTTTGCGCATGTCTGTTATTTTGGGTTCATCGATTCGGTCTGTCCTGATCTTTTTTGATTCATGTTTCAGGTCGGTAGGTTTGCATTTTCATGCCTGAATTTTGTCTTGGTTGGTATCCAGACGAGTAAATTTTATCTTGTTCTTCTCTTCGCAATGTAGGGATGTTGTTCTACTGTGGCTTATAAGATCAAAAGCCGGCCGCATATTTGCGGCCGGCCTGTCTGTATGCATCTATTACCGTATTATAACGGTAACAGGCATATTGTCATTTAAAGACAATCAATCTCATCGGTCATTCCACAACCTTGATGTTGAACGATATTCGGTCTTCGTCGCTTCCGGCGTTGTCGTATATGCCTGCGACCTTGATTACTCCGACGGCTTCCGAGCCGCGTCCGACGAGTATGATGTCCCCCGTTTCGAGGTTGTCCACGTAGTTGTATACCGTCGAGCTGGTGTATGCGTCGGATACTGATCCTGCAGTTGCCGAGGCGTAGTTGAAGTTGTTTGCTCGCGAGAATCGCACGTCGGTCATCGTTCTGAAAATCCGTGCAAGTTCATTTTGATCCTGACCTGCCGGTATGTAGATATCGATTTCGGATTCATCGCTCGTTCCCGTAAGCAGAGGTTGCATCGTCGTCAATGAGAATCCGTCCGGAAGTCCCGATGCCGGCGAATGGATATCTATGCCTGTCAGCTCGGCTAATACCCTTTCGGCCGATACGTTGATTTTTCGGGTTACGGTTTGTATGCCGTCAGACGATGAATGCGACGTAAATGTCAGTTCCACTCCCATATTGTTGCTGTGAAATGCCGGTACAACATATTCGTATCTGTACTGAAACTCCTCGGTGTCGGCGGGTATCGATACGAGAAAACGGCTGCTGTTCTCCGAGTCGAACGATTCTATGTCGACGTTGGTGATCCTTGCGCCATCGGTTGTGAACGTATTTATGTCGAAATAGATGGTTTGCCCCGATTCGGGTTCATAATCCGAACAGTCGACCAGCAGTATTACCTTGTCGGCATCATCCTCGCTGCATCCAGAGACGGTCAGCATGGCGAGGATTGAGAGCAGAATGGTTGTAATTCGTTTCATCGTGTTGGCTTTTGGCTCGACGGGCGGGAACCGGGTTGTATGCGGTCCCACGCCTGTCGTTGGCCGGTATTATTCTTTTAGTCTGTAAGCGCGTATTGTGGCCCTTGCCGATATTTCGGCTCCGAGGAAGAGCCTCTCCTTGTGAGTGGTCTGCCGGACGACAAGATAGTTTGTCGCCGTGGGGAAGTCTACCGTTGCCTTGAATGCGGCGCGTGAGAGCAGCGGGTTCGTTATGCCGCATCCGTCGAGCCAGTGTCCGCGCAGCTGGGCGACGTCGATGCTTTTGCCGTCATACGCGACGCCGTTTATTGTGTCGATGGCACGTATGAAGCCGAGATATGTACGGTATTCGATGCTTATTTCGCACTCTCCGAGATACTCCATGTCGGATAGACGGAGGTTGAGCCTTGTCGAGTCGGGGGCGAATGCCGAGTTGCGCGTGACGCTGCATCCGCCTGCAAACAAGAGCATCAAGGCTGCGATGATGATGTATTTTGTCGGTTTCATGGCGGATTATTTGAAGTAATACGTAAAGGTCAGTCTAACCTGATTGCCTATGTCACCCTTTTTGGCCGACAGCTTTTTGTACGATTCGTCGTTGATGTTCAGATTGTTGAATGCGGTTTGATCCACCTCGTAGTAGGTTTGGGTTTTCCCGTCGGCGGTTATTTCGTTCTTGTATTTCAGGCCCGTATCGAATCTCGACGATATGCCGTATTCGATGCCTATTGCCAACGGAAGGTTTGCTATGTATGCCTGCAGGCCGACGAATGCTCCAATGCCTATTACAAATGAGCGTTTGGTGATTTTTGTCGTCTGCATCGTTTCGCCCAGCTGTGTGCCGGAGATGTTGGAATTGCTGCTCCAGCCGAGGGGCAGCTCTACGCCCACATAGACGTCGAGTATGTTGTGTCGTCCGAAGTGGTATGCATATCCCGGATAGAACATTACGTCCGTCTGTCCGTCCTTGTTGTTGATTTCGGTAGTCGTATCTTCGGTTACGATGGCGTCGCCCTTGATCTTTTCGGATGTCTGGTAAAATTCGAATCCGAGTCTCAGTTCGCTGTGATCCGAACCCATGTACTTGAAGTTGATGAGCGGCAGGGCCTTGAGCGAAACGTCGCTGTCGAATATGTCCTTGAACATGTCGGTCTTGATGCCGAGATAGAGACCGAAATCGCCGGCCTGAGCTCTGTTGCCCGTACGTATCACTTTGGCCGAAGGTTCGCCCGTGGTTATCTGTGCGGAAGCGCACAATGAGATGGCAGCCATGATGGCTGTCAGGGTCAATAGTTTGATTTTCATGGGTTTTAATTTTTATGCCGAGGTCCAGCGGCGGGGTTTGTCATTTTGGGGGTCGGTCTGTCATATAATAACGTTGGACCCGAATATTATCCGCGCTCCGATTCCTGCGTCACATTAATGATGCTCATGTCGCATGACGTGAGCATCATTCTTCATTCTCTGTACTACTTTTGAAATTTCCTAAGTTTCGAAAAGCCCGAATAAAATTAACGCTGTCATATGTTTGTTCCCATACCTTTATCGTGTGGGAAACCGTCGAGTCGGTGTAGGATTCTTGTCTTATTCCATAGGCACGTTTTTTTGTTAAATACTCATGATGTCGATACGGTTGGATGCTTGGCCGGATCTCACATGCGAAGCATCCATATGCAAATATAATATAATTTTCGTAAATATCGAATTTTCAGCCCATAATATGACAAATACGGCTCTTCCCTCCGATTGGGGAAGAGCCGTATCAGGATTTAATGATGTTCAATTGTACAAGTTCATACCGGTTATCGATAACGGATATGCTCTCGCATATGCGCGTGCCATAGACCTTTCCGACTCCTATACGGGGATTCTTGTCATGGTCCTTACCGATGACCATTCCGAGTTCTATGATGAGAAGATTATTGAGGCTCCTGAAGGAAAATGTTTCAGGCAGGTCGGTACATACTGGTACGAGAGCAAGTCTGAAATATGGAAGACCGTTCCTGTCATCGAACATCTCGACAAGTAGTAATATATCATGAAAAGAACCGCTGCCCACAACAATTTGGGACAGCGGTTTTCATATTTTAGAAACTTCAACGACGTTGTTATCCTAACGTAGCGTTATGCTCTCCCATTTGCCTGTCATTGTAGGAGTGCATGTTACCGTCGGAGTTTGCGGACGTTTGTAGACGATTACCGACTCCTGATTTACGCGTTTCGATACGTAATCTGACAACTCTTTAAGTGTGCAGTTGCCTCGACTCTCCTGGAGCTTCTTCAGCAGAAAGTAGGTAAACAAGCCATGTCCCTTTTCAGGGTACAGGGCTGCTGTTTCCTCCCCGGTCGTCGCTGACATCACTACCATGTTGCCTTTTGCCAGAGTAGCGTCTTTGGGTTTTATGGCTACTCCGCGCGATGCAACCATCATCTCTCCATCACGTTTCGACCCGCTGAAGCAGGCATCAAGCAATACTATTACCGAACCAACCGACAATTCGCCAAGTTCGGAATACAGTTTGTCTATTGAGTATCCCGATTCGGGATCACGTCCCGATCCGTCGATTGGCAGCAGAAAAGCCGAACGAGAACTGTCGTCGGCAACGCCATGGCCGGCATAGTAGAAGATCACTTTTGCCTCTTCACCGAAGGCTTCCCCTACATCCTTTATCCAGTGGACAGCCATTCGCATTTCGTTCAACGTGGCATCGGAACAGAAATGTACACGGCTTTCTGGTAATCCAAGCGTCTGAATGCAATAGTTCCTGAAACTTTCACCGTCGGATTTGGCGAAGGGAACAGCCTCTTCGTGTTTGTATAGTTCATTGGCAATGACGACGGCAAATGTATTGTCATTCTGGTTTTTTACCTGTGGAATATTGATATCGACATCGGATTTCGTCGAGTTGCTCAGTTGCGCATAACCTATCTTTTGTTCGCCTCGTTGTGTTTGAGACAGCAGCGATGTATCGATTTCGATTGGTGCGAACTGATAATCGACATTCGTGGCGAAATATTCAAGCGAGGCGGAATTGCTGTAGGTAAGGGTTTTCCCGTCGAGATTGAAGTTGATTTCGGCAAGAGCCAACTGGTCATTCTCTACAAAATATTTTACGGAACGCTTCATGTCGTAAAATTCTTCCTCGAATTTCGGTGCGATGTCTATTGGTACAGGGACGAGCAGGTCTCCGAATCTGTCATCCTTGACGAGGAAGATCTCGTTATCGGCATCATAGTCTCCGAGATGTTGCGATATTTTTATGGAGCGGCTTTGTTCGGTGATGTACTTTTTCTCTGCCTCCTTGGTAAGTTCGGCGATTTTGCGTACTCTGGTCGAATCGTTTACGCGAGCTTTCCAGTCGATGGTCTTTTCGTACTTTCCCTTTATCTGCCACTTGTTGATTTGTTGCTCGACATATCGTTTTGCGTAGTCCGAGAAGGCAGGGATATAGTCGTCTTTCGAAGCATACCATTTACCTTTATGGTCTACGAACCCCCATGTATTTCCGCGGAGCACATGAGCCAGACCGTCGGCGAATGAGTTGGCGGCATCGTAGCTGTATGGCACCACGCAATTGCCGAAGCGGTCGATGAAACCCCATTTGCCGTTGACGGCGACAGCCGCCAGTCCTTCCGAGAGACTTAATGCACCGTCGTATTTGTATGGTATGACCATTTCTCCGGCTTTATTGATGAATCCCCATTTACCGTTGACCGAAACGGCCGCCAGTCCGTCAGAGAACGAGTAGGCTCTGTCGTAGCTGTAGTTTATAATCAGATCGCCGGTGGTATTGATGAAACCGTATTTGTTGTAGAGCTTGACGCATGCCACACCTTCGGAGAAAGACTGAGCATGCTCGAACCGGGCCGGAACGACCCAGTTGTCATCGATGACGTATCCCCATTTCTTCGAGTTGTCCGCTGACCTCATTGGCGACGGATATTTCTGTGCCGAGACATTTGCAGCCGCGAGGCACAGAGCCAGAATCAGCAATATCTTTTTCATGGATTACGCATGGTTTTAGAATGCGACGCCTATTTTGCCGGAGATGAAACGTCCGTTATCCTGGCAGAATATCAGATTGCAGTCTGCCGCTATATAAAATGCCAGTCTCCTGTTTGTGGCTATTTCAATACCGATGGAAGGGGCTACCATTGCACCCGAATATGATGAACCACCCTGATTGTACGGACTCCACTCCGTTCCGCTGGGATCCAAATTATATCCAACGTTTACATTGACGTATGGCGTGACTCTTTTGTCTTTGAGAATTGATACTCTGCATGCTGCATATAATGGTATGAATGCTCGTCCGCTGAATATACCAACACCTGTACCGGCGCCTACGAATACATGCGGAGTGAATCTGTATCCGTGAGTTGTAGTTATCTGTACGTACATTCCATCTCCGTAATATGCTTCGGCTCCTAATGCCAGGTCCACATATCCCATATAACCCTTCTGGAAGAATGTTTTTTCTCTTGCTTTCTTCTTGGTAGTTTTCTGCGTGTTTCCTGCGGCGTCGGTTATGCTTAGAATCTCGTTTGCCCGGTAGACGAATACGTCTCCGTTTTCGGTCGTGATCTTAACAGAGTCGTCAGTCTGCTCGACCGAGCCCTTGAGTTCATATCCGCCCTTTACCTTTACCGTTACGTTCTTCTTGATTTCCTGAGCTGAAACAGTCATTGCCAGGGCCGATGCAATGATTAAACTTAGAAGTTTTTTCATTTTGATTGATTTTGAGTGTTGCCTGGTCCCGGCGGCGGGTTTATTTTGTGGGGTATGGACATACAAAAACGTGGGACCAAACTCTGATTTGCTTTCTGCGGCTCTGGAAAAACCTATGCAACCAAATACAGAATGAAGCCCACGTTACAAACGTGAGCGTCATACTTCATTCCTTGGTTGCTCCTTAAATTTTCCAGATTTTCAGAAAGCAAGGTATAAAGTTAACGCTTTTATATGTTTGTTCCTATGCTTTTATTGCATGTGGAACTTGTGACAGTCAGTAAGTTATGTCCAAAATGTTTATTTTGTCATAGGCATACAGTGTTTGTTTTACGATATGTGCAAATATAACGTAAAAAATCGGTTGTGGCAAGAGCGTCACCTGTTTATGTAACGCTCCGGCCATTCACCCGTGATATTATCTCCTTAGTGCGTTTCCCGACTCGTCAGTTGCCTCCTCGGCGGGGTGGTATATGTTGTCCATCTGCCATGCATCGAGTTTTACGAGCCGGGCCTCCTTGCCGAACGAGCGTATCGACACACCGGTGCTTTCGTCGAGCGTCGGATATGTCCTTACGGCAATGCATTGCCGCCCGTTGACGAAGACTTCGACGACGCTGCGGTCGATGAATATGCGTAATTTCACATTCTCGTCCTTGTTTAAATATACGTCGGCCGTTTCGGTGACGCGCGGCCGTACATCTTCAGACAGCGATCCGCACGAGTTGTCGATTGCAATGGCCGATGCCCGAAGTTTGCTGCGTGACGGTTTGGTACGGTCCGGATATCCGCCGTTGCGGTAGAATACTATGCGAGTGTACTCCTCATTTTGGGGTGACCGCAGTACGTCGATCTCGACCGCCGGGGCTCCGCACATATCTATTTCGGCTTCGATCTCCATGGTATTTCCTTTGACCTCGTCGAGAACGATCTCCCTGTTGGCCGGCAGGGCCATATCGCTCAAGGATACGCATTCCCCGCGCAGCGACTCGATGTCCCCATATGGCTGAATGCGGAGGAACCCGAGACTGTCGAGCGTAAGCAGCCGCGGCAGTGTCATCAACTCGCTGTACGAGTTGCCGCCAATGCGTTTGCCGCTGGTCATGTTGAAGATGGCAACGATTCCGCCATTGCCGTCGGGGAATGCCGACGGAGCGTGTACGCCGCCGTTGCTGACGGGGCCGTGGTTGAAGTTGCCGCCGCCCTTAACGATGAACTTGTCTGCGGCGGTATCGTAGTCGCCTATCAGATATTTGCCGCCGCTCTTGTGGCTGAAATGCAGAAGTATGTGCTTGCCCTTGTCGCCGATCGGCCAGAAATAGGGGCAGGCTCCGTCATCGCCGACCAGTGAATAGTCGTTGTGCTCGATGAACTGGTGCATGTATTCCCACTGCTTCAGGTCCTTCGAACGGAAAAGATATTCGGCCGGCACGCGTTGGCCGTCGGGGCCTGTGGGCTGTGTCCCTGCCGACAGTGCGTAGTAGTATTCGCCTTTGCGCCATATGCACGGGTCGAATACGTTGTACGGCTTGTTTTCACCTTTTTTTGTTATCGGGACAATCGGATCTGGCAGTTTTTCCCAGTTGAGCAGCAGCGGATCGGTCGATATGGCTGCGATGTTGCCGTAGTCTACACCGTGATATGCGGCGATAACACGATTGCCGTCGACAAACGTCGCACCCGAATAGACCTTGCTTTCGGGATCGGGATATATGGCCAACGGCAGGTCTTGCCAGTGAATCATGTCGTCGCTGACGGCGTGCCCCCAGTGCTGACGGGTATCTTCAGGCGGGTATGCCTGGTAGAAGAGGTGCCACCGGCCGTCCCAGAAGCACAATCCGTTGGGGTCGTTCAACCGTCCTTCCGGTGATATGAAGTGGTATGCCGGCCTGTGGCGGTCGAGCGAGTCGAGCCTGTCGCGTGATTCGGCATAACGCTTTAGCAGCGGGTTGTCACGCAGTTCCTGTAGCTGCCTCTTTTCATCGTTGGAGAACCGGTAGTGGGGGACTTTCGACTTGAGGTCGGACTGTGCGTACACAGTAAGGTTTGTTGCCGGCAACAGTAATGCCAGTGCGGCAAGCAATGCTTTTTTCGTGTTCATGGTATGGCGGATAAGGTTGTTTCCGTAAATATAAGCATATTTTACGGAAAACAGCGGCTGAATCCGCCGTTGTACTGCCTTTACGGTCGATTTATTTGCGGAACATCTGCCGAACGTCTTCCCACGAACAGTCGTTCGGCTCGGCGGGCTCGATGCCCAGCAGATGGCACAGCACCAGATAGACGTTCTGGTTCTGGAACGACGGCTGTACGTATCCTTTGCGGAATGCCGGTCCCGCTCCGTAGAATACCATGTGCATGTTGCGGTCGAAGTTGTCGAATCCGTGCGCCCCGATATCGGGATATGGCGAATCGACGGGCGAATAGTCGGCATACCATCCCGTCTCTGGAATTATAACGATATTGGGTATGCGGTTACGGTTCGACCCGTAGTGGTAGCGTTCGGGCATCGCGTCGCGTGCGTATGCAGTCAGATGTCCCAGACCGTTGAGTATCTCCAGAGCCTCCTCCACATAGTCGTCGTCGACCTCTATCGAGCAGGGAATCCCGCGGATGAAGCTTGCCACGCGCGTGGAGTCGAGTTTGCCGTAGAAGTTCACGTAGCTGTCGGGCGACGTGTCGGCCGTACCGTGGTCAGATGTTATTATGATGTTGAGACTGTCGAAAATCGGCAGCTTGCGGGCTTCGCTAAAGAAGTAGCCGAGAGCCTTGTCTATTCGTTCGAGTTCGGCACGCGTCTCCGGTGCATCGGAACCGTATCGGTGCATTGTGGCGTCCAGCTGCTCGACATATACCATCGTGAGGTTGGGTACGGCGCCGTGTTCTCCCCGCAGACTCTCGAGGGCCCAATCCATGCGTTCACGGTGCGACGCATCGAAACGATAGGGTATCCAGCGCGTGGCCTGCCGTCCGTTTATCGGGGTCTGACTGCCTGCCCACAGGTACGTATGTGCCGTGCGGCCCTGGCGTTCGGCTGTATTCCAGATCGGTTCGCCGCCCCAGAAGCCGGGCAAAGTTATGTCATCGGGATTCCACGAGAGGACCGTCCGTCCCAGATCGCGCATCAGAAAACGGTTGTTGACTATTCCGTGGTGGTCGGGGTGCAGTCCCGTGGCCATGGAGTAGTGCGACGGGAAGGTGTTCGCCGGAAAGACCGGATATGTCTCGCAGTATGTGCCGACGGCGCGCAGCGAGTCGAGGGTCGGCGTGTTGCACTTCGACGGGAGATCCCATCGCAGGGCATCTATCGAGATGATTACGGCGTAGCGATTTTTGTTGTCGTAGGGCTTGACGCCGCAACCGGCAAGCAGCAGGCTCAGGGCCAGTGTCAGTATGGTACGTTTCATGTCAGATCTTGCCGAGCGGTTCGAATCCCTTGCCGTACACGCCCATTACGGCGCCAACCGATATGAAGGCGTCGGGATCGATTGCCCGAACCATCTTCAGTATCTGGGACGTTTCGCGTTTGCGGCATACGACCAGTACGACGTATCCATCCTCCTTGGTGTACCAGCCTTTCGAGTCGAGAAGCGTGGCGCCGCGGTGACGAACCGTCGTTATGGCGTCGGCAATCTCCTGGTAATGCGCACGTGAGAAGATGAGTATCTGGTTCGACTGCATGTTACCCGACTGTATGTAGTCGACGGTATAGCTCAGTACGGCTATTATGATGTAACCGAATATCACGGCGTCGATACCGAGATCCTTCACGAATATGGCCGAGCCGATGACGAAGAAGTCGACCATCATGACGATGCGGCCGTAGCTGATCGTACGGTACTTGTTAATGATGATCGCTACGATGTCGGTGCCGCCAGTAGAGCCGCCCTCATGGAAACAGATGGCTATGCCGATACCGGTGATGATACCTCCGAGGATTACCGAGAGCAGACGTATGAACAGCGGTTCGGGATTCGCGGCATCGGTAAGGAATGCGAGCAGGCTCCATCCTTCGGGGAACACGCCCTGCCATATCGACAGCCACAGCGACAGCATGCAGATGCAGTATATGGTCTTGATGCCGAAGTTCCATCCGACGATAAATCCGGCTATAAGCAGCAGTATGCCGTTTATGCAGAGAACGGAGATACCCATCGGTATGCCGGTTAGGTGGTAGATGAGCAGGGCGAGACCTGCGGCACCGGCACCCATTGAGTTGGAGGGGAGAATGCATCCGATCCATCCGAAGGCATAGAACGCCATGCCGAGCATCATCACCAAATACTCCTTGAAAGTTATCAGCATCTTTTTGGGTGTCAGCTGTTCCTTGACCCGTCCGATTGACATGTTCATAGCGTTGTGTTTTTGTTTATTTTGCAAAATTATACAAAATTTTTTTCAAATTGGCGGATTGTCGGCCGGCAGTCGTTACGTGTGTGCGATTTTTTCGTGAATATGAATGATGTTGTTGCCGTGACGCTGAAACGGTTAGCCAAGTGTGCGCCGTATCGGCGTACGGTGTAGGCAAAGCCCTTATATACGGCATCGCGTGAGGAGATAATCACATACCTTGCCGAACGATGGTCGGGGTGGAGTAAAAATGAACGGGCGGTAACTCGCAGGAGATACCGCCCGTCGTATTCATAACCGTAATCGTAACTATGCCTGTTGCGGCTGCGGTTGCGGCTGGTTTGCGGCTTCGTACTCCTTCTTCACCTCCAGATAGAAGTGCGAATATGCGACCATGTAGTATGGTCCGATCCACAGTGCTCCGATGAAGAGTGTGAATATGCTGAGGATGCACCAACCCAGATATCCGAGATACATGAAGAAGTATTGCCATTTGTATCCGCGCATCATCTTCTGGCTGCGGTTGATTGCTTCGAGGCATCCTATTTCGGGATTCTCGGCCAGAATATACGGGGCCATCGAGTAGGATATGCCCTTGATGATGCCGGGGATTATCAGCAGCAGCGACCACAGCAACGTGAATATGCCGATGAGAAGGAAGAGACCGATGCACTTCAGATAATATTTGCCGTTGAGGGCGCTGCCTATACCGCCGACTTCGGGCCTTTTGCCGTCACGGGCCAGCCAGAGCATGGTCATCGTGAATCCGAATGAGATAGGCATGTATATGAATATCATGGCCAGAACGCACAGGATACTCATTAGCGGATTCTCCATGTCGCCGCCGACGGCGCTGCACAATCCGGATATCAACGATACGAGAAAGAATATCCATGCCGATTTGCCCCAGCTGCCGTTGATGGACTCGGAGGTAAGGGCTCTGATTTGTGAATTGGTTTTCATAAATGGTCTGTTTAATTGATTGTTCGTGTTGCAAAGTTAACGATTTGGCGGTCACGGGCAACTTTACTGGACGTAAATTGACTGTACGGATCGCAAAAAGTTTTACTCTTTGTCTTGGGCTTCGGTTTTCACGGCTCCATCGCGCTTTACGCCCACAAAGTCGAGCAGCGCATCGGCGCAGGCCTGCGGCTCCTCGAGGAAGCCCATGTGCCCGGAGTTTTCGAGCCATACGACCTTGGCCTGCGGATGAGCGGCCACCATTGCTTCGGCCACGTCGAGCGGTATGTATTCGTCCTTGCGTCCGAGGATGAAGAGTTGCGGCACCTTCGATCGGCGCAGCATCTCGTTCTGGTCCTTGCGTTGCATCATCCCTCCCAGCAGCGCCACGATGCCGGCATCTTCGGTTATGTGTATGGTCTCGGAGAGGTCGTCGATGTAATCCTGCATGGCGGCGCGATGGTCCGCAGCAAAACCTGCGGCCGGAACGATGCGTGCCAGCAGCTCCTTCTTGCCGGCCTTGACGAGCGCTATTTCGCGGTGGCGGCGTTCGACCTTTTCGGGGCTGTCGGGATTGGGCGTGGAGCTGAGCAGCACCAGACCGTCGAGCCTTTCGGGGTACTTTTCGCAGAATGCGAGGGCCACGTATCCGCCCATCGAGTGCCCTACGAGCGTGCAGCGTTCGATGCCGAGTTTGTCGAGCATCGCCTTGACCGTGTCGGCCAGGTACTCCATGGTGTGCACTTCGCCCTTGACTTCGGAGATGCCGTGTCCGGGCAGGTCGAGCGTCACCACGCGCACGTGTTTGTAGAGCAGCGGAACGAACGGTTCCCATACGAGCAGCGATTCGAGGTATCCGTGCAGCAGCACGATGCAGCGGTCGCCCTTCTGCGAGTCGCAGACGTGAAGGGCCGTATCACCGGCCATAATGAACTTTTCGATCATGATAAAAATCCGTTTTGATGTGTAAATTTATGTATAATCCCGTCCTTTTGCAAAAATATTTGTAATTTTGAACAAATTATGCCTGTACGTATGGAACTGGAGTTTGTTAAGTGTCACGGGTCGGGCAACGATTTCGTGTTGATCGACGCCGTGGAGCAGAAGTTGCAGGGAGTGGATCTGAAGAGCATTGCCGCTGATCTCTGCGACCGTGAGAAGGGTATCGGGGCCGACGGCCTGCTGCTGTTGGTCGGAGACGATGAAGGGTACGGCATGCGCATGTTCAATCCCGACGGCAGCGAGGCCGAGATGTGCGGCAACGGCATACGTTGCGTGGCACGCATGGCACGGGCCTACGCCGGCTGCGACCGCTTCATGCTGACATCGGGCGGCCGCCGCTACGAGGTCGGCCGCTGCGCCGATCTGGCCCGCGGTGTCGAGACCTGCTTCGTCGACATACCGGTGAGCATGTGGAGCGGCGACTTCGCCATGTTCTGCGACGGTGAAACATTCGTTGAACGGACAATTCCCGAACTCGATGCCGGTCTGCGTTTTACGGCATTGAGTCTGGGTAACCCCCACATCGTCGCAAGGTGCGGCAAGGTGGACATGGAGCTGCTCGGACGTCTGGGCGAACGGGTGCTGGAGCTTCCGGCGATATTTCCCAACGGCGTGAACGTGAGCCTCTACGAGGTCGTGGGGCACAACTCGATATTCGTTGCGACATACGAGCGCGGCGCCGGCATAACGCTCTCGTGCGGTACGGCCATGACGGCCTCCAGTACGGCTGCGGCGTTGTCGGGCGCATGCGACTTCGGCCGGCGCATCGAGGTGCACAACCGCGGAGGCATGGTCGTGTGCGAGTGCCGCCGCGATCCGCTCGTGACGCGGCTCGAAGGAAATGCCACGTTCGAATATGCCGGTATTGTCGGGACCGACGACGATGGCCGCCTGCGTTTCGACGTGGAGAAGATATTCGCCGACGAGATAAACGCATACGAGGAGTTTGCCTCGAAAGTCAGAATGGAGCCTTGACAAGAAGTCTGAAATATCTGTTGTTGCTGTTGGCGGGGGTCTTGCTCTCGTCGTGCAGCGTTACGCGCCGACTGCAGCCGGGCGAATACCTGCTGCAGAGGGTACGTATCGAGGATGACAGGCAGACCCCGCGCGACGAGCGCATCACCGCCGAGGAGCTGGAGAAGTATGTTCGCCAGACGCCCAACAAGCACTTTCTCGGCACGAACCTCTACGTATGGCTCTACAATCTGGCCAATCCCGAAAAGGATAACTGGTGGAACAACTTCAAGCGCAAGATCGGCGAGGAGCCGGTGCTGCTCGACATGGACCTGACGACCAAGTCGGCGCAGAACCTGCAGATATACATGAATTCGCGCGGATTCTTCTCGTCGCGCGTCGAGTGCGAGGTCGACACCACCTATCGCCGCAAGCGCGCCCGGGTGATCTACCGCACGCAGCAGAACAGGCCCTATCGCATCAGCAACATATCGTACGACTTCCGCGACAAGTTTCTGGAGCGGATCCTGTTGCCCGATACGGTCAACACGTTGCTGCACGTGGGCAACATCTTCGACATAACGGTGCTCGACAAGGAGCGTGAACGCATCACCACCTTCCTGCGCGAGAGGGGTTACTACAACTTTACGGTCAACAATATCGAGTACATAGCCGATACCCTCGGCGGCAACTGTCAGGTGGGGATCAAGGTCGTGGTGAAGCAGAACCTCACGGGTTACAACGAGCGCGGCGACGCCGTCATGGAGAACAATGTGGTCTACCGCATACGCGAGATCAACATCGTGCCCAACTACGACCCGGCCGAGGCCAAGACCGACCCGCAGTACACGAGCCGTCTCGATACGGTCAACATGCACGGCCTTAATGTCGTATACGACAGCAAGGGACGGCCCAACGTGCGTCCGCGCGTGCTGCGTTATGCCGTGCCCATATACCCCAACTACATCTACGACGTGCGTCAGGTTCGCCGCGCATACGACGACATCATGGCGCTGGGATATTTCAAGAGCGCCAAGATCGTCTTCGAGGAGTCGCCGCAGGTAACGGACCGCATCAACTACATATCGTACGTCGGCGACAACGTGGGCAAACGCGACTCGGTGCAGATGAACTATACGCAGGAGGGGTACCTGAAGTGCGACATCCTGTGTACGCCTGCCCTCAAGCAGAGTTTCAATGTGGAGCTCGAAGGAAGCACCACCTCGAGCTTCTACGGTCTGAGCGCCACGGTCGGCTACCAGAACCGCAACATGTTCCGCGGTGTCGAGGCCTTCGACGCCTCGGCGACAATCGGATACGAGTACATGAAGGCTCCCGACGCCAAGCGCCGCAACGCCATGGAGATAGGCATATCGGCCGGACTGTGGTTCCCGCGCTTTTTGCCCTTCAGGGTATCGACGCTGAGCTCGATATACCAGCCGCGCACCAAGCTCGAGCTGTCGTACAACTACCAGAACCGTCCCTACTATCGCCGCAACCTGTCGAGTCTTTCGTGGACCTATTCGTGGAAGTACAAGCGCCACTCGACATTCTCGCTGCGCCCGATAGACATCAACCTTGTCGACGTGGGGTATCTCGACGAAAACTACGCCAACAGCCTTACCAACCAGTACCTGCGCAACAGTTTCATTTCGCAGCTGATATGCGGTATCTCCGGATCGTATTACTACAATAATCCGCTGGCCGAGATGAAGCTGAGCAATACCACCGTGCGCGTGAACTGGGAGCTGACCGGCAACCTGATAGACGGCCTCGAGCATCTCTTCTCGCGTCCGGCCGCCGGCAAGGAGTATTACGAGATTCTGGGCATTCGATATTCACAGTACGTGCGTTTCGACGTGAGCGTGAGCCACAAGCTGCAGTTCGGCAAGGTTACGGCTCTCGTGGGCCGTATCTTCGGCGGCTATGGCCTGCCGTACGGCAACTCCGACGCCATGCCTTTCGACCGTCTCTTCTACTCGGGCGGCAGCAACAGCATGCGCGGCTGGGCGCCTCGTACGCTCGGCCCCGGATCGTCGGCCAAACCGACCGAGGTGGTCTATCCGAGCCAGCTGGCGAACATGAAACTCGAGGCCAATCTCGAATTCCGCTTCCCGATATGGGGCATATTCCAGGGTGCGACGTTCCTCGATCTGGGCAACATCTGGTATTCGGGTACCGCTTCGGACCAGATTCCCGCCGGCGGAGAGTTCCATTTCAATACATTCTACAAGCAGCTGGCCTTCAACACCGGCATCGGACTGCGTCTGGACATCAAGTTCGCGATTCTGCGCCTCGACTGGGGCATACAGCTGCACAATCCCAACAATCCCGCAGGCGAACGGTGGATCCACGACTTCAAGTGGTCGAATACGGCGCTGAACTTCGGTGTGGGTTATCCTTTCTGACATGAAGACATTGATTTTCGATTTCGACGGTACGCTGGCCGATACGCAGCAGGGTATATGCCAGTGCGTGAATGCGACATTGGCGCGTACGGGCCATCAGGCCCTCGACGAGGCGGCGATAACGCCTCTTATCGGACTGCCGCTCGAGCAGATGTTCGTCATATTTACTGGCAACGACGATCCCCGTGCGGCGAAGCATCTGTCGGCCGTCTATCGCGAACTTTACGACGATATAGCCCCATTGACCCTGCGTCTCTTTCCGGGCGTTGCGGAGACACTCGTCCGGTTGCGGGAGCAGGGCATGCTTTTGTGCGTGGCCTCGAGCAAGGGGCATGATGCGCTTGATCCGCAGCTGCGGCAGACAGGTATCGCCGACCTCTTCTCGACTGTCGTGACGGGTCATGACGTTGCACATTCAAAACCCGCTCCGGACATGGTCATGCTTGCGCTGCGCAACATCGGTCGTACGGTTGAGGGCGCAATGGTGATAGGCGATACGGAGTACGATATCGCCATGGGGCGTTCGGCCGGATGCCTTACGTGTGGAGTGACCTATGGCAACCATTCGGCCGAACGGCTGCATGCGGCCGGAGCCGACTACCTCATATCGTCGTTCCGCGAGTTGGCCGATATCTGCATCTGATACGTCGGTAGCCTCCGTAAAATGAAAACCCCCGTTCACCTGATGTGAACGGGGATTTTTCATGTATTGTGCCGTTATTTTCGAACGGCTTGAGCCTTACGCATTATTTTGTAGCGTTTGCAGCGGGAGCAGCCGTCTCCGTAGCCGGCTTCTCGGGAATCTTGAGCTCGGCACGTACCGCGGGAGCGATATCTACGACGGTCGACTCGTTGTAGTAAGCGAGCGACTGCGCCGTGGTGTCGAATACGGCGGTGTAGCCTGCAGCCGATGCCACCTTCTTGACGGCATCCATTGCCTTCTGGTGAATGGGCTGGAAGAGTTCGGCCTGCTTGTTCTCGAGATCGCGCTGAGCTACCTGCTGGAAGTCCGCATATCTCTGCTGCAGACTCTGAAGCTCCTGCTCCTTGAGGCTGCGTACTGCATCGCTGAGCGTTTCACGGTTCTTCTGATACTCGGTGGCCTTGTTGTTGAACTCTACCTGTATGGCTTCGAGCTGTTCGCCGAGTTCCTTGCTGTATGCCTCCACATCTGTTTGCATCTTCTCGAACTCGGGCATGGCCATGACGATCTCCTGCAGGTTTATGCGTGCGAATTTCTGGGCGAAAAGTGATGTCGAGAACATCACGCATGCAACCGCAAGGGTTAGTTTGATGATTTTTTTCATGTTGTTACGTGTGTGTTTGATTGGATATTTTGTTTGTTATTCTTCCTCCTTCAAGGCATCTATTATCGCCTGTGTATGGTCTGCTTCGGGCGAATAGTAGAGCACGTTGACATTGGCCGCAACGTCGAGCACGAGTTTGTATCCGTTGGCCTTGGCATACTCCTCGATGGCACCGAAGACCTGTTTCTGGATAGGCTGTATCATCTCGATACGCTTCTTCATCAGCTCTCCCTCGCTGCCGAAAAGTGACTCCTGATAGTTTGTAGCCTCCTGTTCCTTGTTGAGGATGGTCTGCTCGATGGTCTGCTGTACCGTTTTGCTCAGCGACGACTTCTGGGCCATATAGTTGTTGTAGAGCGTCTCCACTTCACGGAACCTGGCATCCACCTGCTTCTGGTAGTTAGCGGCGAGGGTGTCGAGCTGGGCTATGGCGTCGTTGTACTTCTTTATGGATTTGAATATCTTTTCGCTGTTGACGACCACATAGTTCTGCGCACATGCCGCTGCGACGGTGGCTGCGGCCAGCATTACGGTTAAAATCAAACGTTTCATAATCACCTCCGATTTCAAGTGTTATACAAATATACGCAATTTATTTCAAATATGTTGCCAACGCCGTCAGAACTGCTGACCGATGACGAAGTGGAACTGGCTTCCGCTGCGTTTGGTCGAGCCAGCCGGGGGATCGAATCCCCAGCCCCAGTCCATGCCGAGCATTCCGACGATGGGCAGGTAGAGTCTGACGCCGACACCGGCCGAGCGCTTGATCTTGAAGGGCGAGAAGGTCTTCCACGACGAGAAACCGTTACCGCCCTCGAGGAATCCGAGCACATAGATCTGCGACGAAGGCTTCAGTATAACGGGATAACGTAATTCGAGGGTGTATTTATTGTATGCGATCGAATAAGACTCGCCAACGGGGTCGAGAGCACCGTCCTCGTAACCGCGCAGACCGATGATGTCGACACCGTAGATGTTGTAGTTCGACATTCCGTCGCCGCCGACGTTGAACCGTTCGAACGGCGATACCTTGTTCTTGTTGTAGTGTCCGAGGAATCCCATTTCGGCGCGGGCCATCAGCACGAGGTTGTTGTTGGTCGTGAGCGGGTAGAACCACTGGGCCTTGAACTGCCACTTGTGGTACTCGATCCACTTGTAACGGGTATTCTCATGCAGGTTGGGATCGCTGTAGTCGTGACCGTCCCACAACGAGTAGGGCGGTGTGAGCTGTACCGATACCGAAAAGTCCGAACCGCGGCGCGGATAGATCGGCTGGTCCACCGAATTTCGACCGAACACGAGCTTGAGGGCGAATGTGTTGGCTGCGCCGTTGCTCATGATGAACGATGTCCAGCCCTTAAGACTGTACCGCTGGTACATGAGTTCCGCGTAGAATGTAAAGTATGGGTCGGGCCATGTAAGTCGCTTGCCCAGGCCTGCGCCCACTCCCATCGAACGGAAGTATTGCGTCGGTGTCTGCCATGGGTAGTAGGCGTCGTTCGACTCGGATATGTGTGCCGAGAAGGTGAACGAGTTGGGCTTGTGTCCGCCGAGCCACGGATCGGTAAAGCTTAGTGCCAGAGCCTTGTAGTACGTACCGTTGGTCTGTCCGGATATCGATAACTGCTGGTTCTGGCCCATCGGGTAGGGGCGCCATGCGCCCTTCTTGAAGAAGTTGCGTATCGAGAGGTTGTTGAGCGTGATACCGACAGAACCCACGAACGTACCCGAACCCCAACCGCCGGCTATGTTGAACTGGTCGGAAGCCTGCTCCTCGAGAGGCCACGATATGTCGACCAGCTCGTTTGATACGGGCTTGATGTCGGGGATGACGTTCTCGGCGTTGAAGTGGCCCATGGACATCAGCGTACGGATGGTCTGCATGAGCAGTGCGCGGTTGTAGAGCTCGCCCGGACGGGTGTAGAGCTCGCGTCGTATCACCTCGTCGTCCACGCGCATGTTGCCCGATATGTTGACGTTGTTGATGGTGAACTGCTTGCCTTCGAATATCTTGATCTCGAGGTCGATGGAGTCGACACCGACGATGATCTCGGCCGGTTCGATCTGCGACATCAGGTAACCGTCGTTCTGGTAGAGCGACGAAACGGACATCTCCTCGGGATTCTGCTCCTTGCCCACGCCGAGACGCTTGTGCATCGACTTCTTGTCGTAGACGTCGCCCTTCTTTACGCTGAACATCTGCTGCAGCTGTTCGGTGGGGAATACCGAGTTGCCGACCCACGAGACGTTGCGTATGTAGTATTTGTTGCCTTCGGAGAGCGCTATGTCGATGCCCAGATGCTTGTCGTCCATGCGGTAGATCGAGTCCGAAACGATGGTGGCGTTGCGGTAGCCCTTCGAGTTGTAGAAGTCTATGAGCAGCTCCTTGTCTTCGGCATAGTCCTTGTCCTTGAGCTTGGTGTTCTGCCAGAAGAAGATGCTCTTCTGGTGGGTCTTCTTGAACGTACGGCGCAGGCGCTTGTCGGTGAACTGCTCGTTGCCGTTGAAGTTTATGGCGCCGATCTTCACGCGGTTCTTCTTGTTGACGATGAAGGTTACCCTCACGGCATTCTTGATGACCGAGTCGTTGTCGATGCGTACGCCGACCTCGGTGTCGAGGAAACCCTTCTCGGCGAAGTGCGCCTTGATGAGTTTCTTGTTCTTGTCGATGATATAGTCCGACAGCTCGCCGCCCTTCTTGAGCTTGAGCTGTTCGAGCAGATCCTTCTTCTTGCCGTTGCCGAGACCTTCGAAGTCCCAGTTCGAGACGCGCGGACGCTCCTTGAGGAATATCTCGAGGTCGACGCTGTCGCCGTCGATGGTGGCACCGACCTTGACGTCCGAGAAGTAGCGCGTCGACCACAGACGGTTTATCGAGTTCTGGATGAACGAGCCCGACAGATATGCCGAATCGCCCGGAATAAGTCCCGATTGCGTGTATAGACTGCGGCGGTCGAGGTATTTGGCGCCGTGTATGTTGACGTTGCGTATGCGGTAGAGTTGACGGTCCACGTCGTTGTACATCGGGGCGTCTTCCGGAAAATCGCTCCCGGCGTCGACTTTGCCTTTGTCGTCCGTATCTTTGTCGTCCGGGTTATTCCTTTCCGGCAATGCTGATGCCGGTGCTGCCTTCTGCGGTGCCTGACCGTCCGGTACGTTCTCCGGTGCGGGAGATACCTCCTGCGCCGACAATTCCATCGTCAGCATGGAGGCGGCAACCGTTGCAAGGGCTATTCTGAAAAAGCGGTTCATCAAAAAATATATATATTTCTTTTTATATCAGTCCGTAGCGTCTTTCGCGCGAGGCATAGACCTCCAGGGCCTTGTCGAAATCCTCTTCGGTGAAGTCGGGCCATAGCGTCTGCGGAAAATACAGCTCGGCATACGATGCCTGCCACAACAGAAAATTGCTCAAACGGCATTCGCCGCTCGTGCGTATTATGAAATCGGGATCGGGATAGCGGGCCGTATAGAGCGACTCCCCGATCGTCTGTTCCGTTATGTCGTCGGCCTTCAGCCGACCTTCGGCCACGTTGCGGGCTATGCTGCGCACGGCGTCGGTAATCTCGTCGCGCGAAGAGTAGTCGATGGCCAGCACCAGCGTCAGACGTTCGCCTGCGGCCGTGCGGCTTTCGATCTCGGACAGACGTGAGCGTACCTCGTCCGAGAAGTGCGAACGGTGGCCTATGATCTCGACCCTGACGCCTTGCTCGATGAGCGACGGCGTCTCGTTGATGACGCTCTTGCAGAAGAGTGTCATGAGCGCCTCGACTTCGGCGGCGGGGCGTCCCCAGTTCTCGGTCGAGAAGGCATAGAGCGTAAGATACTCCACTCCGTTGCGGACGGCGGCGCGAACCACTCTCCGCACGGATTCGACTCCCTGTATGTGGCCTTCGTAGCGCTCCTTCCCGCGCAGTTTGGCCCAGCGTCCGTTGCCGTCCATGATGATGGCAACGTGTTTGGGGACAGATCTCTTCTCGCTCATATAAGACACAAAGATAGATATTTTTTTGTGAATGGAATCAGCCGGTCTTCAAAATGTGATCACATGCGTATGTCCACACCCCACATCATCTTATTCCGTAACGTGTCGTAGAATGAGATATTGTGCGGTACCGCCAAAAAAATAGAGCGTTGCGCGCGCCGAACGGTTAGCGAAACGTTGCCCGAGATCTCGTAGGTGCGGTTGTCGGCCGAGACTGTTGCGGGAATTTCGCGGGTGTCGATGTCGAGCCTTATTTCGCTTGAATCGGGTATCACGAGCGGACGTATGGCCAGGTTGTGCGCCGAGAGCGGCGAGATGGCAAGACAGTTGCATGCGGGTGTTATGATCGGACCTCCGGCGCTGAGCGAGTAGGCGGTCGATCCTGTCGGTGTCGATATTATCACGCCGTTGCCGTTGTAGGTGGCTGTCATCTGACCGTCGACATGGGCATGTATGGTTATCATCGTGGCGCCGAGACGCTGCACTGCGCTTTCGTTGAGGGCGTAGAGCCTCTTTTCGCCGAGACCCGGAACGCCCGACACCTCGAGCATCGAGCGGCGTTCGAACTTGAGGTTGCCCGACTCTATGTCGTCGAGTATGGCTTCGATATTCTCTTTCGGGGCCGTCGCAAGGAAGCCGAGATGGCCCGAGTTGACGCCTATTACCGGCAACTCCCGACCGTCGAGACGGTGCACGCCTTCGAGCAGCGTGCCGTCGCCGCCATAGCAGAGCATGACCGTACCTTCGGGTTGTGCGCCTATTTCGTCGCCGTAAATACGGCCGGCCGGAATCTCGATGCCGGCAATGCGCGAGGCGGCTTCGGCGAATTCGGCGTTTATGGCGTAGTCGAACCCGTGATGCTCAACGGCATCGAAAAGACGCTTCAGCTCTTCGCCCGAACGGCAGGTCTGTGGACGGGAAAAAAGAATTATTTTCATCTTCGGAGTTGCGAAAAAATATATAACTTTACCACGGCAAATATATAACTATTTTATGACAAAGTTGAGCGTAAACATAAATAAGATAGCCGTCATACGCAATTCGCGCGGCGGCAATCTTCCCGATGTGGTGCTTGCCGCACGCAACATCGAACGCTTCGGCGCCGACGGCATAACGGTCCATCCGCGTCCCGATGCGCGCCACATACGCTATCAGGACGTCCGTGATCTGAAGGGAGCCATTTCGACCGAACTCAACGTCGAGGGCAATCCCATCGACAGTTTCGTCGCATTGGTCAGCGAGGTGCGTCCTGCACAGGTTACGCTCGTGCCCGACGCGCCCGATGCCGTCACGTCTAATGCCGGCTGGGACACGGTGGCCAACCGCGGTTTCCTGACCGACATCTGCTCGCACTTCAATTCGCTGGGCATACGTACCTCCATCTTCGTCGATCCCGTACCCGCCATGGTCGAGGGGGCCAAACTCTGCGGGGCGGCACGTGTGGAGCTCTATACCGAGGCCTATGCGTCCGGATACGCCGCCGACCGCGAAAAGGCCGTTGCACGCTATGTCGAGGCTGCCGAAACGGCACGCGACTGCGGTCTGGGCCTCAATGCCGGCCACGATCTGAACCTCGACAACCTCCACTACTTCATCGAACGCATACCGTGGTGCGACGAGGTGTCGATAGGCCATGCCCTCATAAGCGACGCCCTCTATTACGGTCTCGAGAATACCGTACAACTCTACAAACGCTGTCTCATCCTCTGAATCCGACGCCATCTTGTCCGCAAGTCAACCCATATCGAACCTTTCGCTGCCCGTATTCCGCCGCATATCGGAGACGGTCGATGCCATGGGCGTGCGGGCCTTCGTGGTGGGCGGTTACGTGCGCGACTACTACCTGCACCGTCCCTGCACCGACATCGATGTCGTGGTTGTCGGCAGCGGCATAGCCGTGGCCGAGGCTCTGGGCCGTCAGCTGCATGCCAGGGTGTCGATATTCAAGACTTTCGGCACGGCCATGCTCCACATCGACGGCATGGAGGTGGAGTTTGTCGGGGCGCGCCGCGAGTCCTACTCGCCCGATTCGCGCAAGCCGCATGTTGAGGACGGAACGCTCGAGGATGACCAGCGCCGCCGCGACTTTACCATCAACGCCATGGCCTGGTCGCTCAATGCCGATACCTACGGCGAACTGGTCGATCCGTTCGATGGCATGTACGACCTCGAGGATTGCATCATCCGCACGCCGTGCGATCCCGACATTACCTTTTCGGACGACCCGTTGCGCATGATGCGCGGCGTGAGGTTCGCTTCGCAGCTCGGTTTCGACATCGAGGACGAGACTTTCGAGGCCATCCGCCGCAACCGCGAACGCATACGCATCGTGTCGAAGGAGCGCATAGCCGTCGAACTGAACAAGATAGTCATGTCGCCGCGTCCGTCGATAGGCTTCGAACTGCTTGACATGACGGGTTTGCTCGAACTGATATTTCCGGAGATGAGTCGTCTGAAGGGTGTCGAGCGCCGCAACGGCCACGCCCACAAGGACAACTTCAAGCATACGCTCAAGGTGTTGGACAACGTTGCCCGCCGCAGCGACGACCTGTGGCTGCGCTGGGCTGCTGTGCTGCACGACATAGCCAAACCGGCGACAAAGGCTTACGATCCGAAGACCGGCTGGACGTTCCATTCGCACGAGGTTCTGGGTTCGAAGATGGTTCCGGCGATCTTCCGGTCGCTGAAGCTGCCGATGAACGAGCACATGAAGTTCGTGCAGAAGATGGTCTTCCTGCACCTGCGGCCGATCATACTTTCGGAGGATATGGTTACCGATTCGGCGGTCCGCCGTCTGCTCTTCGAGGCGGGCGACGACATCGAGTCACTGATGACGCTGTGCGAGGCCGACATTACCTCGGGCATCGACGCCAAGGTCAAGCGTTACATGGCCAATTTCGAGCTGGTGCGCCGCAAGATGAAGGATCTCGAGGAGCGCGACCGCATACGCAACTTCCAGCCGCCGATTACGGGGGACATTATCATGCGTACCTACGGCATTCCGCCCTGCAGCGCCATAGGCGAGATCAAGGAGCGGATCAAGAACGCCATACTCGACGGCGAGATACACAACGACTACGACGAGGCCTACGCCATGATGGAGCGTCTGGCGGCCGAGCGCGGATTCGTCAGGAAAAACGAATAGCAACGACATATGGACAACCATACATTCGACATGGGTTTTGCCCTTAGCGGCGGATTCATCAAGGGATTTGCGCACCTTGGGGCGTTGCAGGCCCTGCATGAATACGGCGTGCATCCCGATATCGTTTCGGGCGTGAGTGCCGGATCGATCATCGGAGCTTTTTATGCCGACGGCAACGAGCCATACGACATATTGGGATTCTTCGACAGGCTGTCGTTCACCGATCTTACATCATTTTCGATCAAGGAACACGGCATCTTCAAGCTCGACTCGCTCGTCGACTTCCTGCGCAGCCATCTGCATGCGCGCCGTATCGAGGAGCTGAAGATACCGATGATCATTACGGCTACCGATTTCGATCACGGAGTCAGCGTACATTTCGACCGAGGTGAACTGGCAGAACGCATCGCCGCATCGTGCTGCCTGCCCATTCTCTTTGCGCCGCGACGTATCGACGGGGTATATTACGTGGACGGAGGGTTGCTGATGAACCTGCCGGTAACCACATTGCGCCCGCTGTGCCGGCGTGTCGTAGCGATCAATGTCAGCACCCTGCCGTCGGAGCGCGGCGAGATGGGTTTCGTGGACATAGCCCTTCGCTCCTACAACCTCATGTTCCAGGCCAACTCCATACTGCAGAAACAGCAGTGCGACCTGCTCATCGAGCCGCAAGGCCTCGACGTCTACGGCAACAACGATCTCGACAAGGCCGAGGAGATATTCGGCCGCGGATACGATGCGGCCATGGCGGTTCTGGAGAGTGGCCGCGATCGCCTTGTTGCCGGATAGTCCGACAACCTCCCGCAGAAACGAAGACGTCGCCGCTTTCCGACAGCGGCGACGTCTCTCTTTGTTTGTGTGCTAACCTTCGGCGATCATGAGTGTCATTACCGCCTTTAACTGTGTATATTGCCCTTATTTGAGCCTTTTGAGGCGTTTGTCGGCATCGGTCGCCTCGCGTATCGAGATGGCGAAACCGCCGCCGCGGGCCATCGTGATCTTCAATGCGGTACGGGCATCGACCTTGCCGCGCGTGATGACATAACCGTCGGGTTTGCTCTTGTAGTCGGCATCGGGCGAATCGGCGTAGAGCGTCGCTACGTAGCTCTTGCCTGGGTCGAGGAAGTCGAACGGCACCTCCATCGTGCGTTTCTCCTCGTTTGTTACGCCGCCGACGAACCACTCGCCGCTGTCTTTGGCCTGACGGGCTGCGATGATGTATTTCCCGGGTTCGGCCGCAAGGTATATGCTCTTGCGCCAGTCTACGGCCACGTCCTTGATGAACTGGAAGGCGTCCATGTATTGTTCGTAGTGTTCCGGAACGTCGGCCGCCATCTGCAGAGGCGAATACATCGTCACGTAGAGTGCCAGCTGGTTGCATATCGTCGAGTTGCACCACGAATTGTTGCGGGGATTGAGTTTCGATATGTCCATCACGAAGATTCCCGGCGTGTAGTCCATCGGACCTCCCTTCAGACGCGTGAAGGGCAGGATGGTCACGTGGTGGGGTTTCGAGCCGCCGAATGCCTGGAATTCCGTGCCGCGGGCCGATTCGTTGCCTATGAGGTTGGGGTACGTGCGGCAGAGTCCGGTCGGACGTACGGCCTCGTGGGCGTTGACCATGATATGGTGTTTGGCGGCCTCCTTGACGGCATAGAGATAGTGGTTGATCATCCACTGTCCGTAGTGGTGTTCGCCGCGCGGTACGATGTCGCCGACATATCCGCTCTTCACGGCGTTGTAGCCGTATTTGTTCATCAGTTCGTAGGCCTCGTGCATGTGGCGTTCGTAGTTGCGTGCCGACGACGAGGTCTCGTGATGCATGAGCAGTTTCACGCCTTTGGAGTGCGCATAGTCGTTGAGCGCAGCTATGTCGAAGTCGGGATAGGGTGTGACGAAGTCGAAGACTTCATCCTTCTTGCAGCCGGCCCAGTCCTCCCATCCGATGTTCCAACCCTCGACCAGCACCTGGTCGAAGCCGTGCTCGGCGGCGAAGTCGATATATCGGCGTACGTTGTCGTTGTTGGCGGCGTGGCGTCCCGAGGGCTTGGCCTTCGAGTAGTCCATGATGTCGAGTTTCACGTTGCGCGTGTCGTCGGTGTAGGCCCAGCTCGTCTTGCCGGTGATCATCTCCCACCATACGCCCACGTACTTTACGGGCTTGATCCACGACGTGTCTTCGAGTACGCAGGGGTCGTTGAGGTTGAGCGTCAGGTTCGAGGCGAGCATGTCGCGGGCATCGTCCGAGACGGTGACCGTACGCCACGGCGTGCGGCACGGCGTCTGGAGCCAGCCCTTGTAGCCTTTGGCATCGGGCGTGAGGTGCGTGGTGAAGACCAGCGTGCTGTCGTCGAGTTCGAGGTTCATGCACGAATAGTCCACCAGTGCCGCCTCGTGGATGTTGATATACAGGCCGTCGTCGGTCTTGAGCTGCAGGGCCGTCTGCACGCCGGTGGGCGAGAAGATCTGCTGCGAGGCGTTGTCGGCGATGGCACCCTTCATCAATCCTCGGATTTCGCTGAGCCGCGATATCGTATAGTCGTACTCCTGGGTGTCGTAGTCGCCCGGAATCCAGTATGCGGTGTGGTCTGCGGTCATGGCGAACTGCGTGTACTCCTCCTCGAGGACGAAGTGCCCCAGAGCGCGCTGCTCGGGGAATTCGTACCGCAGGCCCATGCCGTCGTCGTAGAGACGGAAACGTATGTTCATCAGATATCCGCGTCCGTCGCGGCGCAACTTGACCAGCAACTCGTTGTAGTGGTTGCGTATTTCGGCGTTCTCGCCCCAGACGGGTTTCCACGTCTCGTCGAACGATGCCGTCTCGGTGCCTTCGAGCGTGAAACCTTCGCGCATCGAGAAGAGTTTGTCCCCGACCTTCTCGTCGTAGGCTCCGAAGGTGCGGAAGGCGTTGTCGACGAATACGAATCCTAACCGGCTCGGTTTCACTACCGTCTCACCCTTGTATGCAAGGGAGTAGGTCGGTACGCCGCCGTCGGCAAGCGAGAATTCGAGTGTCAGGTTGCCGTCGGGCGATGTCAGTGTCTGCGCCGATGCGGCCGTTGCCAGTATTGCCGCTGCGGCCAGCGATATGATTCTTTTCATTGTGCGGTTGTAGTTTTTGTTTCAGGACAAATATACGCATACGTCCAGACAGTAGAAACTTCTTTGAAACTGAAAATATGATTTTGTTGCAATAATGTATTTGTTTATCGTTTGAACTCGACGATCAGTGCGCTGTACGGTGCTACCCGTGTCGTGTCGGTCACGGTACATGGCTCTTCGGTCACAACGTTGCGTCCGTCGTGCATCGAGGCCGCAATTTCGGCATAGGTGCTCCATGCCGGGCAACGCTCCTCGGGCGTATTGTTGATGAAGACGAATACGGCATCGGTATCGTTGTAGCGGAAGTAGGCGTATGTGTTGTCGCGACGCAGGAAGTGCATGGTGCGCCCGGTGTGTATCACCTCCTTGTTCCTGCGCCAGTTGAACAGATGCTGCGTATAGTCGAACAGTTCTTTCTGTCGGGGATTTCGCTGTGCCGGATCGAAGAGATTGATCTTGTCGCCGGGCCATCCGCCCGGGAAGTCGACGCGCAGGCCTCCGTGACCCTGCGAGAGATCCTTCGAGCGGAACATCATCTCGTCGCCCGAGAATATCTGCGGAATGCCGCGCATGGTTGCCAGCATGGCCATCGTCAGCTTCATCTTTTGCAGGTCGCCGTGCAGTATGTCGGCTATGCGTTCGGTGTCGTG
The DNA here is from genome assembly GCA_944321955.1 of uncultured Alistipes sp. Lineage (GTDB taxonomy): Bacteria > Bacteroidota > Bacteroidia > Bacteroidales > Rikenellaceae > Alistipes. Next base: position 42,464 of record CALUNG010000013.1, on the reverse strand, counting down.
GTTCGCCACGAAGATCATCATCTTCTGCAGGTCGTGGTAGACGAAGTCGTGCGACAGACAGTCGTACACGCGCATCATACCCTCGTTCCACTGTACATGTTCCTCGTTGAGGCCCTGACAGATGGCGTCGCGCAACGGAAAGTCCATTATGGAGGGCAGATGCGAATCGAATCCGTCCTTGTTGGGGTTGCCGCCCTGCCAGTATGCCAGTTGCGGGATCGACGATGTCCAGCACTCGCCGACTATGTTGAAGTCGGGATATTCGTTGAGAACGGCGGCGCACCACTGGCTCATGGGCTCCTTCTCGTTGTAGGGATAGGTATCAACGCGGAAGCCGTCCAGATCGGCATATTCGATCCACCACACGGCCAACTGCTCGAAGTAGCGGCGCACGAAATCGTTGTCGAGGTTCATGTCGGGCATCGACGGCACGAACCATCCGCTCTTCTGTATCTCGAGGTCGTACTGCGAGGCGTTGGGGTCCATGTAAGTCGAGAAGGCGGCATTGGTGCCCGTATACTCGGGGAACCGGTGTATCCAGTCGTCGAACGGCATCTCCTTGAGCCACCAGTGCTCCAGACCGCAATGGTTGGGAACCATGTCCATGATGACCTTCAGTCCGTGGCGATGGGCTTCGGCCACGAAGTCGCGGTACGATTCGTTCGTTCCGAAACGCGGGTCGATATGGTAGTAGTCGTCGCAGGCGTAGCCGTGATACGAGCCTTCGGGGGCGTTGTCCAGCAGCAGCGGCGTGGACCATACGGCCGTGGCGCCCAGCGACGCAATGTAGTCGAGGTGTCCGGTCATGCCTGCGATGTCGCCGCCGTGACGTCCGAAGAAGGCGTTGCGGTCGCACCCTTCGGTGCATCCGGCAACGGTGTCGTTGCTCGGATCGCCGTTGGCGAAACGGTCGGGCATGAGCAGGTAGATCATGTCGGCCGTGGTGAAGCTTTTGCGTTCGCGCGAACCTTCGCGTCGCTTGCCCAGCTCGTATGCGTATTTGAAGCTCTCGCCGTCACGCGTGAATACAAGGTAGTATGTTCCCGCCTTGGCACGCGGCGAAATTGCGATGTCGACGAAGAGAAAATCGGGATTGTCGGCCTTGTGCGTACCCGTGATCCTGACGCCGTCTCCGCCGGCCACGGCCACCTCGCAGGCCGAAATATCCTTGCCGTGCACCATCAGCTGCAGCGGCGTCTTCATGCCTACCCACCACGACAGCGGTTCGGCATGTTCTATGCGGTTGCCGGCATCCTCCATCGAGGCGATGTCGGGTTGCGTCGGGGCGCATGCGACGACCGTGGCCGCCGCTAAAAGGAGAGTCGCAAATCGTTTCATCGTGTCATTATTTTGCAGGTCCATTTGTCGAGTTCATAGCTGTCGCCGGCGGTGCATTCACCTCCGGTGGCGAAGTCGGTGTATTCGCCTTCGCGTCCGTCGAGGTCGACGTTGACATTCACGGCTCCGGCCGAAAGGTTGGCTACGACTATCACGGTGTTGCCCTCCTTTTCACGGGCGAACGAGAGGACTCTTTCCGGCATGTCGTTGTCGAGCAGCACGCCCTTGCCGCCGCGCTCTCCCGATGCCAGTGCCGGGTTGTCGTGACGCAGGGCGTTCAGCCTGCGGTAGAGGTCGGTATAGACGTTGGGTGTCCAGTCGTCGATGCTGTCCTTCTCGAAGAAGGCCAGACGGCGGTCGAAGCCTACCTCCTGTCCCGTGTATATCAGCGGTTGTCCGTTGGGAAGCGTATATGTGAGCATGGCCATGGCTTTGGCCGCATCGCCCATGCGCTCGAATTCGGTGCCGGCCCACGAGTTCTCGTCGTGGTTCGACGTAAACATCAGTCTGAAGGCGTCGGCTGGCATCCGGGCGCTGTCTTCGACCATGTAGCGGGCCATGTCGGCGGCCGTGGCCTTGCCCTGTGCCACATCGTTCATCAGGTGGTGCAGTTCCCATGCATAGGTGGCGTCGAAACCGTCCTTGTGGAAGTTCGCCCCTTCGCCTTCGGCCAGCAGATAGAGATCGGGATTGACGGCACGCAGACCCGCAAAGGCCTTGCGCCAGAATTTGTCGGGCATCTCCTTGGCGGCGTCGCAACGGAATCCGTCCACGCCCTTGTCGGCCCAGAAGTGCAGCACGCGTGTCATCTCTTCGCGAAGATCGCGGTTTTTATAGTTGAGTTTGGCGATGTCGGTCCAGTCGTACTGCACGATCGTGCGGCCGAGCGAGTCGCGCACGTACCAGTCGGCCGGTTTTTCGGTCACCCATGCCGCATCGGGCGAGGTGTGGTTGGCCACGTAGTCGAGTATCACGCGCAGTCCGAGTTCGTGCGCCTTGCCCAGAAAGTGCTCGAAATCTGCCATCGTGCCGAATTCGGGATTTATGGCATAGTAGTCCGAAATGGCGTAGTACGAACCCAGCGTGCCTTTGCGCCCCTCCACGCCGATCGGGTGTATCGGCATCAGCCAGACGATGTCCACGCCCAGGTCGCGCAGGGCCGGCAGCCGCTGTTCGGCTGCGGCGAATGTCCCTTCGGGAGTGCTTTGACGCACGTTCATCTCGTATACCACGCTGTTGTAGCTCCACTCGGGGTGGTGATGTCTCTTTTGCCGGCCGGCGTTGCATGCCGATATCAGGGCGACAACGGCCAGAACCGCCAGAACGGCCAATATGGTTTTCATCTTCATGTTGGTTTATTGTTTTTTGAGTTTGAATACAACGCTCGAATATCCGGGCATGCGCACCGTTGTCGTTCCGCCTTCGGTGCGGGTCTCGACCCTCTCCATGACGGCCACGCACTTGTCGATGGCGTCGTCGACCGTCAGCACGCTCTGACGCCCCGAAAGATTGTGCAGCACGAGGAACCGCTCGTCGCCCGACTCGCGGTACCATGCGGCTATCTGCTTGAACTCCGTGTTGGAGTCGTTGTAGGTGCCGTGCGGCGTCATCGCTCCGGAAGCCATGGCCGGATAGATGTTGCGCAGCTGTCCGAATTGTCGGTAGACGTTGAGTATCGAGCCTTCGTCCTCGGCCTGACGTGCGGCGTCGGCGATGGCCGACATGCCCGTATCCTGTTTGGTTATGAATGTCGTGGTCGAGGCGTCGCCCCACTTCATCGGACCGCGCACGTACTCGTCGCCGCGCGATTTGGAACCGACGTATCCCAGCTCCTCGCCATAGTAGACATAGGGATTGCCTCCGGCGGTAAGCAGCATTGCCGCGGCGACCTTGGCCTTGCCTATCGTGGTGCCGAGCGTCGTGCGCGTACGGTCTTCGTCGTGATTCGAGAGCTTGGTGGCCTCGATGTAGTCCTGACGGTACTGCGCATAATACGGCTGGTAGGAGAGTATGTCCTTGACGAAGTAGCATCCCGTGGAGTTGTTGACGGCCCACGACAGCCTGTTCCAGAACGAAAACTCGAACAGTGCAGGCAGCCCGGCATAGTACGGCGCCACCTCGTTGTATTCGGAGTACATCTCGCCGACCATGTAGATGTCGCGGTCGTGCGTCGCACGGAAATATTCGTTCAGGTCGGTGTAGAATCCGTTGAGGAACGTCGGATTTTCGTTCGATGAGCCGTTGTGGTAGATATGCTTGACGGCATCGAGACGGAATCCGTCCACACCACGGTCGATCCACCCCCTGGCTGCGGCCACGAGAGCCTTGTAGGGCTCCGACGTGCGGAATGAACCTATGTCGCCGTAGTTCAGGTCGGGCATGTACTCGGTGCAGAAGTTCGAGTGGCACTTCCAGATGTCGAGCCAGTCCGGAACCACATTCTCCGGCGACGACGAGGTCAGCGCAAAGGGCATCCCGAGCGAGAGTTTGCCCGACGTTGAAGTGGCGCCGTATTTGGTGCCGCCCTCCCATGTCTCGGTCGAGGTGCGCACCAGAAATCCCCACTGGCTGTCCAGATCGATGCTCACTTCGTAGAGAGAGTTGCCCCTGTCGTAGAACTTGACGCACTGCTCGTCTCCGTACCACAGATATTTGGCCCCTTCGGTCGATGTGTCGGGATTTGGGGCGTCCACGGTGTCGGTTTCTGTCACCGTGATGATCGGCGTTGCACCCCATTCGAGCGTGAACCTGCATCGCTTGACCTCGGAGTCGGCCGTCGGTGCGTCGAACCACTCGCCGGCGTTGTACGCGCGGTCCGACAACATGGGTATGAGCCCGTTACGTACGTCGCTCTGCGGATCGCGCGAGAAGATGTAGCAGTTGCGGTATTCGTTGTCGGCCGAACTCTTCGCCGCCACGAACCATGGATGGCTCTTGCCCGTATGGTTGAGTACGTAATCGAGGTAGATGCGTATGCCGCGTTCGTGTGCAGCGTCAACCAGCGCCTCGAAATCCTCCATCGTCCCGTAGTCGGGATTGACGGCCGTGTAGTCCGTGACGTCGTATCCGTGGTACGAGTCGGCCGGATGTATCGGCGAGAGCCAGATGGCCGTTGCGCCTAAAGCCTCGATGTAGTCGAGCTTCGACATTATGCCGCGCAGGTCGCCGATACCGTCGCCGTTGCTGTCGGCGAACGAGTATATCAGCAGTTCGTACGTAAGTTCCGATCGTTTGACATTGTCCCACTGGTCGGGCGTTGCGGTGACGGCGGTGTATGATGAAGAAGAGCCTTCGCCGTTGTCGTTTCCGCTGCTCTCCTTGGTGCACGATGCGCCGGCAAGTAGCCATAGACCGGCAAGTGCGATGATCAGGTTGCGTGGTTTCATGGTTGTCGTGGTTTGTTGCGGCCTCTGCCGCGTGAAACCTCATGCCGGCGCCAACCGGCATGAGGTCTTTGCGGCAGGCAGACCGGTCAGAGTCTGCCTGCCTCGGAAAGGATGCCGCTATTGTTTGGTCATGGTAAAGGTGAACGGCTGTTTGGTCATGTCGAGGACGCACTTGTATGTGCCGGCTTCCGACATCTTTATGTTGTTGCCGCCCTTGACCATGTCGGTAAGCGAACCGCCGAGGTTCTCATCCCAGCCGTAGTCGAAGCGTACCTTGAACTCGCCGGACGTAAACGGACCCGTATATTCGTACATGCCGTTTGCGGGGTTGAACGTCATCAGCTGGTCGGTCTTGTCGCCGTCGTTGGGCCATCCTGTAGCCGTGGCGTCGCCTACCAGCCCGACTGCCTCGAACTTGTGGAACATGGCCGTGCTCGTCGCAAGGTCGATGGTGAATGCATATCCGCCTTCGCCGATTGTCATGTTGTCGCCGATGCCCAGATCGAACGTGGTGTCGTTGCCTTCGGTCGTATTGACTGCTCCGCTTACCCAGTTGTATTCGGTCGTGCTGCCATCCTTGAGATAGGTGACCTTGAACTGTATATCCTCGGCGGCGGGCTTGCTCATCGAGATGTAGCCGGTCGAGAGTCCGCTCTGTTTGTTGCAGTCGTAGACAGGAGACGATTCGGGAGCCCACGAGTAGCCGGAGAAGTTGCCCGTAAGGCCGATCTGTTCCGGGTATACGATGTCGCTTTCGACATAACCCGTACCTGCGGTTACGGTTATGGTTTCGGCCGAGGGATCGTATTCGATGTTGTAGAAGTTCTTGTAGAGGGCGATGTTCGAACCTCCCTGAGCAACCTTGATGGGTACGCCGAGATCGGTGAACTTGTCCTGATCGCCGCCGCGGTCCTGATCTTTCCAGTTCGCATCGTTGCGGATCTTGAAGCTGCCGTCGACGTAGATGTTGTCGATGAACCATTTGCCCGAGGCGGACTGCGTCATGAAGTAATCGGTATCCCAGCTGCTGCCAAATACGCCTTCTCCGATTACGCGCCACTGGCTGCTCGAGGGAACGGCCTCGATTACGGTGATCACGTCTTCGTTGGCGTTGTATATTATCTGGTAGCTGCTCTTGGCCGGAAGCTCGATGTTCGCACCCTTGAATACGGCCTCGAATGCCTTGCCCAGTTCGGTGAATACGCCTCCGCGCTCATCGTCCCAGCCGGCTGCATAGCGTATCTTGAAGCTGCCCTCCATGGTGGTGATGGGGCTTACCCAGACGCCGCTTACGACCTCCGTCATGTCGACATCCTTGTTCCAGTCGCCGTTTACGCCGATAAGGCTCCAGCAGATGTCGGGAATCGAGACGCTGGCCATGTTGGTCGACGTGTTGAGGCGTATGTTGTAGAGCGAACCGGCCACGAAATCCTCGATTCCGGTGATGTCGATGTCGCTGCCCGATGCCGAAACGGCAAAGTCTTCGCCTACGGCAGCGAACGTGCCGCCGAGGGCCGTTCCTTCATCGTGATTGTAGATGAACTTGAAGCTGCCGTATATCGGAGCCTTCTCGCAGAGCCACGAGTCGGCTGCGGTCTCCTTCATGTCGATGGTGGCGAGTGTCGGAGTCTCGCCGTCGGCGGCGAGATAGCCACTGACGGACCATACGTACGGAATCACCTCGCTGTCGAGCTGCTCGGACGGGAAGACGGTCGATTCGATCAACGTACCCTTGTCGTTGACGATGCCTGCTTCGAGCCAGAGCTTTACGGCCGTCTCGACAGCCGGTTCGATACCGGCGTCCACCAGCGCGCTGTTGATCTTGAAACGTTCGGCCGTGAGCTTGTCGCCCGAAACGGTCAAGGCTATGGATACGGGAGCTTCGAGGCTCTCGGTCGAGATCATGAGCGAGTAGCTGACCGCTGCGCTGAATCCGTAGTCTACGGGCGTGTAGCCGAACTCCAACGTCGAGGCCATTGCCCCGAGGTCGATGGTCGCGGGTGCGGTCAATACCGGCGGCACTACCTCCGACGGGTTCAACTGCACTTCGTCAAGATCGGTGGTGCAGGCGGTTGTGGCAACCATGGCCAGCATGCCGATCATCATGTTCAATATCTTTTTCATATTCGAAGTTTTTTAGATTGGTGTGATGATTAGTAACCCGGATTCTGCGTAAGCTTGCTGTTGGAGTTGATGTCGTCGGCAGGCAGCGGGAAGAGGTTGTACTTGTCGTCCACGCCGCGGCCTTCGTAGATGCCGCCCTTCCAGTCCCAGGTGTAGGAGTCGGAGGTGAACAGACCGAAGCGGATGAGGTCCGAACGGCGGTGGCACTCGTAGTAGAGTTCGCGGGCACGTTCATCGAGGATGTCCCTCAGGTTGTACGAAGCAACGGCCTGCAGTCCGGCGCGCGTACGTACGGCGTTGAGCTGGTCGCGACCGTCGTTGTCGGAGTATTCGCCTCCGCCGGCCAGTCGGCACTTGCACTCGGCATACATCAGGTAGACGTCGGCCAGACGGAACATCGGGAAGTCGATATCGACGAAGGTGGCGTGCTGTGCGGCCGAACCGTCGATGTTGATATTTTTGAACTTCATCGACTTGTATCCCGAATTCTGGAGCTTGAAGGCCGAGCCGTCCTCGGACATCAGCTTCTCCATGTCGATTCCGTATTCGGTATAGAATATCTTGCGCTGATTGATGTCGTCGAAGAGTTCGGAGAGCTGGCGCGGGCAGCTGACGCCTCCCCAGCCGGACGAAATGCCCAGCTGCGTGCAGTCCATGTCGCCTCCGGCGGCAGCAAAGGTTATGAAGTTGGTGACGCCGTACGAACGGATGTTCATGCCGTCCTGCGGAACCACGAAGATGATCTCGTCACCCAGATATGTCGTATTGAGGGTGAAGCGGTGGTTGTCGGCGCAGAAGAGCTCCTGATAGGGAGTGTATACCGTTCCGGCAGCCGTAGTGTGGAGCGAGTAGCCGTCCATGAGCTTGGAGCATACGTCGGCGCACTCGGCCCATCTGGGCGTTCCGGTGTAGACTTCGGCGTTGAGGTAGAGCTTCGCCAGCAGCATCAGGGCCAGTCCCTTGTCGCAACGGCCGTATTCGTTCTGTCCGATTTCGGGCAGAGCATCGCCCTCGGTCAGACTCTTGAGTTCTGTCTCGAGCCATGTGAAGAGGGCTGGACGCGAGATCTGTGCGGGACCTTCCGATCCTACGGCGTCGGTTTCGAGTGCGTGGGGCACATTGCCGAACATGTCGATGGCGTGGTAGTAGCTCAATGCGCGCAGCGTACGGGCCTCGGCCTTGATCTGCTCACGCGACTGCATCGGGAATTCGTCCTCGCCGATTCCTGCGGGATTTTCGTTGACCTTGCGGATAAGCTCGTTGCAGAGTCCTATCTGGAAGTAGATGCGGGCGTACATCGCCATTACGAACTCGTTGGTCGGTGTCCAGCAAAGATTGTGCAGGTCGTAGACGTTGCCGTCGTTCCAGCATACGGCCGCCTCGTCGGTGGTGTACTCCTGCAGCTGGAAGAGGGCGCGGACATATTGTCCGTAACCGCCGTCGACACCGCTGATGTCGGGCGAGGAGTCGGGACCGTCCGAAGCGGAGCAGGCCAGACCCTGGTAGCATTTGGCCAGTACCTGGAGGAATGCCTCCTCGGTGTTGAGGACGTCCTCCGGAAGCGTGATGCTCGGATCGATGGGTTCGACGTCGAGATCCTTCACGCACGAACTCAAACCGAGCGAGAACGCTGCGGCCAGAGTGATCAGAACTACTTTGTATCTTTTCATATTTCAGGTCTTTTTTGAGTGTTATGACTGTCCGCGCCTTTTAGAAGTTGAACTTGACGCCGATGATGTAGGTACGGGGACGGGGATAGAGGTTGTTGTCTATACCCGAGAAGATTTCGGGATCGATGCCGCTGTACTTGGTAATCGTGCAGACGTTCTGTACCGTGGCGAAGACGTCGAGGTTCATGTCGCGGTCCAGTGCGTTGCAGAGCTTGATGCGGTAGCTCAGCGTGATGTTGTCGATCTTGAGGAACGAGGCGTTCTCGAGATAGTAGTCCGAGAAGTACTGCGCATTGCTGCGGAAGTTGGTTTCCAGGGCCGTGCCGACGCGGTTGTTCACGAAGTTGTTGGTATAGAGGTCGGCCAGGTACTCGCCGTCGGACTTGACGTTGTTGTAGACGTAGTTGCCGAGGTTGGCGTGTGCCGACATCGACAGCGTCAGGTTGCGCCACGATACCTGCGTGTTGAAGCCGATGGTAACGTCCGGGGCGGCCTTCTTGCAGCAGTACATGTCCTTGTCGTCGATCTTGCCGTCGCCGTTGCGGTCCACGTATGCACCCTCGATCGGTTTGCCGTTCTCGTCGTAGATCTGCTGGTAAACGTAGAACGAGTTGATGGGGTAGCCGTACATGTAGCGCTGTATGTTGTTGCCGGTTCCGCCGGAGATGCCTCCGGTTGCCACGCCGCGGTATTCTTCACTGTCATTGGTGGTCAGCTTGGTGATCTTGTTCTGGTTCCATGCGGCGTTGAAGCCTATGTTCCAGTACCAGTCGCGGGTCTGTACGGCCACGGCGTTGATATCGAATTCGACACCCTGGTTGATCAGTGTTCCGATGTTGGCGTCGAGGTAGTTCGTGAGGTTCGAACCTGCAGCCACGGGCGTGTAGTTGAGCAGGTCGGTGGTCTTGCGGTAATAGTAGTCGACCGATCCGTAGATTCGTCCGCGGAGGAATCCGTAGTCGATACCGGCGTTGTATGTGGTCGTGGTCTCCCACTTGAGGTCCTCGTTATAGCCTCTTGGAATGATCGGGGCTATGAACTCAGTGCCGAAAATATACTGGCTGGCGTCGGTGTTGAGGTAGTAGGTGGCGATAGAGGGATAGTCGCTGCCGACGTCCTGCTGGCCGGTCTGACCCCAGCTCAGTCGGAGCTTCAGCGTCGACAGTGTCGGGTTGTCGCGCAGGAACTCCTCACGGGCGATGTTCCAGCCAAATGCCACTGACGGGAAGAGTCCCCACTTGTTGTTCTTGAAGCGCGAGGTGCCGTCGTAACGTACCGTGGCCGTAACCATGTAGCGGTCGTCATAGCTGTAATTGGCGCGTCCGAAGAATGAAACCAGGTAGTTCTCGGTCTTGGTCGTCTTGGGTGCCACCAGGTCGATGTTCGAGCCGTCGGCCGTCACAGTGTGCGTGAACCCTTCGGTGTAGAAGTGCTGCCACGAGTAACCGGCCATGATGCCGAACGAGTGCTTGTTGATGGTCTTGGCGTAGTTGAGATAGGTCTCCAGAGTCTGGTCCATCTTCTCCTGCGTATAATCGTTGTGGCTTCCGGTTCCGGACTCCTGCTTGTTGTGGTAAGACAACTCGGAGTTGGGCCGTATGTCGACCGTACCCTTCGAGTTTACGTAGTCCATACCGAGGTTGAGGTTGAGGGTCAGATCCTCCAGCCCGTGAACCTTGTACTGTATCTGGGCGTTGCCTATGAAGCGTTTGGCGTTGGCCTTGTCGATCTTGTCGTTGAGCAGGGCCACGGGGTTCTGCACGGCCATGGTGTTGCAGTTGTCGAGCGTTGTGGTGCCCTTGCCGTTGTTCCACCATGTGTATCCGTTGAGTCCGTTCTCGTCGTAGACGGTCTGTGTCGGGTCATACTTCACGGCGGCACCGACGGCGCTCTGGTTCGCGAAGTTGTTGTCCATGTTCATGAACTTGCCGTTGAGGTTGATGTTGATGTGCTCGTCCATGAGAATGGGGTTGAGGTTGAGCGATACGGTCTCGCGCTCCATGCCCGACGTCTTGAGGATACCGTCCTGGTTGAGGTATCCGGCCGATACGCGGTAGGGCATGTAGTTGTGCTCGCCCATGCGTACGTTGCCGTAAAGCGAGGCGTTGAGGTCGTAGCTGATGGCTGTGCGGTAGATTTCGCGCTGCCAGTCGGTGTTGGCCGTGCCGAGAGCCTTGTATGCGTCGCTCTCCTCGCCCGCGCTTGCCCAGTTGCGTATGGCGTCACGCATCTCGTCGCCCGTCATCACGTCGACGAACTTGGTGTTGGTGCTGACCGAGGTGGTGAAGTCCACCGATACGTGGGGAACGCCCGAGTCGCGCTTCGAACCGCTCTTGGTGGTGATGATGATGACGCCGTTCGATGCACGCGAACCGTAGATGGCCGTTGCCGATGCGTCCTTGAGGACAGTGAACGACTCGATGTCGCTGGGGTTGATGGCGCTCAGGGGGTTGCTGACACCCGAAATCGTCGAGTTGGTCACGGGCAGGCCGTCGATCACGATGAGCGGGTCGTTCGACGCCTTCAGCGACGAACCGCCGCGGATACGTATCGTCGGGGCCGAACCGGGCTGTCCGTCGCCCTGCGTAACCACGATACCGGCGCTCTTGCCGCGCAGCAGGTCTGCCGGCGACGAGATGAGGCCCTTGTTGAGCTGGTCGGCCTTGACCGTGGCGACCGAACCCGTAGCGTCCTTCTTCTTGACGGTACCGTAACCGATGACTACGACATCGTCCATGGCGAGCGCGTCTTCGGTGAGCACTACGCGCTTGAGTTCTGTCGACGATGCGACATATTCGACGGTCTTGTAGCCTATGAAGCTGATCTCGACCACCGAGCTGTTGCTCGTTACATCAATCGTGTACGAACCTTCGGCATTGGTTGTCGTTCCGTTGGTGGTGCCCTTTTCATATACGGTAGCACCGACGACAGGCATACCCTGGGTGTCGACTACGACTCCCGTGACTTCGAATTTGCCGTCTTGGGCAAACCCGCGGGGGGGGGTAAGCGCTGCTGCGAGCAGTATACCCGCACATAATAGCCAAAGTTTTTTCATAGTAGCATTTTGTGTTAGTTGATTAAAGTTGGTGTTTTATGGTTCAGGTTCGAGGGAAGGGTTTACTCCCTGCTTTCGTTTACGAAAAATACGGATACGGCAGCCAGAAGCATGAATACTCCGGCCAGGGCGATCATGGCTACGGGATTGGAGCCGAAGACGTACTTGATGATGATGCCGCCGGTAAGGCCTATCGCGATCTGAGGGATCGTGATGGTGAAGTTGAATATTCCCATGTAGAGGCCCATGCGCCGCGGCTCCACCGCGCGTGACAGAATGGCGTACGGCATCGCCAGAATTGCTGCCCATGCTATGCCGATGCCTGTCATCGGTATCATCAGCATGTACTGGTCGTGCAGCAGGCAGAGACCGGCGAATCCGGCCGCGCCGAAGAGCAGCGACACGGCATATACGATTTTGTTGCCGTAGCGGGCGGCGATGCCTCCGATGAAGAGCGAGGCGATGCATGCCGGTATGGGATAGGTGCCGTTGAGTACGCCGACCCAAGTCTGGGTGGCGCCGTCGCCGAGCAGTTCGCCCGTGAAGTGGTCGGTGACGCTGCCGGTTATGGCAGGCTTGAGGTATGTCCACATCAGGAACAGTGCGGCCCATGAGAAGAACTGCACAACGCCGAGTTGCAGCATTACGCGCGGGATATCGCGCAGCAGCTCCATGAATGACGATTTGCCTTCATGGGGAGTGTCGGTCTCTTCATGGTTGTACTCGGCGAACTTTTCGGGCGGGTACTCTTTTGTTTTGAACGAAGTGACCAGCACGGTCAGCAGCAGTACGGCTCCCCCTATATAATAAGAGTATGCTATATGGTCCGAGACGCGGCCTTCGGCCGTGGCGTCGGAGACGCCCAGATGCGTCAGCAGCAGCGGCAGTACGGCCCCGATGACAGCTCCGAGATTTATGAGGAATGTCTGCACGACGTATCCCGTGGTCTTCTGGCGGTCGTTGAGCATGTCGGCCACCAGTGCGCGGAACGGCTGCATCGTAACGTTGAACGAGAGGTCCATGAAGAGCAGTATGAATGCACCCATGGCCAGCGGCGCGAACGAAAGCAGTGCCGGGGCGTTGGGCATCAGGGCCAGGGATATGGCCGAGACGATGGCTCCGCCGAGAATAAACGGTATGCGGCGGCCAAGACGGGTCCATGTCTTGTCGGAGAAGAGTCCCACGAGCGGTTGCACGACAAGTCCGGCGAGCGGTGCCGCAAGCCAGAAGTAGCTCAACTGGTGGACGTCGGCTCCCAACGATTCGAATATGGTGGAGGTATTGGAATTCTGCAGGGAGTATCCTATCTGCACTCCCATGAATCCGAAGCTGAGGTTCCAAATTCTCCAGAAAGAGAGGTCGGGTTTATCCATAGGCGGTTGTTCAGGTTGTTTTCAGGTTTGGTCTATACAAATTTTATAATATATTATGAAAAAGACAACCTTTCGGCGACGAGTTGCCGTATTTGCATGACGAGTTGCGTAATTTGTTCGACGAAGAGCATATTCCGTTGCCGAAAAGAGCGTGGCGATTTTGTATTTATGCAGTTTTTTAGTAATTTTGATACAATTCAATGTCCGGACCATGGGAGAATACCGCCTCAGGATCGATTTTCTGATACATGCCTTTGCATTGGCCCATGCCCTTGTGGTTATACTGAGCCGTACGTTCGATTATGTCGACGATGTGCCGCTGACGCTGCTCACGATCCTTATGATCGCGATCATTGCCATACGCCGCAACCTGCAGGTCGAGGTCATTGCGGCGCTTGCCCTTTTGGGCTGTTTCATCGGCTATGGACTGGGCGTGTACGGGGCAAAGCTCATCGGCCGCATTATCGGTGACGGAACGGCCGCACCGACGATTACGACGGCGCTGGTCACCGAACTGCTCGGATGGATGACATATGCCGTCTCGCTGTTCAAGTCACAGCCTGCGGGTATGCCGATACGCTATATCAATACCCCGATGATCATTACGGTGGCAGCCGCCATCATGATCATCCGCATAACATACGTCCAGCTGTTCAATGCTCCGTTCTTCTCGTCGATGAACGTTTGGGTCGAGGTTCGGCGTCTGTTGTCTAACACCTTTGCCATCGTCACGCTGTTCGGCGGATGCATCATGCTTGTCAGCTTTCCCTCTCGTCTGCGTGTTTCGTATCCGAAGACCTATGTGCTGCTTGTAGTGTTGTCGTTGTTGCTGTTGACGTTGGTCGTGTCGCTCTTCGCATACTACAATTTTCCGTCGGGTAACGGTGCCGTCATGGACCGCAACGCCATATTGCGTCTCTATCTTGTGATGCTGCCCGTATGCGTGGTCGTCTTTGCGCTGTTGCTGCTCATACGTTATGTCGTCATTACGCGCATGAAACTGCTCGACGAACGCGACCGCCGCCACAAGGCTCTGTATCAGTACAACACACTCAAACAACAGATAAATCCGCATTTCCTCTTCAATTCGCTCAACATTCTCGACTATCTGGTCGAGGAGGGCAACTGTGAACGGGCCAGCGCCTTCATCCGCAAACTTGCCGGCATGTACCGTTACATGCTCCGCAACGAGGCCAAGCAGATCGTGCCTCTGGATGAGGAGATGACCTTCGTGCGCATGTACATCGATCTGCTGCACGAACGTTTTGCCGAGGGACTTTCGGTGAATATCAGGATCTCGAAAGAGGCCATGGGGTTTCTTGTGATTCCGTGTTCGGTGCAGATGCTTGTCGAGAATGCCACCAAACACAATATCGTCGGGCCGCAACAGCCGCTGACGGTAACCATTGCCGACCGAGGCGACATGCTGGTGGTCAGCAACAACCTGCAGCCGCGTATAAGCGGCCGCGAATCGACGGGTCTCGGCCTCAAGAACATCGGCCAGCAATATGAGGATGTCTCGGGCCGCGATATTGTCGTCGAACAAACGAAAACCGAATTCATTGTCAAACTGCCATTGCTGCAAGCGTTATGAAAGCCGTAATAATAGAAGACGAAGTCCCTGCGCAGATCAATCTGCGACGGGCTCTGGAACGCGGTTGCGGGGATGTCGAGGTGATCGCCATCTTCGATTCGGTGCGGTCGAGCGTCCGCTGGTTCTCCGAAGGACACGCCGTTCCGGACGTGATATTCATGGATGTGGAGCTGTCGGACGGCATGTGTTTCGACATATTCGACCAGGTTGAGATCTCGGCGCCGGTCATAATCACCACGGCCTACGACAACTATGCCCTGAAGGCTTTCCGCGTGCACAGCATCGACTACCTGCTCAAACCGGTCGATCCGGACGAACTGCGCAGCGCCATCGATCGCTGTCGTGCGGCGGCACGTCGCCCGATGGATATCGAAGCGTTGCGCGAGATACTCGTGGGAGGCGAACCGACATATCGCCCGCGCTTCATAATGCGGCTGGGCGACAGGATCATAATAGTCCGCAGCGAAGACGTGGCCTATTTCTACTCCGAGGACAAGAGTACATTTCTGGTGACGAACGAGGGCAAACGCTATGTCATGGACATGTCGCTCGACGCCGTTTCGGACGAAGTCGATCCGCGGCGTTTCTTCCGCATATCGCGCAACTGTACGGTCTCGATAAACTCTATCGGCGACATCAGCAAACATCTTAGCAACCGTCTGAAGGTATCGCTCAACCCGCCGGCCGGTTTCGACGTCTTCGTAAGCCGGTCGCGCACCTCCGACTTTCTGGACTGGATATCGGGCAAGTGACGTGTCGGCACGTCGCTCGGCCGATGCTCCGAATATCCCGTATCGTAACGATTGCGGACTGCAGCGCGCGTTTTGGAATGCACTTTGCCGCTGTAGTCTGCAATGGCAGGCAAATTCCGATATAACTGGGACCTCGTCTGCGCCAACCTGCTGTTCGGCGCCAACTTCTCGTTCTATGTGTCGCTGACGAGCTACTACCTCGACTTCCGGCAGATATTCATGTTGCAGGTGCTGGTGTCGGCACTCTTCTTCATTCCGTTCGCAATCTTCTCACGACGTTCGTACCGCATAACGTGGCGCGAATTCCGGCGTGTCTTCGTCGTGGCCCTTCTGGTGATCTACGGGTGGATGTACATGTTGCTGTGGGGTGCGTCGCATACCAACCCGATCGATGCATCGACGATCGCGACTCTCGGTCCGGCATTCACCCTTATAGCGGCACATGCCATAGGTCGCAGCCGCCTTTCGTTCGCCCGTGTGGCAGGTGTGGTGCTTGCTCTTGCAGGTGCGGCGGTGCTGATATTCAACAAGGGTATGGTCATCGTGCGCGGCAGCGAGGGTTACGGCAATGCGCTGGTGCTGGCGGCCGTCGTGGCGATAGCCGTCAATACGGTTATCATCAAGCCGCAGCTGAGGCATCTCGGTACGCTGGTGGTGATGGGATGGTACTATATCATCGGGTTGTGCATCACGGCGCCCTTCTTCTGGCGGTACGTCTCGTCTACCTATTTTCTGCGCCTGCCGATTCAGGCCATGGCCGAACTGGCCTACATACTGCTGTTGGGTACGGTGCTGCCGATGTACCTGCTCTATCGCGGCACCGAAAAGCTGACATCGGTGCATACGGCCCTCTACCGCTACATACAGCCGGTCGTGGCTACGGCTCTGGCGCTGTTGCGGCATCAGGAGCGGCTCGACCGCGAAAACATCATCGCGGCAGCCCTCATATTTGTCGGAATGGTGCTGGTGGTCTTCGGCTTCAGCCGTTCATCATCTTCGAACGCCACGCGTCGGGAACCGGAACCGACTGCTGGTGATGGAAATCGAACGCAACCATGACCGACGTACTTTCGCTGCGCACCTCCTCGCCGCAGACGATCTGCTGGAAGAGCGTTATGCTCTTGTTGCCGATCTTCGAGACGGTGGTGAGTACCTCGATCTCGTCGTCGCGTCGTATCTGGCCCATGTACGATGTCGATGTCGAGACGGTGATGATGAGCGGCTCTCCCTCCATGATGTCCTTTCCCAGCACGCTGCGGAAATAGTCGGTCTTGCCCAGATCGAAATAGCTCTGCTGCGAGACGTTGTTGACGTGGTGGAAGATGTCGATGTCGCCGAAACGTTTCTGTACGGGTGTTCTGACGGTTACGGGTTTCATTATTCGCGCAGTATTTTGATCTCGTTCCTCTCGCCGAATGCGATTATCGAGCTGGGTTTGCCCGTAGGTTTGCCCTCGAAACGGGGATTGACGACGAAGTCCACACCGTCGATGATCTCGCGCGACACTTCGGCGAGGTTTTTGGCCGACGGTTCGCCCGATATGTTGGCCGATGTCGATACCACCGGTTTGCCGAAACGGCGCAGCATGCGGCGGCAGAACTCGTGATCGGGAACACGGACGCCGAGCGTCCCCTCCTCGGGAATGAGGTTTTCGGCCAGGCCGCTCGCTCCCGGAAGAATCAGCGTCAGCGGCGAGGTGGCCATCTCCATCACCTCGAAGGCTATGCCCGGGGCCTTGTTCACGTAGCGTACGACCATGTCGGCCGACTCGCACAGTACGAGCATCGACTTCTTGTTCTCGCTGCGCTTGAGCGCGTATATTCTTGCCACGGCATCGGCATTTGTGGCGTCGCAGCCTATGCCCCATACCGTATCGGTCGGATAGAGTATCAGACCGCCGCCGCGCAGGGTCTCGACACACTTCTCGACTTCGTCGTTCAGATCTTTTTCCTTTTGCATCTCTTCTGGACTTTTAAGTATGATACGAATGCAGCCGACCTGCATCGATCGGCTGCAAAAATACTTGTTTTTTTCGACTCCGGCAAACGTCGCGCTGCGGGTCACCGTATCGTGATCTCGACGACGGGCTGCGTCGGCGTGGCGTCGAGCGGTGCGCTGCGGTATGTCACCCGTCCGAAGTCTATCTTGCCAAGGTCTATGCTGCGGATCGAACTGTCGTACATGGTGCGGTAGTATACGACGAGGTTTCGCGTGTCGCAGGCCGAGGTCCACTGTGTGGCGCTCGGAATGTCGGTCGGCTTCTGGCCCGAGGCGAACTCCACGCCTATCGGTATGTCGAAGTTGTTGAGTATGTGGAACGCCTCGAAGACGGTCTGCTGTGCCGTGGCGTATTGCGGGGCGCTGGTCTGCATGAATGCCGCACGTACGAAACGCGACGGCGGCGTGACGTCGCCCGGCAGTCCCAGCATGCCGCTGCCGGCACCGAACTGCGAGAGCGTCACGGCTCCGAACGGGTGGCTCTCGGCCGAACCGGAGTGCAGGTTTACATAGTTGTTGAGGTTGGTCATCTGCCAGTCGAACGACGGCGAGTTGGTCAGCACGCCCAACAGGTTGTCGTGTATGCGGGCCTTGCCGTCGATGTACTCCAGTACGATCTGCTTGCCCGTATTGTCGGCAAAGCGCCAGTGAACGGTCGATGCCTGCGGTACGATTCCCACGACATGGACCTTGCCGATGAACCGGCGTACGTCGTCGACATCGGCGCAGCTGCCCAGAACGGCCGCCACGAACTGCAGGTCGGCGACGGTCGTGGCCTTGAGTGCGGAATTGTAGGTCTCGTAACGTCCGTACCCCGGAAAGTAGAAGAGACCGGCCGACAATCCCTTTTCGTTGAGGCCTTCGGCCACGAACTCGGGCTTCTCGACGGCGAGGCCCACATAGCCGTAACGGGCCTTCATCTCCATGCCGTCGGCCGTGCCGTCTGGCAGCATGGAGCGTCGCGAATAGCCGCGCGGCACCACCACGTAACGGCTGTTGAGGTCGCTGCCTCCCCACTCTATCGTGCGGGCATAGACGTGCGCTCCGTCACCCGACGTGAGCGTGATGCCGGTGCAGGCTGCGGCCCTGTCGCAGACTGCCACGCCCGCGAGTGCCGCCAGCACCGCGAACGTCCTGATGATTTTCACTGTATTCATTGCATTCTGAAGTTTATGCGTACACACTCAATTTCCGTACCTTAATTCGGTCTGCCAGCAGCCTGGCGTGCAGTCTTTCCGCGGCGATGGCCGGAGTCTGCATCGCACGCTCGGCGACTATTCTTCGAAACCTGTCGAGAAGAAGGACAGAATGTCGTTCAGTACTATCTGCCAGTAGCGCCACGTATGTCCTCCGTCGCGCATGCGGTACTGTAACGGTACGTTGCGTTCGCGCATTAGCGAATAGAACGCGACGTTGCTCTTCCAGAGAAAATCGTCGTCGCCGCAGTCAACCCACCAGCGTATGGAGCGTACGGCCTCCAGTTCTTCATCCGACATGCCTCGAAGTATGGCTGTCGGAGAGTTTTCGACCACCGAACGTTGGAAATCGTTGTCATAGTCGCGTGGACCGGGGATGAGGTCGAGCAATCCGCTCATCGAACAGGCCGACCCGAAGAGCTCGGGATGATGCAGTGCGTATGCGGCCGTGCCGCCGCCTCCCATCGACAGTCCCGCAATGGCGCGGTGCCGTTTGTCGGCTACGACGCGGTAACGGCTCTCGATCGCAGGCATGAACTCCTCGAAGAAGAAACGCTCGTACGGCCAGTCGGGCAGGTCGAAGTAGCCCATGTGCTTGCCGGTATGACGCTCGCCCTCGCCCGAAGCGTCGGGCATGACTATCACCATGGGACGGGCCATGCCTGCGGCGATCGCCTCGTCGGTGATCTGACGCATGTTGCCCTTCTCGCTCCAGGCCGTGTGGGTATCGCTTGCGCCGTGCAGCAGGTAGAGAATGGGGTAGCGGTGCGATGTGTCGCTGTCGTATCCGTCGGGCAGATAGACCGTACAGGTCTTGTCGGCGTTGAGCAGGTCGCTGTGCAGCGTAAAGGTCTCCAGACGGCTCTGGGCCGTCAGCGGGGCGGCAATGCAAAGCATCGCCGCAAGTGTCGGTATACGTTTCATGTCGGTTATGTTTTTTGTGTCAGTCGATAGTGTCGTCGGATCGTTGTCATGCGGTATGGATCCGGAGCGTTTTGTCCTTGTCTGTTTGTCAAGAGAGCCGGTCTTCACGAGGAAAACCGGCTCTCGGATGGTAACTGATGAGGCGTGGCGTTACTCTTCGTCTCCCTCCTCCTCTTCCTCCTTCATGTTGTGGTAGACGTTCACCACGTCGTCGTCCTCCTCGAGTCTCTCGACGAGTCTCTCGACAGACTCGCGGCCCTCGGCATCGAGCTCCTTCGTATCGGTCGGGATGCGTACCGACTCTCCCGATACGATTTCGAAACCCTTGTCCTCGAGATATTTCTGTATGCCTCCGAACGACTCGTAGGGTGCATATACCGTGATGCCGTCCTCTTCAGCGTAGAACTCGTCGACGCCCAGGTCGATCATCTCGAGCTCGAGCTCCTCGGGGTCGGTGCCGGTGGGAACCTTGAACTTGAAGGTGCACTTGTGGTCGAACATGAAGGCCACGCTGCCGCTGTTGCCCAGCGTGCCGCCGCACTTGTTGAAGTGCATGCGTACGTTGGCTACCGTACGGTTGGTGTTGTCGGTGGCCGTCTCAACGAGGAATGCTATGCCGTGGGGACCGTAGCCCTCGTATATCATCTCCTTGTAGTCCGAAGCGTCCTTCTCGGTGGCGCGCTTGATGGCCCTCTCGACATTCTCCTTAGGCATGTTCTCGGCCTTGGCATTCTGCATCAGAATGCGCAGACGGGTATTGCCCGACGGGTCGGGTCCGCCGGCCTTGACTGCTATTTCGATCTCCTTGCCTATCTTGGTGAATGTTTTGGCCATGTGGCCCCAGCGCTTGAGTTTGCGCGCCTTGCGATATTCGAAAGCTCTTCCCATATGAATTGTTGTTTTTTCGTTTCTGAACGCAAAAGTAGTAAAAAATGGAATAACGGCGATATTTGCAGCAGATTATTTTATCGTTGCGCGTCGGGCTCGCCGGCGGCCGATTCGGGCATGCATCTTCCTGGATGTTAAAAAATCGGGCTGCGGCTGCGGTCATTCGCCAAAAATGGTTATCTTTGTTGAGATTGATTTTTTACGACGTAAATGGATAATCTCACTACCATGGCCTGCGACCTCCAGACGGGCTACTGTTTCATGAAGCGGCGCATACACCGCATCCTGCTCGTATGCTGCAGCTACGACGGATACATACTCGAGGAGGACGGCCACATAGAATCTCAGATCAACCGCGAATACATCGAACTGAACATGAGCAACCCGCCGTCGCTGACGCGGGTGAGCTCGACGGCCGAAGCGCTTGATCTGCTGGCGCACGACAGTGCGTTCGACTTCGTGCTTACGATGTACAACGTGGGCGAACCCGACGCCTTCACATTCGGCTGCATCATGAAGGAGCGCTATCCCGAAATACCGGTTGCGCTGCTGACAAGCTTCTCGAAGGACATATACCGCCGCATGGAGGATCAGGACCGCTCGGGCATCGACAACATCTTCTGCTGGCACGGCAACACGGACCTCATCATAGCCATCATAAAGCTGCTCGAGGACAAGCTCAATGCCGATGACGACATTCTCGTCGGCGGCGTGCAGGCCATACTGCTCGTCGAGGACTCGGTACGTTTCTATTCGACATATCTGCCAGAGCTCTACAAGATGCTGCTGCTGCAGAACAGCGAGTTCCTGAAGGATGCCTTCAACGAGCAGCAGCAGGTGATCCGCAAGCGTGCGCGACCCAAGGTACTGCTGGCCACGAACTACGACGAGGCCGTTACGATGTACAGGAAATACCGCGACAATCTGCTGGGTGTTATCTCCGACGTGGGGTTCGTGTTGCACAAGGACGATCCCTCGTCGAAGGAGAAGCCCGATGCCGGCATCGACCTCTGCCGCATGATCAAGGCCGACAACCCGCTGATGCCGGTTCTGCTGCAGTCTTCGCAGACCGAATACCGGCAGACGGCGGCCGAACTTGGGGCAGGCTTCATCGCCAAGAACTCTAAGACGCTGCTTTCGGAGCTCAGCGACTTCATCACTACGGAGCTTGCTTTCGGCGACTTCGTCTTCCGCGACATGAAGAGCGGTGCCGAGATCGGCCGCGCCAAGGACCTGAAGCAGATGCAGGAACTTATCGCCACAATTCCCGACGACGCGTTCGAATACCACACTTCGCAGAATCACCTGTCGAAATGGCTCTATTCGCGCGGCCTCTTCCCGCTGGCGCGGCAGATACGCAAGTTCAACCACAGCCACTTCTCGTCTACGGCCGAACACCGTGCCGCGCTGGTCAACGTCATCAAGGACTACCGTACGCTGCTGGGACAGGGCGTTGTAGCACGCTTCGACCGCGATACATACGGCGACTCCATCGGCTTCGCCCGCATGGGCGACGGCTCGCTCGGCGGCAAGGCCCGCGGTCTGGCCTTCATGAACAGCATGCTCATAAAGTACCGCCTCTATGACAAATATCCCGACGTGCGCGTGCTCATACCGCGAACCATAGTCATTGCCACCGACTATTTCGATGCCTTCATCCGCGGCAACGGTCTCAAGTACGTCATATCGAAGGAACTCTCGGACGACGAAATCCTTTCGGAGTTCATCGGGTCGACGCTACCGACGGAGCTGACCGAACAGTTGCGTGCCTATATCCGTACGGTACGCTCGCCGTTGGCCATACGCAGCTCGTCGAAGCTGGAAGATTCGCACTATCAGCCCTTTGCCGGTATCTACTCGACATACATGATCCCCTATGTCGAAAACGAGGACCAGATGCTGCGTCTGCTGTTCAAGGCCATAAAGAGCGTCTATGCGTCGGTCTATTTCGCCGAATCGCGAGCCTACATCCAGTCGTCGCAGAACCTCATATCGGAGGAGAAGATGGCCGTTGTGGTGCAGGAGGTGTGCGGAACCGAACAGGACGGATTTTTCTTCCCGACTCTTTCGGGCGTGGCGCGATCGATCAACTACTATCCCATAGGCGACGAGGCTCCCGAGGATGGTGTCTGCAACGTGGCCATGGGACTGGGCAAACTCGTGGTGGACGGAGGGCGTACGCTGCGCTTCTCGCCGCGGTATCCGCAGAAGGTGCTGCAGACGTCGACCCCGGAGCTCGCGCTGCGAGAGACGCAGAACGAAATTCTGGCCCTCGACCTCAATCCCGAGGCCTTCAAGACGTCGATCGACGATGCGGTAAACATCCGCCGTTTCGACCTGTCGGAGATAGCACCGTTCCGCAATACGCGTTTCGTGGCCTCGACCTGGGACCGCGAAAACGAGCGCATCAGCGACAGCCCCTTCACCAAGGGCCACAAGATCATAACCTTCAACGGCATACTCAAATACAACACTTTCCCGCTGGCCGATATCGTGAGCGATATTCTGAAACTGGGCGCCGAGGAGATGCGATGCCCCGTGGAGGTCGAGTTTGCGGTGAACATGGATGTTCCGAACGGTGAGAAACGTATCTTCAACCTGCTGCAGATACGCCCGATAATCGACAACGGCGACAACCGCCCGATCGACTGGTCGCAGATGTCGACCGACGATGCGCTGATCTATGCCGAGAATGCTCTGGGCGTAGGCCGCATGTGCGATATCCATGATATTATATACGTCAAGCCCGAGGCCTTCTCGTCGCTTGTGACGGAGCGCATCGCCGATGAGCTGCTGCGACTGAATACCGGGATGCGCAACGAGCGCCGCGGTTACGTTCTGGTGGGTGCGGGGCGCTGGGGGTCGGCCGATCCGTTCCTCGGCGTACCGGTGAAGTGGACGCATATCTCCGAGGCCAAGGTCATCGTCGAGTGCAATCTGCCCGATTTCAACGTCGAACCGAGCCAGGGTACGCACTTCTTCCAGAACGTTACGTCGCTGGGTATCGGATACCTGACCATCGACCCGACGGCCGGCAACGGCATCTTCCGTGTCGAGCGCCTCGACGCCATGAAGGCCGATTACGAGGGCGAGTTCCTGCGCCGCGTGCACTTCGAGGAGCCTCTCTATGTGTATGTAGACGGCAAATCGAACAAGGGTATCGTTAAATAAATTACGGTTCGTAAATATTTTTGCGATTTTCGTTATGATGTGTAATAAAAATAACTATATTTGTTCAACTGATTAAAACAACAACCGCTATGAACGTTAAAAATCTGATGGCAGAGCTCGAACGTCGCCACCCGGGCGAAAGCGAGTACCTGCAAGCCGTGCGCGAGGTCCTCATGACAGTTGAGGAGACTTACAACCAACATCCCGAATTCGAGGCCAACCGTATCGCCGAGCGTATCGTCGAGCCCGACCGCAGCTTTACCTTCAAGGTAGTATGGGTGGACGACAAGGGCGAGGTGCAGGTCAACACCGGTTATCGCTTCCAGTTCAACAACGCCATAGGCCCCTACAAGGGAGGTCTGCGTTTCCACCCGTCGGTGAATCCTTCGATCCTCAAGTTCCTCGGATTCGAGCAGATATTCAAGAATGCCCTGACGACGCTGCCCATGGGCGGTGCCAAGGGAGGTTCGGATTTCAATCCCAAGGGCAAGTCCGACCGTGAGGTAATGCGCTTCTGCCAGGCCTTCATGACCGAGCTGTGGCGCCATATCGGTCCCGAGACCGACGTTCCGGCCGGTGATATCGGCGTGGGCGGCCGCGAGATCGGCTATCTCTACGGCATGTACCGCAAGCTGGCACGCGAGAATACCGGCGTACTGACCGGAAAGGGCATGACCTACGGCGGTTCGCTCATACGTCCCGAGGCTACGGGCTTCGGCGCCGTCTACTTCCTCAAGCAGATGCTCGAGACCGCCGGCATGCAGATCAATGGCAAGACCATCGCCATATCGGGCTTCGGCAATGTTGCCTGGGGCGTGGCTACGAAGGCTACCGAACTCGGTGCCAAGGTGGTTACCATATCGGGTCCCGACGGCTATATCTATGACGAGGAGGGCCTCAATGCCGAGAAGATCGCGTATATGCTCGAGCTTCGTGCTTCGAACAACGACGTTGTGGAGCCTTACGCACGCAAGTTCGCCGGCTCGAAGTTTTTCGCAGGCCGCAAGCCGTGGGAGGTCAAGGTCGACATCGCCATGCCGTGCGCAACGCAGAACGAGCTGGGCGGCGAGGATGCCAAGGCCCTTATCGCAAACGGTGTACAGGTTGTAGCCGAGGTTTCGAACATGGGATGCCGTCCCGAGGCTATCGATGCCTTCATCGCTGCCAGGATCCCGTACGGACCGGGCAAGGCCGTGAATGCTGGCGGTGTAGCGACATCGGGTCTCGAGATGACGCAGAACGCACAGAAACTCAACTGGACGGCCGAGGAGGTCGATGCCAAGCTGCACCAGATCATGAGTTCGATACATGCCGCATGTCTCGAGTACGGAACCGAGGCCGACGGCTACATCAACTACATGAAGGGCGCCAACATCGCCGGCTTCATGAAGGTTGCCAAGAGTATGGTAGAGCAGGGTATCCTGTGATCCTGCCGCCAACCGTTGCGACGAAGATGCATCGCCGTTCCCGGAAGGGGACGGCGATGTTGTTTTGATTTGCCGGTATAATGTCCGTATCGGTTGCTTTTTTTTTGCGATATTTTTTAGTAATTTTGTACGATCCATTTGAAAACAACCTGTATTTAATATTTTTTGCGGAATGAGTGCATTTTATCTACGAAAACGACATTTTGTGCCGTTGGCGCTCTTTTGTCTGGCCTTCGCATCATCGTGCGAGCAGCAAACCTCTACGGTCAGGACGAGAGAGTACGACGTGATGATTCTTGAACCCACCTCGCGCAAGTTGAGTTCGGTCTATCCGGCCTCGATACGCGGCAAGCAGGATATCGACATCCGCCCCAAGGTGTCGGGATACATAACCGACATCTATGTCAAGGAGGGTTCGACCGTGAAGAAGGGCCAGACCATGTTCGTCATCGATCAGGTGCCTTACGAGGCGGAACTGCATACGGCCATAGCCAACGTTGACGTGGCGCGTGCCGCCGTTGCTGCGGCCGAGCTCACCACCGACAGCAAGGAGAAGCTCTACGAGCAGAACATCATCTCGGAGTTCGACCTGAGCATGGCCCGTACGACCCTTGCCAGCGAACGTGCACAGCTCGCTCAGGCCCAGGCCAGCGAGGAGAATGCCCGCAACAATCTGTCGTACACCCAGGTCAAGAGCCCTGTCGACGGCGTCGTCGGTACTTTGCCGTTCCGTGTGGGAACGCTCGTAAGTCCTTCGGACCTGACTCCGCTCACCTCCGTGTCGGACAATTCGGAGATGTATGTCTACTTCTCGATGACCGAGGCGCAGGTGCTGTCGCTCACGCGCCGTTACGGTTCGCTCGAGAATGCCTTGCGTTCGATGCCTTCGATCGAGCTGCAGCTGAGCGACGGTACGATATATCCCGAAAAGGGCCGCATCGAATCTATAAGCGGTATCATCGACCCCACGACGGGTTCGGTCTCGATACGCGCACGCTTCCCCAACTACAAGCGCCTGCTGCTGTCGGGCGGTTCGGGCAACGTCATCCTGCCTCACCAGCAGGAGAACTGTCTGGTCATACCGCAGTCGGCAACGTATGAGATTCAGGACAAGATATATGCCTTCAAACTCGAGAACGGCGTGGCCAAGTCGCGTATTATCGGCGTGTTCGACATAAGCAACGGCAAGGAGTATGTCGTGGAGTCGGGCCTCATGCCGGGCGATACGATAGTCGTGGAGGGCGTCGGCATGCTTCGTGACGATACGGTCATCAAGATCAAGAAAGTGTTCACGAGCGAACAGGATCGAAAGGAGCTGCAGCGATGAACATACGTACATTCATAGACCGGCCCGTACTTTCGTCGGTCATCTCCATACTGCTTGTTCTGGGAGGACTGCTGGCTCTGGCGTCGTTGCCCATCGAGCGCTATCCCAACATTGCGCCCCCGACGATCAACGTCTCGACGACCTATACGGGTGCAAGCGCCGAGACTGTCCAGAAGAGTGTTATCGTACCGTTGGAGGAGGCCATAAACGGTGTCGAGAACATGACCTACATGTACTCTACGGCCACCAACAACGGCAGCGCGAACATACGTGTCTACTTCAAGCAGGGTACCGACCCCGACATGGCGGCCGTGAACGTTCAGAACTGCGTGTCGCGTGCCACACGCCAGCTCCCTTCGGAGGTTACGGACGTGGGCGTCACCGTGCGCAAGCGTCAGACCAACATCCTCGAGCAGATCGCCATCTACAGCCCCAACGGCACCTATGACCGAACCTTTCTGGTGAACTACCTCAAGATAAACCTCGTGCCGGCCATCTCGCGTATATCGGGCGTGGGCGACATCGACGTGCAGGGTTCGGACTACAGCATGCGAATATGGCTCAAGCCCGACGTCATGGCCCAGTACAAGCTCATTCCCGAGGATATCACCACGGCGCTGGGCGAGCAGAACATCGAGGCCGCCACGGGAGCCTTCGGCGAAAACTCGGACCAGACGTTCCAGTACGCCATGCGCTACAAGGGCCGCCTCGAGAAACCCGAGGAGTTCGAGAATATCGTTATCCGCGCCTTGCCCAACGGTGAGCTGCTCCGTCTGAAGGATGTGGCCGACGTCGAGCTCGGAACGCAGTCGTACATGTATATCGGCGAGGTGAACCAGTGCCCCGGAACATCGATGTCGATCTACCAGACCCCCGGATCGAACGCCACGGAGGTCATAAACAACATCGATGCCTTCATGGAGAAGGCCCGCGAGAGCTTCCCGCCCGATGTCGACATGGTGGTGCTGTCGAGCGCCAACGACTTCCTCTATGCGTCGATCCACAACGTGGTGCGTACGCTGATCGAGGCCGTGATACTCGTGACGTTGGTTGTCTTCGTCTTCCTGCGCTCGCTGCGCTCGACGCTGATTCCGCTGGTGGGTATCCTCGTGTCGCTCATCGGTACGTTCCTCTTCCTCTACATATTCGGATTCAGCATCAACCTGCTGACGCTCTTTGCGCTGGTATTGTCTATCGGAGTTGTGGTGGATGACGCCATAATCGTGGTCGAGGCCGTACACTCCAAGTTCGATGCCGGATACAGGTCTCCGTATCAGGCAACGATCGAGGCCATGAACGGCATCACGTCGGCCGTGGTTACCAGCTCGCTCGTCTTCATGGCGGTATTCATCCCCGTATCGCTCATCGGCGGTACGTCGGGCGTCTTCTACACGCAGTTCGGTCTGACGATGGCCGTAGCCGTGGGTATCTCGGCGATCAACGCCCTGACGCTCAGCCCGGCACTCTGCTCGATGCTGCTCAAACCCAAGGATGAACACGGCAACGAGATAAGGATGAACTTCTCGCAGCGTCTGAACATGGCGCTCGATACCTCGTTCGATACTCTGCGCGACCACTACATGCGCGGCGTAAGCTTCTTCCTGCGTCACCGTTGGGTATCGGGCGTGCTGCTCGTAGGTTCGGTCGTGGCGCTGGTCTACCTGATGCGTACGACAAAGACAGGCCTGATACCTCAGGAGGATATGGGTACGGTACGTGTCGACGTGTCGACGCCTCCGGGAAGCTCGCTCGCCTATACAAAAAGCGTGATGGACCGTATCGACAACGACGTTATCCGCAGCATCTCGGAGAGCCGCGCCTATATCAACATGACCGGATATTCGATGACCGGAGGTGCCGGTACCTCGCAGGGTTCGTTCACGCTGCGACTCAAGCACTGGGATGAACGAAAGGGCAAGGAGCACAGTGTCGACGACATCATGGACCGCATCAAGGACTATACGGCCAACTTCAACGACGCCAAGATCTTTACATCGTCGCCGGCGATGATTCCGGGATATGGAGCAACCAACGGATTCGAGATGTACATACAGGACCGCAAGGGCGGCGACATCGAGGATCTGGCGGCCGTGACCAACAATTTCCTCGCGGAGTTGAACCAGCGCCCGGAGATCGGTTCGGCGCATACGTCGTTCAACCCGCGCTTCCCGCAGTATCAGATCGACGTCGACGCGGTCAAGTGCAAGCGTGCCGGCATATCGCCCAAGGAGGTGCTGTCGGTGCTGAACGGCTACTACGGAGGTCAGCTATCGACCAAGTTCAACCGTTTCACCAAGCTCTATCAGGTTATGGTGCAGGCCGACCCGCGTTATCGCGAGGATCGTCAGACGCTCAACAACATCTATGTGCGCATCGGCGATGAGATGGCTCCCGTGAGCCAGTTCGTGAAGCTCACGAAGATATATGCGCCCGAGAATCTGGCCCGATTCAACATGTTTCCGTGTATCGGAATCAACGGACGTGCCGCTCAGGGTTACTCGTCGGGTGACGCCATCCGCGCCATCAACGAGGTTGCCGCGCAGACGCTGCCTGTCGGTTACGGATTCGACTTCGCGGGTATCGCCCGCGAGGAGGCTACCAGCGGCAACAACACCATCTACATCTTCATCGTCTGCATAACGCTGATATACCTGATACTCTGCGCTCTCTACGAGAGCTACATACTGCCGTTCGCCGTCATACTGTCGGTACCGTTCGGCGTATTCGGCAGCTTCCTCTTCGCCAAGCTCATGGGGCTCGAGAACAACATATATCTGCAAACGGGTCTGATCATGCTGATCGGACTGCTGGCCAAGACGGCCATCCTCATCACCGAGTATGCCGTCGAGCACCGTCGTGCCGGCATGAGCATCATGCGCGCCGCCTATTCGGCGACCAGAGAGCGTTTCCGTCCCATCCTGATGACGGCCATGACGATGATCTTCGGACTGCTGCCGCTGATGTTCTCGAACGGCGTCGGTGCCAACGGCAACAACACGCTCGGTTCGGGCGTCGTGGGTGGTATGCTCATCGGTACGCTGGCCCTGCTGTTCATCGTACCGCCGATGTTCGTGGTGTTCCAGTACATACAGGAGAAAGTAAAAGGTAAACCCGTAAAAGCCGAGTAGAAGATGAAAAGAATTTTGTCATATGCCGTCATGGCCGTTGTAGCCGGTACGATGTTCGTGGGCTGCTCGATATACAGCCACTATTCGCGTCCCGACGACATCTCGACGGACGGACTTTTCGGTGAGAATGTCTCGACTGTTGACTCGACGAGCATCGCGCACATCAGCTGGCGCGAATTCTTCACCGATCCGCAGCTGCAGAAACTGATCGAGTACGGTCTGGCCAACAACATAGACATCAAGGTCGCCGAGTCGCGCATCATCGAGGCCGAGGCGTCCCTGCGTACTGCACGGCTGTCGTACTATCCGTCGTTCTCGTTCTCGCCGCAGGGGACTCTGAGTACCTACAACTTCGGCGGATGGAGCAAGCGGTACGAATTGCCGATCGACATAAGCTGGGAGATTGACGTGGCCGGCCGTCTGTTCAACCGCAAGAACAAGGCCAAGGTGGCCTACGAGCAGAGTCTCGTCAACCGTCTGAGCGTGCAGACGCAGCTCGTCGCTGCGATAGCCAACAGCTACTATACGTTGCTGATGCTCGACAGCCAGCTGGAGGTGTCGCGTTCGACGGCAGCCAACTGGCGTGAGAACGTGCGTATCATGAAGGCCATGAAGGAGGCCGGCATGACCAACGAGGCCTCCGTGTCGCAGACCGAGGCCAACAGCTGTTCGATCGAGGCGTCGCTCTTCGATCTCGAACGTCAGATCAGCCAGGTGGAGAATTCGCTGTCGCTTATTCTGGGCGATGCTCCGCATTCGATACCTCGCGGCCGTCTCGACGAGCAGAAGGTACGTACCGAGCTGCTTGTGGGCGTGCCGGCACAGCTGCTTGCAAACCGTCCCGACGTGCGCGGCGCCGAACTCGACCTCGCGCAGGCCTATTATTCCACCAATCTGGCGCGTGCGGCGTTCTATCCGTCGCTCAACCTTGGCGGTACGCTCGGATGGACGAACAATTCGGGTTCGGCCCTTACCAACCCGGGGCAGTTCCTGCTGTCGTTCGTGGGCGGACTGGTGCAGCCCATATTCAATGCGGGTTCGAATCGCGCCCAGCTCAAGATAGCGCAGGCTCAACAGGAACAGGCCAAGCTGGCGTTCGTGCAGATGCTGCTCAATGCGGGCGGCGAGGTCAACGACGCCATCATGCAGTGCCAGACGGCCCGCAACAAGACCGACGTGCGCAAACGTCAGATTGCGGCGCTCGAGTCGGCCGTAGTGTCGACGCAGCAGCTCATGCGTCACGGCGAGTCGACGTATCTCGAGGTGCTGACGGCGCAGCAGACGCTTCTGCAGGCACAGCTGTCACAGATATCCGACCGCTTCGAAGGGATACAGGGCATGATCAACCTCTATCAGGCTCTCGGCGGAGGTACCAGATAGGCAACGGGGTGCAGACCGATGATAGCATGGACCGTTGCGACTGACGCGACGGTCCTTTGCATGAACTATAAATTGACAGTTATGTCGACCGTAATGAAACGCATACTGCTGTTTTTGGCCATAGTGTTCATGGCGGGCTGCTCGCAGCGCCGCGGGGTGGATGTTACGGTCAACCGCATGCTTGCCGTCGAATATCCGGACAGCGCATGCCGGTTGTTGCTCTCGATGGACACGGTACGCATGACCCGCTTGGAACGGGCACGCCATACGTTGTTGTTGGGGCTGGCGCAGACCTGTCGTGGCGATACGCTTGCGGGCAAAGCCGCTATCGGCAGGGCCATGCGTTTCTATGAACACCACGGTTCGGCTGACGAGCGTGCCGACGCGTGGTACACTTATGCAAAGGCCAATGCCGGCATCGGGGAGTTCGAGGAGGCGATACGCGGATATACGCAGTCGGCAATCTTCGCCGAAAAGGCGCTCGGCCGCAAACGTCGCAATGACGATCCCGAGCGCAGGACGACCGAGATGCTGCTTGTTGCTGTCTATCATACTCTGGGCATTATCTATTTCGAACAGGGTTACGATGCCGTGGAACCGTTTGCCAAGGCCGTCGAGGCTGCCCGTGCCAGCGGCAATGCTACGCAGGAGGGTTACAGCCGCTTCATGCTTGCGTCGTCATACTGTGCCAACGGCGATTACGCACGGGCGATCGAGACCCTCTCTCCGCTGGTCGAGGCATGCGATACGATACCTTTCCGGTACTTCGCACAGATGGTTCGGTTGCAGAACCTCATCTTCCATACATATCAGGGCGACTGGACGCCCGAACGCCTGCTTGCCGCACGCGACAGCGTCGATCTCGACGAGATACGCACGGCACCTTTGTCCTATGAAACCGCCGTATCGGAGGATTCGCAACGTGCCTTTTACGACATAGCATCGGCCATGATATTCCAGCGAAACGGAGAACTCGATTCGGCACGCGTATATGTCGACCGGTCGCTCGCCCGCAAATCGAATGTGCATCACGGCGACGTGGGTATTTACAATATCGCGGCGGAGATATATCACGGTCTGGGCGATGATGAACGCGCCTACGATTACATGCAGCACTATTCCGCTGCGAAAGATTCGATCTTCGAGGTACAGCGGGGTGCGCAGGTATCCGAACTCGAACGCCGTTTCCGCACGGCGAACGAAACGGCCATACGCGAAACGTCATTGCGTTACCGCGTATTGATAGCCATGTTGTCGGCCATGGTGGCCGTTATGGTTGCGGTGTGGGCCGTGGTCGCCTATCGCCGCAAGCTGAAACGCCGCGACGAGGAGTTGAACGGGACTCTGGCCCTGCTCGACTCATATCGTGAGTCGCACGACAGCCTCACGTCGCGGCTCGACGCGTCGGATGCCCGTGAGGCGGCCGTCAAGCGGCTGCTGGAGGGCCGTGTCGCCGCCATACGCGACATCGCGGCCACGCGTTACGTCTATGGCGACGGCGAGCGGTTGGCTGCCCGCATGAAGGAGCTGGCCCTGAGCCCGGCCGTGTTGTCCGACGTGGTCGATATGGCCGATATCTACAGCGACCGTGCCGTCACGCGTCTGCGTACGCAGTTCGACGGATGGACCGAACGCAACTACGACTTTGCGGCGCTGGTCATCGCCGGCTTCTCGCCGCAGGAGATATGCGTCATGCTCGACATGTCGCTCAACGGCGTCTATACGCTCAAGTCGAAGATAAAACGGCGTATTGCCGAGTCGTCGGCAGCGGATCGCGACGCGTTGCTCGCCTTTTTCTCGTAACATCGCTGCCGGAGCAAGGCTTCAATCCCGAAAGGCAAGAAATCCGTCAACAAGCATATTGTATATCAATATGTTGTGTCCTGCTGTGCAAGATGATATCCGGACAGGCAAGGTCGCTTCGTCGTTAATTTTGCAGTGTGGAACAGGCTCCACGTATAAACTGCAGAATCATGAAGACATCTCTCCTGTTTACGGTTGCATGCCTGCTGGCATCGGCCGTTGCGGCGCAGCCCGCAACCCAATCCCCACCTCGGACCGACACCGTTTGCGGCCGTCTTGTCGACAAGTCGGGTGCTCCGGTGGCCGGCGCCGCTGTCCTCCTTTTCGAGAGCGACTCTACCTATGTCGACGCCGTTGCCTCGACGTTGGAGGGGCGCTTCGAGATACGCTCCGCGTTGCGACCATACAGACTGCAGATACAGCACCTTGCCTATGAACTGCGCGAGATCGAGTCCGACCGCTCGGATCTTGGCGATATAGAGCTGACAGACAGTGAGGTCTCCATCAATGCCGTGGTTGTCGAAGGTGAGCGTCCGGTAGTGCGCGTGGAGCAGGGACGGTTGAACTACGACCTTGCGCAGCTGACGCGTAATCAGGCCGTCAACAATGCCTATGAGGCTCTGACCCGACTGCCCGGTGTTTCGGAACAGAACGGCGTTCTGTCGCTTGCCGGGGCCTCGTCGGTGACGGTTATTCTCAACGGACGGCCTTCGACCATGACTTCGGAACAACTTGCAACATTGTTGCGCTCCACACCCGTTGACCGCGTGGAGAAGGCTGAGGTAATGTACAGCGCACCGCCGCAGTATCATGTGCGCGGGGCGGCAATAAACATCGTCATGCGCCGCAGTCATGACACGGCCTTCTCGGGAGAGGTTCACGGCAACTATGTCGACCGCTGTTTCGCCAGCTGGGAGCTCGGCGGCAACTTCGTAATGTCGTCGCCCAAGTGGTCGGCCGATGTGATGTATACGGCCACGCGCGCCAAGTCGAGAACCTGCTACGACCTGCTGTCGCGGCATACGCTCGACGGCCGGCAGTACGACATAAGTCAGGAAGAGGCGATCACGGGCGAAGGTTGGTCGCACCAGTTGCGTGCCGCCGTGGAGTATGCGCCGCGTGAGCGCGGCCGCCTGAGCGCTGCATATACCGCCTCGTTTTCGCCCGACGGCAGCGGCATATCCACTTCTCGGGGAAGTCTTGTCAGCTCGTTGTCGCGGAAGTCAAGCGACAAGTCGCTGCACAATCTCTCGCTGCGTTACACCTCGGCCTTTGGCCTCGATGTCGGCCTCGACTACACCCACTACGACGACCCCACGCAATCGACGCTCGAAAACGACTATGCCGACGGCTTGCGGACCGCTTTCGATATAGTTTCGGGTCAGCTCATCGACCGTCTGAACCTGACGGCAGACCAGACGCACAGGTTCGATTCGGGTTGGGAGTTGTCGGGAGGAGGCGCCTTTGGCTTCTCGACGTCGCACGACTGGCAGCACTACACCGTGCTCGAAGGATCGCCCGTCACGACCGATACCGATTCGCGCCTCGATGAATATACGGCAAACATGTATGCCGGTTTCGGGCGTCAGTTCGCACGGATAGGATTCTCCGTATCGCTTGCCGGCGAGTATTACCGGCTGGGCGATTATGAGAACTGGTCGCTCTATCCGCAGGCGTCGTTCAGCTGGATACCTTCCGAGAAACATATCGTGCAGTTCAACTTCTCGTCGGACAAGCGTTACCCTTCTTATTGGGAGATGCAGGGCGCCGTTTCGTATATCGACGGTTATTCGGAGATACACGGTACATCAGGACTGCGGCCTTCGCGCAGTTACGGCGCTCAGGCCATATATATCCTTCGTCAGAAGTACATTTTCGTGCTCTTCTGGAACGAGATGCCCGACTATTTCGTGCAGACCGCCTGGCAGGCCTCGGATCGTCTGGCGCTGATCTATCAGTCGCTCAACTGGAACACCAACCGCCAGTGGGGCGTCAATGCCGTCGTGCCGTTCCGCTTGGGACGATGGCTCGACTCGCGGCTGACGGTTACGGGTTTGAGAATGCGTCAGCGGTGCGACCGTTTCCACGACATGTCTTTCGACCGTACGAAGTGGGTGGGTATCGCGCGTCTCGACAATACGTTCCATCTGTGCCGCAAGCCAGAACTGAATCTCGAAGTCAACGGATTCTTTCAGTCGCCGGCCATACAGGGAACGTATGATATCAGTTCGCTCGGCAGCGTAGATGCCGCGCTGAAGTGGACGTTCGACAAGGGACGCGCAACCATCTCGGTGCGTTGCAGCGACATCTTCGAGACGGGAAGTCCCATGACTCATATCCGTTACGGCGGGCAGTGGCTCGACATGGGTTCGCAACGTTATATGCGTACGACGACGGTCCACTTTTCATACCGGTTCGGAGGATACCGCGAGAAGAAGCACAAGGATGTGGATACCTCGCGTTTCGGACACTGAAACGAACGAGGGTGTCTCCCTGAGAAACACCCTCGTTCGCATGTATGCAAGGTTTGTTACTCTCTGTTCAGCAGAATCACCTCGGCACTCGCGTTGTCCATGTCGGGCATTGTCATGCCGATGTCGGCTCCGATGTATGTAGGGTCGCAGACGGTGTAGCGCCGTCCGTTCAGAACTATGTAGTCGCCCTGAACGTAATCGGTGAAGCATACGGCCGTGGCAAGATGGTTGGGGTAGGAGACGAGTGCCGCATCGAGGTCGAGCAGATCGCGCACCAGTATCGAAAAGAGTATCGAACGGTCTTCGCAGTCGCAGTAGGGGTAGTAGAACGTCTCGTCTCCGAAGAGCGGGCGTTCGTAACCGAACTGCTCGTCGTCGGTCTTGTATTCGAAAGCCGTCTGCACGAAGTCGAGAAGCATGTTGGCTGCTTCGGCTTCGCTCTTGTCGGCAATGGCGTTGCGAAGTACGGGGTAGAGCTCGCCCTTCAGCCGGTCGCTGAGCGATGCGTACGCATACATGTCCCAGTCGTTGGTGAGGGGATAGCCGTTGTAGAATTCGAGCAGGTGTTCGTTGGTGTCGGCCGTGACCGCGATCTGCGGGTAGCGTTCGGCCCTGAACTCGCGTCGGGCTGTCGGTTCGACGGCAAACTCGGGTTGCGACTGCATGTAGAGCGACGAAAACTTCTCGCCCGGGAACGGTACGTCACAGACATAGAAGGCGCTGCCCTTGAGGCTGCGGTCGAGAATATAGTAACGGCAGTCGTCGCGGCTGATGAACGAATAGCTCCAGATCTCGTTTTCGGAGGGCATGAGTACCGTCAGCCTGTCGTCGGCACGCGCCATGCGGACCTTGTATCCCGATTGCGTGAGTATGTAGGCCTGTACGACGACGGCGTCGTTGCCCTTGCCGCCGCAGTATGTCTCGGCAAAACGTCCGGCGAGGGTCAGGTATGCCCAGTCGCACAGATTCATGGTGCTGCGCAGCTGCAGGCAGTCGGCAACGGCGGCATCGAAACCGCTGTCGCTCAGTTGCTGCCACATGTCGGCTACATCCTCTTCGTCGTAACCGCGCAGACGAGCCGTATCGCCAGCATTTACCCGGACGGTGCAGGGAGTACCGTAGAAGTCGAATGCCACCTCGCGCAGCGACGGTGATGACGGCTGTTGCGGGATGGGTTCCAGCGGTTGTGGCGGTGTGACCGGAGCGGGTTCCGGCGTGATCACCTCGCTCACGGGCAGCTCGCGCGGCTGCGGGTTGTCAACAGGTTTGGCCGTCGGTATTACGGGAGGTTTCGGCTTCATGGGAGCCGGTTCCGCCGGCTGTGCCTCGTAGCGCTGCCAGGCGTCGCGTATGAACTGCACGTACTCCTCGTTGGCCTTCTTGCGGAAATCCTCATACTCCTGCTGCGCCTGCTGTTTGAAGGTTTCGTACCGTTGGCGCATCTCGTCGAAACTCTGTGCCGATACGTTTGCTGTGGTACAGATGGCGGCCGCTGTCAACGCAGCTGCTCTCGAAATTAATTTGACGTGTGCCATATTGTCTACTTTTCGGTTGTATCTGTTTGAACCAATGCTTTCAGCATGTTGTCTTCAACTGATATGTTTATGAATCGTGTCGGCGGTAACTTGCCGCTTCTTGTGGTCTCTGTAATTGATTCACTGCTTTTCCCGTCGGGAGAGCTCTTGGTCTGAGAGGTTGTTTGTTGCTTAAGTGCCCCAAGCGGCATTGATAGCAGGTTCTCAACGAGTGCAGCGCCAAGACATGGCTCGAGCCGTACGAATTGTGGGCTGACATATATTTCACTCTCGAGATCAACGGGCATATCGTTCAGTAACTCCTGCCCATGAACGTTGTCGCCATAGGTTATGGACTCTCCTGTGTATGCGATCTCTTTCCCGTCGGCTGTAATATAACGACTCTTTACTGTTGCAGCTCCGTTACCCGCTCTCTTGCTTGTGAAACTCCACATTATACCATCACTCGACATCGCGGTCATGTTGATCTCACTTTGTGTCTTGCCTTCTGTGGCGCTCAACGAGGATTCACCGACAAACCGGATATCGGCATGGCATGTGGTGCCTGGTGCTATGGATATTATGGTCTCTCCGCTGTCGAGTCTCTCTTCACGTATTATATCGTAATCGCATTTGGAGTCTCCGTTCCATGCCTTGTGAGATTGCGAATCGTATGTCCGCTTACCATCTGCGAAAACTTCATGCGAATCGGTTGCCGAATCCACATTGACTGAGCCGATGTCGAACATCATATATAACAGCGCGCACAATACGGCCTGTTCGCGCGGTGCTCCCGGCATCGAAACTCCTATGTATGTCTTCCCGTCGTTGTTGAAAAACCATTCCGGAACATCTGTTTGTTGTGCCAATGCCGTCGAACTGATTATCAAGCCACAAAGAAATAATATGGCTCGTAGTATTTTCATGTCTTTCAGTTTATTTTTTTATTTTACCTTTTGAGTTTCCGTGTTTATCCATTTTCCTCGGGTGTCGATATAACCGATCGTGCCATTCAATATGGCTCTTGCGACTCCGTTCCTGTCGAGTTCGAATATCCGGTCATAAATGCAGTCGACGACCTGCTTGCCCTTGTGGTTTATGATTCCCCACTTCCCGTTGAGTCTTACTCCGGTCAGTCTCTTGCCAAACGGCATGATGTCGTCGTAAATGCGATCTGTCTGCGGCCTGCCTTTGGTGTCGATGCTTCTCCACTTGCCGTCGAGCCTGACAAATGCCTGCCCGCTGTTGAATACGTTGGCCTTGTCGTATGTGGGGGCAATAACCGTATTGCCATTATTGTCGATATATCCCCATTTGCCGTCAAGCTTGACCGGGGAAAGACCGTTGCAGAATTTGTCGCGTTGGTCATACCGGCATTCGACTGTCTGTTTGCCATCTTTGTTTATGTAACCCCACTTGCCATCCAACTCTACAGCGCATAATCCGTCTAAAAATAAGCCTGCCAGATCGTAGATGCACTCTGTAATCTGTCTGCCTTCGGTATCGATGATTCCCCACCTGTTGTCTGATTTTACCGCTGCCCGGCCTTCATTGAAAACAATTGCTCGGTCATATATGAGATCACTGATCTGTTTGCCTTTCCTGTTTATGAAACTGCATTTGCCTGCCGATTCGACCTTGGCAAAACCCTCTTTGTCAAAGGAGTATATTCTGTCGTAAATGACGTTTGTAATGGGTCTGCCATTGGTATCGATGAGTCCCCGTTTACCTTTGATCTCCACTTTGGCAAAGCCTTCTTTGTCAAAGTTGAATGCTCTGTCATAAATGAAGTCTGTAATGGGTTTGCCCTTGCGGTCGATATATCCCCACATGTTACCGGATTCGACGGCAGCAAAGTCGTTGTAGAACTGTTCTGCACTATCGTATTTGCATTCGACAACGGTATATCCTTTGGTGTCGACGTATCCCCATTTGCCGTTTTGCATGACTGCAGCGAGCCCTTCCCTGAAATTGGATACGTCGTCATATTCGCATTCGGTTATAAGTGAGCCTTTGGCGTTGATAAAGCCCCATTTCCCTTCAGACATTACAGCGGCGTGGCCATTGAAGAACGCGCGAACGTTATCGTACATGCAATTGCAAACGGGCCGGCACTCATTGTCAATAAAACCCCATTTGCCTCCGGACATTACAGCGGCGTGGCCATTGAAGAACGCGCGAACGTTATCGTACATGCAATCGCAGACGGGCCGGCACTCCTTATCGATGAATCCCCATTTGCCGTTTAATTTAACAGGGGCAAAACCTTCGCGGAACAGATACACTTCGTCGTACATGCAATCGGTGATACTCTTTCCGTGAACGTCTATATATCCGTACCTGTCATTCGATTTAACCTTTGCCATTCCGTCAGAGAAGTTCTCTGCCTTGTCGTATATAAATTCCGTAATTCGATTGCCGAGAGCATCTATATATCCAAATTTGCCGTCCAATCCGACAATCGTAAATACTTCCTTCATCGGGAAATCGGCGGCGTAGTCGTACAAACAGCCGATAACCTGTTTTCCGTCGGTATTCACATATCCCCATTTTCCGTTCAACTGGACTGCCGCGAAACCGTTGCAGAAGCTGCGCATCTTATCATAAATGCATTCGGTGATCTGTTTTCCGTCGCTGTTCACATATCCCCATTTCCTGTCTCGTTGTACCGCGGCGAAACCGTCGCTGAAGTTGTCGACATGGTTATAAATGCATTCGGTAATCTGCTTGCCGTTGTCATTTATAAATCCCCATTTCCCGTCCTGTCGGACTGCGGCGAAACCGCGGAAGAAGTTGCATGCCTTGTCATAAACGCATTCGGTGATCTGCTTGCCGTTGATGTTTACATATCCCCATTTCCCGTCCTGTCGGACTGCGGCGAAACCGCGGAAGAAGTTGCATGCCTTGTCATAAACGCATTCGGTGATCTGCTTGCCGTTGATGTTTACATATCCCCATTTGCCGTTCAGTTGGACTGTTGCGAACCCGTTGTGGAAGTTGTTGACCTTGTCATAAATGCATTCGGTGATCTGCTTGCCGTCTGTACTTACGTGTCCCCATTTTCCGTCCATTTGGACTGTCGCGTAACCTTTCCAATCCAGTTGTGCTGTCGAGGAATCGAAGTGGAAGTTGTAGACCTTGTCATAAATACACTTTGTAATAAACTTTCCTCCGCTATCTATAAAACCATACTTACCGTTAAACACGACGGCTGCGTACCTGTTTTTGAAATTGTATGCCTTGTCGAAGATGAAGCCGGTTATTTTTTTGCCGTTGCCATCTATGTACGCCCATTTGCCGTCGAGCTCTACTGCAGCCCTTCCGTATTTGAATGTGTATGCGTTGTCGTAGATGCAGTCAATGACTACATCACCATTGTCATCGATGTATCCCCATTTGCCGTCGATCCGAACCGGGGCAAACAACCTTATATCATCAGCCTTGCCTTTAAGTACACAGGCGTCTCCCCATCGATCATACAAAATTATTGCATCGGATTGTTCCGCGGCCGGAATCCGGCCGAAATGTCTGGCCCGTTCGAATCGTGGAGCTATTACGGCCCTGCCCTTGGTGTCGATAAATCCCCATTTGCCATTCTGCTTTACGGCGGCCAATCCTTCATTGAACGGGTCACGTCCATCATAAGCAAACTCGATTACGGTCTCTCCCTCGTCATTTATGTAGCCCCACTTCCCGCCGCACTTGACGGCGGCAAAGCCATGGCTGAATTTGTCGGAACCGTTATATTTGAAATCTATAACAGTATGGCCATTTGAATTGACGTATCCCCACTTGCCGTTTTCTCCCTGCATCGGCTTCAGATCCTGCCCGGCGGCGGCAGCGGCAATCAGGCAGCAGACAATAAGTATAAGCAGTCGTTTCATGATTTTAAGGTTTTAAGGTTCTAAGTCAGAGGGCTGTCGCGACTGTCAGAACTCCATGCTTTTCCACGTCTGCGCCAGGGCCGGTGCAACCGTTACGGTCGGCGTTTGGCTCTTGCGGTTTACGACGGTGGATTTTTGTCTGACCTGTTCGGTGATGTAGTCTCCCAACTCGCCGAACGTCACGTCGCCTCCGCTCTGCTGCAGCTTCTTGAGCAGGTAGTAGGTGAACAGGCCATGTCCCTTTTCGTTGTATGGCAGAGCCGTTTCGTCGGCTGATGCGGCGCTGAATACCACCATGTTGCCGTGTGGCGATACTGCTTTCGGCTTTATGGCGACACCACGGGCCGATGCCAGCATTGCCCCGTCGCGTGTGGCACCGCTGAAGCAAGCGTCGAGAAATACCGTCACGCTCCTGGCTCCGAGTGCCCCCAGTTCGTTGTAGAGGCGGTCGAGGGAGTAGCATGCCTCGGTGCCGACGCCGTATGCATCGACCGGCATCAGGAATGCCTCCTGCGTATTCTCGTTCGGGGCACCGTGACCGGCATAGTAGAATATCACGCGTATGTCGCCGTTGTATGCCGACCCTATCTTCTCGATGTCGTTCACCGCGGCGAGCATCGTGCCGTATGTTGCATCGCCGTAGAATCGTATGTTCGACTGCGGCAATCCGAGCGTGCGACGGCAGTATTCGCCGAATGTCTTGCCGTCGTTGAGCGCAAAGGGAACCTTTGCCAGTTTCGAGTAGTTCTCGTTGGCGATAATCACGGCAAAGGTGCGGTCATTCGATCTCTTGCACTGCGGAATATCCGTATCGACGTCTGCCTTGCCGACAGATACGTTTACCGTCGATATGTTCTGCTGACCGGCGGGACGGTTCGAGCCTGTCGGTAGATCCAGCTCTATGGGATCGAAGTTGTAGTCGACCTGCGCTACGGTATAGTTGAGCGATGCGGCATTGCTATATTTGTATGTCTTGCCGTTGGGCATGCTGAATGCAACCTCTGCTACGGAGAGACGGTCGTTCTCGATAAAGAACTTCGGGGTCTTGGCCATTGACGACCAGCCGGACTTGAATGCCGGAGCATCGGCAATCGGAACCGAAACAAGCAGGTCCTTGCCGTCGTACTTTACAAGATATACCTCGTTGTCGGCATCGTACTCTCCCAGAGTGTATGTGTTTTTGGCCTCTTTGGAGCGTTCGGCAATAAATTGTTGCTCTGCCTGCTTGACGTACTCGGCAATCTTCTGTTCCCGTGTCTGTTCGTTTACGCGCGCCTGCCAGTCTGCGGTTTTTTCGAACTCACCCTTTTTCTGCCACTCGTTTATACGTGTTTCGACATAGTTTTTGGCATATTTGGAGAAGGGCTGATTCATATACCACCATCTCTCACCTTGTTCTTTTGTATCGAACCATTTTCCTTCGGTATTTATAAATCCCCATTTGCTATTTAATTCAACTCGGGCAAGGCCGTTGCTGAAATCATAAGCGTCGTAGTAAATGCAATCAACGACCAGTCTTCCCTCGGTATTTATAAATCCCCATTTGCCGTTTAATTTAACTGCAGCAAGGCCTTCACTGAAAACTCCGACATAGTCGTAAATGTGATTAATAGCCATTTTCCCTTCGGTATTTATAAAACCCCATTTGCGTTTTAATTTAACTGCAGCAAGGCCATCGCTGAAAGAACCAGCATCGTCGTAAATGTAATCAACAACCAACTTTCCTTCGGTGTTTACATAACCGTATTTGCCGTTGCTTCCCTTTATTGGTTTCAGATCCTGCCCGATAGCGGTCGTGGCAATCAGGCAGCAGACGACAAGTATAATCAGTTTTTTCATGTTGTTAAGGGTTAAAAGTCAAAGGTTTTATTGCGGTTTTCAGAACTCCATGCTCTTCCACGTCTGCGCCAGGGCCGGTGCAACCGTTACGGTCGGAGTCTGCGACTTGGCATTCTCCACGATGGCCGTACGCCCGACCTGCTCGGTGATGTAGTCGCCCAGTTCGCCGTAGGTTACGTTGCCTTTGGTCTGCTGCAACTTCTTGAGCAGATAGTAGGT
>CALUNG010000012.1 GCA_944321955.1 uncultured Alistipes sp. | reverse complement strand
CGAGCCGATGGAGGGATTCGAACCCCCGACCAGCTGATTACAAATCAGCTGCTCTGGCCAACTGAGCTACATCGGCATTTCTACCGGTTTGGGATGCAAAAATACGAATTATTTTTTTATCCGCAAAATATTTGCGGCAAATTCGCATTTTGTTTTCAATGCTCGCTCAAAGAACGGTCGATTTCCTCCTCCGACGATCGAATCCTCACCCCGGAGAGACCGAAATCGGGTGCAAAGATAATAATAATAAACAATCCGCAAAACCCTATCGGCATTTTTTTTGCTGCCGGCATGATATTTTAACGTGCAACCGCATTGCAGACGCCCCGGAACCGCATTCCGATAACGCAAAACGTTTTTTTGCATCCGCCGTTCAGACAAAATGCCATATTTTTTTTGGCTACTTATTATTTTTTTATATCTTTGCACCCACAAAAGCAACGGCCCGGCCGTTGCGACGGATCCTTAGCTCAGTTGGTTAGTAGCACCTGACTCATAATCAGGGGGTCGTAGGTTCAAGCCCTACAGGATCCACAGAGACGGCTGCCATAAATGGCGGCCGTCTTTGTTTTGGGGGCCGTTTTTGTTTTACGGGGGGCCCCATTTGCCGATCCGGCATACGCCACCTCGACCAGCGCCTTATCTCAAAGGATTCTTGCGACAGCCCTGTCCGACAGTATCGCGACGTTCGACGTCATAGCGCACCACGCCGCTCGCATCCGACACACGCGTACGGCCGCTGTTGTCCGTACGGATAATCGACTCGACACGCCCGGAAGCATCTGTGACGACCTTCGATCCGTCGTTGCGCGTGGTTATGATCTTCACCACGCGACCCTTGTTGTCCTTAATGACTTCACGTCTCTGCTCCTGAGCCGACAGATTAGACGTCGTTGCCAAAAGCAATACGGTTACGAATATCGACAGAAAGCACTTCATACCTATGTAATATTATTTAAGATTCACTTATTGAGTTCCGTTGCCACGCCATGATCCGGTGATGAAAAGCCATCTGCATGACGCTCAACAACATAACAACCATTTCACATATAATATTGTCCACATGATATAAAAATATCGGTTTTCAGTGTCAATTTCCGACACAGCAGCCGCGACGCAACAAAAAATGGCGAAAAAATCAATTTTTCCGCCCAATGCAATTATCGACCGTATCATGTAGTGTTTGTTCTCTTCGACTA
Organism: uncultured Alistipes sp.; assembly: GCA_944321955.1. Classification (GTDB taxonomy): domain Bacteria; phylum Bacteroidota; class Bacteroidia; order Bacteroidales; family Rikenellaceae; genus Alistipes. The sequence goes on along the minus strand of CALUNG010000012.1, from coordinate 71,765 downwards.
TGTAGTCAACTACAAATGTCTATATATCTGATCATTTAACATCTAGTGCCGCAAGTTCTTCGAGCAGCCGCCAGCATTGATACAGTCCGCGAGGGACATGGAAACAACCCTTCCATTTTCCGCCCTTCAACGGCAGCAGCACTTCGCCGCGGCGGTTGAGATAACCGAACCATTCGGGATACTCCTTGTCCTTGAAGTGGCTCCATGTATACTCATCAACTCGCAGGAACCAGTCGAGAGCCTCGCGAGAGCCCGTCAGAGCATACCCCTTGAGCATGGCAATCATGGTCTCGATATGCACCCACCACAGTTTCTGATCCCACTCGAGCTGCTGTTGCGGAGCACCCTTGCGGTCCATGAAATAGAAGATTCCGTCATACTGCTTGTCCCATCCGTAATCGGCTGTTTTGAGAGCAATCTGTACAGCCTTGCTTATAAGGTCTGGACGGCTCAGACGTTTTCCGAGATCCATGATAAACCAGGTCGATTCGATACCGTGTCCCGGATTTATCAGACGACCGTCGAAAGAGTCGGAAAGCGATCCGTCCGGCATTACATTCTCGACGAGCAGTCCGAGTTCCGGACGATAGAATACGTCCATAACCTCATGCAGACACTCGTCAATGGTATGCTGCAACAATGCCGGATCTATCAGATGCTCGATTTCGAGGGCCAGATTACACAATATCATCGACAGCGAAAAGCCCTTGAGCGGACGCACGTCGGTCTGCTTGTTCCAACGGCCTTTGGGATTGTCGCGACGTTCGAGTATGCGGTCGAAGGTCTTACGGGCGATTTCGGCATACTCCTCGTTGCCTGTAGCAAGGCTCAGCTGAGCGAAAGCCATGGCCGCAAACGTATACGAAAATATATTATACGGTTCGACAAGCGGTTTACCTTCACGCGTCAGGGCGAAATACCAGTTATAGTTGCCGTCATGCCCGTAACGGCGCAGAAACTCGCCGCCCTGAATGGCGCACTGCAACCACTCGGGACGCTTCTCGACGCGGTTGCACAACATCGAGAAGAGCCACACCTCGCGGCCCTGCAACCATATGAATTTGTCGGTGTCGTATACATCACCCTTACGGTCGAGGCAAGTAAAATACCCGCCGCACTCAAGGTCCTGAGACTTGTCAAGCCAGAACGGCAGGACATTGTCGAACAATTCACTGCGGTAACGTTCCGCCAACTTCGAAAAATCGATATCTGCCATAATATAATAATTGATTACACAAAACAACAATAAATCTTCCCGTGCACCTGTAAACCCAACCTCGAAACCAAACGCACACCGCCCACATTGTCACGCCCGAGCATGTTACAACCCTCATGCTTCTTAAGCATCAAACAACGGAACATACATCCTATATTTCCAAATACAGAAAAGCAGCACCCGACGTGAGACGGCTCATTATCAATTCAACAACCGCAACCAGACAGATACCGCACATTCGTTTCGATTCGTTACTTTAACAATGTAAATGTAGAAAATATTTTTCAATCACACAAGCCAACAATAAAAAATTTTTCTATCATCCGATTTGAAAGGAAAATATTTATCACTACTTCAAACGATAACGAACGGACAAAAAAAAGAGCACGTCTGACAGACGTGCTCAAGTTAGCGAATATACCGTTGTTGTCATACAAGGCAAAGCGTCTTGCTGCGTGCCAGCATGCAGGCGCCCAATACGCCGGCCTCGCCGGCAAGCGTCGACAGACGAACGGTCGTATCCTTGCTTACGAGCTGAAGCGAATATTTATACACAGCGCTCTGAACAGCCAGCATCAGGCACTGACCGGCCGTCGAAAGCGTACCGCCAATGATTATCAACTCGGGATTGAATATGTTGATCAGACCTGCAATGGCTTTACCGAGCTGATGTGCAACCTGTTCCACAACCTCTATGGCCAGTACATCCTCTTTGTGGACGGCATCGAGAATATCATTGAGCGACACGTCGCCCGTAGCATCATACTTCTCCGAAAGCATAGATGCACGCCCCTGCGCCAGCATTTCGCAGATTATTCGATGCACGGCCAGACCCGAAGCACCGGTTTCGAGACAACCACGTTTGCCGCATCGGCAGATGATTTCGTTGTCGAAGAACGGGAAGTGACCAAACTCGCCCGAAAAGCCGGAATGACCGTAGAAAAGTTGTCCGTTGAGTATGATACCTATGCCGAGACCCCAGCTCACGTTGATGCAGATGACGTTTTTTTCGTTGTTGCATCCGCCGCACATGTACTCGCCGTAGGCCATGGCACGCGAATCGTTCTCGATGTTGACGTTGCAGCCCAGACGCTCTTCAAGCAATCGCGTAAGCGGTTTGTCTTCGGTATAGAAGTAGCTGAAACTGTAACCGCTCGCAGAATCCACACGACCAGAGAGATTTATGCCTATCGAGAGTATCTTCTTGCGGGCTATGCCGAAACCGGCAATCGTGGCGTCAATCAAATCACACAACTCATCGAGCGACGGTTTGGTTTTGGCGAGTGAAAACGGAACCTCCTTCTTGTACTTTATAAGACGGCCCTTGAAGTTTATCAGGCCGAAACTTACATGATTGTTGCATACGTCGACTCCGAGAAAGTAGCCGGCATCGGGATTAAGGCCGTACAGATTTGGGCGGCGCCCGCCGCTGGTACTCTGTTTGCCGAAATCGTGAACGAATCCTTCATCTATGAGCTCGCCCACGAGTTTGGTTACGGTCGGAACGCTCAGGCCCATTTCACGGCTGAGATCGGTCAGGCTGCAATCGCCGCCAGTCAAATACTGGCGTATGATTCTGCGTTTGATTATGGCGTTCTTGTTGCCTTCGCTGGCAAGTTTCAGGAACGAACTTATCTTGTTGTCGGTCTGCATAGCACAAAGATAACAAAAAAACAACAACAAACGCTACTCTTCGTAACCCTTATCGGCATATTTGAGCCGGTCGTACCAGTTGAACTTGAGAATAATCGACGTTACTATCAGTACGCCAAGCGAGATCCATACGCCGGCCGACTTGTGGATAACTATATATATCGGCAATACTACCAGACACATCTGCCATACGATACCGACAACCACGTTTACCACGTCGCGCCAGAAATCCTTGTTGCCTTCGAACGTCGGATCGAGTGCTACGGCCTTGTCATGTATCGGTTTCCAGAAGCCCCACGGACGGACACTGCGGTAGAAGTTGAGCAGTGTCTGTTCGTCGTCCGGCGGCGTCAGCAGGCTGCCGGCTATACATCCGACGAACGATACGGCCAGTATCGCCGGGAAGAGATAGATGTCGGTGACATCGGGCAGGAATATGAGTTTGAGGGTCGATGCCACCAGACCCGCAAGCATGCCCCAGAAATATCCGTAGCCGTTGAAGCGCCACCATATCCACTTCAGCACGTTGGCGGCGGCATAGCCGCCGTAAAGCGACGATGTAATCCACAGCGTCAGCGAGTTGAGCGACTTGGCGAAGAAGCCGAATCCCACACCGACAATCACGAGTGCTATGGAAGCTATATAGCTGAACCGTACGTATGTTTTCGGTTCGGCGTCGGGTTTTATGTAGCGTTTGTAGAGATCGTTGACCAGATACGCCGGAGCGGAGTTGACGAATGCGGCCAGCGTTCCCATGAATGCCGCCAGCAACCCGGCCAGCAACAGTCCTTTAAGTCCAGTCGGGATAAATCGCGTGATGGCTATCGGCAATATGGTTTCGAAATCGACATTTGCGCCCATGCTTTGGAGTTCGGGCGAGAGATAGACGATCGAGAGGACTGCCAGTCCGGCGATCATCAGGTATCTTGGCGAGAGAGCCACCATGGTCATACCGCTCATCTTGGCGGCGTCGGACGGTTTGCGCGTCGAGAGGATACGCTGCATGTCGTAGCTCGGCACCGGACCTGCGAGACTTGCGAATATTCCCTTGAAGATCATCAGCATGACAAGACACCCGAAGAGTTCGTAACCATCCGAAGCGATCTTGTAGTTGACGGCCGGAATGAGACCGCTCCAGTCTATATCGAGCTTCCAGCCGAAGAAGAGATTGTCCCAACCGGCCGGTGTCGCGGCGGCCAGCTGTTCGCCCGTCACCGAGGTAAATGCCACCCACCCTATTATAAGGCACGAAACGGTCATGATAAGGAACTGGAAGACATCGGCAGCAACTACGCTGTACATTCCGCCCTTGAGCGTATAAAGAGTGGTTATACCGATGATTATCAGCGCGTAGCTCTGCGCTGAGGTAAGTGTCGCAAATCCGAGGTCGCACGAGAGGTCCCATGGCAGTATCTGCACGGCGAACTTGCCTATACCCTCGAAGAAGTAGGCCATGAATCCTATCATGCTCATCACGGCAAAGCAGATGACGATGATGTGCGACAGGCGTCCTCCGCGTCCGCTGAAGCGCGTGAGAATCCACTCAGCACCTGTCATCACGTTCGAGCGCCGCATCCATATCGCGAGGAACACCATGACGAACACCTGATTCCATACGGGCCATAGCCACGGCAGCCAGGCACTCTTGAGGCCGTAGACGAAGAGAATGGCCACGGTCCACATCGTTCCCGATATGTCGAACATTCCGGAGGCGTTGGAGAGCCCGAGGAAATACCACTTGATCTTGTTTCCTCCGAGGAAATAGGATTCGATGTTGCGGCTCGCCAGACGCGAGAGCACGAAGCCGATACCGAGCGTCACTACAATGTACAGGACGATTACGGCAATGTCGATTGCAGATAGATTCATACGATCAGCAGGAAGGTTAGTCTTTAGTACGGTGCAAATATAATAAAAAATACGAATTTCACCATAATTCGTAATAAAATTTACGAATAATCTAATCGCATGGCTTGCAATTTTAGAAACAAATTACAACATGGTATTCGGGTGCCTGCCGGCAGACAGTAAAAAACGGCTGCCGGATTTTCATCCGGCAGCAATACAGGCGATACGATGTCCGGTCATATCCGGACGAGGCGTTCATCACTGCGCTGCAACACGCCTGAATACAGGATTCTGCACGAAAGGTTCGACATATCCGGGATATTCACCGGTCTGCATGTCATACACATAGAAGACGAAGCCCTTAAATTCATACGGCATGTCATAACCTGCAAAGGTTATGATGTCGTCGTAGACCGAGCCGATACACGTGTAAGTACCAACATACACGCTCACGTCGGTTAATAGCCCGAGAACGACGTATGATGTTTCGGACATGGGATACAGATTCATTCCGGCTTTCAGTCGAAGTCCGTTATCCACGAATTCCGCCACGACCGGATTACTTGCGCCTCCGACCAGACCGTCAATAAGGAAAGTCTTGCCTTCGACATCGGGCGATATGGTCACCCTGAAACCGTCCGACACCCCGACACCGGTATTGTAATCCACGTAATCGACTGCCCATTCGCCGATAAATGAATCGTAGACGGGATCCTCAACCGCAATATAGGCCGTCGTACGGAACGGCAACACGCTGAGGCTGCCATAGACGCCTCCGGAATCATATGCCACCGCCGCAAGCACATAATCCGTCTCCGGCGAAAGGCCGGTTACGGTATATACCGGGTCCATCATCGGCTCGGATACATCCGCGGCGACGATGTCGGCCAATCCCTCACCCGCAAGTTCATTATACTGCTGTGCAGTCAGCAACATCGCCTTGTAGCTAACGGCCGACGAATTCATGGCAATATTGAACGATGCCCTGATGTCCTCAACCGAGTTCTCGGAGATTGTCACCAAAGCGTTGCTGGCGACATGTTCCGGTGACGAGAAATCGATGATCTGCAACAATGTGATTCGGCCGTCTGCCGACTCAGCAACATAAAGCAGCCAGTAATCCCGACCCGGCACCAGGTCTGTAATATCCAGTCTTCCTGACCCATCAGATATGGAGGTCACATATTGCGGATATGCACACGTATAGTACAGATAAGAGTCCATATCAGGATATATGGACTGATTCTGCATCAATATCGATTTCACGTTTTGCACGTCGGCCGTACAATCAAAGGCCACCGACACCGAGGTTTCAGTCATGGTGTTATCCATAATATATGCCTGAGCGAAAAGCGAATCGTCGAGTGGAGGCACTATTTCGAACGAAGCATGCATCATTGGGCCGACAGGTTCATAATTGGCATTTATCGCCTGAGCGTAAACATGCAGAGTTTCGCCAGCCTTATCCTCATGTGCATAGGCATAGTTCCGGTCATACAAAGAGCCGTGACCTATTACCATATCGAGTTCGCTTTTACCGGGATTCTGGATCTTCCACTGCATGATAGCGCTCTCACTGGCAACCAGTATGTAAAACATTTCACACTCCGGATACATATCAGCATAAACAGTGCAACCATACCAGGCGTACGGCTCGACAGTGATACGCACGGGAGCCTGCTGGGCTTCGTCTCCGTCCACCAGCCCCATGAGCGGCACTATCTGGTTGCGGGCGACGGTGATCGGTTCCGGAGCCGTACGCTCGACATAGGTCCCATCGGTATTGACGATACGTATTTTGAGATTTTCGTATGTACCGGGCGGGACTACGACATTGAAGTGTTTTGGAGTCGAAGCGTCGAGCGTCTCACCGATATTGACAAGCGACACCTCCGAAGCGACATTCTGCGCATCTGGTGTCAACGTTAGATCCGACAGATCGGCCGCCAGCGTGAACTTGCCCGACAATGCCATACCGTCGCACGATACGGTAATGCGATCTACGGTTTTGGTTCCCGTGACGTTCAACTCGAGGATACCCATGACATTGCTGAACGACAGTCCTTTTTCCAGGTCATCCGTATATGCGAGCATGGGATTGACATTGTTCGAGAAGCCGTCTGCACGATATGTCTGTTCCGGCATTGCCGTAAACGACGCCGTGCCGCTATACATGCAGTATGGATTGGAACCGTATATGGCCACGAACGAGTTGCCTAAAATCCCGGGACCCGTAAATGATGCATTCGTAGTACCGGCACCCTCCTCAATTATTAATGCGCTGTAATAATTTCCGTCGGTCGTATAGATCATGAACGAGTCGTCCGGCGACCACAGCACCTCATAGTTGGACCCAAGAGTCGTACGCACATCACCATCAGCGGACGTACGGGTTTCGGTCGTTGCCCGAACGGTAATCTTGTTTGCCGACGCGGCACCCGAATCTTCCTCCAGTCCGTCCGTGGCCGTACATCCCGTAACCAACATTGTGACGCCAAGCATGCCAGCCATCGACAACAATGACAATCTTCCGGTTTTCATATTCTGAAACGATTTATGATTTGATTAAAAGAGTATCATTCGCCGGAGTCTGTTCCGGCGAATGATACGTATTACGCAGCGCTGTTACTGCCACGAGGGAGTTACGGGATTTACCCTGTCGAACTGCTGGGTCGACGAGCCTGCCGATGACGGCTTGAGCCTCGTAAATACGAGCGACGAGAGTATCGGCGGATAGTAGTTGCCGGTGTAATATCCTCCGTTCGGATCATAGAGGGCGAACATGAGTCCATCGATCCGATAAGCTACATTGTATCCGGCAAACGTCAGGGTGTCGTTCGCATATGTACCGAGATACGAACCGTTCGGCACGATCATGTTATCGGACAACAACGCAAGGCGTATCTCCTCGTTTTCAAGATTTGCAATTACCTCACCGGCATCGAAACATACGCCGTTATTTACGAAACGGGCCTGAACCGGTATACCCGGACCTGCCGGGAACAGTCCGGTCACCAGGAATGTTTTACCCTCGACCGACGGATCTATCCGAACTGAATATTGATCCGTCAGAACCTCGCCGGTACTGTAATCGGTATATGATACCATCCAGTCGCCGAGCAGAAGGTCGTAGTTGGGATCCTGAACCGGGATATAGTCCTGCGTAGTGAAGGGCAGTACGGCCAGCGGACCGTATACGCCGTCGGCGTCGAACGCCACGGCCACCATTACGTAATTGCTCAGCGGAGTCAGGTTCTCCACGATATATACGGGATCGCTGACGGCCGGCTGCGAGAGTGCGGCGATCTCGTCGGCAAGTCCCAGACCTTCGGAGATGTAATAGTCGTATTGGTACTGAGTGATGGCCAGAGCCTTGTAATTCACGGCCGACCCTGACATGACCATATTGAACGAAGCCTTCACATCCTCGACCGAAGCCTCGGTTATGGTAACGACAGCATCGCTTTCGACATGCTCTTTCGTCGTGAATTCCAAGATGCCGAGCTGAGAGAAGTTACCTTCGGCACTCTCTCCCACATAGAAGAGCAGATAGGTCCGGCCGGGCAACAGGTCCGTAATCTTCTGTTCGACCGCGCTGCCCGAGACCTCGAACTGATACGACGGGTAACGATTCGTCATGTAGAACATCTGGTCGGAATTGATTCCCGCCGAACCGAAATCGGTCTCCTGATACAACGAAGCCTTGATGCTCGAAACGGGGCCGACAGGCGTGAATGTAGCCAGAGCCTCCGTCTCGGTGATGTTCTCTTCAAGTACTTCGACCGTTACCGACATCGATGCGTCGTACGGCACCTCCATCGTATATGTTATATGTACGAGCTGATCTTCGTTACCGTCGGCATCGTAACCCAACGCATAGAAGTTATATGTCACATTGGGATAATCCTCGTATTCGAAAGAGATGTCATCCGTATACTCCGAGCCTACGGAAAGCACCATGTCGCGGTCGGACATGCCGGGATTGGACGCCTTCCACCCGGCAACGAACTCGTCGGTACCGAACATGTATACGAACCGGCTGCAATCTGCCGACTTCTGCGAATATACTACAACCTTGTACCATGAACTCTGCGTTTCGTCTATGAAGAGTTTGACTACAGACTCCTGAGCATCTTCACCGTCCACAAGGCCCATGACGGGAACTATCTGATTGCGCTCCACGACAACAGGTTCGGCAGCCGTACGCAATACCGAAGTTCCGTCGGTATTGGCTATACGTATCTTCAGGTTCTCGTAAGTTCCGGGAGGCACCACCACATTGAACTTTCTGGCGGTAGCGGGATCGAGTACCTCGTTGATACCGACAAGCGATACCGAATTCGAGGGGATACCGTACGATACGATATCCAGCGTGGTCGGGGTGACGCTGACAGTACCTGACAACATCACACCGTCACACGATACGGTAACGCTCTCCACGGTCTTCGTTCCCGTCACGTTCAATTCGAGAATACCCATGAGATTTTTGAATGAGAGTCCGCTCTCGAGGTCGGTGGTTACGGCAGCCATCGGGTTCATGTACGGAGCAAATCCGCTGGCATCGTATGTCTGCTCAGCGGGAAGCGTCAGGATGCCTCCTCCGTAACTGTTGTCACCGTAGAGGGCAATATACGATGTACCCTGCGGCTTGTAACCGGTAAACACGCCAGAAGTGGTGCCGGCTCCGCTCTTGATTTCAAAGGTACTTGAGTTGTATGAATCCATGTCATAGACCACGAACGTATCGTCCATGGACCACAGCACCTCGTCGCTGGCCGCAAGCGACGTGCGCACATTCGAAGCCATGCTCCGGCTCTCGGTCGAGGCCGTAATCGTGATTTTCTCACTGGCAGGTGGAACGGGGTCGTCCACTCCGTCCGTCTTGCTGCATCCGGAGAGCAATGCCGCGGATGCGACAAATGCGGCCATGCCGTAACGGGCCGCGTCCAATAATAGAGAACGTCTCATAAGGTTGCTTTTTAAGGGTTAAAAATCAGTGTGTTTTTGCAAATATATGCAAAAATCCCGCACTTCCAAAAAACACGACCTTAAAAAAGCATCTGTGTATCAGGCGAACAAAATCATCATCCGGAGCAGGCAGCCTCCGAGACATACACGGCGGCATTTTCAATAAATTTCGCGGGTAGTATTGCAATGTCGAAAAAAATTCTTACCTTCGCGCCGATATTAAGTACTTAATCTAACAAAACGAACGAAATGAAACAGGGTATTCATCCGGAGAATTATCGTTTAGTGGCATTCAAGGACATGTCGAATGACCACGTGTTTTTGTGCAGGTCCGCCGTTTCGACAAAAGAGACCATCGAGGTGAACGGCGAAACCTATCCCGTGTATAAGATGGAAATTTCCAACACGTCGCACCCGTTCTACACTGGTAAGATGAAGTTGGTTGACACCGCCGGTCGTGTGGATAAGTTTATGAGCCGCTACGCAAAACGCTACGATAAGAAGAACGCGAAATAACAGATTTCAGCGTCAAAAGCCAGAGAGATCCGATTTTCGGATCTCTTTTTTTGTATCATAATGCCACTTTTGCCTATCTTTGCGCAAGATGAGGCACCGAAACGGCAAAACAAGAGCAGCAGCACTGCTGTCGGCAATACTGTTTTCATGGTATTGGTGCAGTGTCACGCTATTCTTCCATTCGCACCTTATCGACGGCGAGCGGATTCTACACTCGCACCCATATACGGGCACGGCACCGACTCACGGACACTCGGCGGGCGCCCTGCATACCATATCATACCTCTCGCTGCTGACGGCCCTGACCGTCGCGCTGGCATCGGCGCTGGCCGTTGCGAGCAACGGCCGCTTCATGTTCGCCGTCCTCGCGCCCGCACGTTCCCAGGCGCCGGTTCTGAGGCCATATTCACTGCGCGCTCCTCCCGTTAGTTGAAACACATGCATGCCGTCGGCATGCAACGCGACTCCGCATCATCCGACGCGGAGCGGATATCATATATAGTTTCAACCGACAACCCGAACTTATACAAATGAAAATACAGCATATCGGAGCGCTGTTGCTGCTCCACGCATATGCCGTATGCATGGCCATGTCCGCATACGGTACCACATTGAACGGGCGTCCCGGAGAGAGCGACGCCAACATCTACGGCCACGTCATCGACTCGCTGACGGGCAAACACATACCATACGTAACCATATCGATCGACGGCACGACCATGGGCTGCGTCACCGACGCGACGGGCCACTACTTTCTCAAAAACATACCCGAAGGGCGCTGGACCGTCGAGGCTTCGTCGCTCGGATACAGGAGCGTCGAGCACACGTTCGATGCCGTCGCCGGCAAAAGCATCGAACTGAACTTCACTCTGCACGAGGACGCCACAATGGTCGACGAGGTGGTGGTCTCGGCCACGCGCAACGAGACCAACCGCAAGAAGACGGCAACGGTCGTCAACGTCATGTCGGGCAAGCTGTTCGAGTCGACGGCCTCGTCGACACTCTCGGAGTCGATGAACTTCCAGTCGGGGCTGCGCGTCGAGAACAACTGCGGCAACTGCGGGACCATGCAACTGCGCATAAACGGCCTCGAGGGCCACTACTCGCAGATACTGCTGGACAGCCGCCCGATCTTCTCGTCGCTGGCCGCCGTGTACGGTCTCGACCAGCTGCCGGTAGCAATGATCGAACGCGTCGAAGTCATACGCGGCGGCGGATCGGCACTCTTCGGCTCGAACGCCATCGGCGGCGTGGTCAACATCATCACCAAAGACCCGTTGCGCAATTCGCTCTCGATCTCGAATACCACAAACATTATCGAGGACGGCACGCCCGATTTCAACACGGCGCTCAACGGCTCGTTCGTCAGCAGCGACGGCAAGGCCGGCGTATATCTTTTCGGGCAGCTCAAGGAGCGCCATGCCTACGACCGCAACGATGACGGCTTCAGCGACATACCAAAACTCAACTCCGAGACGGCCGGTTTCCGCGCCTACTACAAGACGTCGCCATATTCGCGCATCACGGCCGAATACCACCACACGCACGAGTTCCGCCGCGGCGGCGACAACATGACCGAAGCTCCGCACATGGCGCTCATCTGCGAGCAGCTCGACCACAAGATCAACGGCGGAGGTCTGCGTTTCGACTACTTTTCGGCCGACACACGGCATCGGGCAAGCGTCTACACATCGGTGCAGGGCATCGACCGCAACAGTTACTTCGGCACCGACATGAACCCCGATGCCTACGGCAAGACCAACGACCTTACGGCCGTGGCGGGAGTGCAATACACATACGGTTTTCACAAGCTCTTCTTCATGCCGGCCGAGCTGACCGTCGGCGGCGAATACAGCTACAATGCGCTCGACGACTACTACATCGCCACCGAGAGGCGGCTGCGCCAGAAGACGCACACCGCCGGCATATTCGTACAGAACGAGTGGAAGAGCGACAAGGTGAACATACTCATCGGCGCACGCATCGACAAACACAACATGATCGACCGCATGATCGTATCGCCGCGCGCCAACATACGGTACAGTCCAATAGAGCAGGTAGGGCTTCGTCTCAGCTATTCGAGCGGCTACCGCGCCCCGCAGGCTTACAACGAGGATCTGCACATCGACGCCCTCAACCATACCGTATCGCTCATACGGCTGGCCGACGGGCTGCGTCCCGAGTATTCGCACAGTCTGAGCGCTTCGGCCGACCTCTATCACAATTTCGGGCGTCTGCAGGCCAACATGCTTGTCGAAGGCTTCTACACCATACTCAACGACGTCTTCACACTCGAGAAGGTCGACGAGGCGGACGGCGTGGTGATCAAGGAGCGCCGCAATGCTTCAGGCGCAACCGTCGGAGGCATAACCGCCGAGTTGAAGATCGGCATACCGCGCATATTCGAGATACAGGCCGGCTACACCTTCCAGCGCAGCCTTTACCGACAGCCCGAACGGTGGTCCGACGAGGTCGATCCGCAGAGACGCATGTTCCGTTCACCGGACCACTACGGATACATCACCTCGACGTTCGACATCGTAGAGGACTTCAAGGCGTCGCTCTTCGGGACATTTACAGGCCCCATGCTCGTGCAGCACAACAAGGGAATACTTCCCATGGATACGCAGACCGTCACGCCGTCGTTCTACGATATCGGTATCAGGCTGGCATATACGGTACGCATAACCGACTCCATTGGGCTCGAGGTCAATGCGGGCGTCAAGAATATTCTCGACTCCTACCAGCGCGACCTCGACTACGGCGCAGCCAAGGACTCGGCCTACATATACGGGCCGTCGCTGCCGAGAACATACTTCGTCGGGCTGAAGTTTTTTCTGTAACATCTGATACGTCTCTACGCTACCTTCGGGTTTCACGCCGAAAAAGTTGTACGGATGGCGGGTGCAGTCGCCGATTTTTTTGTACTTTTGCCGTAGAACAACAAAAAAACGGACAAACATGGAATTCGAAGGTAAAGTCTACAAGATACTGCCGCCCACGAGCGGCACATCGGCCCGCGGCGAGTGGAAACGTCAGGACGTGGTATTCGAGATGCCGCAGGAGTTTTCGCGCAAGATATGCGTGACCTTCTTCAACAAGGAGAGCGAAGTGGCACAGCTGCATGAAGGCATGGCGTACATGGTATCGGTCAACGTCGAGTCGCGCGAATACAACGGACGCTGGTACACCGACGTCAGGGCATGGCGCATACAGCCCAAACAGACCGAGGCTCCGGCCCAGGCAGCTCCTATGCCCGAGATGCCTCCCATCGCAGAGGAGCCGAGCTACGCATCGGGAACATCCGAGGTCGACGACCTACCGTTCTGAGCGTCGCAACCGCGAAATGAACGGCGGGCGGATTTTCATCTCCGTCCGCCGTTTTGTTTATGCGTGCACCGGCACGATACAAACAAAAAAGACGATTGAATAGATCAATCGTCTTCGTTACTTAGTGGGAGTTGAGGGATTCGAACCCCCGACCCTCTGCTTGTAAGGCAGATGCTCTGAACCAGCTGAGCTAAACTCCCGTTTCCTAAAAAATGGCTTGGGACTGCAAAGGTAATTCATTTTTTCATTACGGCAAATTTTTCAGACATTTTTTGTCGTTGCCTCGTGAATTTGTTTACCTCGCTGCGACTTGCCGTCCCTTACGGAACACTCGTCGCAACATTTCAATGAACCCTTACGCAACCCTCGCGCAATAGCGCCTGAACAAGGACTTGAACCTAGGACCCCATGATTAACAGTCATGTGCTCTAACCAACTGAGCTATTCAGGCTTGTCGAAACCTCTTTACCGGTTTCGGAGTGCAAATATAGAGCAATTTTTCATTACTGCAAAACTTTTACAACAAAAATTTGAATAAAAATATAACTTTGCATCTGGAATGAACAAGCTACTTTATATATATACGTTGACAGCCACGCTGTTACTCGGAACGCTGACAGGCGTGGCACAGTCGAGGCTGTCGTTCGACGAGACATCGTACTCGTTCGGCACCATACGCGAGGACGGCGGCAAGGTATCGCACACCTTCAGATACAGCAATACCGGCGACGAGCCGATAGTCATCCTGTCGGCCACGACCACATGCGGCTGCACGGTTGCAGCCTACGACCGCAAGCCGGTGATGCCGGGCCGGAAGGGCGAGATCGCCATAACATTCGATCCGATGGATCGTCCGGGAGCCTTCGCCAAGAACATAAACGTCTACACCTCGGAGAAGACGAAACCGATATGCCTGCAGGTTTCGGGCGACGTAACGGCCCGCGAACGCAGCGTCGAGGAGCTCTATCCCATATATGTCGGCGAAGGAGTACGTCTCGACGACAACTTCCATGCATTCGCCTACGTCGAACACGGCAAAACCACACGCAGCGCCCTGAAATATGCCAACACGTCCGACAAAGCCGTACGCCTGAGGCTCGAACCCGAAAAGTCGAGCGGCGTGCTGCACCTCGACTATCCGGCGGTCATACCTGCCGGCGCCAGGGGCGACATCGACATAAGCTACGGACTGCCTGCAACAAGCCGCGTGTACGGTACGTTGCACGACATGCTGCGGGTATATGTCGACGGAAAGCGCACCGAGACGTTGATCTCAATAACTGGAATTGCCGTCGACAACAGAGACCGGGTGACCGACAAATCGATACCGAAGGCCGAACTAACGAAAAATATTGTTAAATTTGGGGCTGTAAAACACGATGACGGCGAATCGGTCGGCCACTTCGGCATAACCAACACCGGCAGCGCTCCACTCAACATACGCGCCGTAGAGGTCAGCGTTCCCGAAATCAGGGTATCGATCTCGGGAGGCGAGCGTATCGCGGCCGGCAGTACACTGGATGTCGAGGTGCGCATGCGATGTCCGGCCGAACGACACGGAGCGTTCGTGGGACGCGTACGCATCATAACCGACGATCCGGCAAGGCCCATGCGCGAGATGCGCGTGACGGCCATCATCGAGGATTGACAACGTAAACATGCCCGTGCCGAACACCGCGCGGGCCTACAAGGATAGAGTGAATTATGTTTGAAATTACGGAAAAGAGTTATCTGGCCGAGAATATCTGCCGAATGAAGGTTGCGGCACCGCGTGTGGCGCATGCCGCCAAACCCGGACAGTTCGTCATCGTACGAGTCGACCAGCACGGCGAACGCGTACCGCTGACCATCGCCGACTACGACACGGCCGAAGGTACCGTTACAATCGTCACGCAGACCATCGGCGTCTCGACCAACAAGATATGTGCACTCGAAGTCGGCGAACGTCTGGCCGACCTGGCCGGACCTCTGGGACGTCCTTCGGAGTTTGTCGACGTACCCGTCGAGGAGCTGCGCAAACGCCGTTACCTGTTCGTAGCCGGAGGCGTGGGCACCGCACCCGTATATCCGCAGGTCAAGTGGCTGCACGAACACGGCGTCGAAGCCGATGTCATCATCGGAGCCAAGACCAAGTCGCTGCTTATCTATACCGACGAGATGCGCCGCGTCGCATCGCACCTCTACATAGCCACCGACGACGGCAGCGAAGGTTACAAGGGAATGGTTACGGGCCTTATCAAGGAGTTGATCGAGGTCCGGGGCGAGCACTATGACGAATGCGTGGCCATCGGCCCGATGATCATGATGAAGTTCGTCGCGCTCACGACCAAACAGTACGGGCTGAAGACCACAGTATCGCTCAACGCCCTGATGGTCGACGGTACGGGCATGTGCGGCGCCTGCCGTGTAAGTGTCGGCGGCAAGACGCTCTTCACATGCATCGACGGTCCCGAATTCGACGGGCATCTTGTCGATTTCGACGAAGCGATGCGCCGTCAGGCGATGTTCCGCACGCAGGAGCATCTTGCAAACGAAAAGTCCCACGAATGTAAATGTTTCTGAAACCATGGCCAACAGAATACCACGAGTTCCCGTACGCGAACAGGATCCGGCAGTACGGGCCACAAATTTCGAGGAGGTATGTTACGGATATAACCGCGAAGAGGCGATGCTCGAGGCGTCGCGATGCCTGCACTGCAAGAATCCGCGTTGCGTGACGGCCTGCCCGGTCAACATACGCATACCAGACTTCATCAAGGCTCTGACCGACGGCGACGAAGCCGGAGCTGCCGCAATCATCGCCGAGGACAGCTCGCTGCCGAGCATCTGCGGACGTGTCTGCCCGCAGGAGACGCAGTGCGAAGGCTCGTGCATACTCGGCATCAAGGGAGAGCCGGTGGCCATCGGCAAACTCGAACGCTACGTCGGCGACTGGAGCATGGCACATCCCGGCAAGCCGGTACATATCGAGCGCAACGGCCACAAGGTAGCCGTAATAGGCAGCGGTCCTTCGGGACTGGCCTGTGCGAGCGACCTCGCCAAAATGGGATACGAAGTCAAGATATTCGAGGCCCTGCACGAAGTCGGCGGCGTACTGGTGTACGGCATACCCGAGTTCCGTCTGCCCAAGGAGGCCGTGGTGGCCAGGGAGATCGAGGCCGTCAAGCGTCTCGGCGTCGAGATCGAGACCGACGTGATAGCCGGCCGCACCGTAACCATCGACTCGCTCATGGACGAAGAGGGATACGAAGCCATATTCATCGGTTCCGGAGCCGGTCTTCCGCGCTTCATGGGCATCGAGGGCGAGAATCTCAACGGTGTCTTCTCGGCCAACGAGTTCCTTACGCGTGCCAATCTGATGAAGGCATACGACAAGGAGTACGACACCCCCATCTACGCCGGACACAGGGCCGTGGTTGTCGGCGGCGGCAACGTGGCCATGGATGCCGTCCGTACGGCCAAGCGTCTCGGCGCCGAAGCCATAATCGTATACCGCCGCAGTGAGGCCGAACTCCCGGCCCGCGCCGAAGAGGTGCACCACGCCAAGGAGGAGGGCATCGAATTCCGCATGCTCACCAACCCCACACGCATACTCGGCGACGAGCAGGGACGCGTCCGCGGCATTTCATGCGTGGAGATGACACTCGGCGAGCCCGACGAGAGCGGACGCCGTGCACCGATCGTGAAGCCCGGTTCGGACTTCGAAATCGACTGCGACGTGGTAATCATGGCGCTGGGCACGTCGCCGAACCCGCTGATAGCATCGACGACCGAAGGGCTCGAAACCAACCGCCGCGGCTGTATCGTGGCCGATGCCGACGGTGCCACATCGCGCGAAGGCGTCTTTGCCGGAGGCGATGCCGTAACGGGAGCCGCAACGGTGATCCTCGCCATGGGAGCAGGACGCAAGGCCGCTGCCGCTATCGACCGATACATAAAGGCGAAAACAACCCCGAAAAAGCTCGACATATGAGAAACCTCAAGTTCATTGCGGCCATAGGCGTCGCGGCAATCTGCATGGGCTCCTGCTCAAAGCCCAAAATACTGGAAGGCACGGCCGTAGAGGTGTCGACCAACACGCTGACCGTAACCGACCTGAACGGCAACATCGTAACGTTCGTAACCGCCGGCGCCGAGAAGGAGTGTCCGGCCGGCATCAAGCCCGGTTCGCCAGTGACGATATCGTACAAGGACGAGATCAGGGACAGTTTCGGCACGGCATGGAAGGTCGCCGCACCGGCCAACTACAACTATCTCGTCGGTTCGTGGATCCAAACCTACCCCGTCGTTCCCGACGGCATAACCCAGGGATTCAGACTGCTGGAAAAGGGCGCTGCCGAATCGATCAACATGGCTACGCTCGTATACGAGAGTTGGAAGGTTCAGGGCAACGAACTTACGCTGTCGGGCCACAGCATCGGCAACGGACAGACAATCGACTTCTCGGAAGTCTGGACCATCGAGCGAGTTGACGAACAGACTCTCTCCATCAGACTCGGGAACGACAACATGTGCTACGAACGCGAACAGCTATAACACATATCCGATCAACCATTAAACGCCCCGGACGGCAATCGTCCGGGGCGTTTCACATGTCCGGCGCCGCACGAGTACCGTGCCGCGCGCCGAGGCCGACTGCAGGAAAGTCACCAACAATGCAATCCCGATGCACCGATGCCTCCACATACAAAAAGCCCGCGACTCCATGCAGGGAGCCGCGGGCCAAATCAAGCTATGAGAATGTAACGACCTATTCCGCTATGCAATCGAACTGAACGCAACCCAGAGCGTTTCCGCCGAACATGTAATATGCATAGAGATAGAGTCCGTCATCCGAAACACGCATAGCGCAGTCCTGATAATACGTAGATCCGACGACATTGTAATTTTCAGGCAGACTGTAAACGACAGCCTCCGAGCCCTCCGACAGGGACGAGGTCCATTCCGTCTCGGCGGGAGTTACCCATTTCGACTCGGTAGCCTCGATAACCCACATACGGTCATTACCCCACATGTTGTCACATGTTATGGCTACATAGAGTTGGTTGTTAAAGACCTCGACGTCGATAGCGTTCGATATGAAATTCGCGAGAGAAGCCGCAGGAGTTATGGGCATCTTGGCCTTCAATACATTGTCGGAAGAGAGCCAGTGAATGATACTGCCAGAATAGCCTACGAAGAAGAAGTCCGACGAACGGTTATTGTATGCCGATATCATATCGATATTCTGTTTATATCCTATCACATTGGGGTCGGCAATCTGCTGCCACGACGGTTTTTCCGAAGTTACGGCGCCGTTCTTCACCTCCCAGGCCCAATATGTAGTAACACCATCGGCACTCCATGCGCTGTACGGGATCATTATGACAGCATCGCCGTAGATATCACCGGTAACCGAGATCTTGAGTCCGACAGGCGAACCACCGGGATAAGTAGCGAAGTGTTCGGGAGCCGACTCGACATCCTTGGCACGCCATATTTCGAAGTCGCCCGATGAATCGGGATTATAGTTGCAAAGCACGATATGCCCGGCATCGTCGGCGGTAATGAGATCGTTGGGAGCTCCGCCCAGTTCGAACGTACCGTATTTCTCTCCGCTCAGGGCATTGAAGATCACCGGATTCTCTCCCGGAACGTTAACCAGCACATAGTCGCCTATGGCCGCAATGCTCGAACTGTTGTTGGGACTTGCGAATCCGGCGTCACCGATGGCCGTATTCCACAGTTCGGTAGCACTGCCTTCGCGTATGCCGAGCGCAACGGTAGCCACGCCCTCGGCCTGCGTCACGGTAATCTCGACGCTGTTGTCTTTGGCAGCGAGGGTTACAATACCGGTACGGGTATTGCCCTGGTTCGCAGCAACATTGATCGTCAGATCGGTTCCAGCTACCGAAGCCGTAAGCCATGTATCCTCTGCCCGCGGCGATGCAGTAACCACACCGTCAGCCGTGAAGGGAACAGTCAGCGTACCGCCAGCCGCCTCGATCGTCTGTGCAAGAAGAGTCTCTTCAACGGTCACGAACTCGCCGATGGTCACCTTGAAGGTTATAACCGAGCTCTGGTTCTGATCGCCGAAATAGATGACCGCCACATCGCCGGCCTGAGCCGCGCAGGTCTGGTGTTCGGCCGAAGGAGCCGTAATCGAAAGGATATTGGTCGAGAGATCGAACTTGCCCTGCCACTCATCGGGAGTCGTAACTACCGTATTCTTCACGCCTGTCGACTCCATGAGGAACTCCTTGGTCTCGCCCATACGGAATGCGACGGGTTCGGTCGGAGCCTCTCCGTCGAACAGCATGAACAGGTCACCGCGCAGTTCGATCTCGATCGTCGAGTCGTCGAGCAGGGTGAAGATCACCACGCCGTCCTTCTCCTCGACGCTCTTGAAGAGACCGCCGGCACCGCCGCTCGTCGTCACGGGCATGCCGGTTTTGTCGAGAACACGAGTCCAGGTCTTTCCCTCGTCGTAACTTACCTCCCAGTAACCGGTTGTATCCTCCATCGTTACGCGCAACAGCGGAGTAGCACCCTCATCGCCTCTTACGGGGATACGCTCGCCGTTGTCGTCGAGAAGGTACTCCGTAACGCCGTCCTGAGTCAACGCCCAGTAATATACATTGGTCTCCTCGTCCAGTTTGACGGTCACGGTCGGAGCATCAGCTCCCTGTGCACCGTCACGTCCGTTGGAGATGGTGATCTGCTTTCCGTCGGTAAAGTAAACGGTATAGCCATCCTCCGTCTGCTCGATACGGGCAACGTATACGTTCTTCTCAAGGGCATCGATCATGGTCTGCACGCCCTTGATATCCTGGTTGAGCGCGTCGATCGTCTCCTCGAGTTTCGTAAGGCGATCTTCGAGACCATCCATACGGTTCACCAGATCGGTGTCGTCGTACTGACTGCAACCGCCGGCCAGAAGGCCGACTCCAGCCAATAGCAGGTAGAATAAATGCTTCATAATGTCAGCTGATTAAAAGTTTAAGAGTTCAATTGTAGTTTATGTCGGTTGATTGTTCTTTATTATTAGGTTCAAGGTCAGTTCCTGCGACAAAATCTCTAAACGGACGGAGGTATCGTCATACGATGCATGCTGTTTCGCAGTTCACGGGTCACAACAGACATGCCTCACACCCTGTCGCAACAAAGATAATAAAAATATTATCTTACAACAAAATAAAAACAGTAAAATATTTACTCAAAAATTAAATATAGATAAAAAAGTTTAGTATCAATCATCCGACTGTACGAAAGAAAGCAGGCAACGCCGGCGGCTTGCATCCATATTTAATTTACATGCAGTGACAAATAAGACGACACGTAATGTCTGTACCCCAAAAGTCTGCACGAAGGCCTGCGAATACCCGCATCATTTACAGTCTCATCGTTCGGGGAAAAGCGTCACAACGCCGCAATCGACAATACCATAATACATTACGATGCTGCAGCCGCATAGAGGCAATACAAGCACGATGAGTACAACAGAGATATTTTCATGCGGACATCCCGGAGAATGAGATTCAATATTATTATTCGAACTTCGACTACATGCCGTCATCGTAACAATCGCACGACCGAAACCGTTCACGACACGGATATTGCGAACCCTCACCTGCAGTCAATCTCACAATATCAGTCTATCGATACCCAAAACCGAATCATGCAGACGTAAACGCTATCTCACAAGCGCTTGCCGCGAGACGTTGATAACCGTCTTTCAAGAGATCATATGCCTCTGAGATTTACCTGCGCCAAATATCACCATACGAATCACAGCAGTGTCAAGGGCGATCGGCAGGCAAGCCTCTGAATGGCGGAGCAAACGATACCGCCACGGCAGACAGGCGATTGTATTCGTTTAGGTGCTAATGGAGAGTCCCGCCAAATGTAAATCTTTTCAGTTTTACAAACTGCCATTGAAAAAATATTTTAATTACAGGCAAATCGCGTCTAATCCATATAAAATACTGATATATAACATGTTAATCAACAAAATATCAAAAACAACGAAATAAAAATAATTTAGAAAGTTTTGACATATAGATAATTTTATTTATTTTAGCAGGTGTTTTAACATTCCAACCACTACTGCCATGAAAAAACATCTGCTCATCTGCCTGCTGACCGCAACGATGTTGATACCCGGCATCGGATGCACATCCGACAACGCTCCCGTATATACGTTTCCGACTTCGCCCGAGAATCCCGACGAAGGAGAGGAACCAGATGATCCGGACGATGTCGAGGAGCCCGAATCAAACTACCCCGAAGGCCTCAGCGTCGAGGCTTTCGAAAAGAACTTCGATACCGGCGAGGTAGCCAAAGGTTATGTCGTAATCGCAGACCTCAAGGCAAATCCGGCACTGAGATTCCGTCCCACACTCGTCGAAGAGGCGATGACCCCATCCGAAATATTCGCATACTTTCCTTCGACCAATGCCGGTACACCCTACGTTACAACCAACGCAGGCTATTTCTGGCAGGGGGCCTCTCTGAGTCTATGCATCACTGACGGCGAAGTGAAGTCGATAGCCTCGCAGACGGCATACCCCAATGACGCCCAAGGCAACCAGGTGACGGCATACCCCATACGGGCGGCTCTCGGGCAGATGGCCGACGGAACATTCGAGGCCACCTGGGTATATTGCGTGCTGGATGACGGCAACAAACCGTACTCGTTCCCGTCGCCGCTCGACAACGACGAAAGTACAAGTACATACATGGCCGCACCTCCCACCTCCAAAACCGAAGGAGCCGCATTATGGGAGCCGCAACAGGCCATAGGCGGAGGTCCGATGCTTGTATACGAAGGCCAGAACGTCGCCATGGACAACTACTACCGCGAAGTCCTTCACAGCGGCGGAACCGACGGCATGTCGCGTATACCGCGTACGGCCATAGGTGCCACCAGCGACGGCAGCCGTTTCATGCTGATCGTATGCGACGGCCGCGGCTCGAACGGAAGCAATGGATTGTCCATATCGGATCTGGCCGAGATGTTCATTGCCGAGGGCATGGACTATGCCGTCAATCTCGACGGAGGCGGTTCCTCGACAATCGTGGGATACGACGGAACGGTACTCAACAACCCGAGCGACGGAACGCAACGCAACGTACCTACGGCCGTAGTCGTATCCGAAATGGCGACTCAGCAGTGATTACACCGGACAAATCGCCCGAATACCCCAAGGAAGACGGATAAACCGTTTTTCAGATTCGGGCGGTTTACCTAAAATATTTAACTAACCGGAGAGAACTCTCTTAACATTTTTATTATATTTGTAACAGACTAACCTAATACCTCTACCGAACCATGACAAAACTCTCTACCCTCAGAACTCTGACAATAACAATAATACTGTTCGCGGCGACCGTCGCAGGATGCGCGACAAAGGCCGAAACAACCAAACCAAAATACATGTGGGTGGACTGCGAAGCCAACTTCGCCCGCATGAGTTCACCCGATTCGATCCGTTACTACACACAAAAGCTTAAGGAGACGGGCATTACCGATATCGTCGTGGACATGAAGTCGATCATGGGCGAAGTGCTGTACGACAGCGAGATCGCCCCCTACATGGCCGAATTCGACGGCTGCACGCGTTCGCGCGACTACGACATGATGCGCTACTTTATCGACGAAGGGCACAAACTGGGGATGAGGGTTCACGGCTCGATGAACA
Organism: uncultured Alistipes sp.; assembly: GCA_944321955.1. Classification (GTDB taxonomy): domain Bacteria; phylum Bacteroidota; class Bacteroidia; order Bacteroidales; family Rikenellaceae; genus Alistipes. The sequence continues at coordinate 48,554 of CALUNG010000012.1, read as the reverse complement.
TCTTCGCCGGCGGACACAACTTCTTCAACCGCGGCATAATCTACGGCGAACATCCCGAATGGCAGTCGATGGTGTACCGTCCCGACGGGACGATAGTACCCATCAGCGAGATCAAGACCAACTACAACGGCATGCTCAACCCGTCGAACCCCGAGGTACGCGAATATCAGAAGTCGATCCTCGTAGAGTTCGTCACGCGCTACCCCGACATCGACGGCATAATCTTCGACCGTCTGCGCTACGACAACATCACGTCGGACTTCAGCGAGCTTTCACACCGTCAGTTCGAAGAGTGGAGCGGCAAGAAGGTCGAGAACTTTCCCGAGGATATCTTCTACTGGGAGGGTGACGAACTGCAGCCGGGCAAATACTACAAGGAGTGGATCGAATGGCGCGCCACCGTCATCAAGAGCTTCGTCGAGGAGGCCCACGACGCGATACGTGCCGCAAACCCCGACGTGCTCATCGGCGACTATACGGGAGCATGGTATCCTACCTACTACCAGCTCGGAGTCAACTGGGCGAGCGTGAAGTACGATCCCTCGAAGCAGTACGACTGGGCTACGCCGACATACCACAATACGGGTTATGCCGAGTTGCTCGACATCTACATGACGGGACTCTACTATACGCTCGTTACCAAGGAAGACGTGGACAAGGCGAACGGCGTCGTGGGCACCCGCAACGAAGCCGGCATGGATGCCACCGACCCGACCTACTGCTACAGTGTCGAGGGCGGCGCCGAGCTGGCCAAAGCCATAACCTGCGGAGTAGTACCCGTATGCGGATCGCTCTACGTACGCCAGTACGGCGACGACGGCAAGCTGTTCGCACGAGCCGTACGCCAGGCCCTGAAGAGCAACGACGGGGGCGTGATGATATTCGATCTGGTGCACATCGTCGAGAGCGACTGGTGGGACCTGCTCGAGAAGAGCCTCAAGGAAGAGTAACCAACACTAAAACATACCACTAAAACCAACCTTTATATGAAACATTTTTCCCATACATCAGAGGGGAGGGGTCGTACGTCACTGCTGCGTGCGCTGTTTTGTACCCTCTTCGTGTTTCTGTTCTCCCACGCGTGGGCGCAGAACAACGTGACGGGAATCGTTGTCGACGAAACGGGTGCGCCGATAGTAGGAGCCACCGTAGTCGAGAGCGAGAACAACCTGAACGGCGTTGCCACCGACGTGAACGGAAAGTTCTCGATCGCCGTCGAACCGGGACACCACATCGACGTATCCTTCCTCGGCATGAGCACGCACCGCGTGGCCGTTACGGGTAACGAGAAGGGCCTGCGCATAATGCTCAAGAATTCGGCTGAAAGCATCGACGAGGTGGTAGTCGTGGGATACGGTACGCAGAAGCGTACCAGCATCACGGCCGCCGTATCGCAGATATCGGGCGACGAGCTGGAGAAGGCGCCCGTAGGCGACATCACCAACATGCTTGCCGGACGTATCTCGGGAGTAACAGCCGTGCAGACATCGGGACAGCCCGGTGCCGACGGGGCATCGCTCATGGTACGCGGTCAATCGGTTCTCTACATCGTCGACGGCGTACCCCGCGACATCAACCAGATCAATCCCGACGATATCGAGTCGGTATCCATTCTGAAGGATGCTTCGGCGGCAGCCGTGTACGGTCTCGACGGAAACACGGTCATCATCGTCACCACCAAGCGAGGCCGCGCCCAGAAATCGACCATATCATACAAGGGTTCGTACGGTGTGAGCCAGAATGCCACCAACATGGAGCTGCTCGACGGTCCGGGATACGCCTACTGGTACAACCGCGCACTCGAGCTCGACGGCCGGCAGCCCATATTCACCGCACAGATCGTGCAGAAGATGATCGAAGGCAAGGACGGCTGGGGCAATACCAACTGGTATGACAAGGTCTTCGGACTGGGACAGAACATGTCGCACACGGTATCGGCGACGGGCGGAACCGAACGTCTGACGTACTTTGCATCAGTGGGCTTGTTCGACCAGAAAGGTAATGTCGACAACTTCAATTTCCGCAGATATACGGCCCGATCCAACATCACGGCGAAGATCGCCAACAGCCTGACGCTCGACGTCGGCATCTCGGGACGCGTACAGCAGCAGGAGCAGCCGACATACAGCGCCGACAACGACGACTGGAACAACATAGCCCAGCAGGCCATGCGTGTACATCCCTACGTTCCCGAGACGATCGAGTTGGACGGACAAACCTATCCTACCGCCACGTCGACGGCTTCGGCTACGGTAAACCCCATAGCCGCCTATACGTATTCGGGATACAACAGGCAGCGCAGCGTCTACATCGAGCCCAACATCTCGCTGACGTGGGACGTACCCTGGGTAAAGGGTCTGAAGGCAAAGTTCTTCGCCTCGTACGACATGACGTTTACGCATGCCAAACAACTTTCGACGCCCTATGAGCTGGCTCTGGCATCGTTTTCATACGGCGATGACGGCTACATCTCGGGCATAAACTACAACGTCAGCCAGACCTACTCGGGCCTCGGTTCGCAGAATTCGCTGCAGGAGGCCTCGTACTATACCTATTACGGCATAACCCAGACGAGCATAGCCTACGACAACACGTTCGGCAAGCACCGCGTAGCCGCACTGGCGCTGCTCGAGACCCGCGACAAGTCGAGCAACAACCACTATGCACGCGGCTATGACCTCACGTTCGTCAATCTGCCCGAACTCAGCTTCACCGATCAGTCAAGCGACAAGCGCGCACTCGGAGGCAGCAGCGACCGTACGCGACAGGTCGGTTTCGTCGCACGTCTCAACTACGACTACGACAACAGAATCTATATCGAACTTTCGGGCCGTTACGACGGTACGTACCTCTTCTCGGGCATGAACGGATCGCGCTGGGGCTTCTTCCCCGCAGGTTCTGCCGGCTGGAGAATCTCGGAAGAGAAGTGGTTCACCTCGTCGTGGGTCGACAATCTCAAGCTGCGCGGCGGTATCGGACTTACCGGCACATCGGCCGTTGAAGCATACCAGTACCTGAGCACCATGACCATAAGCGACGGTAATGCCGTTGTGATCGGAGGCCAGGGACAGGAGAGCGTCTACACGTCGGCCGTGGCCAACCCGTGGCTCACATGGGAGAAGAACCTCAACTACAACATCGGTGTCGACGCAAGCTTCTGGGGCGGCATGCTCGGTGTCGAGGCTGACGTCTTCTACACGTACAAATACGACATGCTTTCGACCGTAGCCGGTTCGTATCCGCCGTCGATGGGAGGATACTACCCCACCATCGCCAACGAGAACAAGCAGGACATCAAAGGTTTCGACTTCACGTTGACGCACCGCAACCGTGCCGGAGCATTCAACTACAGCATAAAGTTCATCGGTTCGTACGCACGCCGCCGCTGGCTCTACTATGCGGGCGACGCAGTGAACGCTCCCGACTACCTCAAGCTCACTGGCAAGGAGGTCGGTTCGGTGATCGGATTCATTTCGCAGGGACTCTTCCAAAGTGAAGAGGAGATCCAGAACTCGCCGACGATGATAGGCAAGGAGGTTCGCGTCGGAGACATCAAGTATCTCGACCGCAACGGCGACGGCCACATATCGTACGAGCAGGACCGCGGATATGTCGGTTCGAGCATCTATCCCAAGTTCACGGCCGGACTCCAGTTCAACCTCGAGTGGAAGGGCATCGACTTCAGCTTCCTGCTTCAGGGAGCCACAGGCAGCACCATAGCGCTCACGGGAGTATACGCAGAAACCGGCATCATGGACAACACGTCGATGACCAAGCCCTTCTACCACGACGGAAACTCGCCGCGCTACATTGTCGAGAACTCGTGGACGCCCGAGAATACGGGAGCATACTTCCCGCGTCTTTCGCTGGAGAGCAACTCCAACAACGCGCACTCCTCGACCCACTGGTACCGTCCGGGAGACTACATCCGCCTGAAGACGGCACAGCTGGGATACACGCTGCCGGTAAGCAAGACCCGCAAGATAGGCATACAGCGCCTGCGCATCTACATCGAAGGATCGAACCTGTTCACGTTGAGCTATGTCAGCAAGTACAACATCGACCCCGAGATCCCGAGCGTCAACAACGGTTACTATCCGCAACAGCGCGTCATGTCGATAGGTCTCAACATAACTCTCTAATCCGAAAAAACAATTGAAATCATGAAATCAAGAATTTTAATCGTGCTCATGTCGTTGACGGCTCTCGGATTGACGAGTTGTAATGACTATCTCGAGCTCACGCCGACGGATCGGGTTTCCGACAAGGCGATGTGGGAATCGGAAACAGCGACAGACCTGTACATCAACAACTTCTACGAATATCTTTCAGTGTACAGTCCATTCGGCGAGGGCCAGTTCAAGGGCAACCTTACCGAGGGTCTGACCGACACCTTCAAGTACGGAAGCTACATAGCCGGAAACCGCGCCGGCGACTGCAACAACTACGTATTCACGCCCGAGACCATATCGGCATCTGGATGCATACTCGATTGCTGGAGCGATACCTATACGCGCATACGCCGCATCAACGAGTTCCTCGATGCCATGACCAAGTATTCGGTATATTCGGCCGATGTCAACGAGCGTTACGAGGCACAGGCTCGTTTCTTCCGTGCATTCCTCTATTTCCAGCTTGCCAAGCGCCACAAGGGGTACACCATCCTCTATTCGAATCTCTCGGAGATGAAGAAGGACATGGAGCTCTCCGAGCCCGAGAAGACATGGCAGTTCATCTACGACGATCTGACGTTCGCCGGCGAGAAGCTGCCCTCCGAGTGGAACAGCGCCAACGAAGGCCGTCTGACCAAAGGTGCGGCCTATGGACTGCTTTCGCGCGTGATGCTCTATGCCGAGCGCTGGGACGATGCCAAGGCCGCAGCCGAAAAGGTCTTCGAGCTCAACAAATACGATCTGGCGCCCACATACGAGCAGGCATATGCCGGCGGCAACATCGAGTCCATACTCGAGTTCAACTATCTGGTCACCGGCCCCAGCCACTATTGGGACCGCTACATGGCCATGTACCACGAGTACACGACCGGCGGCAGCTCCACCCCGACACAGGAGATGGTCGAGGAGTACGAATATGCCGACGGCGGCAGGGTCGACTGGACTCCGTGGCATACCGAAACAGGCACCACGCAGTACCCGCCATACAACCAGCTCGAGCCCCGTTTTGCCGCAACGATACTCTATAACGGCGCCGAGTGGCAGGGCAACGTCATGGAGAACTGCGTGAACGGTACCTACGGCATATACGTCGACTACGGTACGGAGTCGTATCCGTACGGCAAGACCGTCACGGGATACTACCTGCGCAAGTTCCGTCAGGAGAGCAACACCGACCTCACAAACGTGCCGAGCACGACGCCGTGGGTCGAGATACGCTTCGCCGAAGTGCTGCTCAACCACGCCGAGGCGTGCTACAGGCTCAATCTTGCCGGTGACGCCCTGTCGAGCCTTTCCCGCGTACGCTCACGAGTCGGTCTGGGCACCGACATGAGCCTTACGGGCGACGATCTCTTCGAGGCGATACGTCACGAACGCAAGGTGGAGCTCTCGTACGAAGGCCATCTGTGGTGGGACATGCGCCGCTGGGGTCTTGCCCAGGAGGCATACTCGGATTACCGCGTGCATGGAATCAAGATCACGAAGGACAGCGCCGGTACATATACGTACACCTATGTGGACTGCGACGGCGAAGACCGCACCTTCCTGTCGCGCATGTACTCGCTGCCGATACCTACCGAAGAACTCAACAACAACAGCCTCGTATCGCAGTTCGACGAGTGGAATTTCTAACAGCATAAGTTCAAGACCATGAAAAAGACATTATATTCACTTGCATTGATCGTCATGCTGCCTCTGGCAGGATGCCATCAGCCCGAGGAGCTCGTTCCTCCCGTTGCCAACAAGGGGATCAACGCGTTCACGGCCTATCCGACATGGGAGGGATACCATACGGCCGACGAATCGGGATTTCCGGGCGAGATCGACTACGAGGAGCACACGATAACCGTACAGGTACCGTACACCTACCCCGTGGAGTCCGACAACGTACAGAGTCTCGAGAACTATACCAAAGTGTACGTCATGTTCAACCTCGACGACAACGTGACGGTCGAGCCGTCGCTCCATACCATCGACCTTACGCAGCGATACACCGTAACGGTGACCGACCAGCAGAAGCAGAAGACCGAATGGACGATCAAGGCAGCCCTCAAGAAGAGCGACGCCTGCGACATCGAGAGCTTTACGGTTCGCGACATCGACGTGTCGGCCATAATCGACAAGAACAGCGCCACGGCTTCGCTCATATATTTCGAGGAGCTCAAGAACGTATTCGCCGACTATACGTTGTCGCCGCATGCCAAGATCGTACCTGATCCGGCCACCAAGGCGTTCTGGTGCTCGCCCGACCAACCGATGACCTTCACCGTGATAGCCCAGGACGGCGTAACCAGCCGCGAATGGACACTGCAGCAGTCCGAACCGACACGCGTCGAGTCGGGCATGCGTCAGGGCAGCGGCAAACTGCTTTGGGCAACCAAACTCTCGGCCGTGGGAGTAAACACTCTCGACATCACCACCAGCGTCGCCGCAACGGACGACCATGTGGTGATCAACCCGCACGGCGAGGCGCCCATAATCCTCGACGCCAAGTCGGGAGCCGTTGTCGGGAAGCTCGACCTCGGACAGTATCTGTCGCCGACGAAGAGCTACTTCATCACCTCGGACGATGCCGGCCATCTCATCATCAGCAACCTTATTCCCGATGACGGAGGCGTATTCCGAATCCTGCGCATGAAGGACGTATACTCCACTCCCGAAGTATTCATCGAACACGCCACGACCGAACCGTACGGCAAACACGTATCCGTACGTGGCGACGTCTACGGCGATGCCGTGATATCGGCCGTATACTGCGGCTGGACAAGCACCGGCACGACTTCGACATGGCGCTGGTTCGTCAAGGGCGGAGCTCCCGTCAGCCAGACACCGGTATGGACACAGGTAACCGGCATGAGCAAGGGCTGGACAAACGGTGATGCGGCATACGGCGGCACAGACGAAACCTCGGATTACTTCGTCTGCGGATACTCGAACAACACACTTACATGGGTGGACGGCGCCACGAATACGGCCAAGGCCAGCATGGTCGGCGAACTGACCGGCAACGAACAGATGCTTGCCGTCGATGCACGCGAATTCAACGGCGTGAACTACGTGATCACGGCCATGGAGACCTCGTTCACGTGGGGCGTAGCCGGAGCGATGTGGATTGTCGAGGCCAAATATCCCGAGACATTCACCGGACGACTCGACGACGAAGCATCGCCCGTTGTATACTCGCTCGACCGCGGCAGCGACGGATACGGCAAGTACGGAGGCCGCCTCAACGACGGACAGAACTCCAACGCCTTTGTCGACGTCGTGCTCCACACCTCTTCGGACGGCTACTTCATGAACGCATACTTCATGTTCTGCAACGGATATGTAGGCTGCGTGCAATTCGACTGCATCGCCCAGGAATAGGCGTAAACTACAATCCGCAGCCCCCTGACCGGGGCTGCGGGTACTAATATCACAAGAAAACATATTTACAGCCATGAAATTTTTGAGATTTGCCATTGCCATCGCTGCAATCGCATGCGTTACGTGCTCGACGGCCAACAAGCCCGAGTACGTCTTCCCCGACGACCCGAAGGATGAACAGGAGAAACCGGATGAAGATGAGGATCCGGACGATCCCGTACCCGCAGGCCAGAAGGCTTGTTACATCTGGGTGGACGCCGCCGCCAATTTCCCCGACTTCGCAAACAGTCAGGAGAACATACGCCGCGACCTCGAAAAGGCCAAAGAGGTCGGATTCACGGACGTCGTGGTCGACGTACGTCCAACCTCGGGCGACGTACTGTTCCGTTCGGAGAATTGCCAGCAGGTGAAGTGGCTCGGAGCATGGACCGCAACTGGATATACGAAGATAGAACGCACGGCCGACTGGGACTATCTCCAGGCCTTCATCGACATAGGTCATGAGCTCGGTTTGCGCATACACGCCGGCTTCAACACCATGGTCGGCGGCAACGTCACCTCGCTCGGCAGCGAGGGCGTACTCTTCCGCGACAGCGACAAGAAGGAGTGGGCGACGGTACTCAACACCGCGAACGGCTATGTCAACACGCTCGATACGGGCATCGAGACATCGAAGTTCTTCAATCCTGTCAATCCCGACGTACAGGAATATATCTGCAGCCTGCTCAAGGATCTGGCGGCATACAGCGATCTGGACGGCATAATTCTCGACCGCGGACGCTTCGACGCGCTCGACAGCGACTTCTCCGAACTGACACGCAAGGCATTCGAGGAGTATTGCGGACACAGCGTCGACTTCGCCAGCGACGTGCTGCCCGCCGGCTACACGTCGTCGGTTACGGCTTCGATGGTGTCGTCGTATCCCGACCTCAAGAAGTGGCTCGAATTCCGTGTCAAGGTCATCCACGACTTCATGCACAAGGCCAAGGAGGCCGTCCGCAGCGTCAATCCGAACATCAAGTTCGGCGTATACGTAGGCGGCTGGTACTCGACATACTACGATGTCGGCGTGAACTGGGGCGCCCCCACATACGACACATCGGCCGATTTCCCGACATGGGCCACCGCCGACTACAAGAATTACGGATATGCCGACATCATGGATCACATGCTCATCGGGGCATACGCCTCGCCGGGCAACGTCTACGGCTCGAGTGAGTGGACCATGCAGGGATTCTGCACTCTGGCCATGAAACGTACGGCCGGAGCCTGCCCGCTCGTTGCCGGAGGTCCTGACGTAGGCAACTGGGACTACGACGACAAATATACGCAGCAGGAGGAAAATGCGGCCATAACCAACTCGGTGAAGGCCTGCTACGATGCCTGCAACGGATACTTCCTCTTCGACATGATCCACCTGAAGAAGGCCAACCAGTGGAGCTACGTCGAGCAGGGCATGAACATGATCAAATAACGCGATCCAATCATGAAAAGAGTGATGTTCGTCCTGTTTGCGGCATGCGCGCTGGCCGGATCATCGGCTTCGGCCAGGGAACCGTCGTTCCACAACTCGTACTATGACTGCCGCCGTGCGGCCCATACACGTGAAGGCATGCCTCGGGAGGCAGTCGTATTCCTCGGCAACAGCATTACCGAACAGGGGTGGTGGAGCATGCTGCTGCCCGGCATAACGGTCGTGAACCGCGGCATCGGCGGAGACAACACATACGGGATGCTGGACCGTCTGCCGGAGATACTCGAATCGTCGCCGCGCAAGATATTCATCATGGCCGGCATAAACGACATATCGGCCGGTTATCCTCTGGATGACGTCTTCGCCAACATCCGCACCATGACCGAAATGATCCGCGAAAAGGTTCCCGGATGCGAGATATACATACAGAGCGTTCTGACGCCCAACGACGACGTGCTGGCCTACGACTACATCAAGGGCAAGAAGGCGCTCGTGCGCGAACTCAACCGGCGTCTGCGCGATCTGTGTGCCGAGAAAGGGATCACGTACGTAGACCTCGCACCGCTGCTGAGCGATGAAAAGGGCCAGGTAAGAACCGAACTCACGAAAGACGGCATACACCTGCATCCCGAAGGCTACGTCATCTGGGTAGATCATCTGAAGAAGATGAAATATATAGACTGAAAAAAGCCGTCGCAACATGAACGGACGCATCGAGGCAATAGACGTATTGCGGGCTCTGGCAATCATCGGCATGGTACTCTCGGGTCAGATGATCTGGCATGCCGATCTGCCGGCAGCCATGTTCCACGCTCAGTTGCCGCCGCCGACATTTGCGTTCAATCCCGAAGTGGCCGGCATTACATGGGTCGATCTGGTCTTTCCGTTCTTTCTCTTCTCGATGGGTGCAGCCATACCTCTTGCCCTGCGCAAGAGGGAATCCCGGGGAGAGGGGTGGCAGGAGATCACACGAGGTGCCGTACACCGATGGCTGTGGCTGGCGCTGTTCGCCATATTTCTCGGCAATACGCGCATGGGACTGCTGCACGAAACCAACCGGTATGCGGCAGCCGCGGCGACACTGGTCGTATGGGGACTCTTCTTCGTGATGTTCGTGCGTGTGCCGTCAATGGATCGGCGCAAAAACACGATCATGAACTGGTGCGGATGCGCGGCACTGATCATTGTCACGGCTCTGTATTCGCCCCTTTTCGGCGTTGACGTTTCGGTACGACACAGCGACATCATCATTCTGATACTGTCGAACATGGCCCTGTTCGGGACGCTCGCATGGTGGTTCACACGCAACAGCCTCACCGCACGAATCGTCATTCTCGCCGTACTGACACTCTTCAAACTCGCCTCCGGAGTCGAAACGGAGTGGGGCAACCGAATATGGGAATGGGAACCTGTCGGATGGCTGTTCAGCTTCGACTACATACAGTATCTTTGCATAATAATCCCGGGAACCATTGCCGGCGACATCATCCACAACCGGCTCTCTGCACAAACAGCAGTTACCACCGAATACGAAAAGGGGAAGATGGCCCATGCCATACTGCTGGAACTCGTACTCGCAGCGCTGACCGTCGTGTCGATATGGGGAATGTTTACACGTCGTGTGGCATTGGCCGCCGTGATATCGATCCTGCTGTGCGTCTGCGCCGAAGCGTTGGGCCGCATGATGGAGGACCGACAGAACGGCATGCGCCTGCAGTTGCTGCACGCAGCAATGATATGGCTGCTGCTGGGATATGTCGCCGAACCGCTGGAGGGCGGAATAAAGAAAGATCCGGCTACGGTAAGCTATTTTTTCGTAACTTCGGCCCTGGCATCGTTCGTAGTACTCATGGCGATGGTAGCGAACTCGCACTTCAAGATACGATTCAGGGTGCTGTCGGCATGCGGAGCCAATCCCATGTTCGCCTATACGGCTTCGGGATATCTCATCACGCCGGTCGCCACGCTGACCATGCTGTCGGTGCTCATCGGACGCATGGCCGCACTGTCTCCGTGGTGCGGGTTCCTGCGCGGCGTAATCTATGCACTGCTGGTCGTGGCGGTCACGTATCCGATGACCCGCAAAAACATTTATTGGAAATCCTAAACAGACACATACATGAAGATCACAGGTACTTTTCTGGATGAAATAAGTCACGACATTCCTCATCAGAACTGGGGGGAGGCCCAATGGGATGCCGATTTCGTCAACATGAAGCGAATAGGCATCGATACGGTCATAATGATCCGCTCGGGTTACCGCAAGTTCATCACCTACCCCTCGAAATACCTTGTCGGCAAGGGGTGCTATACCCCGTCGGTCGATCTGCTGGACATGTTCCTCAGACTGTCGGACAAGCACGGCATGAAGTTCTATTTCGGGCTCTACGATTCGGGATACTATTGGGACACGGGCGACATGAGCCGCGATACCGAATACAACAGGTATGTAATAGACGAGGTATGGCAGAACTACGGAAGCCGCCATGCAAGTTTCGCGGGATGGTACCTCAGCGGTGAGATAAGCCGACGTACCAAAGGGGCAATCGAGGCCTTCAGGGCACAGGGCATGCAGTGCAAGGCCGTATCGGGAGGCATGCCTACGCTCATATCGCCATGGATCGACGGCAAGAAGGCCGTACTGGCCGCCTCGGCCTCGCTAAGCAAGGAAGATGCGGTATCGGTTGCCGAGCACGAACGTGAATGGGACGAGATCTTCGACGGCATACATGAGGCTGTCGATGCCGTGGCCTTCCAGGACGGACATATCGACTACGACGAGCTCGACGCCTTCTTCGAGGTGAACAAACGACTGGCCGACAAATACGGAATGGAGTGCTGGACAAACGCCGAGACGTTCGACCGCGACATGCCCATAAAGTTTCTGCCCATAAAGTTCGAGAAGCTGCGCATGAAACTCGAGGCGGCGGCACGTGCCGGATATGACAAGGCCATAACTTTCGAATTTTCGCACTTCATGTCGCCGCAGTCGTGCTATGCCTCCGCGCACAATCTCTACGACAGATACCGCGAATACTTTATCGACTGACACCCGACACGGCAGGACGGCACTTCATGTAGCGGAGTGCGACACCCCGACGGCAAAAGGAGGCAGTGAACATTCACGGATATGAGCAACCGCGACGCGACCGATATCGGAGATAAGGAGACCGTCGGTCCGGACGTAATACGGCGACAGAGACGACAAACACCATACAGACGATAAACATGAAAAGGTCAATATTGCTGGTTATGGCGCTTCTACTGACGCCATACCTCTACGGGGCAGGCATGCGCATGCTGAAAGGCAGGGTGCAGTGTCAGGGCAGGGGCGTGGCCGACGTTGTGGTCACCGACGGCGAACATTTTGCCGTTACCGACGCCAAAGGGCGTTATACGCTCGAATCGGATGACGACAGCCGGTTCGTATACATCACCGTACCGGCGGGCTACATGGTCGAAACCCGAAACAGCGTACCTCAATTCTGGAGATGCATCGAACCGGGAACCACCGTCTTCGACTTCGAACTGCAACGCAAGGAGCAGGACGACACCCGCCACGGTTTCATAGCCATCGCCGACCCGCAGATATGGGCTGAAAAGGAGTTTCCGCTACTCGAGGAGGCGATGAGGGACATACGTGCCACGGTCGAATCATACGACATTCCGTTCCACGGGTTGTGCTGCGGCGACGTTACGTCGTACGACCACGGTTTCTACGACCGTTACAACAGGACGGCCGCACTCTCCGGCATACCCTATTTCAGCGCCATGGGCAATCACGACATGACACTCTACGGACGCACGTTCGAGACTTCGTGGACCAAATGGGAGGAGACATTCGGGCCGACATACTTCTCCTTCGACGTGGGAGATGCCCACTACGTCATACTCAACGACAACTTCTACATCGGACGCGACTATTTCTACATAGGCTACATCGACGAAAGGCAGATGCGGTGGCTGGAGCGCGATCTCGGATACGTACCCAAGGAGAAACTCGTCATCGTCTGCATGCACATACCCTCGACATGCGAACCCTCCGACCGCGAGCGTTTCACCTATGACAACATATCGCTCATAGCCACCAACGCCTCGAGCCTGCACCGCCTGCTCGAGCCATACAACGCCCACATCATATCGGGACACATGCACACGGCTTACAACCAGATCATCGGCGAGCGTCTGTACGAGCATGTAACGCCGGCCATAAGCGGCGCATGGTGGCAAGGACCGTTGTGCACCGACGGCACGCCCCGCGGATACGAAGTCTACGAGGTCGACGGCACGGAGATACGGTGGTACTACAAGCCTACGGATCACGCGGCCGACCATCAGATGGTAGTATACGACGGCGCGGAGCATCCGCAGTTTGCCGGTTATGTCGTTGCGAACATCTGGGACAGCGACACGTCATGGGACGTACGCATACGTTTCGACGACGGTACCGAGAGCCGCATGGAGCGTTTCAAGACCTATGATCCGGCAGCCCAGAAGATGTACGCCACAACCGAAGGGCTCGATCACGAATACGTCTACCCCACTCCGGCCGACCACTTCTACCGTGCGGCCGTGGTACCTGGAGCCGAAAGCGCAAGCGTGACGGCCACCGACAGATTCGGACGCACATACACCCGAACAATAACACTCAAACGTACGACTGAATGAAACTCTCGGGAATGAAATACATGGCGGCCGCATTGGTAACCGCCGCATTGGTCATGTCGTGCCAGCGCTCCTCATACGACGTTGTCGTAATCGGCGGGGGCGTCAGCGGAACGGCCGCAGCCATAAGATCGGCACGCATGGGTGCCCGCACGATGGTCATAGAATCCACACCGTGGCTCGGCGGCATGCTGACATCGGCCGGCGTCAGCGCAACCGACGGCAACTACAAGTTGCGCGGCGGCATGTGGGGCGAATTCCGCGACTCGCTCGAGGCCCGCTACGGCGGAGCCGAGGCACTGAAGACAGGATGGGTAAGCAACATACTGTTCGAGCCGCATGTGGGGGCCGAGATCTTCGCCAACATGGCAAAAGCGGAGAAGAGACTCGACACCGCGATGAGCTCCGCGGTGGAAGATATCGAATACGACGGCGCGCAATGGCACATTACCGTCGACAGTAACGGACACAAGAGAAAGATAACCGCACGTGTTGTCATCGACGCCACCGAGCTCGGCGACATTGCCGCCATGGTCGGTGTCGGATACGACATCGGCATGGACAGCCGCAGCGATACGGGTGAGGACATTGCTCCGACCGAAGCCAACGGCATCATACAGGATCTGACGATGGTCATGGTGCTCAAGGATTACGGCCGCGACATGACCATCGAACGTCCCGAAGGCTACACACCGGACGAGTTCGCCTGCTGCTGCATCAATTCATGCTGCCGCCATCCCAAGGAGGCGCACCGCATGTGGTCGCAGAGCATGCTGATGAGTTACGGACAGCTGCCCGGCGGCAAATACATGATTAACTGGCCAATAGAGGGCAACGACTTCTACGTGAACATGATCGAGATGTCCGAGGCGGAGCGTGCCGAAGCCGTGGCCGAAGCAAAGGCGCGTTCGCTGAGGTTCCTCTACTTCCTGCAGAACGAACTGGGGTACAGGACATTCTACCTTGCCGACGACGAATTTCCCACCGACGATCTCTTTCCGTTCATCCCCTACCATCGCGAATCGCGACGCATAGACGGAGCGGTGCGTTTCACGCTCAACCACATAACCGATCCCTACGAGTACACCCTTTACCGCACGGCCATCGGCGTTGGCGACTATCCCGTCGACCAGCATCACACGCGATACTCGGGATGGGAACAGCTGCCAAACCTCTACTTCCACTCCGTACCGTCATACGGCGTGCCCATGGGCGTAATGCTGCCGAAAGGGGCCGACAACCTTATCGTCGCCGAGAAATCCATTTCGGTCACCAATATCGTCAACGGGTCGACACGTCTGCAGCCCGTGGTCATGCAGATAGGCGAAGCCGCCGGCATCACGGCCGCCGTTGCCTGTGACAGGGAGATAAAGCCGTCGGAAGTGAGTGTACGCGAGGTACAGCGCAACATCCTTGCCGCGGGAGGCTATCTGCTGCCCTTCCTCGACCGGCCGTCTACGGACGAACACTTCGCCGCCATGCAGCGCATCGGCGTAACCGGCATAATCGAAAGCACGGGCATGACGGTCGGCTGGGAGAACCAGACATGGTTCCGAGCCGACGAACCCATATCGGCCGCCGAGCTGTGCCGCGGACTGTCGCGACTATATCCTCGGGTCATCAACAAGTGGGGAGAGAGTCCGGTAACGGCCAGCATGCTCTTCGACATCTTCACCGACATCAACGGCGAGAAGACGATCTATCCCGACGCCATACCCTCACAGCGTTACGACGGCAAGGCACTCACACGACTGGAGTGTGCCGTAATCATAGACCGTGTTCTGGCACCGTTCGACAACTTCGACGTGGACATACAAGGCAACTACATACGACAATGAAAAAACTGCTGTTAATAATGTTTGCAGCCTCCATCTGCTGTTGCGGCAAACAGGGTCCCGTGCCCGCAACCGAGGCTCCCGTAAGGGTTACGGGACGAACCATGGCCACCGACGACGGAGGCATCACGTTCGACTGGAGCGGCGTGTACATCGACATCCGGTTCAAAGGTACGACGCTGTACATGGACGTCAGCGACACGGGACGCAACTACTTCAACCTCTTCGTCGACGGCGAATACGTCGGGAAGTTCGAGACACAGGGCGAACATCGCCGCATAGCGCTTTTCGAGGAGAAGGATGCCGGCGGCGAGCATCTCGTCAGGATCCAGAAGGCGACCGAAGGCGAACAGGGGCGCATTACCGTCCACACGTTCGAGACAGACGGACGTTTCCTGCCGACGAAACATCTTGCACGGCCACGCTACATCGAATTTTACGGCGACTCGCTGACATGCGGATACGGTAGCGAAAGTCTTTCGGGCAGCGATCCGTTCACGATCGAAACCGAAAACTGCATGTACTCGTTCACGGCCCTTTCAGCCGACCATTTCGACGCCGACTACAACATGGTAGCGCACTCCGGCCGCGGTGTGGTACGCAACTACGGCGACGCCAGGCCGATCTCCGACAGCGGAACCATGTCGCAGCGGGCATGGCGCACGTTCGACGAGTCCGATGAACCGTTGTGGGACTTTGCGGCGAGTCAGCGCCGACCGGACCTAATCGTCGTAACGCTCGGGACGAACGACTTCAGCACCTCGCCGCAGCCGCCGGCCGATGCATTCGTGGAGGCGTACCGCAAGCTCGTCACCAACATCCGTACGGCATACAATGAGGAGATACCCGTATTGTGCGTGGTTCACTCCAAATATGCCGTCGACCACGTAACAGCTGCCGTCAAGGGGCTTGCACGCACGGCCGTAGTCGACATATCGGGCGACGTCTACAACAACACGACCGATCTCGGCGCTTCGAGCCATCCCAACAGGTTCGGGCACCGCAAGATCGCACGAATAGTCATCGAACGCATGGCCGAACTGACCGGCTGGAAATGACAAAAAGCCGCGGGACAAGCAGTTCCGCGGCTTTTTTTACAACCTTTACTCTCAGGATCGATTCTTTTCGATCATCCGTTCCACACGGTCGGCTATCATCGCGGGCGATATGGCCCGTATGCAACGGTAATCGCCGTATTTGCATTTGGTATTGCCGTATGTCGAGCAGGGGCGACACGGCATCTCCACCTGCAGTACCCCCTCGGGATCGCATCCGTAACCGAGAAATCCAAGTTCGGGATGCGTCGCCCCCCAGACCGAAACCACGGGCGTGGCAACAAGCGACGCCAGGTGCATTACCAGCGAATCCATCGATACCACGCAGTCGAGATTGGAGATCAAGTCCATCTCCTCGCCGAGACCATTCAGACGACCGTTCAGCGCCGTAACGTTTGCATACGTGCTCTCCATCTCACGGGCGAATCCGGCCTCCGCTCCGCCTCCGCCATGAATGAATACACGATCGTAGCGTTCGCTCAGTAGCCGTACGGCTTCGCGGCTCAGATCTTCGGGATATGTCTTTCCGCGATGGGCCGAGAACGGAGCAAAACCCACCCATATACCCTTTTTCTCACCCATGGGATTCGGCCGCGCGGTCTTCACGGCAGGCTCCGGATCGTCGAATACGAATCCCAGATCGCGGAATACGTCGCAATAGCGCACCACCGTATGTTTCAACGGCACGGCCGACGGATTGCTGTACCCCAGGCGGAACCACTTCTCGATATGGCCCTTTGAGATTTTGGCCGTACGCATGCCGCCGAGCCACAGTATGTTGCGGATGACGAGCGAACGCCATACGCGATGGGCGTCGGCAAAAGCGTCGATGCCGAGCGCCTTCATCTCGCGCGCCAGCGTCCTCAGGCCCTTGAAACTGTCGTAATCGGCCTTTATGTCGACGGGCATGAATCCGACGTCGAGGCCGTCGAAGAAGGGACGGAACAGCGGCCGCGTCGCCACCGTAACCTTGACGTCGGGATAGGCCTTCTTCAAGGCCCTGATGGCATGAGGCAACATGGCGACGTCCCCCATTGCCGAGAGACGCACCACGAGTATGTGTTTCGGAAGAGCTCTATTTCCTGTTATTCCCATACAGCACGGGATTGAGCGACGGGTCGTTGTACATCTTCATCTGCTTGTACGTCTTCATGTACTTGCGGCCGGCCTCGATATCCTCGATCAGCTCCTCGATGGCCGTCGACAGGTCCTTCTGCTGCTCGAGCAGGGTGTTCAGCTTGCGCCGGCAGTTGTCGCGGTGCGACTGGTCCACATCCCTGCGCTCGGCCTCGATACGCATGTGGTAGATCTTCAGTGCCAGTATCGAAAGGCGGTCTATGGCCCATGCGGGCGTCTCGGTGTTTATGCGGGCGTCGGACAACGGTTTGATATCCCTGTACTTGTCGAGAAGATACGAGTCTATGTACTCCACCATGTCGGTACGCACCTGATTCGACGCGTCTATACGGCGCTTGATGCGAAGGGCCTCGACCGGATCTATTGCCGGGTCGCGTATGATATCCTCGAGATGCCACTGCACGGCATCGACCCAGTTCTTCTTGTACAGCAGATAATCAAGCGATCCTTCGGTAAAGGGATTCTCTTCGGGATGGTCGACATCGTCGAAACGATGGTAATCCTCGACCGAACGATCGAATATTTTCATTGCGTTTTCGGTAAACATACTCGTATGGTTTTTATGTTGTTTTTTCGGGCAAAAACAGTATCTTTGCCCATGAAGTAAATACAAAGATAATGAATCTTCCGAAAAAAACAATACTTTCCACTCTTTTGTTGGCGGCGCTTCCTTTCCTTCTCAGCGCCCGTGAAGAGGCTCCACAAACCACACGCGAAGAGTATGTCGAGATGTACAAGGGCATAGCCATCGCCCACATGGAACGTTACGGCATACCGGCGAGCATCACCCTGGCGCAGGGAATTCTCGAGTCGTCGTGCGGCAACAGCTATCTGGCACGCATGTCCAACAACCACTTCGGCATAAAGTGCAAGCGCGACTGGAAGGGCGACACCATCAGCTACGACGACGATGCCAAGGGCGAATGCTTCCGCAAGTACGACACTGTCGAGGAGTCGTATCTCGACCACGCCGAGTTTCTGGACAAACAGCCGCGCTACGATTCGCTGTTCGTCTATTCGTCGACCGACTACAAAAGCTGGGCGCGCGGATTGAAGGCTGCCGGCTATGCCACGGCACCAGACTACGCCGACCGTCTGATACGCATCATCGAGGAGAACAAGCTCTATCTGCTCGACCGCGAGGATGGCAACAAGCTCTACGCCGAAGCCCACGGCGCCACATCGGAGCAGATCGAGACGGCCATTGCAGCCGACGGCATAGATCCCGATTCGTACCGCGTGACGATAAATGCACACCGCGGATACAACGTCTACCGCACGAACGGCGTCTGCTACGTGACGGCCAAGGAGGGCGACCAATACGAACACATCGCCTCGCTGTTCATGGTCTCGGCACGCAACCTGCGCAGGTTCAACGACGTGGCGAAGGATGCACAGCCGAAAGAGGGCGACATCATATTTATCGAGCGCAAGCGCAAGGCGTGGGACGGCAACGCCCTGCTGCATACCGTGCGCCGCGGCGAGACGCTTCATTCGCTCTCGCAATCCTACGGCATAAGGCTCAAGTCGCTTGCCCGGCTCAACAAACTTCCGGTCGACTGCAAGCTCAACGACGGACAAAGCATAAAGATACGATAACGACAAAACCGCAACCGATATGAACACACAATCTCTCCGTGAGAGGATATTGACGACGATAGTCGAGAAATCGACCATCAAGCAGAAAGTCTTCGACAACACGTTCGCGACTTTCAACGAACTGAAGGATACGCTCTTCGAGATGGCATCGGAGATGGACGACGCCCTCGAGGGCAAACTCGACAAACGGGTGAAGCTCGAATACCGCGACCGCGGCAAGTTCGAGGCGCAACTGCAGATCGCCAGCGACATTCTGATCTTCCAGATGCACACCGACGTCTTCGAGTTCGATTCGAACCACATCATCTGGCAGAATCCCTACGTGCAGGCCGACAAGGCCAATTCGTACTGCGGGGTGATCAACATCTACAACTTTCTGTCGGACTCGTTCAAGTTCAACCGCAACGCCGACGACGGTTACCTCATAGGCCGCATATTCATCAACCGCGAGCGCAAGTTCTTCGTCGAGGGCAAACGTCAGACGCTTGTACGTCCCATGGCTTTCGGCAAGAGCGACATAGATCGCGGCGCGCTGGTGTCGATCGTCGAGACGGCCATATTCTACGCCATCAACTTCGACCTGCTCATGCCGCCATATGAGAACAACAAGCGTGTCACCGTCGACCAGTTCAACACCAAGATGGACAACTCGAAGTTCGTGACGGGCAAACGCATGGGATACGACTTCAATGTCGACGACATCTGATCGTATCGCAGCGCGGCAAAACATGAAACAGATCACAGCATAAACATAATGTCAACACATACGAAGACCATAATTGCGGCCGCAGCACTCATCTGCACGGCCGCAACCGTTTCGGCACAGGGCGACTATGCACGTATTGCCGCCCTGAGGAGCGCCAACAGGGGCATATCCGGACTGCGCTCCACGGCCGACGGCGAGCACTACACATATCGTACGGCCGAGGGCATAGCCATGCGCGGATACGCTCCCGGGTCGTCGGAGACGTTGCTGCTGCGCGTCCCGTTCGGGTATGTCGACTACGACCTTTCGCCCGACGAGAGCAGCGTACTGATAGCGGCATCTGAAGGTTCACGTCCCATATACCGCCACTCCTACACGGCCGACTACTACCTCGCCGCGACGGGAGGTACGCCGCGCCTCATACTCGAGGATGTCCGCGACGTATCGTTCTCGCCCGACGGGCATACGCTGGCATTCGCACGCGGCAACGACCTGCACCTCTACGACATCGCCACGGGACGCATAACGGACGTTACCGACGACGGCGAGTGGAACCGCACGATAAACGGCACCACCGACTGGGTCTACGAGGAGGAGCTGGGCTTTACACGGGCATACGCCTTTTCGCCCGACAGCCGCCATGTGGCATATCTGCGTTTTGACGAGAGCCGCGTACCGCTCTTCGAGATGATGCGTTACGACGGCGAACTCTACGACAAGGCCTACTCGTTCAAATACCCCAAGGCCGGAGGCACCAACTCGACGGTCGAGCTGTGGGTATACGATACGGCCGACGGCAGCCGCCGCAAGGTCGATGTCGGTGAAGAGACCGACCAGTACATCTCGTCGCTGGGCTGGACGCCCGACGGACGTCTCTGCTTTTTCCGCGTCAACCGTCACCAGAACCGCTTCGAGATCGTGATCGACGACAACGGCCGTCAGAAGGTGGCATACGAAGAGAGCGCCCCGCAGTATGTCGAGCGCAAGAGTGCCGCCGACGTGCTCTTCATCGACGGCGACCGCTTCATCGTCCGCGAGGAGACCACCGCCGGGTACATGCACCTCTACCTGCACAGCATCGAACGCGGCCGCCTCAACACCGTAACCTGCGGGAAATGGGACGTGACGCAGCTTGTCGGCACCGATGGCAACCGCCTGTGGTACGTCTCTACCGAGACGTCGCCGCTGCGACGCAATCTCTACTCCGTCCGTCTCGACGGCAGGCAGAAGCGCAGACTCACATCCGAAGAGGGATACTACACCATATCGCCGAGCAACGGCATGCGCTACTACGTAGCGACCTACTCGTCGGCCACAACGCCCAACATCGTCACGGTACACACAGCGGACGGACGCACGGTCGACACGCTCCTGGACAACAGAGAGGCTGTCGCAGCCTTCGGCGAAAGGCCTCGCAGGGAGTTCTTCACCTTCACGACCGAGCGAGGCGACACGCTCAACGCCTACATGGTGCGCCCGCTTGACTTCGATCCGTCGAAGCGCTACCCCGTACTTATGACACAGTACTCGGGGCCGGGCTCGCAGGAGGTACTCGACCGCTGGAACGCCGACTGGGAGGATGCCCTGCCCGAGCATGGATACATAGTCGTCTGCGCCGACGGACGCGGTACGGGCGGACGCGGCGAACGCTTCAAGAAGCTGACATACGGCCGTCTGGGAGAACTCGAAGTCGAGGACCAGCTCTCGCTTGCGCGCTACATGGCCCGTCAGGAGTATGTCGATGCCGACCGCATAGGCATCTACGGATGGTCGTACGGAGGCTTCATGGCTCTGGGCTGCGCCTTCAAGGGCGACGGACTCTTCAGGATGGCCATAGCCGTAGCACCCGTAACGTCATGGCGCTACTACGACTCGATATACACCGAGACATACAACGGCCTGCCGCAGGAGAACGCCGCCGGATACGACGACAACTCGCCCATCAATTTTGCCGATCGTCTCAGCGACCGCACGCGGCTGCTGGTGATGCACGGTTCGGCCGACGACAACGTGCACCTGCAGAACACCATGGAGCTGACACGGGCGCTCAACCGTGCGGGCAAACATTACGACATGATGATCTACACCGACCAGAACCACTCGATGATGCCCGACGACATGGCCAACATCCGGCAAAAGATGATCGACTACACGCTCGATCATCTTTAGGCCCATGCGGGAGCGATAAAAAGGCCGTACGCTCCGACGAACGTACGGCCTTTTTTATCGGCACGGCATCCGGTTGGTGCGGATTTTGCAGCCCGATCGACACACACGACTACCCTGACATCAATGTACCAAAGAACCTGTTACGACAAACCAACAAAAAAGATATGATACCGTTAATTCTAACACTATTTATCATGACAACAGAACCGGCAACAAAGACATTCACGCTCGAGCCGCTGCCATACGGCTACAGGGAACTCGAGCCCGAGATCTCGGAAGAGACGCTGCGCTATCACCACGACAAGCACACGGCAGCCTATGTCAACAAGCTCAACGAGCTGATTGCGGGGACGCCCTATGCCGACATGACTCTCGAAGAGATAATCGAGAAGAGCGACGGGGCGGTATTCAACAATGCCGCACAGGCATGGAACCACAACTTCTACTTTGCGACGCTCTCGCCAAAGCCAAAAACGGCCCCCGAAGGAGAACTGCTCGATGCCGTCGTTGCGCGTTACGGATCGCTCGACAATCTCAAGGCACGGATGAACTCCGCCGCCACATCGCTCTTCGGATCGGGATGGGTATGGCTCGCCGCCGACAAGGACGGCAACCTCGAGATCATGAGCGGCAGCAATGCCGACAACCCGTTGCGTCACGGCCTGTGCCCGCTGCTGGGCATCGACGTGTGGGAGCACGCCTACTACATCGACTACCGCAATGCCCGGGCCGATGCCGTACAGGCACTCTGGGAGCGTATCGACTGGAGCAAGGCCGAGGAGCGCTATCGCAACAGGTAGATACCGGACGTTCCGGAATCAGAAGAGTCCCGACTGCAACCGATGCGGCCGGGACTCTTTTCACGCTAACAATGCGCTAAAAAACTAATAATAGTATGCGTATATCATCCAGATGACAAGCACCAGAGCTATGCATATGGCCAAAAACGAGAAGCTGAAGAAGACGAACAGTGTCTTCGACAGGGTTTTGAGCCAACCTTCGCGGTAGACCGTGTGCGACGACAGCAGCATGTAGATGAACACCAGGGCAAAGAATATCTCGAAACTGACAGTAGTCAGCCGGGAGGTGCCATGCTGCGCCTCGAAACCGTATATCATTATTGCCGTCGGTATGAACAGCAGAAGCAGAAAGAACGAGTTGATATGTATGGCATGCACGAAGTGATGCATGTAGTTCATGCGACGCCGGCGATAGGCCGTCTTCAGCAGCAGGGCGAATATCGGCAGCAGGAACATCATGTAGAGAGGCGTCCACTTCGACAGGCCGGCCAGCATGTTGTTGACGAAGTTCTCCTGTTCCCACCTCTCCTGCTGTCGGTTCTGATCCATATGTTTCATACGCCAGTCGTATACGGGCGTACGGTCCGGATCGAACGTGCGGATACGGTCCATATCCGCAGCATCGTCATATTCGATATCGAGACCTGAAGATTCCGCATCGGTATCAGCCTCGTCCGAATCGGGAACATAGAGGTCGAGCGTATGTTGGGCCGCCTCGATATTCTCCAGATCGTCCGCCGTCAGCTCCGTACGGTAGAGGCACGAATCGAGCAGCAGACGAGGCATCCCGACAAGCGATATTCCGTGCCGTGATCCGAATACGGGTTCCACGTCCAGCAGCCCGTCCGTCGGTACATCCTTCAACTCGAGCATCTCGGCCAAGCCCGATCCGTCGTACACGTAGACCGTCGTATCGGGACGCATCGTTCCCGCGCGCAACTGCACGAGAACGGTATCTGGCATATTGTACGGAGCGAGCGAGACTTCGCGCATGCTGCGACGGGCAATATCCGAGGCGAACATGAAGAAGATGGTGAAGAAGACCACCGAAATGAACATGTAGAGCCTGAACGGATGGACATAGGAGTTTATCTTGCCGGCATTGAACTCGCAGGTCAGCAGTCCCGGACGACGGAAAAGCAGCCACAGCGTCTGCCACACCTTGCTGTCGAACTGGTATACATTCTCGAAATACTGCTTTATGTACTTCCAGAACGGCTGTTCCGTATCGAGGGCATACTGTCCGCAGCGGCTGCAGTACATACCCTGCAGCTTCTCGCCGCAGTTCTTGCAGTGCGAATAGGCCGGGACCGTAAGTTTGCGTATGCGCTTGAGCCGACGATATTCTATGCGTCGCAACAACTCGCGCCTGCGGGCCTCGAGGCGGGCATGAAGGCCTCCGCGGCCACCAACGCCACCGCCATCATCGCAGCCCTCGTCATCACTGCCGACTGTTTCGCCGCTGTCATTTCCGTCATCGCAACGCTCCTCCTTGCTCACGACCGCAGGGCCGACAGTGTCGGTCTTCCCTTCGGCATCCGGTTTTTGCATGTTCTCTTTCATTATCCACAGGATTAGCACCCACAAAGATATGATTTTTTCATATTTTTCACCCCTTCCGGCGCCATACCGTCGATTCACAATGCCCCGCAACAAAAAGGCGTCTCCCGAATGGAAGACGCCCGAACCATGTCTGCATGACGACCGCAATGCAGACTATATCGAAATATCCTTTATCTCGAACTTGATAACACCTGCCGGCACGTTCACCTCGACGATATCGCCGACCTTCTTGCCGAGCAGAGCCTTGGCAATGGGGGTACCGATTGCGAGTTTGCCTTCACGCAGGTTGGCCTCGTTCTCCGAAACGATGGTATACGAAACCTCCTTGCCGTTGTTGTGGTTGAGCAGCGTCACACGGCTCAAAATCTGAACCTTGCTCTTGTCGATCTTGGACTCGTCGATAACACGCGCATTGGCGATGGTATCTTCGAGTTTGGCTATGCGCATCTCCAAAAGGCCTTGAGCCTCACGAGCCGCATCGTACTCCGCATTCTCCGACAGGTCTCCCTTGTCGCGGGCTTCGGCAATAGCCGCCGAGATTGCGGGACGCTCGACCGAACGCATGTGGTCGAGTTCATCTTTCAGTTTCTTGTAACCCTCTGCCGTAAGGTAAATAATCTCTTTTGCCATAATTTTTCGATACACAAAAAAATTAAGAATTCCAACTCCCCTTGAAGAATCGGAATCCCAAATGTCTATGCAAAGATAGGAAACATTTTTCAATGTACAAGTTTTTTTTGGCACAAAGTATGCCCGTTGAAACAGCGGAATGGTTCTTCTGTGTGCAATATCGTATCTGTCGGTCGTACTTGCCGCTGCCGTATCGGCCGTTTTTCTGCAGCGTGACCCCTACAAGGCCATGCTGTGGGTTTGCGTCGTCATGTTCCTGCCGGTCATCGGGCTGCTGCTCTACATCCTGACGGGCCTGCGATCCACATACGAACCTCCAAAAGCCTGCAACCGCCGCGGCACGGCCATCCAGACGCTGATACGCACATGCTGCGAAGAGCCCGTGACGCTTCTCAACCGCATCACACTGCTGCACAACGCCGACAATGCCTATTCATCGCTGATATCGGCCCTGCAACACGCCCGCAGCTCTATACATCTCGAATACTACATCTTCGACGACGACCGCCTCGGCCGCACGCTCATCGACCTGCTGTGCCGAAAGTCACGGGCAGGAGTCGAGGTACGGGTAATCTACGACGCGATAGGTTCATGGCGGCTCGGGCGCCGCACTCTGCATCGCATGCGACGTGCCGGCATCGACATACGCCGTTACGGGCCGTTGAGGTTTCCGTACATACGGTGCGGCGTGGCCCGCCGCAACCACCGCAAGATAGCCGTAATCGACGGAACGGTGGCTTTCACCGGCGGCATCAACATCGCCAGAAGGTATATCGACGGCAACCGTCTGGGCAAATGGCGCGACGAACACCTGCGCCTCGAAGGCGATGCCGTGGCGCGCCTGCAACGGCTGTTCGCGTCGGACTGGCAGGATCTTGGAGGCGATGCAGCCGAAATCATGCGTCACACTGCCGTACATCGGATCACGACACCGGCTCCGGTACAGATAGCATGGAACGATACGGGTGCGGCACGCATGACGCTTCACGACGCATTTGCGGCAGCCATAATGCAGGCCCGGCAGCACGTACGCATATCGACCCCATACTTCATACCGCCACGCACACTGGCCGACGCCATACGCATGGCCGTCGAGAGCGGCACCGAAGTCGAGATAATGGTCCCCGAACACGGCGACTCGGCCGTAACGGCGGCAGCCTCGGATTCGTTCGTGCGCGAAATGTGCGGTCTGGGGGCGACGGTATATCGCTATACCGGCGGGTTCCTGCACTCGAAACTGCTCATCGCGGACGACACGCTTGCCACGGTCGGCGCCGCGAACATGGACTACCGCAGTCTCGAGGAGAATCTCGAAGTGACGGCATTCATATACGACCGCGCTACTGTCGCCGACATGGCATCCCGTTTCGACGCGGACAAGGAGTCGTGCCGAATGGCAAATGCGGATCCCGCACCGGGAGTACTGCGCACGACAGCAGAAAGATTCGCACGACTGCTGTCGCCGCTGCTGTAAAGAGAAGGGCGATGCCTGCAACACCGCCGTCAAATGCTTCAGCAGCGTGGTATGCGCCGGAATCTACGTACGGCGTATCGCGCTCGTCGACGGCCTGTACGTTTACGATAAACGGCGACCGACACATGCATTTGTCGGTCGCCGTTCGAGGCTGGGCCTTCCGGCCGGAGTTTTGTTCCGAACCTAACGTGAAGAGTCGTTGTCCGAAGGGAACTCTATGACGTAGACCAGATGCTCGAGTGCACGCAGGAAGTTGCGCTTGTCGAGCTTGGGCGAATAGACATAGCAGTCGAGCGTAAAGACCTCGTTGGTCTCGGTATTGACCGTCGAGTAGCTGACGAACGGGCCGCCCATGAAGTCGTTGGCCACGTCCCACAGTCCGCGCATCTCGACCCACAGTCTGTCGCCAATGCGGATCATGCGGTAATCGGGTTCATAGTCCATGTAGGTAATCATGTACGAGCCGTCGGACGGGCCAGGGATACGCGAAGCGAACCTGTTGCGGGCCTCGACAAGCGCACCGACCGACAACGACTGCGGGCCTTCGTAGGGATACGAATAGAGGAAAAAACCCTGACTGGCGGCCGGATATTCGTACGATATCCACATGAAGTGGTCCGAAGCGCTGCGAAGCGTATAGCCCTTGGGAACGTTCATCGTGACGCCGAACTTCTCCCTGATGGCCTCGCGCAACGACGCCACGTTGTACTTTTCGGCATACTCGACCGTACGGTCGCGTTCGGCCTTCTCGAGTACGTAAAGCAGATTGTCGCGATTTTCGGAGATATAGTCGGCCAGCGCCTGCTGCGTGGGACCCTGCGCAACGATCATGATCTGCGGACGCGCCGACACGTCGTACTTGACGCCTATGGCGGGTTCGGCAATCTTTTTGTCGACAAGTACCTTCAGAATGTTGCGGTGGCGGGCTATCACGTTCTTGAAACCGTCGGGCGTCACACGCATCACGTCGAACAACGGCTCGTACTGGTTTATCGACGGTACGGGCTGGCGGAGAATCGAACGAAGCGTATCGCCGACGGCTCCGTCCCAAACCTCGTTGTTGCTTACGACAACCAGTTCATAGGGAGCGCCCTGCGATGTATTCCCGCTGTCCGAGAGCTTGGCAAAGGAGTCGCACCCCAAGAACGTTACAGCGA
Source organism: uncultured Alistipes sp. (assembly GCA_944321955.1). Taxonomy (GTDB): domain Bacteria; phylum Bacteroidota; class Bacteroidia; order Bacteroidales; family Rikenellaceae; genus Alistipes. The sequence continues at coordinate 20,752 of CALUNG010000012.1, read as the reverse complement.
TGCACGCCGCAACGGCAAGCTGAAAAAAGCGTTTGATGTTCATGGCAGAATCGAAATTTGTTATACGGACAAATGTACTAATTATTTGCCAAGCCCGGAAAATTATTACGAAAAATAACTACTTTTGCAAAACGGCTCTCTGTACAAGTTATGAAACTGAAATTCATTCCCAGGTTTTTCGGGAAGCTGATGCCCGACCTGATATGGGAGATAAAGGATCCCAACGGCGTGTTCCTCACCTTCGACGACGGGCCGACGCCGGGCATTACCGAGTGGATACTCGCCACTCTCGAGAAGTACGATGCCAAAGCCACGTTCTTCGTGCTGGGCAAGAATGCCGAACTCTATCCCGACCTCTACCAGAAGATCATAGATGCCGGACACAAGATCGGCAACCACACATATTCGCATCAGAAGGGCTGGGGAATGCCGCTGGAGCGATATATCGAGGATGTGGATTTCGCCAACGACATACTCAAGAGCGAACTCTTCCGTCCGCCCTACGCACGCGTGACCCCGTCGCAGATGCGCGCCGTGGCCAAACGATACAAGATCGTGATGTGGACCATCATATCGCGCGACTACAACCGCATGCTCTCGCCGCGCAAATGCTTCCGCAACGTAGTCGAAGAGCTGACGCCGGGCTCGATAATCGTTTTCCACGACAGCGAGAAGTCGTTCCGCAACATGAGCTACGCCCTGCCGCGTACGCTGGAGTTCATCAAGCGCAAGGGATACAAGTGCAAGATCATAGAGCTGTAAAACCGTAACACGACGGGAACGCATGAAGACGATTGTAGCCATAACGGGCGCCAGCGGCGCCATCTACGCACGGCTGACGCTCGAACGTCTGCTCGCCGCATCGGGAGTGGAGCAGATAGCCGTGATATGCAGCGACACGGCTCTCAGGGTAATGGAGTACGAAGGCGAAAGCCTGCCCGCCGATCCGCGCATCGTACTCTACGGCAACGACGACCTCTTCGCTCCACCGGCAAGCGGTTCGGCCGCCTTCGACAACATGATAGTCGTACCGTCGTCCGTCGGCACGCTCGGACGCGTGGCCTCGGGCTCGGCCCACACCCTCATCGAACGCGCCGCCGACGTGATGCTCAAGGAGCGACGACGCCTCGTCTTCGTCGTACGCGAGACGCCGCTGTCGCTCATACACCTGCGCAACATGACGGCACTGACCGAGGCGGGGGCCGTAATACTGCCGGCATCGCCCTCGTTCTACTCACGACCCGACAGCATCGAGAGTCTCTGCATGACAGTGGTGGAAAGGGCGTTGGCAGTAGCCGGAGTCTCCTCGCCGCATTACGAATGGAGGGGCATATAATCGTTTTTTTGAAGTAACGGCCGAGTTTTCAGAAACTTTTTATATTTTTGCGACGGAAAATTCAAAAACTATATAAAAAATTCAATATCCATGACAATCACAGCAGCTGATATCAAAATCGGAATGTGCATCGAGATGGACGGCAAGACTTTTCTTGTAGTCGATTTCCAGCACTGCAAGCCGGGCAAAGGCCCCGCATTCGTTCGTTCGAAGCTCAAGAATCTCGAGAACGGCCGCGTAATCGAGAACACCTTCTCGTCGGTAGGCCAGAAGATCGAGCAGGTACGCGTTGAGCGCCGCCCCTACCAGTTCACCTATGAGGACGATCTGGGCGCACACTTCATGCACACCGAGACCTTCGAGGAGATCAACATCGACAAGAACCTGATCAACAACTACGACCTGATGGCCGACGGCCAGATCGTCGAGGTTATGTACCGCACCGACAACGACGCCATCCTCTCGGCCGAGCTTCCTCCCATCGTGGACATGGAGGTTACCTACACCGAGCCGGGAATCAAGGGCGATACGGCATCGACCAACTCGCTCAAGCCCGCTACCGTCAACACCGGCGCCACCATCAAGGTTCCCCTCTTCATCAACACCGGAGACAAGATCCGTGTCGATACGCGTACGCGCGAATACTACGAGCGTATAAAATAATCCGGCGGCCGCAAGGCACCGCAGAGAAAAAACCGCCACACGCATTGCTGCGTATGGCGGTTTTTCATTGCAGTCAATGGTCCGTCGCCCTCCGAACCTCATCAAAAAAGAGTGCGGGCGGCCTCATCGGAAGCCGCCCGCATATCTCCACTCCGGACTGCAGATCAGCCGATCAGTTCGGCATACTGCTCGGGGGTAAGCAGAGCATCGTACTCCGCCGGATCGCTCATCTTCACCTTGACGATCCAACCCTCACCGTAAGGATCCTTGTTTACAAGTGCCGGATCGGCATCGACTGCCGCATTCATCTCTATGACCTCGCCGCCTACGGGCAGGAAAGCGTCGCTCACGGTCTTCACGGCCTCGATCGAGCCGAACACCTCGCCTGCGGCAAGAGTCTCGCCTACGGTCGGAACATCGACGAATACGATGTCGCCCAACTGGCTCTGAGCGAAATCCGTTATGCCTACATAGGCGAACTCGCCCTCTACACGACACCACTCGTGGTCGTTAGAGTACTTCAACGTGGAAGGAATATTCATAATCTGCTGTTTTGGTTTTAATTTGAACTGATATCGCTTCTTGCAACGCTACAAAGATAATCTTTTTATCGACAAACATAGTGTCGGCCGCCTATTTTTTGATAACGAACTCTATTTCCTTGAAAAGATACCCCTTCACCGTACCGTCGGCATGTTCGATGAGCAGCTCGCCGTTCTCGCCGATGCCGCGTATGATGCCTTCGAAACGCGTGCCGTCGGGCCATGCATAGGTATGGCGTTCGCCCAGTCGGTACATCTTTTCGACATAGCGGCGGCGGATCTCGGCACCGCCTCCGCGGCGCAATTCACCGTATAGCGGCATGACCCGGTCGCAGAAACGGTCGAGAACCTCGCGGCGGTCGAATTCGCGTCCCGTTTCAAGCAGCATCGACGTGGGGTTGGGCAGCAACGGATCGAATTCGCGCTGGTTGACGTTGATGCCGATGCCGGCAATCGTACGCGACAACATGCCGCCCGAGAGGTCGTGCTCGATAAGCATGCCGACTATCTTGCGGTCGCCGACATAGACGTCGTTAGTCCACTTTATACGCGCATCGATACCGTACGAGGCCATCATGTCGACAAGAGCCAGCGGCACGATCTCAGATATGGCGAACTGCTCGCGCGCAGCCAGAAACGTCGGCCGCAACACCAGCGAGAATGTCAAGTTGCAACCGGCCGCACTCTTCCATACATGACCGCGCTGACCGCGGCCGGCAGTCTGGTATTCGGCCCAGACGACATCGCCCTCGCCGTAACGTGGATTGCGCGCGTCGTCGTTGCTCGACGTGGTGCTCTCGACGTAGTGTATCATCTGCGAGGATGGAGTTATGCCGAAACGCCGAAGTCGCGCAGGGCATCGTTCAGCGAGGTCTTCTTGTCGGTCGACTCCTTGCGGCGGCCGATGATCAGAGCGCACGACACGCCGTACTCGCCTGCCGGGAAACGCTTCATGTAGGTTCCGGGAATGACCACCGAACGCGCCGGCACGAAACCGCGGTATTCGACCGGTTCGCTGCCCGTCACGTCGATTATGTGGGTCGAGCCCGTTATAACAACGTTCGAACCGAGCACTGCCTCGCGGCAGATGTGCGCCCCTTCGACAACGATGGCCCGCGATCCGATGAAGCAGTGGTCTTCGATGATTACCGGTGCGGCCTGCACCGGTTCGAGTACGCCGCCGATACCTACGCCGCCGCTAAGATGCACCTGTTTGCCTATCTGGGCGCACGACCCGACGGTCGCCCACGTGTCGACCATGGTGCCGCTATCGACGTAGGCGCCGATATTGACATACGACGGCATCAGCACCGCTCCCGGTGCAATGTATGCACCGTAACGCGCCACGGAGTGGGGAACGGCACGCACGCCGAGCTCCTCGTATCCATGCTTGAGCTCCATCTTGTCGTACCACTCGAGTTCGCCGCCGCGCATCGTACGCATCTTGCTTATGGGGAAATAGAGTATCACGGCCTTCTTGACCCACTCGTTCACGCGCCACTCGCCATGTTCGAGATCGACCGGCTCGGCCGTACGCAGACGACCCTTGTCGACGGCCTCGATAACATTGCGTATGGCCTCTCTTGTAGCCGAATCGGCGAGCATCGAACGATCCTCCCATGCGGCTTCCACTATCTTTCGTTCCTGTTCAAACATCTTTTTCACTCTTAAGTTACTGTCACGCGGCATCTGCCGGACATGCACCCGGCAAAAAATCCACGGCCAAATTTATGCAAAATATTCAACTTTTCATACCTTTGCCTGAAGGTAATCACGTTAAAGACAAAATATCATGAAGAGACTGTTCGTACCTGCCGCCCTGGCGGCATTAGCTATGACGGCTTTTTCAAGCTGCAACAACCTTATGAAGATAAAACACCTGCCCTATCCCGAAGCCGAACGCGGAGACGTGGTCGACAACTATTTCGGCACCGAAGTGGCCGATCCCTACCGCTGGCTCGAGGATGACAACTCCGAAGCAACGGCCGCATGGGTCAAGGCCGAAAACGAAGTGACGTTCGACTATCTGTCGAAGATACCGTTCCGCGAGGCCATCAAGGAGCGCCTGACCGAACTGTGGAACTACCCAAAGGAGAGCGCCCCCACCAGAAAGGGTGACTGGCTCTACTTCTCGCGCAACGACGGTCTGCAGAATCAGGCCGTAATCTACCGCCGCGCAACACCCGAATCCGAGGCCGAGGTATTCCTCGATCCCAACAAACTCTCGGACGACGGTACGGTGGCCCTGGCCGCCACATCGTTCTCGAAGGACGGCAAATATTTCGCCTACGCGACGGCCGCATCGGGCTCCGACTGGGTCGAGATACGCGTGATGGAGAGTGAGAGCAAACGTCTGCTCGACGACCGCATCGAATGGGTCAAGTTCTCGGGCGCAACGTGGGCTCCAGACGGCAAGGGATTCTATTACAGCGCATACGACGCCCCGAAGAAGGGTGTATATTCATCCAAGAACGAGTTCCAGAAGGTCTATTACCACAAGATCGGCACACCGCAGAGCGCCGACCGTCTGATCTACTCCGATCCCGAACACCCGTTGCGCTACTTCAATGCATGGCAGAGCGATGACAGCCGCTGGATCTTCGTATCGTCGTCCGAGGGTACGTCCGGCAGCGAGATCCTCTACAAGCGCAGCAACGCCGACAGGTTCGACGTTCTGCTCAAGGGCTTCGACCATGACTACGGTATAGTCGAGTGCGAGGACGACCAGCTCTACGTAATGACCAACGAAGGCGCCGAGAACTACCGCCTCGTCAAGATAGACCTCAACGACCCCTCGAAACGCGAAGTGGTCATCCCCGAGAAGGAGAACCTGCTTGAGGGTGTCGGCTCGGCCGGCGGCTGCCTGACGGCCATCTACCTCGAGGATGCACAGAACAAGGTGTACCAGTACGAAATGGACGGCAAACTCATCCGCGAGGTTGCCCTGCCGGGTATCGGCACCGTAAGCGGCTTCGGCGGCGAGAAGGAGGATACCGAACTCTATTACTCGATCACCACGTTCACGGCACCGACTGCGATCTACTCGTTCGACGTCAAGAGCGGCGAGTCGAAGCTCTACCTGCAGCCCGAAGTTGCGTTCAATCCCGACGACTTCACCACCGAGCAGATATTCTTCACCAGCAAGGACGGCACGCGCGTACCGATGTTCGTATCGTACAAGAAGGGGCTCAAGCTCAACGGCAAGAACCCGTGCTACCTCTACGGTTACGGCGGCTTCCAGATAAGCCTTACGCCTTCGTTCAGCCCCTCCTCGATCATGTTCATGGAGCAGGGCGGCGTATACGTCTTCGTAACGCTGCGCGGCGGTCTCGAATACGGTGAAAAGTGGCACAAGGATGGCATGCTCGAGAACAAGCAGAACGTATTCGACGACTTCATCGCGGCCGCCGAATACCTTATCGACCACAAGTACACGTCGTCGAAGAAACTGGCCATCGCCGGCGGTTCGAACGGCGGACTGCTCGTCGGCGCCTGCGAAGTGCAGCGTCCGGATCTCTACGCCGTCTGCCTGCCCGCCGTGGGCGTGATGGACATGCTCCGTTACCACAAGTTCACCATCGGCTGGGGATGGGTCGTGGAGTACGGTTCGAGCGACAACGAGGAGCAGTTCCGCTACATCTACAAATACTCGCCGCTGCACAACATCAGGGAGGGTGTAAAGTATCCCGCCACGCTCATCACGACAGCCGATCATGACGACCGTGTGGTTCCGGCACACTCGTTCAAGTTTGCGGCCACGATGCAGCATGCCCAGGCCGGCGATGCCCCGATACTTATCCGTATCGAGACCAAGGCCGGACACGGCGCTGGCAAACCCACGTCGAAACGCATAGAGGAGGCGGCCGACACATACGCATTCCTCTTCCAGAATACCGATACGCCCTACGTCCCCGTAGCAAAAGAGTAACCGCAGAAGATGAAAGTATACAAATTCGGAGGAGCGTCGGTCAAGAATGCCGACGGCGTGCGCAACCTGCGCTCGATAGTAAGCGACGAGGAGAATCTGTTCGTCATAGTCTCGGCCATGGGCAAGACCACCAATGCACTCGAACGGGTATTCGCCGGAGTGCAGAAGGGGGACCTTGCATTCTCAAATGCGGAGATCGAGGCCCTGCGCGCGTCGCATGCCGCCATCATCGACGACCTCTATCATGAGCCCCACCGCATCGAGGCCGTGGATGCGCTTTTCGACGAGCTCGAGAAGCTGGTCGCCGACATAAAATACCGCGACGAGGATGCCGAATTGTGGTACGACGCCATCGTATCGTACGGCGAACTGGTCTCGACACGCATAATCTCGGACTACCTCAACCACTCGGGACTGCCCAACAAGTGGATCGACATGCGCCGCTGCATCGTGACGCAGCAGCGCCACAAGGACGCCAGCGTCGACCTCGAGGCTTCGACTCCGTTGTTGCGGGCCGAAGTCAATGGGGCACGGGAGAAGGTCTTCATAGGCCAGGGCTTTATCGGCGGAGCACCCGACGGCACGACCACCACGCTCGGGCGTGAGGGTTCGGACTACTCGGCAGCCGTGGCGGCATATATTCTCGACGCCGAGTCGATGGCCGTATGGAAGGATGTGGACGGTGTGCTGAATGCCGATCCCAAGATATTCCCCGATGCGCAGCACATAGCCGAACTGAGTTATCTCGACGCCATAGAGCTGGCATACAGCGGTGCCCAGATCATCCACCCAAAGACCATCAAGCCGCTGCAGAACAAGAATATTCCGCTCTACGTGCGGCCTTTCGGCGACAAACGCAAGCCCGGCACCGTCATCCGCGGCATCTCGGCACGCGTCGACATACCGATACTCATCCTCAAGCGCGATCAGGTACTGATCAACGTACGTCCGCGCGACTTCTCGTTCGTACTCGAGGAGCGTCTGGCCGAGATATTCTCGCTGCTGGCCAGGTATCGCATCAAGAGTCATCTGGTGAACAACTCGGCCGTCAACCTCAGCCTGTGCGTGGACAACTCGTGGCACATATCCGAAGCCATGAAGGCCCTGCGCGCCGACGGTTTCGACGTCATGCACATCGAAGGCATGGAGCTGCTCACCATCCGCGGATATACCACGGAGCTCTTCGACAGGTACGCATTGGGACGTGACGTCTATCTGCGTCAGGCCACGCAGTCGACCCTGAGGATCGTACGCAAAGGCAAGTGACGACACCATTAAAATGAGATCCCCGGCTCTCGACGAGTCGGGGATTTTTCGATTATACGGCACACCGTCAGCGGACGGCGACAGCCGACGCGAGCAGGGCATCGACATTACCGATGCATAGAATTTCGCTGTGAATATAATCATCGTCGAGCGACACCCATTTGTATCCGGCGCTCTCGCGTGCATCGGTCATGACAGGTCCGTGGCCATTGTACACGAACAGGAAGCGGAAGTCGTGATGCATGTGCTCCTCCTCGCCACGCGCCTCGTTGCGCGGAATATGGTGCGACGAAACCTCGGCGCAATACTGCACGCCGTCAACAACATTGACAGGTATCAGTTCATCGGGTGCAATGCCCGTCTCCTCGGCTATCTCGCGCAGCGCCGCAGCCGCAGGCGAAGCGTCGCCCGCCTCGACATGTCCGCCGGGAGCAAGCCACTTGCCCAGAGCACGGTGGCGGAGCAGCAGCACTTCACGTTGCGGAAGGCGCACGATGACGCCGCTGGCGGTCAGATGGCCCGTGAAGTTGCGACGGTTGCACAGCTCCGGCTCGTCACAGCGCTCCACAAGATCGGTGAAACGAGGATCCGGCGGTGTGGCAAGATGCCGGAACTGGTCCAGTATTTCGGATTTGGTCACCACCGTTTCAAAGTTCCGAGGTAATCTCGCCGCGGTCGCGCATGACCGAAATGGCATGATCGATGTAGTGTTCGATGTCGACGCTCAGACGCTTGTAAAGCGGACAGGCGGTATAGTTCTCGTTATCGAGAAGCACGTCGCGTATCGAACGCAGCGAGTTGTTGTAGTTGCTTATCTCGTCGCGCAGGGCTATACCCTCCTTCGACGACGCGTGTATGCGCGCAAGCGACAGCTGACGCAGCTTGTCGCATACGTCGTTGAGAATGATCAGCACGACGTTGTCCATAAGCGTATGGCCGTGCATGAACAAATATGTCTGCTCGGGCACAACGCCTTTCGTGGCGAGCAGATACTCGCCGAAATCGTCGACCTCGGCCTGCATCTTCGGATGTTTGCGGCGCAGCAGGTTCAGTCGCGACTCGACATGCCCGCGCAGCCAGTCGAGCGTCGGACGTCCGTTCTCCTTGATGTCGAGATAGCCCAGACGCACCGTGGCCTTGAATTCGTTGAGCGTAAATATGTTCTCGGACTGCAGCTGCGCCGAATAGGCGTACCACAGGAATACCGGATAGACGATTTTGGAGTAGGCCTCCATGAAGGCCGGGAAATCGAATATGCGGGTATCGTTCTTGGTGGCCTTCACGCAGACGTTGTGCAGCGACGGGGCATAGCACAGGAAGTTCTCGGTAGCGTATGCATAGGTATGGAACATGAAGCGTGCGCCGTTCACCTCGCGCGACTGCTCGGTACGGTCTCCGAAGAGATAGTCGAAGTCCGAATCGACGCACAATATGCGCTCCACCGACGACGACTCGATCATCGACATCAGCACCTTCTTGCCTTTGGGCAGGTCCTTGCGCGTTGGAACCGATATCTCGAACCGCAGATAGGGATTGTGGAAATGGTCGAATATCCCGCGCCAGAAGGCCACATCCTCGTAACCCTCGACATAGACGTTCACCAGACGCTTGGTACCGTGATAGGGCAACGGTTGCGGCAGCGACTCGTTGGTGTCGGCCGCATGCTCCTTGTCCGGCAGAACGACGGCTTTGGAAGATAACAGGTTTTTCATATAGTACAAAGATACTATTTTTCGTATCTTTGCGCAAAATAGAGAGGCACAATCAAACGTTATTTTCCGCGAAACAAGCATATTTATGGCCAACGACTGGAAATCACGTCTGGGAATGGTCTACTCGACCAACCCCGACTACAAATACGACACGGGCGAAGAGAGCGAGCCCGCCACCCTGCCCCCTCAACAGCAGGATCTGCGCGTATGGCGCGACTCCAAACAGCGCGCCGGCAAGGTCGTGACGCTCGTACGGGGGTTCGTCGGCAGCAGGGCCGACCTCGAGGAGCTGGGACGTCTCGTGAAGAAAAAATGCGGTGTCGGAGGCTCGGTCAAGGATGGCGAGATCATCGTGCAGGGCGATCACCGCGACCGCATAGTCGAAATTCTGACCGGCAGCGGCTATCGCTGTAAAAAAGCCGGAAGCTGAGAGTTGAAGCAGCTGAAATACATACTTCTGACGTTGTCGGCGCTGTTCTGCACATGGACGGTCTCGGCCCAGTTCTATTCGTGGGGTCCCGACCCCGCATCGCTGCACTGGCGCAAGATGACCAAAAGTTCGGTCGACGTGATATACCCCACAACGGTCGAGGGTACGGCCCGCCGCACGCTCTTCTACATCGAGAAGGTGCAGCCGTACATCGGGTACGGATACCGCCATCCGGCCATGAACATTCCGTTCATACTGCACCCCGAAAACTTCAGTTCGAACGGCATGGTCATGTGGCTTCCCAAACGTGTCGATTTCCTCACCTCGCCGGCGATAGACGGCTACTCGATGCCGTGGGCCAAACAGCTCGTCGCCCACGAATACCGCCACGCCGTACAGTACAACAACCTCAACCGCGGTGTAGTCCGCGTATTGAGTTACGTGCTCGGGCAGCAGAGTTCGACCGTCGGTCTTCTCTTTCTGCCGTTGTGGCTCATCGAGGGCGACGCCGTGATGTCCGAGACCGAGATGTCATCGTTCGGGCGCGGGCTGCAGCCGAGCTTTACAATCGACTACCGCGCGCTGGGCAACATCGCCTCGCTGGGACGCAATACCGACAAATGGTTCTGCGGATCGTACCGCGACAACGTTCCCGACCACTACCACATAGGCTACCAGATAGCCTCCTATACCTACACCAAATACAACCGCAACATCTGGGATCAGGTGGCATATTACAGCGTCCGCAACCCATACATGTTCGCCACCACGGCCATCTCGCTCAAGAAATTCTACGACACGTCGGTCATAAAGCTCACGCGCGAGACATTCAACGATCTGGAGAGATACTGGGATTCGCTTCCGAAGGTCGACGACAGCTCCACGCGCGTACCCGTCAAACAGGGCAAAAGCTACACGACTTACGCCCACCCCGTATGGCTCGGCGACGGCAAGGTCCTGTCGCTGAAGACCGACCTCGACCGTCCGACGCGGCTTGTAACGACCTATGCCGCGAGCGGGATCGAGAAACGCATCTGCTATACCGGCAACATATCTACACGCCCCACGACCGACGGCCGGCGCGTATGGTGGACCGAATACCGTCGCAGCACGCTCTTCGCCGAGAGGGTCAATTCGACGCTCTGCTATGTCGACCTCGACAAGGGGCGCCCGCGCAGCATCCGCAAACGCCGTCAGGCGCTCTATCCGACAGTCATCGACTCGGCACGTCTGGCATGGGTCGAGTATGATCCCGACGGGACGTATTCGATCGTCGAGGGCGACGGCCGCAACGAAGGACGACGTACGACAATAAGGCAGTTCACCGAGATACACGGTCTGGCATACGACAACCTCACACGCCGGCTCTACTTCATCGCCACGGACAACAGCGGCATGTGGCTCGGCCGCGTGAACGGTGACGGCGACGCCGCAGGGCCGGTGTCGCAACTCACCGACGGGGCCTACATCACCCTGTCGGACCTGCGCGCGGCCGACGGCAGGCTCTACTTCGGTTCGATCGCCTCGGGCAAGGACGAAGTGCACTGCTACGATCTTGCCACGGGCGAAGAGTATTGCCTCTCGGAGTCGGCATACGGATCGTTCTCGCCGGCGCCGGTCTCTGCGACCGGCATCGTCATGACCACCTACGACAAGCACGGATACCATCTGGCCACGCAGCCGACCGACAAGGTGATGAAACGTGTCGTGCCGTCGCGCCTGCCGGTCAATCTGGTCAACCCTCCACGCGTGAAGTGGGACGTGATAAATCTCGACACGGTGGAGTACACGGCCGCCGACTCGATAGACTCATACGCACGCCACAGGTCGAGACGCTACTCCAAGGTCGGCCACATGTTCAAGATACACTCGTGGGCACCGGCTTCGTACAATCCCTTCGAGATCATGGAGGAGGGACAGATCAACTTCAATATCGGAGCCACGGTCATGTCGCAGAACCTGCTTTCGAACTCCGAGATGTTCGCCACGTACGGATGGAACCGTACCGAAGGGTCGTTCATACAGGGCGAATGGCGATATTACGGTCTCGGCGTCAATCTCGGTCTCAAGGCTTCGTACGGCGGCACGCAGAAGGTCTACACGGTGGCACAATGGGACCCGTCGCTCAACGACGGTGAGGGTGGTTACGTTCTGCCCGACACCCCGAATCTCAAGAAATACTACTCGGTAACGACCAGCGCATCGCTGCCGCTGATGTTCCAGAGCGGCTACCACACCCGCTACATGAGCGTTTCGGCCTCGTGGAACTACTCCAACGGCTATGTGGCCAAGGTCAAGAACCTGTCGTACGGCGACGGCAGCGTATCGAACATACGCCGCATCGGATACAGGAAGGGACTCCACACGCTGCAGTTCGGCCTGGGATATCAGGACATGGTACAGCTCGCACACCGCGACTTCGCCCCCCGTACAGGCATTGTCCTCAACCTGCTCTACGCCATAAACCCCGACGACAACAAGTTCAGCGACCTGATCGTAGCCTACGGCAAGTTCTATCTGCCGGGCTTTGCCGCCCACCACTCGATAACGCTGGCCGCGGCATACCAGACCTCGATCGGCGGCTTCAAGCGAGACAATACGCTGTCGACGCTTTCGTATACCTCGGCGAGCCTGCTGCCGCGAGGCTTCTCGACTACCGACATAAGCAACAGAAACTACATGGCAACATCGGTCAACTACCAGCTGCCGGTGTGGTATCCCGACGGCGGCATCGCCTCGATCATCTACTTCAAGCGTATCAGGGTGAATCTGGGCTTCGACTACGCCACATTCAATTATTCGCAGATAAACACGCTCACCGGATCGATGCGCACGCTGCGCCGTCACCTCTTCTCCTACGGCGGCGACCTGACATTCGACTTCAACCTCTTCCGCCAACCGGCAGCAGCCACTTCGGCCTTCACGATATCGATCTACAAGCCGAGCCAGGGATCGCTTTACGTCGGTGCCGGAATAGGACTTCCGTTCTGATGCGGCTATTTGACAATAAATTTATAATTTTGCGCGTAGAAGTTACGAAAAGAGTGTAATTTATTGGAAATGAGCATTGGGTAATCGCTCATAATAGTAATAGGTTACGAATTAGTTAGTTATCTACTGCATTATTCTTCTGTGCGTTGCGTAACCTTCAAAGAACTCTTCGTATGCAAAAGTAACAATAAAACGGGAGATTTAGAAATGAATCTCCTGATTTTTTCTTCTCACACAAGTTTTTCCGTAAAAGCGATTTTATCCGTCAGCACACCATCGCCCAAAAAGATTTTGAACGAACGTGTGCCGACTGCCGCATAAGCGGAGAAAAGGGCTTTGCCTCACGCCTAAACAATAGTTTAGACTGATGAGACAAGGCCCCTTTCTTTTGTGCTTATGCCAAAGAGGTGCTTTTACGGGGTTTTGACGATTTTTCTTTTTTCGTTGTCCTTTTGAGCCGGAAGCGGAAAGCCGTGTATGACCGCACATTCCATAAATGGAACAAGCCGTCACTCACGGCAGACAAACCGGGAAGAATGATTTTATCCATCCGACCAAACACGTTTGGCCAAACAGATAAAAACATACTTCCTTGCCGATGGTTTGCTCGGTTTCACGCTACCGGCTATGTTCTTTTCTGTTGGGGATGTCTTTTTCACGGATTTCTCTTTTGAAGTTTTCCTGTCTAATCTGCCTCCACTTCCGTTTACCTCCATTTTCGCGCCTTTCAGTGAGCCGCATCAGGCAGTCATTTTCGTGCTGGGTGCAAAGGTAACTCCGGGATTGTACGGGAAAGCAAGGTCAAGCCTCCTGTTTTCTGGAAAAATCTCCAGCCTTTCGGGTAGTATTTTTCCGAAAAACCTTGCATTCCCTAATCCCTACCTTTTTAAGCACCCGAAACGAAAACGACCGATGCGACAGAAAGACGCATTAAAAAAAATGTCGGATAAACGAGAAGCAGATAAGATAGTTTGAAACTCAACTCCCTCAGCTCTTGAATCCGCATTAAAAAACAAAAAATCAAAAACAAAACGGATATGAGAACGGCAATAGCAACAAAATTCGTGGCATGGGAAGTACCAAGTTTGGAGAACCTGCAAGGCAGCAAGGTGTACGGACTTCGCACCAAACTGAACAATGGTGAGAAATTGAGCCGAGAGGAAAAGGATTGGCTTACACGCAACGTGAACAGCAACACCTATTTCAAGAGCGCAGTACCCTTGCAAGGTTGGATGTTTGACTTTTCCGACATTCTCCGAACCTACATTGTAAAGCAGTATGGACATTGGGCGGAATACAAGGCTACCGACAAGACCGCACTCCGCAGTTTCCTATACGGCAGGATAGACAGCATCGTGGAACTTAACAAATGATACGGCTATGACAGCAACGGTAAATTTCAGACAAATGGCGCAATACATAGGGCTTGCGATATGCACCCTAATCATGCGCACCGCCTTTTGGGTGTCCGGCATCCTTTGGTACATCGTCAGAGAGATAATAAACGGAGTGTTCCGAGTGGCAATAGGGGTAATCGTGGCTATTCTTTCCGTTATCCTGTTCTTCGGCTTCATTCTTTGGTTATTCACCCTTTAATCCCTACCGACATGGCAAAGAGAAGAAGCAAGACAGTGGAGCAACAATGCAGATACTACGAGGTGGGCAACATCTTCGAGTACATGGTGGAAACATACCTCAACGGCAATATGTCCGTGTTCCGTGGACTCTACCACGAACTGAACAAGGACGCACGGAAGGACTTTATAGACTTCCTATTGAGCGAGGTTGAGCCGATTTATTGGAGGGAGATTTTGAAACATACTATTTGACAACTCATAAAAACGACAGCGATATGAAAGGAACAGACCATTTCAAGAGAACGATACAGATGTATTTGGAACAACGTGCGGAGGAAGACACGCTCTTTGCGAAGAACTACCGCAATCCAGCCAAGAACATTGACGATTGCGTAACCTACATTCTGAACTATGTGCAGAAAAGCGGTTGTAACGGCTTCACGGACGGAGAGATATACGGACAAGCAGTACACTACTATGACGAGAACGAGATTGAGGTGGGCAAGCCTATCCAATGCCAAGTGGCGGTGAACCACATTGTGGAACTCACGGCAGAGGAAAAAGCAGAAGCACGTCAGCAGGCAGTCCGCAGATACCAAGACGAGGAACTCCGCAAGTTGCAGAACCGCACCAAGCCGACAAAGGCGAAAACAGAAACCCAAGTTCAACCCTCATTATTTGATTTTGGCTTATGAAACCGAGAAACAAATTTGAAAAAGCAGTTCTTGCCCAAAGCAAGAAACTACGCCCGATAACCCCGATACAGATAAATTGGGCATTCCGTAATTGCGTGGAGCATTATGCACACCGCTTGCCGAAAGGTCGTACCACTTGTATGGATTGCGGTCATAGTTGGGTAATGACGGAGCAGACCGAGCATTGTACGTGTCCCGAATGTGGAGCAAGTTTGAAAGTCTGCCTCACCTATCAGCGCAAGGTAAGACAAAAGCAGTATTTCACAACCCTTACCACAAGCGGAGAATACCAAGTGCTACGAATGTTCTTGCTTGTCGTGGGTATGGAGAAAGGGGTTAATGCCAAGTCCTATGCCCTTGAAATCGGGCAGTATTGGTGGAATGAACAAGGGCGTAAGGCTGTTGTTGCCATTCCACGCACATTGGGATGCTACATCGACACGTTCTCATTCGCTTCTCCTTTTGCTATCCGCAATGACAATGAAGCGTACCGCCATATCTCATATTCCCCGATATATCCAAGATATAAGGTGTTGCCGACGCTCCGCAGAAACGGCTTTAACGGCAATTTCCACGACATTGTACCCACCAAACTAATACCGGCATTATTGTCGGACAGCCGTGCGGAAACGCTGTTGAAGGCAGGGCAATATCCCATGTTGCGCTACTATCTGTACCACTCTTTCAATATTGGAGAGTATTGGGCTTCAATCAAGATATGTATCCGCAACGGCTATACTATTGAGGACGGCTCAATGTGGCGTGACACCATAGACCTCCTGCGTCATTTCGGCAAGGACACAAACAGCCCGAAATACGTTTGCCCTGCCGACCTCAAAGTTGAACACGACAAGTTGGTGGCAAAGCGCAACCTGCAAAGGAAACATGAGCGGACTGAACAGCAACGCAGGAAAGCGATTGAGGACGAGAAACAATATCTGAAAGCTAAGGGCATATTCTTCGGACTTGCCTTTACCGACAGCCTTATTTGCGTCAAAGTCATAGAGAGCGTGGAAGAAATGGCAGAGGAAGGAAGGACGATGCACCATTGTGTGGGCGGTTACCACAAACGAAAAGACTCCCTTATCCTATCCGCCACCATTGACGGAAAACGAATTGAAACGATAGAGGTGTCACTAAAAACTTTTGAGGTGGTGCAGTGTCGTGGCGTATGCAACGAGAACTCCGAATACCACGACCGCATCATCGCCCTTGTGAACAAGAACGCCAACCTTATCCGCCAGCGGATGAAAGCGGCATAATATCGACATCTAACAACTAACATTATGGAAGTAAGATTTGAAAGCATGGTTTTCCTATGGGATGATAAAATCCCCACGATGTTCCTTGAATTTATGAACCTCCTCACTCTTTGTCAGAGTGAGGAGCAATTAAGGGCGAGCGTCAAGGACTTTGCCGAGAAACACGAACTTGACAAGTTCTTCCTTTACGGCTTCGGCTCTCATCATTTCTACCTGCACCAACGCTACACGAGCGACCCCGAAATGGTGATGCAACACAGAGTGCTGTCTGTACATTTCTAATCATCTAAATAACAACGACTATGGCAACAAAATGACAATTAACGGAGTAAGCACCTGCCAATCGGCAGGAACGGAGAACTACGAGAAATTCCAAACGGGTATCGACAGACGCAAACGCACCCTTGTGCAATACGACTACCGCCACACGGACGGGGAACTTTTCTCTTGTGTCAAACCCACATTAGACGAATGTCGAGCCGCACGGGACAAGTGGCTAACGGCAAAGGAAAGGAAGGAGGAGAAGCGATGAACGAAGCAGGCTACCAAACGCTGATAGTCAAATTCAGCGAACCCATTACGGCATTGGACGGCATCTTTGACGATGCCGAAGCGTGGGGAGTTGATACCCTAAAGGGGTGGATAGACAGCTATGAAAGCAGCCGTTTCACTGCCATTGACAGCCATACGGCAGTCATCACGAGCGAGTATAGCATGGAATGTCTGAAAGAGTGGCTGGAAAAATGCACACCCATAACCGAGAAAACAGAATTTTGAACATTGGGGCGGTGTCCGCACCGCCCGAACCATAAACCTAAAAGACAACGGATATGATAGCAAAGACAATTTTAGAGCAGATTGGCGGCAGACGCTTTGCCGCCATGACGGGAAGCAAAGACTTCACAGACATGGGCAACGGCTTGCGCATGAGCCTTGCGAGGAACAAGACCAGTGCCAACCGCCTTGACATCATCTATGACGGAGGGGCAGACCTATACAATATGCGTTTCTACCGCAAGACGTTCAGCAAAAAGACATTCGAGAGCAGGACGAAGGACATTGAAACGCACGAGGGGATATATTGCGATATGCTGGAGGAAATGTTCACGATGGTAACGGGACTTTACACCCGCTTTTGAGGGGTGGGCGGCAAAAGCCGCCTACTTTCTTTCATGAGCATGATGGCGGATAAGAAAGTAGGCAAAGAAACCTTTGTACCAATCTACGATAGTATTCACAAAAACAAGTTTTAATCATGGAAACAATCAGACAGAACGGAAAAACCATCTTGTACAGCAACGACGGCATAAGCATAAAGATGGTTTTCAAGAACCTTACGGGCAGGAATTTTCAAGGTCAGGAATATACAGACTATATCCGGCATATCGCAATCGGCAGCATGGGATTTTCACCCGGTATCATAGAGCATTGCAGGGACGGTGAGGTTGCAGGCAAAGGGACAATCCCGAATGTATGAAAACTGAAACTCCGATGAAGTTGGCGGCTTCATCGGAGTTTCTTTCGTCAGACACTTATTCTTTATGGTACATACAGCAGCGCAAACTCAGCCTTCCTTCGTTTGAGCAGCATGGCGTGGCGTTTCCCCTTATAGTTACAGAAAGCGATATACTCCCGGTAGATGTTCCTGTCACCCGCCTCCAGCTTTCGGATTAGCGTGCTTTTGGGTATCTTCCCACTCCCCAAAAGACGGTACGGACCGACATTGTAGGCGAGCGTGGCAAGCAGAAGCGAATCCTTCCCGAACTGCTGGAACATCGCGCAGAACTTCCGCAGGTCTTTTCGCAGAAGCGCGTCCGCCTGCCGCTTCGTCATGGTGCGTGCCGAATACCTTTCCCCCGGCTGCAACCGATGTCCATATCCTACATACGGGTGATGTTTTTCCGAATGCCAGCCCTCAAAATACTTCGTGCATCGCACCGCCCTCTCAAATGGTGGCAGCCGGTAGATAGCCGCCTGCCCGTCCGTTCCCTCATGGCGTCTGTTCCGTGCGGACACGGAACAGACCGCCAGAAGCGAACAGAGGATAGCCATGAATACACGCATCATCGTGTAAAGGGCTTGAAGTTCCCGATGGGGACAACAGTGATAACCCCGTCATCCTTCACGTTTCGGTTGTTGAAGTCAAATTCCAACTCATAGGAGTTGCCGAAATTGTCCTCTACTACCACGATGAAGTTGTGCGCCTCGTCACCTTGCGCCGTGTAGTACAGCCGGAACTTCTCGTTTTCGAGCAGGTAGCGGTCATTGGGCAGGAAAGTGATGCCGTTGTCCATTTTCAGTGTGCCCTCACCCTCGAACTGGAAATACCGGATGGTATAGAGGGTATTGGCGAAATCGCCCGTTTTCTTCAGCTCACAGCGGATTTCCACCGTCTGCCCCTTTGTGACCTTGTTCGGCACGGGCATGGTTTCCACCGTGAAGGGATAGGATTGCTGGATGTCCATATCGTCGTCGCACGATACGAATGTGAATGACACTGCGGCGAACAGGCAGAGTGCCAACGCCTTGAAGATTGATGTTCTCTTGTTCTTGTTGTTCAGTATGTTCATTATTCTTTGATTTTTAGATTGTTGTTCTTTTGTTGTTTTCTTGATACTTGTTGCAGGTACTCGTTCAAGTCCTTGCAGCCTTGATAGATGCCGGAACGGTCTGTCACCTTTCCTCCGTAGCGTGTCCGCAGGGCTTCCATTGCCCTGCGTCCGGCTTCGTCTCGGTCGAGGTAACAGTCGATGCGCTCGTACCCGTCCAGATGTTTCAAAGCCTTTTCCACGTTGGCGACGGAGTTCAGCACAAGGCAGTCACCCGTTGCCAAACCGAGCGTGACGGCGGACAGGAAGTCCATAAAGCCCTCGAACACGCTGCACACGTCCGCCGGGATGTCCCCCGCCTTGACCAGCGACACGTCCTTTGGTGGTACGCAACCCTTGAAACGGCGGCTTCGGGTTTCATAGCCGCCCGACACGTTCGGAAAGCCGACGGCAAAGTACCGCTTACCACGCACGCCGTAGTTCAGGCGGCAGCAGTGGCGGGATGCAACGGCATAAGGGATGCCTCTTTCCTTCAAATACTCCGTCAGCGGAGAGCGGAGCAGCGGGACGGCTTCCACTCCCTCAAAGGCAGGTTCGGACGGTTCCGGCAGGTACAACGGCTTTTCTGCTGCGGCAAGCGGCATACGGGCGGTTTCCGCTATGAATCTCGCCTGCGCCATGAAATCCCCGCTTCGGGTAAACTCCCCGACAAGCGTGAAGATGTCGCCGCCCTTGCCCAAGCCGAAGTCGTACCAGAGCTGTTTCGCCACGTTCACACGGAAGGAGGGCGTGCGTTCACTGCGGTATGGCGCACGATACCACAGCTCGTTTCCGCTCCTTCGGACAGGCTCATGTCCCAGCCGTGCGAGAAAGTCCGCAATGGGTATCTGCCTCATATTCTCAATGTCCGTCCGTTCCATGCGACGTGTCAGTTGATGATTATCTTGACGCCCGCCCCGAACTGCGTATGGAACTTCCGTGTGTCGCCACCCCACAGCAGGCGCTCCCGGAGGTTGGCGAGCAGGGCGATACGGTCAGCCACGTAAAACTCCACATCGAGCGTCAGCGCACCGCCGTAGATGAAGGCGTCCCGGTCATGGAGCGTGGAGCCGTCATGCAGCACTTTCTCGCCCCAATTCACCGACTCATATCCGGCGAGAGCCGAAGCCCCCGCATAGACGAACACTATTTTACGGGCGTCGGAGAGTATCTTGAAATAATAACCGCCCTCCGCCGTGAACTGCGCCACAGGTATGGCGGTATCCTTGTACGGGTTGTTCTTCAAGAGGTATTCGCCACCGAACACCCACTTGTTACCGTTCTTCGTGTAGGTGGAGAGAGCCGCCCCGAAACTGTAACCGCCATTGTTGCCACTTAAACGCATACCGTCCACAAGGTTAGCTCTCAATTCGATGCCCTGCATCTTCGGCAGGCATCGCTGGGCGTGCGCCTGCCCCGTGAACAGGGCAAGCGACACGATGATTATTGCGATGTACTTTCTCATGGTCAGCGCACTTGAAGTTCGTTGATGGTATTGGCACGTACCAAGTCCTCGTTTTCAATCACGAAAGACTGGTGACGCCCCCCGTTCTTCTCGTTGAGTTCCACCACGAGGCATTTGTCGTCGGGAATGGTGAACTTCGCCATCGTGAATACCGTGCGCTCGCTCTTCTTGCCCGGCACGAGTGTGGCGTAATTCTGCGCACGGAGCGGCAGGATAATCTGCTCCTGCACGGCGGTACGCTTCGCCACCTTCTTGTCCACGATTTTCCATGTGATGTAGTCCACATCGAAAGGCACG
>CALUNG010000011.1 GCA_944321955.1 uncultured Alistipes sp. | reverse complement strand
GAGCCCGGCCCTGTAGCCCAGCCTCTCGAAGAGGTCGCACAGCAGCGTGGCCGTGGTCGTCTTGCCGTTGGTGCCGGTCACGCCCACGAGTTTGAGTTCGCGGCTCGGGTCGCCGTAGAAGGCCGCAGCCATGGCCGCCATGGCCGCATTGGTGTCGTCCACCTCGACGTAGCAGACACCTTCGTGCGTCTGTGCGGGGATCGTCTGGCAGACTACCGTGCGTGCTCCGCGTTCGATGGCCTGCCCTATGTAGGCATGGCCGTCGCTCACGCTTCCCACCACGGCAAAGAAACAGTCGCCGTCGCCCACCGTACGCGAATCGTAGGTCAGGGCGTGTACGGGCGTATGCATGTCGCCGAGCGTGCGGCGCACATCGACCGATTCCGTCAGTTGTTCAACATTTTTCATTTCAGCGTTTCGAAATATTTTGTCGTCGGGCCCGCTCGTGTGTCGTGCCCTGTCGATCGTCATCTCAGTTTCAGGTGTACGGTCGAGCCCCGTCTCAGGGGTTCGCCCGCACGTATGCTCTGGCTCCTCACGGCACCCTTGCCCGTGAACGACACCTTCAGCCCGCGGTTCTCGAGCACGAAGAGAGCATCCTTGAGCCCCATCCCCACCACATCGGGCATGCGCAGCATGTCGTCCGGCAGCGACGTGATCTCCACGCGCGAGGTCGAGTCGACCTTTACCGTTCCCCATCCGGCGCGACGGTCGAACGACGTGTGCGGCGAGAAGCGGTCGGCTATCTTGCGGGCCTGGGCTATGTCGCCGCCCTTGATGGCCGTGGGGTGGTGCCGCTCGGACGAACGTTCGACGTGGCCGTACCAGTCGTTCTCGCGGTTGTATATGAACGTCACCAGCTTGCGGTTCACCGGGCCGGCGAGGCTCGTTCCGTAGTAGTTGGCCCCGTTGGTAAGGATCGAGGTGTAGATCGTGTAGCGGGGCTTGTCGGCCGGAAAGTATGCAGCCATCGACCCCACGTAGTAGTGGTCCGAATACTTTATCGCCCCCTGGGCGTACTGGGCCGTACCGGTCTTGGCGCCCACGCTGCACGGTACCTTGCCTTCGCCCAGCTGGTCTTTGGCGGTACCGCTTATGGCCACCTCCTCGAGGCATTCGCGCACCTTCTCGAGCGAGCGGTGCGAGCAGATCTTATCCTCGAGCACCTCCACCGGGAACTCGCGCACGGTCTTGTCGTCCTTGCGCAGTTCGGTCACCAGGCGCGGGGCAACCATGCGCCCTCCGTTTGCCACGGCGTTGTAGAGCGTGGCCATCTGTATGGGTGTCACCTCGATGCCGTATCCGTATCCCAGCTTTACGAGGGTCGTGTGGGGATACCACATGCTCGATCCACGGTAGGGGAAGCGCGGTACGATCTCGCCCATGTCGGGCAGCGACACCATCGCCTTGCGGTCGAGGTGCAGGTGGCGCAGATAGTCGGTGAAACGGTCGGCATCCTGCCAGAATGTCTGATATATGGCCTTGGCGAAGTAGACGTTGGCCGATTGTGCCACGGCCGTCTTCATGTCGATCTCGCCGCCGCAGTCGTGCGAGTCGCGCACGGGGTTGTTGTTGGCTCCGACCTTGACGGTTTTGCCGTGTCCCGAGTCGTAGGTCGTCGAGAGGGGCAGCCCAGCCTCGTCGACCAGAGCCAGCAGGCAGGCGAGCTTGAATGTCGAACCGGGTTCGGTACGCGACATCAGCGCATGGTTGTAGTTCTCGACATAGTCGCCCCTGGAGTTGCGGCTGAGGTTGACCATGGCCAGTATGTCGCCCGTTTCGGCCTCCATGACTATGGTGGTGCCCCACTTTGCGCCGTTTCGCCGGAGCTGTTCGCGCAGGGCCTTGTCGGCAACCTCCTGTATGTCGATGTCGATGGTGGTGCAGAGGTCCATGCCGTCTTCGGCATCGACGTTTATCTTGCTGTCGACGCGACCCCAGAATCCCGGGGCTATGCGTTGCCGCAGTTCGAGTCCGTCCTTGCCGCTGAGCTCTTCGCGGAAGACATGCTCGAGACCGTATTCGCCGGCCGTCTCGCTGCTGCGGCCGATGGTCACGCGCGCGAGGTCGTTGCGCGGAAAGACACGGTTGTCGTGCTTGTCGAGGTCGTAGACCACGCCCATGTTCCAGTTGAGCAGCGGATATGTCTTGAGCGTCTGCCACTCGTTGTAGTCCACGTCGCGGAAGAGCCTTACGGGCGTATGGTCGCGTATGGTGTCGTAGAGCTTGACGGTCTTGAACTCCTCGCCGTGCATGCGGTCGAACAGCCGCGCGATGAATCCTTCGGAGCGCGGGACGACCGTATCCTTGATGTAGCGCACCTTGAATCGCTTCGAGCGTTCGGAGATCATCCTGTCGTAGTATTCGCGGGCCGTGCGGTCCTTGAAGAAGCGGGCGAGCAGCTTGGAGAGCGAGTCGCTCTGTTCGCGGAAAGTCTGGTCGTTGTCGAAGCCTTCGCACCCGAAGTCGAACATGACCGTATAGCGGAATATCGATATGGCGAGCGGATCGCCCGTACGCGAGAGTATGGTGCCGCGATGGGCGTGTATGACCTTCTCGGCGAAGATCTTGGAGTCGAGTTTGCGGGCGTTGACCTTCACGTCGCGGCTGAGGAACTGCACGCACAGCAGCCGCACGAGGATGATCAGACCCGCCACGATGAACAGCAGGTAGAGCGCCCTGACCCTGAAGAGTATGTCGTCCTTGATCTTTCGAGGTTCGCGTGCCATGGTACTATTCGATTACTTCGTTTGGGGTCAGCGGGTCGTAGAGCTCTATGCCGCGCTCCCTGAGACGGTCCACCACGGCCGAGTGCGACGAGCGGCGGTAACACTGCTCCTGCAGGCGTATGGACCGTTCGTGGAGCAGCTGCACCTCGCTGTCGAGGCGGGCATAGCGTATGTCGAGCCGCAGCGACCAGAAGAGCATGACGATGCTCAGGAAGAACATGAACATGATATATGCCAGATAGCGGTAGTACTCCCTGACGCTGTCGCGCACGAGGATCGTTCCCGAGAAGAGCTGCCACCAGGCGCTTGCACGGCGCCGGCGGTGTTTGGCCTCTTCGGCTTCGCGGGCGAGGCGTTCGGCCTCCTCCTGCTCCCGGTCGGCGCGGATGTCGTCGTCGGCTTCGCCTCGGTTCACGCGCAGCACCTCGCGCCGTATGGTACGGGCGAGTTCTTCGCGTTGGGCGGCCTCCTGCTCTTCGCGTTCGCGGTCGGGGTTGAAATCTGTATCTTCGTACATCGTCGTGTTTTCAAATCTTGCGTGCCGCGCGCAGCTTGGCCGAGCGCGAACGCGGGTTGCGTGCCACCTCTTCGGCGTCGGGGACCACGGCCTTGCGCGTGATCGTCTCGAACGGCGTCGAGGCACGTCCGTAAAAATCCTTCTCGATGCGGCCCTCGAAGTTGCCGCTGCGCATGAAGTTCTTGACCAGCCGGTCTTCGAGCGAGTGGTACGATATGACCACCAGCCGTCCTCCGGGTTTCAGCACCCTGAGGCTCTGTTCGAGGGCCATCTTCAGTGCCTCCATCTCGCCGTTGACCTCGATTCGCAGGGCCTGGAAGAGCTTTGTCAGGAATTTCGCCTCCTCCTTTGCGGGGGTGCATGGTGCGACGGCGGCCACCAGCGAGGCCGTCGTGGTTATGGCCTGTGCCTTTCGGGCGCGGTCGATGCAGGCGGCGATCTTCCATGTGGTCTCGAGTTCGCCGTACATGCTCAATATCCGTGCAAGCCTGTCGCAGTCGTATCCGTTCACCACGTCGGCGGCGGTCATTCCGCCGCGTCGGTTCATCCGCATGTCGAGCGGGGCGTCGCCGCGGAACGAGAAGCCGCGGGCCGTGTCGTCGAAGTGGTGCGACGATACTCCGAGGTCGGCCAGCACGCCGTCCACCCGGGTTACGCCGCGCAGCCGCAGGGCTCCGCGCATGAAGCGGAAGTTGCTCTCGACATAGTGGAAGCGGCTGTCGTCCGGGACGTTGGCGCGGGTGTCGGCATCCTGGTCGAAACCGTAGAGCGAACCACCCTCCGAGAGCAGCGAGAGGATGCGGCGCGAATGGCCTCCTCCGCCGAACGTAAGGTCGACGTAGGTGCCTTCGGGCTGCACGTCAAGCAGGCCGACGGACTCTTCCAACAGTACCGGAGTATGATATACGGACATATTCGTGGCAAAAAGCGTATTTGGGGGTAAAGTTACGGATTTTAGCAGTAAAGTTGCAAGACGAAACACGAATATTTTTACCCCGGATTTTCACCCGACGCAAATGGAGATGGACGTAGCCCGACTTTTGTTGCAATACCGCCCCGCGCTTGCGGCGCGGCTGCCGCGTTTTGTCGTGGAGGCTCTCAGGCGGCTGCTGCACGAGGAGCGTATCAACGGCCTGCTGAGGCGTTACGGCCATCTGCGGCCGCCGCAGTTCCTGCGGGCCGTGCTCGACGACATGTGCATCGAGCGGTGCGTATGGTTCGAAGGGGGCATACGTCCCGACGGGCGTTATCTCTTTGCGTCGAACCATCCGTTCGGCGGGGTCGACGGCATGGCCGTGGCCGAGGTGCTGGCCGGGACCTTCGGCGACGTGCGCGTGATAGTCAACCGCATGCTTTCGCAGGTCGGGCCGCTGTCGGAACTCTGGCTGCCGTTGGGCGGCGGAGGAGGCATCGCGTCCGACGCCGCACGCCGCTTCGACGAGGTGATGCGGGGCGATCTGCCCGTGCTGACCTTTCCGGCGGGGTTGTGTTCGCGCCGCATAAGGGGAGCGGTGAGCGACCTGCCGTGGCGTCCGGCCTTCGTGCGGCGCGCGCTGGAGTCGCGGCGCAGCATCGTGCCGGTGCATGTCGACGGGGCGCTGTCGGACCGCTTCTACCGTGTGGCGGCGCTGCGCCGGGCGCTGGGCCTGAACACGAGACTGGAGTCGCTGCTGCTGGTGGACGAGATGTTCCGTCAGTGCGGCACCACCGTACGTCTGGCCGTGGGGCGTCCCGTCGATGCCGACGAACTGCGCGCCTGCGGCTCCGCGGCTGCAGCCTGCGACATGATCCGCGCCCGCGTCTATGCCCTGCGCCCGACTATTCCGGAATAGGAGAGTATGCCCATGGAGAGAATAATCGAACCCGTAGCCCGCGAACTGCTCGAGGCCGAGCTTTCGCCCGAACGCCTGCTGCGCACCACGCGTCGCGGCGGCAACGGGATATATACCTTTACGGCGGCCGAATGTCCGTGGCTGATGCGCGAGGTGGGACGCCTGCGCGAGGAGGCTTTCCGTGCCGCGGGCGGAGGTACGGGACGCAGCGTCGACATCGACGACGACGACCGCGCCGCCGACGGCTACCGCCAGCTCGTGGTGTGGGACCCCGACGCACGCGAGATCGTGGGCGGCTATCGCTACATAATATGCCGCGGCGAGCGTCCGCAACACCTATCGACCGAACACTATTTCCGTTTCAGCGAGCGTTTCCGCCGCAACTTCCTGCCCCGCACCATCGAACTCGGACGTTCGTTCGTGCAGCCTCGCTTCCAGTCGCGCAACGATCCGCGGGGCCTTTATGCCCTCGACAATCTGTGGGACGGTCTGGGGGCCGTCGTGCGGCTCAATCCTCAGGTGCGCTACCTCTTCGGCAAGGTTACCTTCTATGCCGGCTGCAAGCGGGCCACGCGCGAGTTGTTGTCATATTTTCTCCGGAGGTTCTTTCCCGACCGCGAGCATCTGGTCACGGCCCGTCGTCCGCTGCCTGCGGCCGGTGACGACCGCGATTTCGAGAGGCTCTTCTCGGGAGCGACCTACCAGGAGAACTACCGCATACTGGTGAGTGCCGTGCGGCGTCAGGATGCGCGCATACCGCCCATGATAAACTCCTACATGCGGCTGTCGCCCACCATGCGCGTCTTCGACACGGTGGCCAACCCCGACTTCGGCGATGTCGAGGAGACGGGCATCATGCTAACCATTCCGGACATCTATCCCGAGCTGCGTGCGCGCTACATCACGGCCGAGTAGCCGTGGCGGCGGACTCCGGCGGGCGGACACGTCGCTTCGCCGCGTGCGGAGGCATGCGCTGCCTGTAAAACGGCGGGGCTCCCTGTCGAAAAGAGGGCCCCGCCGCACGTCATGCCGTCGTTGCCGGCATCAATCCTCGGGATATGCCGCCAGGAAGAGGTTGCGTCCGCGCAACTGCTCCTTGACGCGGCAGAGGTCGGCGAGACGCACGTCGCCGACGATGTATTTCGAGGTTTCGCTCTCGTACTTCTCGCGTATGCGCAGGAAGTTGAAGAGGGCGAGGTCCCCGTCCGACGAATAACGCAGATAGATGCGGAACGTGTAGTCGTCGGTATATTCGGGAACCACCTCGGCATTGAGTTTCTTGTACTCGTAGCGGTAGTTGTAGAAGCAGGCCATGATATCGCTCAGTACGGCCGAACCGGTGGGGTATCCGCCGGCGCCGCGTCCGAACATGAACTGCTTGTAGTAGAACTTGCCCTTGATTACCACGCCGTTGAACTCGTCCTCGACGCTGTAGATGTACTTGTCGCGCGAGATGAGCTGCGGGATGACGCTCATCATGATGTTTCCGCTTTCGAGTTTCTCGACATGGGCGACGAGCTTTATGCGGCGCTCCTTCTCCGTGGCGAACCGTATGTCGTCGTCGTTCATGGTCGATATTCCGTAGACGAATATTCGTTCGGGCGAGACGTAGCGTCCGAAGGCGTGGAGCGTGATGATTATCAGCTTGAAGAGCGAGTCGAAGCCGTCGATGTCGAGCGAGGGGTCCGACTCGGCGAAGCCGAGCTCCTGAGCCAGACGCAGGGCATCGGGGTAGGACATGTTCTCGTTGAATATCTTCGAGAGAATGAAGTTCGACGAGCCGTTGAGGATACCCTTGACCGATATGAGCAGGTCGTTGTCGTAATACTCCTCGAGGTTGCGGATTACGGGTATGCTGCCGCAGGCCGAGGCGTCGTAGAGCAGCGGGGCCGAGGTGCGGCGCTGTATCTCGACGAGCTCCTCGAGGTGGTATGCGAGCATCTTCTTGTTGCCGGTGACCACGGGCAGGCCCCGTTCGAGTGCTCGTTTGACGATGGTGTACGACGCTTCGGCATCGTCTATGAGTTCGACTATGAGGTTTATCTCGGGGTCGTTGAAGATGTCGTCGGGATTGTCCGTGAAGTCGGCTTCGACGCCGCGCTGCTTGTTGATGTTGCGTACGCAGATGCGTTTTATCCGCGCCTCCTTGAGCTGCGTCTCCTCAAGTACGTCGTAGAGGCCGCGACCGACCGTTCCGAAGCCGAAGAGTCCGATGTTGAGAGTTCGTTTCATAGTGGTTTGTTCATGAATCGCTGGATGATGTCGTTGAGCTGTTCGTGTTCGACCAGAAAGCCGTCGTGGCCGAAATCCGAATCTATGAGGTGGTATTCGACCCTGGGCAGCGCACGTACCAGCACGTCGTGCCCGGCGGGCGGGAAGAGTATGTCCGAGGTTATGGCCACCACCAGACAGTCGGCCCTGATTCCGGCCAGCACCTTCTCGACGTCGCCGCCGCGGCCGCGGGCCAGGTCGTGCGAATCGACCGCCTGCGAGATGCGGTAGTAGGAGTAGGCGTTGAACCGGCGGCGGAGCTTTTCGCCCTGATGCCGCTGGTAGGAGCATACGCGGAAGCCCGAGAGCTTCTCGTGGTCGGGGTCCTGCTGCGTACGGTCGTAGGCCAGGCCTCCGCGATAGCTCATCAGGGCTATGCTGCGGGCCACGGCCATGCCGTCGATGCCGGCCTCGTCGTTACGTTGCCCGAATGTGGGGTCGATCTCGATGGCCCAGCGCTGCGACTCGTTGAAGGCGGTTATCCACGGTGTCGACCGTACGGCCGTGGCGATGAAGGCCGCCCGTCGCGCGAAGTCGGGACACTCGACGGCCCACTCCAGACACTGGAAACCGCCTATCGAACTGCCGATGAGCAGTTCGACGTGGTCGATGCCGAGCCTTTCGGCCAGCATCCGGTGGCACTTCACCATGTCGCGCACGGTGATCTGCGGGAAGTCTCCGTACCACTTTTCGCCGGTAGCGGGATTGATGCTGAGCGGTCCTGTCGTGCCGTAGTGCGAGCCGAGGAAGTTGGCGCAGACGACGAAATACTTCGACGGGTCGAGGAACTTGCCCGCCTCGACAGTATGCTCCCACCATTCGGCCACTTCGGAGTTGGCCGTAAGGGCGTGGCACACCCAGATGACGTTGTCGCGGGCGGGCGACAGCTCTCCGTATGTCGAGTATGCCACCGTCACTTCGGACAGCACGCCGCCGCCTTCGAGTTCCAGCGGGCGGTCGAAATGTTCGTACCTTATCATGTCGTTACCTGGCGAAAGCCACGGCGAAGGCCTGTTCGAAGTCGTCGATTATGTCTTCGACGTTCTCGAGTCCGGCCGATATGCGCAGCAGCGTCGGGGTTATGCCCGTAGCGCGCTTGTCTTCGTCGCTGAGTTGTTTGTGGGTGGTCGATGCGGGGTGCGTCACGACGGTTATCGAGTCGCCGATCATGGTCATGTTGCCCACCAGCCTGAGCGCCTCGACGAAACGTACGGTCGACTCGAGCGAGCCCTTCAGCTCGACGGTGAGCACCGCACCGCCTCCGAAACGGAAATACTTGGCTGCATTGGCATGCGAGGGGTCATCCTCGAAGCCCACGTACCTGACACGCTCGACGAGCGGGTGGTTGCGGAAGTATTCGGCCAGACGTTTGGTCGACTCGACCTCGTGTTTTACACGCATCGAGAGGGTCTCCAGACCGATCTTCATCAGGAACGAGTCGAAGGCCGAAGGCGAGCAGCCGAGGTCGCGCAGTCCGTCGACGCGGCACTTGACGATGTAGGCCATGTTTCCGAAGGTCTCGTAGAAGTTCAGCCCGTGGTAACCCTCCGAGGGGCCGCTGATTGCGGGGAACTTGCCGTTGTTCCAGTTGTAGTTTCCGGCGTCGACGATTACGCCTCCCATTGCCGTGCCGTGGCCGTTGATCCACTTGGTGGCCGACTCCACGACGATGTTTGCGCCCCACTCGATCGGGCGGCAGAGATATCCGCCGGCACCGAAGGTGTTGTCCACCACCAGAGGCACGTCATGGCGGCGTGCCAGAGCGGCGAGACCCTCGAGGTCGGGCACGCTGCATCCGGGGTTGCTCATCGACTCGACGTAGATGGCCTTCGTACGGTCGTCGATGAGGCGTTCGAGTTCGGCGACGCTGTCGTCATGGCCGAGGCGGCACTCTATTCCCAGCTTGCGGAAGGTGATCTTGAACTGGTTGAACGTTCCGCCGTAGAGGTACGGCGAGGCGACGATGTTGTCGCCGCTGTCGGCCAGCGAGGTGATGGCTATGAGCTGTGCCGACATGCCCGAAGCCACGGCCAGTGCGCCGACACCCCCTTCGAGGGCGGCGATGCGCTCCTCGTACGACGAGGTCGTGGGGTTCTGCAGGCGTGTGTAGATATTGCCGAACTCCTTGAGTTCGAACAGACGTGCGGCATAGTCGCAAGTCTTGAAGTGGTATGCGGCCGTAGGGTAGATTGCCTCGCCGCGCGAACCCGTATCGTCGACACGGTATCCGCCGTGTATCTGCAGCGTTTCGAAACGCAGTTTTTTCTCTGACATGTTGCTCTGTGTTGAAAAAAGTTCGTGTATGTTTTGTTATCTCGAGGCGACGCTGTCGTCGCTGATCGTTCCCTTCGAGTCGAGGGCCCATGTTCCGTGGGCGCGCAGCACCTGCTCGACGATGTCGCGCACGCAGCCGTAGCCGCCGCTGAACTGCGACACGTAGCATGCCGCTTCGGCCACTTCGGGGCAGGCGTCGGCCGGACATACCGGTATCCCCACCTTGCGCATGCACTCCAGATCGGGGATGTCGTCGCCCATGTATATCGTGTTTTCGATGTTGACGCCCGCGCGGCGGCAGAAGTCGTCGATGGCGGCGATCTTGTCCATGCAGTTGTGGTAGAGGTACTCCACGCCCAGACGCTTCATGCGCGAGAGCAGCGTGGCCCCGAAACCGCCGGTTATGACGCAGACCTTGTATCCGTGCTTTATGGCGTACGAAAGGGCGTATCCGTCCTTGGCGTAGTAGCGGCGTATGAAGTCGCCGTCGGGCAGGGGCATGATTCCGCCGTCGGTCATCACGCCGTCGACGTCGAAGACGAAGGCCTCGACGCGAGCTAGTTTCTCCTTGAAGTTTTCTCCCATATCTCCTGACTCATCAATTCATATATTTTTTTCAGTCTCGTGTTGCCGTCGAGCAGTGCCATGTGGCGCTCCATCGTCGAGGTGTCGTGACGGCGTGCGGGGCCTGTCTGCACGGCTGCGGGGTCGCCGCTGTCGGCGGCTTTGCGGGCCGTCTCCTCGATCAGCGGCACGAGAGCCTCGAACGGGGCTCCGGCGCGGGCCATCATCTGCTGCCCGATGCCGTAGAGGGCATTCACGAAGTTGCAGGCGAAGACACCGGCCAGATGCACTTCGGCGCGGCTTTCGGCCGTCGAGTCGAAGACGTGGCGGCTGAGACGCGACGCCACGGAGCGTATCGCCTCGAGCGTTCCGGCATCCGACGCCTCGATGAAGAAGGGTATGGCGGCGAAGTCGACCTTGCGGCCCGCGGTGAATGTCTGCAGCGGATAGAGCACGCCGCGGCGTGCGATGCGTGCCGGTATCGCCTCCACGGGCTGTGCGCCGGCCGTGTGTACCACCACGGCGTCGGCCGGCGGAACTATCCTGCCGAGGGCGTCGCCTATGGCCGTGTCGCTCACGGCGGTGACGTAAAGGTCGGCGGCGGCCAGTCGTGCGGGGTCGCACTCCCATCCGCATCCGGCTATGGCGGCCACTTCTCGTCCGCGCCGTTCGTTGCGGGCGAATATCTGCCGCACCTCTATGCCGCAGGCGGGCAGCGCACGTGCGAAGGCTTCGGCCACGTTGCCGCTGCCTATTATTACCGCGCTACCGATCATCTTCACCTCCTTTCGTTTCGTCCAGCTGCGAGAGCGTCATGTCGGCGTCGGATCTGCGGGCCTGTTGCTTTATACGTTCGATTATGCGGTCGGCCGTACGCAGTTCGCGGCTCGAGGCCATGTCGATGCAGGGCTTGCCGCTGTTCTCGACCGATTCGAGTATGCTGCAGGCCGTGAACGACGAACTCTCGCCGGCCGGCACGAAGCGGGCTTCGTAGCCCTTGCCTTCGGCGGGGAGCTCGATGAGCAGTCCGGCGTCGACGAGTTCGTACAGTACCGAGTTGACTATTCGCGTGGGGAGGTTGAGGGTCTGCTTCACCTGCGAGAGCGACATTGCGCCGCCTCCACGGGCGAAGTTGTGCGAGACGGCGAGCATCGCTGCGAGCATCACCTTGCGGCGGCTGTCGTAGCTTATGTGCAGCGATTCGCGCTCTTCGTCGAACTTGTCGATGTTCTGGTATGCGAACGACAGTTCGCCGCCGAAGAGGAGTATCTCCCACGACACCTGCACCCATATCAGGAAGAGCGGCAGGGCCGCGAAGCTGCCGTAGATGGCGTTGTACGATGTCATGAACTTCTGCAGCCAGACATATCCCCACTGGAAGAGCATGAAAGCCGTTCCGGCGATTATTCCGGCGGTTATGGCGCTTCCGGGGCGTACCGAGGTGTTCGGGATGACGAAGTAGAGGAAAGCGAACATCACCCACATTACGGCCAGCGAGACGACATGCGAGGTGGCTGTAACGAGAGGGGTCTCTTCGAGTCCGAGCAGCTCCTGTGCATACGAACCCACGCCGTTGGCCACCACCCACAGTACGGGAGCGACCACCACCACGGCTATGTAGTCGGAGTATCGCCGGGTAAGGCTGCGCGAGGAGGTTACCTCCCAGATGTTGTTGAAAGCGTTTTCGATGGAGCCGAAGACCCTGATCACGGCCCAGAACAGCATCACCACGCCGACGGCCGCCACCACGCCTCCGCGGGTATTCGACAGCGCCTTGTCGGCGAAGGTGACTATGTAGTCGACGATTTCGGGGTTCTGTGGGAATATTGCGTAGAGGTTTTCGATGAGGCGGTCGATGAAGCCGAACCCCTTCATTATGGCGAACACGACGGCCAGTATCGGAACGATCGACACGAGCGTGTAGAAGGTGAGGGCTGCGCACCGCACTACAGTTCCGTGCTCCTGCAGGCCGCGGGCCGTATAGAAGAGCAGGCGGTACTGTCGGGCGAGCCAGGCCGTGCGCGACGAACCGAACTCCTTGTGGAATACGGTATCGGTGAAGAATTCAGCTATTTTTTTGAGTGCCATGACTTCCCAACCAACGCAAATCGACTACCAAAGGTAGTTTATTTTAACCGGATAACCAAAAATTCGCCCTTCACCGAGGTGAAGACCACCCTTTCGTCGCCTCCTTCGCGCACGCCGAGGGCGGCGGTGAGGCGTTGCGTGGGCATCGGGAAGTCGCGTTTGACGATCTCGATGCGGCGGCCCTTCAGTTCGCGCCGCAGGCGGCGGGGGTCATAGTGTTCCGTCGAGAGTATTTCGTACTGCCGGCAGAGGGGCGTCTCGGCCTTTTCGACGGCGAAGCCGCAGCCGTTGTCGCTCCAGATGTCGGCGCGGCCGTCGAGATATCGGCGGGCGAGCCTCGTCTTCTGCAGGGCGACGTCGGGGATCAGCAGCAGCCGGTAGTCGTCGCGGCGGAAGAGTTCCGGTGTCGAGGGCTCGGGCGACGCGTCGCGCCGTACGGTGTATGAGCCGCGTCCCAGGGCCGTGGCCGTGACTGCCGGCTCCCCGCCGTCGATGTATATGAGCACCTCCTTGCACTCGTCGCCGAGCGATACGGCCTCGACGCGGCAGCGTCCGAAGAGACGGAACGCCTCGTCGATGTCGAAGAGCGGCGACGCCTTGATGCAGATCCTTTCGGCGCGTTCGCGCAGTGCCGGCATGAGGGCCACGATGTCGGGCGAACACTCCTCCAGCCGCACCAGCTTCTCGCCGTGCGGGCCGCGACGGTCGGGGTCGGCATAGCACCAGTCGTAGTGCTCCGTGGTGCGGGCGACGAACTCTTCGTCCGATGCGCATACCACCTCGATGTTGCCGGCACCGAGACGCCGGAAGTTCTCGCGGGCCACGTCGGCCAGCACGGGGTCGCGTTCGACGGCCGTGACGCGTGCGAAGCGTTTCGACAGATGGTAGGAGTCCACACCCAGACCGCATGTCAGGTCGAGAGCCGTTTCGCCGTCGAGGCTCTTGTGGGCGGCGCAGTCGCAGCTCGACGACTGTTCGTAGGCCAGCGCCGGCACTATGCACCGCGCCCGATACCATTCGGGCAGCTTGCGGCGTGCGCGCTGCAGGTACTTCACCTGCGTGGCTACCAGGGCGGCATGCGGCAGGTGTTTGTCGAGGGCGATCTCCAGAGGGTCGCACTCGATGCGGCGGTCGATTTCGCGGCGCACCCCGTCGCTGCAGAGCAGTTCGTATTCTTCGCGTGTGGTCATCGCGGCAAAGTTACCTTTTTTTCGGGTTCGATGCACCATGCCGCGAGCGTAAATGCCGCCATCAGAGCATATGCGAGTGCCACGGCCCACGAGGGCATGCTCCACTCGATGGCCGACCATCGCCACGATGCGACCTCGGCGACGGCCCCGTTCTGCAGTCCGACGGCGAAGCGGAGCAGCGTGCCGCATACCGGTGCGAGCCACGGCAGCGGCAGTACGATCCAGAGTATGGCGGCCATGACCGTAATGTTGGCGCAGAGGATTATCAGCGGGTTGAGTATCAGTCCGGCCACCGGTATGGAGCCGAACGTGTGCGATACGATCGGTGCGGTTGCGGCGGTAGCCACCGCACCGACTGCGAAGATGTCCCACAAAGCCCTGATCGCGAAATTGCGTCCGCGTGCGAGGCGGCTCAGCGGAACGCCCCAGAACATTATGGCGGCCACGGCCGTGAACGACAGCTGGAAACTTATGTCGAAGAGCATGTCGGCGTCGCAGACGAGCATGGCGAATGCCGTGGCGGCGAGGGTGTTGGGACCGGCATATGGAGCAGTCGAGGCCATGGCCGCCTGCAGTACGGTGAACATGATGGCGGCACGCAGTACGCTGGGCTGGAATCCGCATATGGCGGCATAGATCCAAACGGGTATCAGCGTACATGCGGCCCTTATCGACTGCCCGTGCCTGAAGATGGTCAGGCCGTACAGCAGCGTGTTCGCCAGCATGAAGACTATGCCCACGTGCAGACCCGAAACCGCCAGCACGTGCGAAGCACCGCTGCGAGCATAGGCCGAGCGCAGTTCGGGTGTCATGCGTCGGCGGTCGCCGACCGACATCGCCCCTGTGGCGGCCCGTTCGTCGCCCTCGACCGGCAGTCGTTCCATGCGTTCCATGGCGAAGGTGCGGAGCGGGTTCATCACTCCGGCTTCGGCGGCGACGACATCACCGTCGTGCAGGAAGAGGCTGCCGGCATATCCCCGCCGCGACATCAGGCGGGCGTAGCCGCCGTATCCCGTATCGAACGGCACGATGCGCCCGATGCAGCAGATCCTGTCGCCGGCATCGATCGTGAGCGTGGAGTCGCACCAGAGCATTATGCGTTCGTCGACGGATTGCATTCCGCCGACGGTCTCGACACGCCGTACTGTTGCCGGAGTCGACCCGTAGCCGTCGGTGCGCGGTATGACCGTTTCGTCGGCCACCACCTCCATGTAGAGGGTCTCGCCGCCGGGCAGCACCGGCGTGAAGCGTCCGAGCGACACGGCCGCACCACCGAGAAGGAATATCGCCGCCAGCAGATAGACTGACGAACCCTTGCGGCGTATGGTCAGTGCGCCCATTACCAGCAGCAGGACGAAGCAGGTCCAGATGCAGGCGTCGCTCACCTCCCAACGGTCGAAGAAGAGGATGCCGGCGATGAGCGGCACGAGGGCCTTGACCATCGGCAGCCGTTTGGCGCGTTCCGATATGTTTTCCGGGCGGAACTTCATTGCGGTGACGGTTGTTGTTTAACAAAGATAGTGGTTTTGGCCCTGAAAATACTCTTTTCGGGCCGTATGTCATGGTGCGGGCCTTTTCCGTAACGCATGCGGGCACGCTTACGCTTGCAGTAGATTGTGCGCAGGTCGGGCCGTATGTCGAACGGTCCGCCGCGGTCGGAACGGCCGGATCGGCGCTGCCCCTTCAAAAGTATGCGGGCTGTCCCCTTCCCTGCAAAAATAGGTGGCGCTGTCCCTTCAAAAGTGCGCGGCGCCGTCCATGAAGGTGTTGTCCCTTCAAAAGTGCGCGGCGCCGTCCATGAAGGTGTTGTCCCTTCAAAAGTGCACGGCGCCGTCCATGAAGGTGTTGTCCCTTCAAAAGTGCACGGCGGCCGTAAAAACGATACGGCGGCCTCGTGATGAGACCGCCGTATCCGTTTCAGGTTGATACTATTTGTTATTGAAGAGGTTTTGTGTCTGTGCGGCACCTATCGTTGCGAACGATAGTATCGCCTCGCCGAAGAGTTTCAGCCTTTCGGGCAGAGCCTTGCGCTCCTCGTCGGTCCAGTGTCCGAGCACATAGTCCACCTGCTGGCCGCGGGCGAAGTTCCCGCCGATGCCGAAGCGTATGCGGGCATACTCCTCGGTGCCGAGCATTTCGCAGATGTTCTTGAGTCCGTTGTGTCCTCCGGCGCTGCCTTTTGGCCTCATGCGCAGCGTCCCGAAAGGGAGCGCTATGTCGTCGACCACCACCAGCAGGTTTTCCCTGTCGATCTTTTCGGCGTCGAGCCAGTATCTGACGGCCTTACCCGAGAGGTTCATGTAGGTCGATGGCTTGAGCAGTATGAGGGTGCGGCCCTTGTACCGCAACGTTGCGGTGGAACCGTAACGCCCTGCCGTAAACGTAAGGTTGGACGCCTCGGCCAAGGCGTCCAACACTTTGAATCCAATGTTGTGGCGGGTATCGGCATATTCGGCGCCGATGTTTCCCAGCCCAACGATCAGATATTTCATTGCCTGCGGTTATTACTCCTGAGCGGCGGCACCACGCGAAGCACGGGTTACGCGAACGGCGCAAACGGCTGTGGTTGCGGGGGTCAGGAACTTGAGGCCGTCGAACTTGAGGTCGCCTACGAAGATGGTGTGGCCGACCTGCAGGGGCGTAACGTCCACTACGAGTTCGTCGGGCAGCTTGTCGAGCATTCCGCTGATGGTGAGTTTGCGGGTCGAGAGCACGAGCTTACCGCCGACCTTCACACCTTCGGCGTTACCGGTAAGGCGTACGGGAACGGTAATTGCGACGGGCTTGCCTTCGAGTACGCGGTAGAAGTCGATGTGGAGAATCTCCTCGCGTACGGGGTGGAACTGTACGTCGCGCATAACGGCCTTCTCGACCTTGCCGTCGATTTCGAGCTCGACGATATACGAGTTGGGAGTGTAGATCAGGGGTTTGACATCCTTTGCGCTTACCGAGAACGATTCGGTAGCATCGCCTCCGTAGAGTACGCAGGGGATCATGCCTTCACGGCGAACCGATTTGGCGGCCTTCTTACCGAAGTCGTCGCGCTTCACGGTTTTGATTTGAAGAGTTTTCATAGTTTATTGTAATTTAATGTGTTACCTGCGGCATCACTCAGTCCGCTCCCTGAGAGCGGCCCCCATAAATGCCTGATTTTCGCCGCGAAGATAGCCAAAACTCTCGGGAAAACAAAATTTTAGTCATCTTTTTGGCGCGGCGGGAGTGCCGGTACAGGCCATTTTGCTGGTGACGGCGGAGTTGCGGCGAACACGCGGCGGGCAGCCCGTTTGTTGTGGGCGGCGGAGTTGCGGCGGCATGCGGAGTTGCGGCGGACAAGCCTCGGGCGGCCTGATTGCGGCGGGCAGCGGTGTTGCGGCCGCTGCGCTGTCGTACGGGAGTGTTTGCGGCAAACCGGCGGACAAGTTCCCGGGCATTCTGTTCGTTGCTGGCTGTCTGGGTGCGGCGGACGGTCTGTTTGTTGAGGGGCAGTGTGCGGTATGTCCGTTTCGGGCGGCGGGAGTGCGGCGTACAAGCTCCCGGGTATCCTGTTTGTTGCGGGCAGCGCGGGTCGACGTACCCCCCCCCGCATCCTTATTGTGGCTACTCCCCGTTACTTCGAGCCGTTGAAGACGAAGGCGGCCGTCACCAGCCAGTAGCGGCCGAATGTGGGGTTCCACGAGTTGCGCATGTATTCGGGTGTCATCACGCTCTGGAAGCCGGTCTGGCGGTTCAGAATGTCGTAGACGCCGACCTTGAGGTCGAGCCTGCGCTTGAACAGCCGCACGCCCGCCTCGGCGTTGAGCCCGTGGTTGTCGAGGTTTCGGCCAGTGTCGGTGATGAAACGGTAGAATTGTCCTTTGTAGGAGACGTGTGCATAAAAGTGTTTGGGGTGCCGGTATGCGATGACGGCATCGCATGTCAGCAACATGTAGCGGTTGTCGCGGTTGAGGGTGTTGTGCGAGTCGTTGTAGGAGTCCGCCGTCGAGATGCTTAGTGTCAGTTGCCTGAACAGGGTGGTGTACACCGACAACGACACTTTCGCCATGTTGGTGCTGTTCACGTTCAGCTGCTCGCCCAGATAGGAGCCCGACCGGAAGTAGTTATATATTGCCGAGGTACTGATTCGCGTTTTGATCTTGCGTATGTTGGTCATGAACGAGAGGCTTGCGCTCACGTTCAAGTTCAGCATGTCGATGTTCTCGTAGGTGTAGAGCGTACTGAACTGCGGGGCGACGAAATCGTCGTACTGCGGCAGCGTTGTGGCCTCGGCGAAGAAATGGCTGCGGCTGGCTATGGGGTTCTGCGTGAGGAGGGCGGAGGCCATGAACACCAGGCTGCGGCCCGCCTGCCTCGTCTTCTCGTTGTTCCCGAACAGCGGGACTGCGAGTGAGAGATTGTGCGTGTACGACTGCTTGAGGTCGGGGTTTCCGGCCGTTAGCGAGAGCTGGTTGCTGTTGTCGATGCGGGGCGTCAGCTGCTCGATCGACGGGGCTGCCGCCGAGGTGCTGTAATCGAGCATGTACATTCGCGTACGGTCTTTTTTGGGTGTCAGCGTGATCCGTACGTGCGGCAGTATGGCGTAGAACTTGCTGCCGAAACTGCGCAGTTCGGGGAACGACTCGCGTTTCACGGGGCTGGACACGGTGAAGTCGAGCCCGGCATCAATGGCCAGGCCCCTCATCAGGTGCGACGAGTTGTCGACATTCAGCGAGACCCTGTGCGTCCAGTAGTCGTATGTGAAGTTGCGGGTGTTGGCCGTATCGATCAGCGGCTTGTCGGGATCGGGAAAGTAGTTGTAGGTGTACTGCCGTGTCTTGTCGTAACGGTAGTTCACCGAGTACAAGGCTCGAATCGAGGTGCGGCGTTTGGCTCCCGAGATATTCATCGATGCGCCGGCTTCGGCCGTGAAGTTGCGGCTGTACCCCAGCGGCGACGACCGCAGTTCCAGCTTGTCGGGCGACGACGAGAGATCTTCGCGCCGCAGTGTCGAGCCGTCGTTGTGCGAGTATTCGAACGATGCGTCGATGTAGGGGGTTATGAGCGTGTTGCGCTGTGCCAGCGGCGAATAGTTGAGGTGCGGCCGTATGGAGTAGTTGCGCCTGCTGTCGCGCGTGAAGTTGTCGTCGGTTATCCGGTTGTCGCCCTCGGCGGTCGATATCGTCTCTTCGCTGAGGTACGACTGGTGGTTGCGGCTGTTGTCGAGCGTGAGATGGATGCTGGTACTGATGGTACCTGCGGCTCCGGTCTTGATGTCGCTGAAGAGACCGAGTTCGTGGGACGAGAGATAGTTTACCGATTCGCTCGAATCGTTACTCGACCGCGAGAGGTAATCCTCCGAGGCGAAATACTCCGTTTCGTTGCCCGTGAGGTTGCGCTGGTAGTCGTTCTTGTACCCGTAGTTCATCGAGATGTGCGTCTCCTTCCACCGCTCGCCGAAGAATATGGTGTTGTCGATGGATATGTTCGTGAAGTTGCGCAGTGACGAGCTGCCGTCCGGCGACATGTTGTCGAGGTTCTGCAGCGACGTGAAGTTTATGTTGTTTGCGGTGAAGCGGGTGTCGCTGTTGAATCGCTCGGAGTAGAATCCGAACGAGCCGTTTGCGGCATAGCGCCATTTGGGGTCGCCGTATGCCGTCTCGTCGAGGTCGCGGCCGATGCTTGCGGCCAGGTATGCGTCGATTACGGCCGACATGGGCTTGCGTGTCTTGATGTTCATCACGCGCTCCTTCTTTGAGCTGTCGGTGCGCCCCTTGAGCCGTTCGCTGAGGGCTACCTCGTCATAGACCTCGATGTTGAGCACGTCGCCGGCCATCAGCGTGCTCAGGGCCTTCACGGCACCGTCGGCGAAGAGCTGCTTGTCGTTGACGTATGAGCGTACGATCTCTTCGCCGAAGACAGTCACTTTGTTGTTGCTTATCGACACGCCGGGCATCTGTTTCAGTATGTCGATGGCGCGGTCGTCGGCCAGCGTGCTTACGGCAGCGGCATTGTAGACAACCGTATCGCCCTTGTTGGTGTAGAACGGCACGCGTGTCTCGACCTTCACCGCCTCGATGCCGGTGAGGTCCTCGCGCAGCGGGAAGACGAGCGACGTCCGCTTGCCGGCCTCGACCGTGAAACTCCTGGAGACGCTCTTGTAACCTATGTGCGAGACGGTTATGGTGGCCTTTCCGGGCAGCGCACGCTCGAATGTGAAGATTCCGTTGTTGAGCGTGTAGGTGTAGAGCGTGTCGCGCCCGCCGAATACGCCCTTGACGTTGACCTGCCCCAATACGTATGTCGTCGAGTCGCTACGGCACTCGACAAGACCCGTTACCGACCCGTATTCGCCCTGCGGCGTGTGCACGGACTGCGGCGACGGCCTGGCCGGTGACGGTTGCGGCGTCGTGCTGCTCTGCGACGTATTCCGTTGCGGACTCTGTTGCTGCCGTTCGGGCAGTGTTTCGCCGTAGACGGCCGTGGTCAGCAGCATGGCGGCCGTCAATATTGCATGTGTGTGGGTCTTCATTCTCTCGGGGTGTTGATTGTCGTGGTATCTGTTTCGGGTCTTGCCCTGTCTGCCGGTTGCCCGTCAGCGGCATGCGGCGCAAACTGGCCGGTGCTTACTTTCCGGTTGCATTTGCCGGCTCTCCGCCTGCCGGTTGCGGGGTTTCGGCCTTCTCCATTTCGAAATCCACACCGAGTGTACGGTTTTTGACGACCTCCTTGATTGCTATCTGTGTCTTGTAGCCCCTGGCCTCGACTCGTATGATAATTTTACCCTCCGGGACGCGGCCGAGGGCGTATATCCCTATTTGATCGGATATGTCCCGCAGTGTGTCGCCCTGCGAGGTTATGGCCGTTATCGAGGCTCCTCTTATCGGTGTGCATGTCCACTTGTACGTTGAACCCCCCGGCCTGAACTCTTGTGGCGTTGTGGTTCTTCCCGTGACAGTACCGTATCCGGGTTTGGGTGTTTGGGGCTTGCGGGGCTCTTTTGCCGGGAGACTTGTGGCCGCAAGCAGCGCCGACAGCGCAATCAGGGCAAATAACGTCTTTCTCATATCAGTATTCTTTTTATGACCTGTTTCCGGCCCCGCAGTTTCCGGCTGCGGGACCGGGCCATGGTCGTTTACTCTTGCTCCGCCTTGTCCGTCTCTCCGTTTGCGGCGGCTTCGGCCTTCTCCAAAAAGAAATTTTTGACATAACGGCCGGCACGGTTGGCCCTTATATCGAGTATCTGTATCTGTGTTTTATAGCCTTCGGCCTCTACCTTTACTGTTGCAGGACCTTCAGGCGTTTGGGGAATTACAAACGACGCCGTTTCGTCCGATACAGTACGCAGGGTATCCCCTTGGGAAGTAATTACGGAAATCTCTGCTCCGTGTATTTGAGTAGCTATTTTTTGGGTCTCTGATATAAGATATCCGGTACAACCGACGAAAACGGCTGTCTTTGGCCTTTCTGCAAAGGCGGCCCCGGCAATCAACACGATTACGGCAATGGAAATGATGGCTTTCTTCATGGCTTGCTATTGTTTTGGTTGTTCTTCGGCGTATTTATCGTATGAGGAGAATGGTATTTTGCTCTGTAAAACGAGTCCTCCTCCTGCTCTCACAAGTTTAATGTCAGGTTGGGCACCAGAGTGCTTAATGTCATGGTATTTATCTATATATCTAACATCAGTTATCCTTAACTGATCACCTACTTCTGCATCGCTTAAGTAGTATCTCCCGTCAATGTCAGTTACGGTTCCTGTTCCATTGTCTTGATTATATACAGATGCTCCAACTATATAATCCTTGTCATCTGCATCTATAACTCTTCCTGAAATGCTGAACTTTTGTTGTGCATAAACGCTTGTTAATGCCAAACAGAATACCAATAAAAAAATAGTTTTTTTCATGGTTGTAAGTTTTTAAGGTTAATAATTAGATTGAATTTCCCAGAGGGATATAATTTATCGTATGTCTATTCCTTTTTCTCAAAAATAATTACTCCGCCTTGTCCGTCTCCTCGTTTGCGGCGGCTTCGGCTCTCTCCATCTCGAACCGCTTGAAATAACGGCCATAACTGTTGGTCCTTATGTCGAGCAGCCGTATAAGGGCTTTATAACCCTCGGCCTCGATTTTGATTGTGGCGGGGCCTTCGGGCATTTTGGAAATTATATTATAAACGATGCCGTTTCGTCCGATACGGTACGCATGGTATCCCCTTGTGAGGTGATTATGGAGATCTCTGCTCCTGGAATCCGAATACAATTTGTTGTGGTGACTAATATATTCGAGACATAAGCGGTATTCCCGACGAAAACGGCTGTCTTTGGCCTCGCGGCAAAGGCGACCCCGGCAATCAATACGATTACGGCAATGGAAATGATGGATTTCTTCATGGGAGGGGGATTCGATGTTGCAATATAGTGAAAATATGCGTAAAAACAAACGCACAACCCGAAAAACGGATTGTGCGTCGTAGCTTGTGCGGTTCGGGCGGGGACGGTGGCTATTGCAGACGTTCGTCGCCGGCCTTCTCAAGTTCGAAGTGTTTGTGGGCGCGGTGGCGCTGGTTGTCCTCGATCTCGATCTCGACGGTCGACTTCTCGTAACCGTCGGCCTCGAGTATTACCGTTGCCCGTCCCGTGGGTACCTCCGGAAGCGAGAAGCGTCCTGCCTGGTTGGAGACGGCGCGCAGCGTGTCGCCCTGCGATGTGATGAAGGTGACGTCGACACCCGGTACGGCGGTCGAGTTGACGCCGTGATCGTTGAAACGCAGTGTGGCGTAGAGGGTCTTGCCTGTGAAGAATACGGTCTGCGGCGTCTGGGCGAAGGCTACGCCCATGACGGAGAGTATTACCGCCAGTATGGTGAGATTCTTTTTCATAGCAGTAATCTTTAGTGGTTCAC
The DNA here is from genome assembly GCA_944321955.1 of uncultured Alistipes sp. GTDB lineage: Bacteria > Bacteroidota > Bacteroidia > Bacteroidales > Rikenellaceae > Alistipes. The sequence goes on along the minus strand of CALUNG010000011.1, from coordinate 51,205 downwards.
GCTATCGCAATATACGGATTTTGCGTGAGAAAATCAAATTTTTATTCATGATGCGGCGCTCAGCTACGGCATGACGATACCTTTGGCCCGGAGCTGTTGCGTGCGATGTTTCTTTCAGCCCAGCCGTTCCGACACCTTTCCGGGCCTGGCCGCGCCGTTCCGACAAATTTCCGTCCGTGCCTGTTCGCCGGGCCCGTGTGGCGGCTTCCGACCCGGCGCCTGCGGGAAAAGAGAGGGCGGGCAACCCTTCCGTCGTGGAAGGATTGCCCGCCTTTCGGTATTGGCTTGCGACCGATCCGGCGTTACTCTTCGTCGGTATCGGTGTAGGCCTTGAGCAGCTTCTCCTGTACGTCGGCCGGAACCTGCTCGTACGACGCGAACTGCATGGAGTATGTCGCGGCACCCGAGGTGAGCGACGAGAGCGTCGTCGAGTAGCGGTAGAGTTCGGCCAGAGGCACGCGTGCGTTGAGGCGGTCGAAGCCCTTGTCGGACTCCATGCCCATGATCATGGCGCGGCGGTTCTGCAGGTCGCTCATCACGGCACCCATGTATTCGCTCGGGGTGAGCACCTCGACGTTGTAGATGGGCTCCATGATCTTGGGACCGGCATTGCGGAATGCCTCCTTGAAGGCGTTGCGGGCAGCCAGCTTGAACGATATTTCATTCGAGTCTACCGGGTGCATCTTGCCGTCGTAGATCACGACGCGGATGTCGCGTGCGTAGGAACCCGTAAGCGGACCCTCGTCCATCTTCTCCATGATACCCTTGAGGATTGCGGGCATGAAGCGCGCGTCGATGGCACCGCCGACGATCGAGTTGTAGAACTGGAGTTTGCCGCCCCATTCGAGGTCGTACTCCTCCTTGCCCTTGATGTTCACGGTGATATCCTTGCCGTTGACCTTGTATTTGGTCGGTTCGGGCATACCCTCGTAGTAGGGTTCGATGATCATGTGCACCTCGCCGAACTGTCCGGCGCCGCCCGACTGCTTCTTGTGGCGGTAGTCGGCCTGGGCCACCTTGGTGATGGTTTCGCGGTAGGGGATCTTCGGTGCGAAGTATTCGATCTCGAGCTTGTTCTCGTTGGCCAGACGTGCCTTGAGAATGTTGAGGTGGTGTTCGCCCTGACCCTGTATTATCGTCTGCTTCAGCTCCTTGGAGTATGCGACCAGAATCGTCGGATCTTCATATTTGGCGTCGTTGAGCAGTTTGCCCAGACGCTCCTCCTCCTTCTGCTCCTTGGCCTTGACGGCGGCGCGGTAGCGCGGTTCGGGGAATACGATGGGCTCGACCGTCACGGGGGCGTTGGCGGCAGCCAGCGTGTCGTTCGTGCGCGAACCCTTGAGCTTGACGGTGCATCCGATGTCACCGGCCGAGAGTTCCGAGACCTTTATGCGGTTCTTGCCGGCTACGGCGAAGAGCTGCGATATCTTCTCCTTGTTGCCCGTACGCGAGTTGACGAGCTCCATGCCTTCGGTCACCTTGCCGCGAATGACGCGCATGTACGATATTTCGCCTATGTGCTGTTCGAGCTGGCTCTTGAAGATGAACGCCACGGTCGGGGCATCGGCATCGGGTTCGATCTCCGAACCGTCGGTAGCCAGGAACCTGGGTGCCGTAAGCGGACCCGGGGCCACGTTGATGATGAATTCCATGAGACGTTTGGTACCGATGTCGCGTTTGCCGCTGGTGCAGAATATGGGCATAACCTCGCGGCGAGCCACGCCGATCTTCAGTCCGGCGCGTATGTCGTCCTGCGTAAGCGTACCCTTCTCGAAATAGAGCTCCATGAGGGCGTCGTCATGTTCGGCGGCCATCTCCACGAGCTCCTGGTTGAGGGCCTTTGCGCGCTCCTCCTCTTCGGCCGGTATTGGCAGCTCCTCGCGCGTACCGTTTTCGTCGGTGAAGCGGTACATCTTCATCATCAGCACGTCGATGAAGGCATTGAAGCCTGCACCCTGGTTTACGGGATACTGTACCAGCACGGGCTTGACCTGCGAGGCGGCCTTGATGCTCTCGTAAGCGGCCTCGAAGTTGGCCTTGTCGGCGTCGAGCTGGTTGATCACGCCGATCAGCGGTTTGTTCAGAATGCGGGCGTAGCGCGACTGTATTTCGCTGCCGACCTCCCAGCCGACCTGCGCATTGAAGAGCATGATGCCCACGTCGCCCACCTTGAATGCCGAGAAGAGGCTGCCGCAGAAGTCGTCCGAACCCGGGCAGTCGATGATATTGAGTTTACGGTCCATGAACTCCGTAAAGAGGATGGTCGAATAGATCGAGCGTTTGTATTCGTGCTCGATGTCGGTGTTGTCCGACAGGGTATTGTTGTTTTCGATACTACCCCTGCGGTCGATAACCTTCCCCTCATAGGCCATCGCTTCTGCAAGGGTAGTTTTCCCCGTGCCCGGGGCTCCGACAAGAACGATGTTCTTGATTTCACGTGCTGAATAATTTTTCATATCTGAACAGTTTTAAGGTTTGATTTTCGTTTTCAGTCTATAAACTTATGAAAAATTTTCGAGAATGCAATGCAATAAATGAAAAAATCGCCCGACGGGGTTCTTTTTCGTGATTTTTTGGGTCTGTGCGGCCTCTTTTTTAGAAGTATGTCCGCATGCCGGCGGGGTGACCTGTTTTGTTTATGGCGGGCCTGACCGGCTGTTTTGACGTAAGGATTTTGGGGCGATGGCGGCTCCTGGACAACGTGCCGTGCGGAAATTGTCGGCGTCGCTCCGGCAATGAAAAACCGTGCCGTCCACAGTGGGCGGCACGGTCGTGTCTGAATATTGCTGCTGTTGAGCGGCGGCCGCACGGAGAGCCAAACGGCCGCGGTGTTGCGGAACTTCAACGTCCGCGGTGCAGCCCGGAGAACCAAACGGCCGTGCTGCAGCCGGTAAATCAAACCTTTATGCCGGTCAGTTTTTCTACGGCGCGGCGTCCCTCGTCTCCGAGCGACACGGTGAAGTCGTTGACGAACAGCTTAATGTGGCGGTCGATGACACTGTCCTCCATCTCCTGTGCATGGCTCTTGACATATTCGCGCGAGAGAGTCGGGTGGGCAAAGGCGAAGCGCACGCTCTCGGCGAGCAGACGTTCGAAGCCGCGTTTGACCTCTTCGGGCAGCGAGCGCCGTATGACTATTGCCCCCAGCGGCAGCGGCAATCCCGTCTCGCGCTCCCACAGGGCGCCGAGGTCGGCCACGAGTTCCAGATTGCGTCGGTCGTAGACGAAACGGCCCTCGTGTATCAGCACGCCGGCGTCGTAATCGCCGCGCTCGACGGCTTCGGCTATCTGCGAGAAGAGCACGGGCGTCTTGTCGGTGATCTCGGGGAAGAAGTGCGTCAGCATGGCGTTGGCCGTGGTGTAGACGCCCGGTATCGCCACACGGCGTATGGGCGAGGTGTCGCCCTTGCGGCGCACGAGCAGCTGCCCGTTGCCGCGTCCGAGGGCCGATCCGCTGTCGAGCAGTTCGTAGCGGTCGGCGATGGCGGGCAGCAGCGAGGTGCTTATCTTGCTGATGTCGGGCCCGCCCTCCAGTACACCGCGGTTCAGCTCCTCGATGTCGGCGTACCCCACGTCGAACTCCATGCCCCGGGTGTCGATGCGCCGGTTTACGACGGCATCGAATGCGAAGGTGTCGTTGGGGCAGGGCGATATCTTCAGCGACAGTTTTTCGTTCATCTTGTTCATTGTGTCAGGAGACTTTCAAAACGGTAATGGCCTGGCGGCGTCACGTAGATGGTGCGGCCGTCCGACACCTTTTCATGGGGGATTCGGTTGCTGCATGCGGCGGCTTCCGTGCCGCACGGCACGCATACCGTCGCCTCGGTGCCGACCGGGACGGTGCAGTCGAGCGTGAAACGGTTGCCGTCGCGTCGCCAGTGTATGCCGATGGTGCCGTAAACCGTATCGAGCGAGTACTCCACACGGTCGAGACCGTCCGGAATCACGGGCCGCACCTCGAAACGGCGGAATCCGGGTTCCATGATGCGCAGGCCCGCAAGGTCGCGGTAGAACCAGCCTATGCCGCCGCCGAACATGGGGTGGTTGCGCGAATCGCGACCGTCCCAGCGCTCCCATGTGGTCGTGGCGCCCTGTGCAATCCACCAGCCGAATCCCGGTTGGGTGCGTTTGTTTATTATCTCATAGGCGAGCTCCTCGAGTCCGCAGTCGCACAGCACCTCGAACAGGTAGCGCGTGCCGATAATGCCGGTGTCTATGTGGTTGTCCGTCTCGCGGAGGTTGCGTTTGAGGGCCCCGATGACTTTGCTGCGGCATTCGTCGGGAACACCCATGCGCAGGGCCAGCACGTTGCTTCCGTATTTGCCGTAGGAGCCCTCGGCGGCGTTGTAGAAGCGGCGGTGGAATGCCCGGGCCGTGCTGTCGCGCAGGGCGGCGAAACGCACCCTGTCGCCGTCGAAACCGAGCACCCCGGCCGTGCGGCTTGTGATGTCGGCCGCCAGCCACAGACAGAACGTATGCACCAGGGCCTTTTCGGGATTCTGCCGTGGGGCGAGCCAGTCTCCCAGATTGAGCCAGTACTGCGGATGCCGGCTCTCCATGGTGCCGTCGTCGCCGACCCACTGGAGCATGTTGCACGTATGTGCCTTCATGGCTTCGAAATTCTCCTCAAGCAGGCGCACGTCTCCGTAATGCATGTAAAACTCCCATGGCATCACCTCGATGGCCAACCCCCATCCGACGCCTCCGCCGCAGCCGGGCTGCCACGGGGCGGCGTTAGGCACGTATCCGTCGGGGCGCTGTGCCCCGCGTATGTCGCGTATCCACTTGTCGTAGAAGCTGCGCGTGTCGAAATTGTGCATTACGGTGACGCAGGCCAGTTGTCCGTCGCCCGTGTATGCCGAGCGTTCGCGGTGGGGGCAGTCGCTGGCCAGCGAGCCGTGCATGTTGTCGAGTTGTGAGCGTCTCCAGATGTGGTTTATCGTATCGAGCAGCCCGTTCGATGTGGAGAATCGCGAAACGCTCCTCACGTCCGAATTGACGGCATGCGCCTCGATGTTTCCGGCCTTCAGCGAATCGATGCCCGATATCTCGACCTGAGAGAATACGAACCACGTGAAGCGGGCGTGATACGACTCGTCGCCCGAGCCTTTTGCGGTGTAGGAGTTGGAACCGTTTGGCATCTCGTTGATGTAGCGTATATCGATACGCTCGCCCCGTTCGAGGTCGAGATGGCGCAGTTCGACCCACCCCGATATCTCCTCCGGGAACGACACCCTCCACACGCCGTTCGACAGCCGTTCCAGCGATTCGGGGGCATATCGGGCCGTGATGCGGTCCGCGGGGCCGTTCTGCGGTATCAGTTTGCCGCAGGGGGCTTTCCGCCCGACGGCGGCCTCCCATGCCGAATCGTCATATCCGGGCAGGTTCCAGCCGTCATGTTCGAGCCGGGCGTCGTAATGTTCGCCGCCGTATATCTGGTCGCTGACTATGGCGCTGCGGGTGCATCGCCACAGCGTGTCGGTGGGGATGGTTTCACGGCTGCCGTCGGTATATGTTATCTCGATCTGGCCCATCATCCGCGGCGAGCCGTACCCGAGCGTTGCCCAGTATTTCGTGAGGCAGTAGAATCCGTTGCCGAGGAGCGCCCCGACGACATTGTCGCCCTTGTGCACGAAAGGCGTAATGTCATGGCTCATATACATGACCGTGTATTCATTGAAGGGATCCGGCACCACGATTTTGCTTTCGGTGAGTTTCGGTCTCCGGTCGTAGTTCGTCTGGTTCGGCGAGAGGTATTCGTCGCCTATCCGGCTGCCGTTCACGTAGAGTTCGAAATACCCGAGTCCCGTGCCGTAGAAGCGGGCTTCGGCCACCTCCTTGCCGAGCGTAAATTCGCGTCGCAGCAGCGGTGCGGGAGATACCGTCCGGCTTGCGGCGACATCGTACGACTCCTCGCCCTGCCACGGTACGCCGATCCAGCGCCCCTTCCAGCCGTCGGGCGAGAAGATGCCCGTATGCCATCTGGCCGCATCGCTCCACTCCGAAGCCCTGCCTCGCTCGTCCCAGACGCGCACCTGCCACCAGTATGTCTCGCACGGGACGAGTGCGGGCCCGCCATAGACGACGTAGAGCGACCTTTCGGATTCGACCCTGCCGCTGTCCCATACGAGCGAACGGCGGCTAAAGTCGGGCGACGTCGCCACCCTGATGCGGTAGGCGCTTTGTCCGGCTCCGTTGCGGTCGTCCGCAGGCTCGTTCACCCAGGAGAACCGGGGTGCGATATTCTCTGTCAGAGGCTCGGGGCTGTGCTCGCACGTAAGCCGCGAAGGTCCGATTCCGGCTCCGCAGGCGGTTGTTGCGGCCAGCATGGCGATTATGAATATCGAGAGCCTCTTCATCATGTGGGTAGGGGTTTCGCAAGGCCGCTCTTTGCCACCGTTCTTCTCCTTTCGGCCTCCGAAGCGGCCCGTGACCCACCCGGCGGCGAATACCAGCAGCAGTATGAGTCCCCACGATACGAAGCGCCCGAACGACTGCTCCATCTTCAGCTGGAACGACGTGATGAGCCACACGAGGGCGATGATTGCCACGGCGGCGACGATAACGTAGATTACGGTCTTGTTTTTCATCGGCATATTGTTTTGTAAACTGTTTCGTGCAGAGCTGCGAGGGCCTTGCTCACCTCCCAACCCGGGCGCTCTTCGCCCACGGCGTTCGATATGGCTCTCAGCTGGCAGCAGTCGGCACCCGCCTCGCGGCAGAGGGCGTAGAGCGCCGCCCCCTCCATGTTTTCGATGTCGGCGCCCTGCGCTCCGGCCCCGCATGCCGATACGGTGTTGCTCGTGACAGCCTTCACACCCTGAGGCACCCATGTGGCGTCGTATGCGTCGGCATAGGCTGCGGGCAGACCGGCCACCTGCTCCCGGGCCACGGCCACGACCGAGCCTTTCGGCAGACGTCCGCCGTAGCTGCCGGCGATGCCGGCAAGCAGGAACGAACGGTAACCCTCATGCAGGAGTCGTGCCACGGTTGCGGCGGTGCGGGCCATTCCCACACCGCAGATGCATACCTCGACCTCGGGATGCGCCACGCGGAAGCCTTCGGCCTCCTCGCGAGTCGGAAAGAGTACGAGCGGTTTCATGCCCGACCGTATGTCAGCGTCCCACGACGGCCTCGAGTTCGTCGACCGTAACGGGTATCTTCTTGTCGCCGATGATGCGGCAGCCGGTTTCGGTAACCAGCAGGTCGTCCTCGATGCGTATTCCGCCGAAGTCGCGGTATGCGTCGAGTTTGTCGTAGTTGACTATGCCCTTGTAGAGGCCTTCGCTGCGGCTCTTGTCGATGAGTGCCGGTATGAAGTATATGCCGGGTTCGTCGCTCATGACCGTACCCGGACGCACGCGCCATGTGGCACGGTGTACGCACGTTGCCGATGCCTTTGCACGGTCGAGCAGCGAGCTGAAGTCGAAGCTGCGTTCGCCCATGGCTTCGCAGTCGTGCACGTCCATGCCTATGCCGTGACCCAGTCCGTGGGGCATGAACATGTACATGGCACCGGCCTCGACGGCATCTTCGGCCGAACCGTTTATCAGTCCGGCGTCGCGCAGGCCTTCGGCCAGACGCAGATATGCGGCGCGGTGTATGTCGTTGTACATCATTCCGGGCTTGACGATCTGCGGCATGAGGTCGTGGGCCGCAAGCACGATCTCGTATATCTCACGCTGACGGTCGGTGAAGCGGCCGCTGACGGGATATGTACGTGTATGGTCCGAGCAGTAGCCCTCGACGCTCTCGCCGCCGGCGTCGACCAGCAGCAGACGTCCCTCTTCGAGGACGCCGTCGCAGTTGAGGTTGTGGAGCGTCTCGCCGTGCTGCGACACGATCGACGGGAACGATACGCCCTGACCGTACGACTTGGCGAAGCCCTCGATCGCACCGGCGATCTCGCGCTCGACAACGCCCGGACGGCACATCTTCATGGCCGTCACGTGCATGATGTAGCCTATCTGGAAGGCACGTTCGAGCGCCTCGATCTCTTCGGGGCCCTTCACCTCGCGCATCTCGGCCACGGCGAACATCAGGTCGGCCGACTTGTGTCCGTGGAGTTCGGATACGGGCAGCCCGAGCAGCTCTGAAAGTTCGATTTTGGTTTCGCCGCGGTACGGCGGCAGGTAGTGTACCCTGCGACCCTTTTTCAGGGCTTCGGCCACGCGTTCGGCGAGCCTCTTCATCGGGAAGGTGCGGGTGATGCCGACCTTTGCGCCGAGATCGGCCAGTGCCGGCTGCGGGCCCGTCCAGATGATGTCGTCCACGGTGAAGTCGTCGCCGTAGAGCTCCTCTTCGCCGCTTTCGGTGTCGATTACGCCGGCGAGCGTCGGCACGTTGAGACCGAAGTAGTAGAGGAACGTCGAATCCTGACGGAAATAGTAGGCGTTGTTGGGATAGTTGTTGGGCGAATTGGTGTTGCCGGGCAACAGTATCAATCCGTTGCCGACCTTCTGGCGCAGGCGCTCCCTGCGGCTCTCGTAAATCTCTTTGGCAAACATGTCCGTATTGTTTTTTTGTTGTTCGTTTTTCACTCTCTTTTCAGACGGTGCTCGATGCGGCCGCGCAGGCTGATGTGGGCCATCTTCAGCCTCTCGAGCAGCGACTGACGGCGGAAGTAGGGTGCGAATATGCGCCGCAACTCCTCCTCGTGGTCGGTGTTTATGCGCATTATCTGTCTAAGATAACGTGATTGCCGGCGTCGTATTGCGTCATGGTGGCGGTATTCCGTCATTGCGTCGATGGCGTCGAGCATCTCGAACTCGGTAAGCCACTTTGCGGCGCGCGTGTCGAACTCCAGCCGGTCGAAGCGGCGCGTCCACGACGAGGCGTCGCCCTGACGGTATGCCGCCATGTTGCGGTCGATGTAGTATATTCGCCCGCAGACGGCCAGCCACAGCTGCAGCGGATAGTCGCCCACGTGGCACCGTTCGCACACCTCGGGATAGGTGGCCAGAAACTCCTTGCGGAAGAGCAGCGAGGCGGTGGGGCAGAACAACCCTCCGCCATGAATCATCGCCTCGATCGGCACTTCGCAGTCGTGGTCGAAGCGGCGCTGCTCGCCGGTCTTTTGGCCGTGGACGTCTACCGTCGAGACGTTGTGGAAACACATCGAGAAGTCGGGATGGCTCTCCATGAAGTCGACCTGACGCTGCAGTTTGGTGGGGTCGCTCCAGTAGTCGTCGCCTTCGCAGATGGCCATGTATTTGCCGCGGCAGGCGGCTATGCAGCGCAGCCCGTTGGCCTTCATGCCGACGTTGTAGTCGGCCGTCAGCACCCTTATGCGGTCGGGGTAGCGGCGGGCGTATTCGAAGACCTTCTCGCGCGTGGAGTCCGAACTGAAATCCTCGCCTATGATGTACTCGAAATCGAAATCGGTACGTTGCGACAACACCCCCTCGATGCACTGTACGATGTAGTCGCCGTGGTTGTACGCCGACGTGCGTACGCTCACCAGCGGGTGGGGTACGCTCTCGAGCGTGCGGTTGGGCACCTCGTACGAGTCGGCCAGTTTTCTTGCGAGTATGTCGGCTGCTTCCATGTCGTGCGTGCTATTGTCTGTCGAGAATCATGCGGTAGCGGCGGGCAGTGCGTATCACGTTGCCGTCGTCGTCCACGACCTTTATGCCGCCGTTGCGTATGGCCGTTCGCCACTCCGTGGCGTGCGGATACCTGTGGTGCAGGTCGGGCATGTAGGGTACGGGCAGGAATCCCTGCTCGAAGATGCGGTAGAGCCCTTCGGGCGTATAGAGATCCGCAAACGAGCGCTCGAGCAGCCCGATCGCCTCGCGGCACTCGTCGTAGAGGTCGCTCTCGCGGTCGGCGACGTCGCGGTCGCGGCTCATGTCGGCTATGCGGCCTTCGCGCCGCAGACGCCGGTATTCGTCCAGCGCCGAGAGGGTTATGCGTATGCTCTCCTCGATGATGGGAGGCGTCGCGAGACGTACCGCCTCGGAGTAGCTCACCACGTGTATGATCTCGGGGCTGTCGGGGTTGTCGGGCTCGATGTCGTCCATCAGTGCCGTCACTTCGGCCAGCTGCACCTTGGCCTTCTCGAGGTCGGGGGCGAAGTAGTCGAGGCCGGCACGGGTCTGCAGGCTCACCTTGAAGTCGGGTGTCTCGAGCGAGCGTACCAGCCGCAGCATCGTGCGTCCCTTGGCCAGATCCTGCACGCCCCACGTGTATTTGGGGGTGTTGAGCATGTTCTGGAGTATGAGGTGGCGTATGCCGTACTTTCGGGCGGTCTTGGCAGCCAGATACGCCGAGATGACGTATGTGGCGTCGTCGGCGCCGCGGAAGGCGAAGTGGTGCGGGACATTTGGCTCGAGCGGCTTGCCTGTAGAGGCTATGTATCGTATGGTCTCGATGTGCTCGCGCAGGTTCTCGAGTACGGTGTTCGGGCCGCGGCCGTCGATCTCGCAGAACCACCAGAACGAGAGTGCATGCCACGATATGTTGAGCGTGCGTTCGTGCATGGCGGCCAGTGCCGGCACGTCCTTGGTTCCGGCGTATGTGCGCACGAGCATCGGCCGTGCGGCTTCGGCTATGGCTCGGTATTCGGCTTCGGAGTTCACCGGCACGCCGCCGCCGTTGGGGCGTCCGTGCCAGTCCTCGCCGAAGGCCGACTGCGTAAGCTGCGAGCTGCCTATCGAAAGCACGTCGAGCAGGCGCGAGCGCGCGAGTTCGCGCACCCAGCCGTCGAATTCGGCCAGAGCCTCGCGCCGGTCGGGGTTGTACGGGCCCGCATGGGCGCGGATGATGGGCAGCGAGCGGTGCGAGCGGCAGTATTCGAGACGGCGGACGAACGAGTCGTCGCCGGTACCGCATTCGGCATATCCGTAGTGGTCGCGCGGCGTGCAGAGCCTGTACTTTTCGGAGGCTATGAACTCCTCGGCGAAGCGGTGGCGCATGGCGTCGTATGGGTTTGTCTGGATGAGGTCGCGCGGCAGCTCCGATTCGGGTACGCCGAGCAGCCGGAGCGTCTCGACGGGGGTCTCGTCGCCCCTGAACGTCAGCACGGCGTCGCCCAGTTCGCGCCGCACCAGATCGCAGGCGTCGGGCAGTCCGGCGAAGAATATCCTTTCGAGCCGTCCGCCGCGGTCGGCCGTAAGGCCGGCATCGAGCAGCCGGTACCACATGTTGCAGAAGTAGTCGCACGCCTCGGCGGGGTCGAGCCTGTAGCTGAATCCCAGTTCGGTTATGCGCTGATCGTCGATCCAGCGGACAAGCAGCCCGAAGTTGTTTATCTTGCGCAGGTCGACGACGGCGCGGGCCACCTCGTCGTCGGCCATCACGGATGCGTAACCGCAGTCGCGCAACAGGTTCATGGCCGTGGTGATGCCCAGCGTATGGACATCTATGCAGGGTTTCACGAACCCGAATACGGCATCGTGTCTGAGCTCTTTCATCGTACCTTGTTTAGCAGTGCTTCGAACGACATCGACTCCAGACCCATCCTCTCGAGCGTACGTCCCGAGGCCCTGAGGTCTTCGCCGAGCAGCGTCGAGCAGACGGGCAGCAGCGCCTCCATGAGCGGCGTCTCCACGCCGGCGAGGCGCCCGAACTCGAGCATCGGCACGAACCCCGTGGGTATGTCCTCGAGCAGCTGGCGGCAGCGGAGCGTCGTCGGGGCTGTTATGTCGTAGTATGCGGGGTTGTTGAACATCCGTTCGCGCAGCGTGTCGCCGAGAATGTGGTCGTATGCCATGGCCACCCAGTCGCGCGCCGAGGTGAGCGTCAGCCCGTAGGCGCGTCCTATGGCGAGGCGTTCGGCATCGAGGCGTTCGATGAACCGTACCACGCCCGGGGTGATGTCGCGGTAGAAGTAGAACTTCTCGCCGCGCTCGATGGCGGCGGCGTTGAAGAGTATGATGCTCGGGTGGAAGACGGCGCCGATGTTCTCGAGGCTGGTCTCCATGACGTTGTGCGCCGGGTGGAAACAGGGGTATATCTTCCTTATGCGTTGCAGCGCCTCGTCGGTGTCGACGGCTGGGAGGGCTGCCGCCAGCACGTTCTCCTTGACCCCCACGATGTTGACCACGCCGTCCTCGACCAGACGGCAGGCATAGACGAGCGTCTGCGCCTCGACCAGATATATGCGTCGGCGGAAACGGCACTCGTCGAGTGCCCGGCGGAACTCGAAGGCTCCGCCCGTACGTCCGGGGTTGAGTACGACGATCTGGCCCTGCTGCAGATGCGGGGCCATCCTGATCGCCATTTCGCGGTGGGCGTTGGCCACCGTTGCCACCATTATGATTTCGGCATCGCGCAGTGCCGCAGCCAGATCGGACGTGTAGACGGCCACGTGTCCCGTGCCGTTGAGCCGTCCTTCGAGGCGTATTCCTCCTTTTGACTTGAGGATCTTGGCCTTGACCTCGCTGCGGGTGTAGAGCGTCACCTCGTGTCCGAGTAGCGACAGATGGGCGGCCATCGCCTGACCGCCGTTGCCTGCACCTATGACCGTTATTTTCATTGTCAGTAGAGTTTGAAGTCGTGTCTCATGATGTCGTTACCGTCGGGGTCGAGCACTCTGAGCAGTGCGTTTGCCCGTTCCTGTCGGGCCGTAACCTGTTCGCGCGTCGCGCCCGTGACGAGATATCCGGCGGCGCGGTCGGAGCTGGTGTCGCTGTGCTCGAACCTTGCACCGGGGCATTTGTATGCCACGTAGTCGGCTATCGTGCCGTCGGCCTTGAGCTGCTCGAACCCGTCGAGCGTCCCGAGTATGCCGGGATTGCAGTAGACGTAGTTCATGCGCACGTGTCCGTCGTACGGATGTGGTTCGACCGTGGGATGCCCGCCCATGACCAGCTCGACGTATTTGCGCATGATGTTCACTCCCGAGAGCAGCTCGATGAGGCGGTATTTCGTTCCGCCGCCCATGCGGGCACTGAACTCGATGACCCACAACCCCTCGTCGTTGCGTATCATCTGCACCAGCAGCGGCGTATCCTTCAGCCCGAAGGCGTCGGCTATGCGCTGTCCGGTTTCGGTGATGAGACGGCACTCCGCGGCATCGGCAGCGGGGTAGCGGCTCTGTGTTATGGTGAACGACGAGACGTTGCGCCGCTTTTCGGAGGCGGTCACCGAGAGCAGTACGGCCCGTCCTCCCTCGATGTAGAGGTCGGCCGAGAGCTCCTCGCCCTGTTTGAACTCCTCGACGATGGCCGTATGCGTGCGGCTCATCTCCAGCGCCTCGCGCAGACGCTGCTGCAGCTCGTCGCGGCTCTCCACGCGGCGTACGCCCTTCGAACTGTTGCAGTCGGCGGGCTTGACCACCAGCGGCAGCGTCAGCGAGTCGAGAGCCTCGTCGTCGACGTGCTCCGTAATGCGGAAACGGGCCGTGGGGATCCCGTTTTCGGCCATCACGCGCTTCATGTACGACTTGTTCGTGACGTTGAGGGCCGTGGCGTAGGAGATGTAGCACGGCAGTCCCAGCTCCTCGCTGAGACGGGCAACCGTGAGCAGCGCCTGATCCGTACAGGCCGTGGTTATGAGGTCTGCCTTTTCGGCTACGGCTATGCGTCTGACGGCCTCCACGTCGAGGGTGCTGGCCACGATGTGACGGTCGCTGTGCGTTTTGGCGGGCGGATTCTCGAAGTAGTCCACCAGAACAACTTCGTTCTCTCCGTACCGGTGCAGCTCGTCGATGAGAGCCGCCTGGTCGCTTCCTCCTGCAAGTACTATGATCTTCATCCGGCCGCTCTTATTTTATGAAACTCAGGACACGCTCCACGTCGCTGTCGGTGAGGCGGTGGTGCAGCGGCAGGCACAATACCTGATCCGCCATGCGCGTAGCCACGGGCAGGTTCGACTCTGCGGCCGACTCGTAGGTGTTGTACGGCGAGAAGGCACTGATCAGCGGGTAGAAGTATCGGCGCGAGAGCACTCCGTCGGCCTTCATCCGCCCGTACAGCTCGTCGCGCGTGCACCCGAAACGTTCGGCGTCGACGAATATCGGGAAGTAGGAGTAGTTGTACGTCACGTCGGGCCGCGGCTCGAACATCGATATGCCCTCGACGCCGGCCAGTTCGCGGCGATACCGTTCCGCCACGCGGCGGCGCGCCTCGATGGCCCGGTCGATGTACTTCAGGCCGACAAGTCCGTATGCGGCCCGCACCTCGTCCATCTTGGCGTTGATGCCCGGCGCCACGACCTCGGTCTCGGACTCGAAACCGAAGTTCTTGAGGTGGTCGATGCGCTGCTTCATCTCGGCCGAGTGGCAGATGAGCGCTCCGCCCTCGATGGTGTTGTAGGTCTTTGTGGCGTGGAAGCTGAGGGTGCTGATGTCGCCGGCCTCGAGTACCGAACGCCCGTTCACGCGTACGCCGAAGGCGTGAGCGGCGTCGTATATCACCTTCAGGCCGTAACGGTCGGCTATGGTGCGTATGCGTTCCGTGTCGCACGGGTTTCCGTAGACGTGCACGGGCATTATGGCCGATGTGCGCGGGGTGATGGCGGCCTCTATCTTCGCCGGATCGATGTTGCCGGTCGCGGGGTCGATGTCGACGAATACCGGTTTCAGCCCGTTCCACCATATCGAGTGGGTCGTGGCCACGAAACTGTACGGCGTGGTGATCACCTCGCCCGTGATGCGCAGCGCCTGCAGCGCCGTGATCAGCGGCAGCGTGCCGTTGGTGAAGAGGCTGATGTACTCCACGCCCAGATATTCGCACAGCGCCTGCTCGAGCAGATGGTGGTAGTGGCCGTTGTTGGTAATCCACTTGCGCTGCCATATGTCCTCGAGATACTTCTCGAACTCGTCGAGCGGCGGCAGCAGCGGCGACGTTACGGTTATGGGTTCTCTGTTGTCAATATTCTCCATGCAGGGTTCTGTTGTATGGTTTCGGCGGTGTCGGTTGCGGCTCCCGCCGTGGTCTGTTCTACTGTCTGTCGCGGCGCTCGATCTCCTTGTAGAGCTTGTCGCCGCGGTGTACGGGCCTCTCGGTGCGGATGGAGCAGACGTCGCCCTGACGCACGCTCTCCACGGGGCCGTCGTCGAGGTATATCTCTCCGGCCGTCTGTTCGAGCACGCCCGTGGTGGCGCCCATGAAGAAGACCGTGTCGCCGCGGTCGAGCGTTGAGGCCTCGACCGTCACTTCGGCCACCGAAATCTTCTTGTAGAAGTTGGTTATCCTGCCCACGTAGACCTTCTGCCGCGTGGCGGCCGACCCGTAGTTCTCGCTGTGCTCGACCGTCGGGCGTCCGGCGTAGTAGCCGCTCCAGAAACCGCGGTTGAAGACCGTCTCGAGGCGGGCCTTAAGTCCGGAGGCCAGCTCGCGCGTGTACTCCCCGCGCTCGATGGCGTGCAGGGCCTCGTCGTAGCACTCGACCACACGCTTGACGTATTCGGCGCCGCGGGCGCGTCCCTCGATCTTGAGCACCTTCACTCCCGCCGCCAGAAACTTGTCGAGGTAGTCCACCGTGCAGAGATCCTTGGGCGAAAGCACGTACTGCCCGTCGATGTCGAGCGCCGCACCAGTCTCCTTGTCCGTGATGGTGTATTTGCGCCGGCAGAGCTGCCGGCAGGCACCGCGGTTGGCCGAGCATCCCGTCTCGTGCAGGCTCAGGTAGCACTTGCCCGAGATGGACATGCAGAGGGCTCCGTGTGCGAACATCTCTATGCGTACGGGCTCGCCCTTGGGTCCGGTGATCTGCTGCTCGTCGATGGCGCGGCTGATTGCCGCAACCTGCTCGAGACTCAGCTCGCGTGCCAGTACCGCCACGTCGGCCCACTGCGCATAGAACTTCAGCGCTTCGGCGTTCGAGATGTTGCACTGCGTCGATATGTGTACCTCCATACCAGCGCGGCGGGCGTAGGTTATGGCTGCGATGTCCGAGGCGATGACGGCATCGACACCCTCCTCCACGGCACGGTCGATGGTCTGGTGCAGGGCCTGCATCTCGTCGTCGTAGATGATGGTGTTGACCGTGAGGTATGTCTTCACGCCGCGGCTGCGGGCGAACTCCACGATCGGGGCGATGTCATCGACGGTGAAGTTGGCGGCCGAGGCCGAACGCATGTTCAGCTTGCCCACGCCGAAATAGACGGAATCGGCTCCGGCATCGACGGCCGCATGCAGCGCTTCGTAGCTGCCGACCGGGGCCATGATCTCTATGTCGCTGCGTTTCATTATCTGGTACGTCCTATGAGCCCCAGCGCGAAGGCGCGCATGTTGGCGGTATTCTCGGCGGGGACGTTCAACGTGTCGAGTATCGATATGGCGCGTTCGATGCGCACCGAAATCTGCTGTTCGGTTATGCGCGGGATCTCGAGGCGGTCGTAGACGGCCTTGACGCGTGCGATCTTCTCTTCGGGCGAGAGCGAGGCGTCCTTGTAGGTGTAGCGCAGGATGTCGCGCGTGGGTTCGTCGGCGTGGCTCATGGCCTGGATCATGAGGTATGTCTTTTTGCCCTCGATGATGTCGCCGCCGATCTTCTTGCCGAGCAGGGCTTCGTCGCCGTAGCTGTCGAGCATGTCGTCCTGCAGCTGGAAGGCCAGTCCCAGCTCCATGGCGAAGCGTTCGATCTTGCGGCAGTCCTCCTCCGACGCACCGCCTATCACTGCGCCGATCGAGGCTGCGCCGACCAGCAGGGCCGAGGTCTTGAGTTCGATCATGTGCATGTAGTCCACGACCGATATCTTCGTGCGGCTCTCGAAATCCATGTCGTACTGCTGTCCTTCGCAGACGTGGAGGGCCATGCCGTTGAATATTTCGAGGATCTGGGGCAGCAGTTCGCGGGGGCTCTTCTGGAGCTGGGCGTATGCCGCTATCATCATGGCGTCGCCCGAGAGCAGGGCCACGTTGTTCCCCCACTTTGCGCAGACCGACGGACGGCCGCGACGCACGGCGGCATTGTCCATGATGTCGTCGTGCAGCAGCGTGAAGTTGTGGAACACCTCGATGGCTGCGGCGGCGGGCAGGGCGGGGGTTATGTCGTCCCTGAAGACATTGCATGCGGCCAGCAGCAGCGTCGGGCGCAGCCGCTTCCCTCCGTTCGACATCGAATAGACGATGGGACTGTAGAGCAGTTCGGGCTCGGACGGCATCTCTATTTGGGCCAGATGGTTCTCGAATATCTCCAGTAGTCTGGTGCTTGAGTATTTCATTTTCAAAACCTTGTTTATAGGCCCAAATTTAGTATAAATTTTGCAGATATTAAAAATAAACGGTAACTTTGGCTCAAAGACGGGTGCAACTGCGTCGCGTGGTTTCGGCGTGCGGCCTGCGGGCCGGTGCGGGGATGACGTGCGGTGTGGACCCGCCGTGTTGCGGAGAGGCCTCCGCAACGTATGACAGGCATGAAAACGTTACTTAAACCAACACTATGAAAAAACTTGTTTTCGGTGTCGACATAGGCGGCACCAACACCGCATTCGGCCTCGTGGATGAAGCGGGAGATATCTATGCCGAATCGGTAGTTCCCACCAAAAAGTTCCTTTACTTCGACGATTATCCGGCCTTCGTGGTCGAGCTGTGCGAATCGATGCGCCGGCTGATGGACTCGCTCTCGTTCGAGTTCAACCTGCTGGGCATAGGCATCGGCGCCCCCAACGGCAACTTCCACAAGGGCACCATCGAGCAGCCGGCCAATCTCTGGAAGTTCAAGCCCGACGAGCCCAACAAGGACGAGAGTCGCCGTCTGTTCAACCTTACGGCCGACATGGGCAAATACTTTCCGTCGATTCCTATCCTTCTGACCAACGACGCCAACGCCGCCACCATCGGCGAGATGGTCTACGGCAACGCCAAGGGCATGAAGGATTTCATCATGATAACGCTCGGTACGGGTCTGGGATCGGGTTTCGTCGCCAACGGCGAGATGATCTACGGCCATGACGGCTTTGCGGGCGAGTTCGGCCACACGACCGTCGAGAAGCACAACGGCCGCAAGTGCGGATGCGGGCGTACCGGTTGCCTCGAGACCTATGTCTCGGCCACGGGTATCAAGCGTACCGTATTCGAGCTTATGTCCAAGATGACCGAGCCCAGCGAGATGCGCGACATATCGTACAACGACTTCGATGCCTCGATGGTATCGGCAGCGGCGGCCAAGGGCGACCCCATAGCTCTGGAGGCCTTCCGTTTCACGGGCGAGATGCTCGGACGTGCCC
The DNA here is from genome assembly GCA_944321955.1 of uncultured Alistipes sp. Classification (GTDB taxonomy): domain Bacteria; phylum Bacteroidota; class Bacteroidia; order Bacteroidales; family Rikenellaceae; genus Alistipes. Next base: position 33,087 of record CALUNG010000011.1, on the reverse strand, counting down.
TTGCCGACGCCGTGGTGATCACGTCGCCCGAGGCCGTGTTCCTCTTCGGAGGTCTGGCCAAGGCCGGCAAGTTCCTCTTCGAGCCCACCAAGTGGTACATGGAGGAGAACATGCTTGCCGTCTTCAAGAACAAGGTGAAGATCCTGCCCAGCGGCATCGAGGGCAAGAATGCGGCCATCCTCGGTTCGGCTGCCCTCATCTGGCAGACGCAGAAGGCCTGACGGCCTGCACCAAGGTCAAAAATGAAGGCGACCCGATGATTCGGGCCGCCTTTTTTCGTGTGCGGTGCGGGCGGTATCAGTACTTGTAGCGCACCCACTTCCACAGCTCCTTGAACGAGGGCTTCTTGCCGTACATGAAGATGCCCACGCGGTAGATCTTTGCGGCGAACCACACGGCCGCGACGAATGTGGCGTAGAGGATCGCGAGCGAGACGACGATCTGCCATACGGGCACGCCGCTCGGTATGCGGGCCATCATCACCACGGGCGAGGTGAAGGGTATGTACGAACACCATACGGCCAGCGTTGAGTTGGGGTCGTTGAGTATGGTCATCATGATGATTATCGAGAAGATGATGGGCATCATGACGGGAGTCTGCAGCTGCTGCGCGTCCTGTACCGAGTCGACGCTCGAGCCTATTGCGGCGAAGAGGGCCGAGTAGAGCAGGTATCCGCCGATAATGAAGAGCAGCAGCCATACGAATATCGTCGCCAGATATCCGAAGTCGGTGGCGGTGCCGATTGCGCGGAGCATGTCCATGTCCATGTCGGTCTGGGCCATGTTGAGCGTACCCTGCTGCATGGCCTCGACGTTCTGCATGATGTCGGAGGGTATGAGCGCCGGCATTGCCAGTGCACTTACGCCGCAGATGAGCACGCCCCAGATGAGTACCTGCACGGCCGCTACGGCCGCCACGCCGAGGATCTTGCCCATCATCATGTCGAAGGGCTTGACCGACGAGACCATCACCTCGAGCACGCGCGAGTTCTTCTCTTCGATGACGCTCTGCATGACCATTCCACCGTAGATTATCAGGAACATGTAGAGGACCATGCCCAGCACGAAACCTATGCCGGTGGAGATGACCGACGACTGTGCCTCGCTGTCGCCTTCGCCGTCGTTGCGGAATGTCTGGATGCTGACCGTGGTCTCGACCTCCTTGAGTATCTCGGGCAGGTTGTGTATGTCGTACTTCTTCAGTTTTTCGCGTTCGATTATGTCGGCTATCTGCGATCTGATGTTGTCTTCGACGAGCATCGACGACGAGGTGTTGGTGTAGAGTTTCACGTCGTTGGGGTTCGACAGGATGTCGGGGCCGATCTCCAGCACGCCGAATATGTCGGTGAGGTTCTTGCGGGCGTCGTCGACCGAGAGGTCGGTAGGTTCGAATACCACCTCCGAACCGCTTTCGAGCGAGGGGGCTATCACTCCGCTGTGGTCGATGACGGCCACATGGCGGGTGTCGCCCGTGGCGAAGATCATCACCAGCGACGGCGCCACCATCAGCGCCACCACCAGCAGCGGCATGAGCAGCGTTGTGATGATGAACGACTTTTTGCGTACGCGTTCGTTGAATTCGCGTTCTATTATGATTCCTATCTGTGACATTTTCCAGTGGTTTGAGGGTTCGTGTTATTTGAGCGAGCCGTTGACGGCGCGTATGAATATGTCGTTCATGCCCGGTATGATCTCCGTGAATGAACGCAGTTCGACCGTATCGTTCACGGCGGCGATGACGCTGCGTACGTCGTTGTCGGCTATGTGTATCTTGAGCGTGCGGTAGCGTCCGGGCTCCTCGCCGGTGTCGGCCAGCACCTCGCACTGACCTTCGAGCCTGCGGCGCAGTGCCTCCTCGTCACCGAGGTACTCGATACGGAAGAGGTTGTCGCCGTGACGGCGGCGGATCTCGTCGACGGGTCCCGAGAGAATGTTGTGCGACTTGTTGATGAGGGTTATGTTGTCGCATATCTCCTCGACGCTGGACATGTTGTGGGTCGAGAAGATGACCGTGGCGCCCTTGTCGCGCAGGGCCATGATCTCCTCCTTGAGCAGGTTGGCGTTTATGGGGTCGAATCCCGAGAAGGGCTCGTCGAAGATCAGCAGACGCGGTTCGTGCAGTACCGTGACGATGAACTGCACCTTCTGGGCCATGCCCTTCGAGAGCTCCTCGACCTTCTTGTTCCACCACTCCTGAATGCCGAAGCGTACGAACCACTCCTTGAGCCGTACGGTGGCCTCGCGGCGCGAAAGGCCCTTCAGCCGTGCGAAGAAAAGTGCCTGCTCGCCGACCTTCATCTTCTTGTAGAGTCCGCGCTCCTCGGGCAGGTAGCCGATGTTGAAGATGTCGGCGGGGGCTATTTCATGGCCGTCGAAGATGACGCGGCCGCTGTCGGGGGCCGTGATGCGGTTGATTATTCGAATGAGAGTTGTCTTGCCGGCTCCGTTGGGTCCCAGCAGGCCGTAGATCGAGCCTTGTGGAATGGAGAGCGATACGTCGTCGAGTGCCGTGTGTTGGGCGAAGTGTTTGGACACATGCTCGACAGTGAGTAAATCCATGGTCAGATATGTTGTTTACAGGGTTTATTTGCATGCAAATATATACAAGTTTTTTCTAAAAAACGAATATTTTTTATCGAAAATCAATAAAACGCGAAAAATTTTCCGTTCCGTTTGCAATTTGTTTCGCCAATCTGCTATCTTTGTATGGATATTAAAACCGCATATTTTATTATGAAGAAAGAGTGTGTTCTTGTTTCGGGCGGTGCGGGCTACATCGGTTCGCACACGGCCGTTGAATTGATCAATGCCGGTTACGACGTGGTCATCGCCGACAACTTCTCCAACAGCGACATGGGTGCCGTCGAGGGCGTACGTCGCATTACGGGAGTCGACGTTCCGGTCGTCGAGGTTGACTGCTGCGACAAGTCGGCGTTCCGCCGCGTATTCGAGCAGTACGAGTTCGATTCGGTGATCCATTTTGCGGCGAGCAAGGCCGTCGGGGAGTCCGTGGCCGATCCTCTGAAATATTACGGCAACAACCTCACCTCGTTCATCAATGTCGTGAGCCTTATGCACGAGTTTGGCCGTCACAACATCGTCTTCTCGTCGTCGGCGACGGTCTACGGCGAAGCCGACACGCTTCCGGTTACGGAGCAGACGCCCCGCAAGCCGGCGACATCGCCCTACGGCAACACCAAGCAGATATGCGAGGACATTCTGCGCGATTCGGTAGCGGCCTACGACGGGCTGCGCGGCATAGCCCTCCGCTACTTCAATCCCATCGGAGCGCACCCGTCGGCACTCATAGGCGAGCTTCCGCGCGGCGTGCCGCAGAACCTCGTGCCCTACATCACGCAGACGGCCGCCGGCATACGCGAATGCCTGAGCATCTTCGGCGACGACTATCCGACGCCCGACGGTTCGTGCATACGCGACTATATCGACATCGTCGACCTGGCCAGGGCCCACGTCGTGGCGATCACGCGCATGGTCGGGGGCAAGTGCCGCAAGAACTACGAGATCTTCAACATCGGCACGGGCAAGGGCGTGTCGGTATTCGAACTGGTGAAGACCTTCGAGCGTGTCAACAACCTCAAGCTCAACTACAAGGTAGCTCCGCGCCGTGCGGGCGACGTGGTAGCCATCTGGGCCGATACGTCGCTTGCCAACAAGGAGCTGGGGTGGCATGCCGAGCGTACGCTCGACCAGACGCTGGCCTCGGCCTGGGCCTGGGAGAAACACATCCGCGGAATAGAGTAGCGATCCGGAGGCGGCGGGCTGTTTGCGGGCCCGCACCCCGACGGCGGGAGGCGCCGGGCCCGAACGGGTTTCGGCTTTCCGCAGGGGGATCGTCGCCGGATATTCGGACATACGACAATCCAACAACTGCGATTGCGGCCGCGCTCCGCCGGGAGCAGCCGCAATCCACAAAATGAACCTAAAGTTACGATGAAAAAGGAGTACATGCGGAAAGCGATAGAACTTTCCGCCGAAAACATCAGGAACGGCGGCGGTCCGTTCGGAGCCGTGATCGTTCGCGGCGACGAGATCGTCGCTACGGGCGTGAACCGGGTAACGTGCAACTGCGACCCGACGGCCCATGCCGAAGTTAGCGCCATACGTGCCGCAGCGGCGCGTCTTGGGACATTCGACCTGAGCGGCTGCGAGATCTACACTTCGTGCGAGCCCTGCCCGATGTGCCTCGGGGCCATCTACTGGGCGCATCTCGACAAGATCTACTACGGCAACACCAAGGCCGATGCCAAGGCCATCGACTTCGATGATTCGTTCATCTACGACGAGCTGGCCCTCAAGCCCGAAGAGCGACATCTGCCGTCGGAGCAGCTGCTTCACGACGAGGCGATCAAGGTCTTCGAGGAGTGGCGCGACAAGGAGGACAAGGTGCCTTACTGACGTGCCGCAAAACCGGAAAAAGGCGGGAGTGCTCTACTGCACTCCCGCCTTTTTGTTTGTGCTGCGGTTTTTTCGGCCTCCTTCGGGGGTTCAGTTATTGCGCCCCTTCCTGCTGTATTGCCGCTATCCTTTATGTCAGATGATCTCGGCAACCACGAAGGTGCTGCCGCCAACGAAGATCATGTCCTCGGGCGTGGCAAGCTCCCTGGCCCTTTCGAGCGCTTTGGCCACATTGTCTACGGTCTCGCCCTGCAGCCCGAATGTCGCGGCCCTGGCCGCAAGGTCTGCTGCCGGTACGGCGCGCTCGACGCCCGCCTGCGTGAATATGTAGTACGCATCGCGTGGAAAGAGCGGCAGTATCTCGTCGAGGTTCTTGTCCTTGACGAATCCCAGCACGCAGTAGAGCCGGCCGTACTTCATGCCCTTGAGTTGCTCTGTCACGTACCTGAGCCCGTGGGCGTTGTGTCCCGTGTCGCAGATGATCAGGGGATCGGTGCCTATGGTCTGCCAGCGTCCGCGCAGCGATGTCAGTTCGGCCACGTTGCGTACGCCGTCGATAAAGGCGCGGCGGCTGATCGTGAGCGGAGTCTCCTCGTGCAGGAAGTCGGCCACGGCGCAGGCCGTGACGATGTTGCGGCGCTGGTACGATCCGGCCAGCCCGAGCGTCAGGCAGAAGTGATGGTCGTCGCGGTGACGCACCACCTCGAAGTACTGTCCGTCGCCTTCGGGACGCTGTGCCTCCACGCCGAAGACCTTCTCGGCATATATCACCTTCGACTTGAGCTCCGCGGCGCGGGCTTCGAAGACGTTGTTGTATGCCTCGTCGCCCTCGCCGATAACTACCGGTATGCTCTTCTTGATGATTCCGGCCTTCTCGGCGGCGATCTTCTGCAGGGTGTCGCCCAGCAGAGCCGTATGTTCGAGTCCGATGTTGGTTATGACGCTTACGAGCGGCGTGATGATGTTCGTGGCGTCGAGCCTTCCTCCCAGCCCCGTCTCTATGACGGCCACCTCGACGTCGCTCTGCGCGAAGTAGTCGAATGCCAGAGCCGTGGTCATCTCGAAGAACGACAGTCCGGCCTCGAGCATGGCATTGTGGTATTTGTCCACGAAGTTCACGATCTTCTGTTTGGAGATCATCTCGCCGTCGACGCGTATGCGCTCGCGGAAGTCGCGCAGGTGGGGCGAGGTGTAGAGTCCTGTACGGTAGCCGGCCTGCTGCAGTATCGAGGCGAGCATGTGCGACACCGACCCCTTGCCGTTTGTACCCGCAACGTGTATGGTGTAGAAGTTGCGCTGAGGGTTGCCGAGCATGCGGCAGAACTCGGTTATGCGTTCGAGTCCCGGCTTGTAGGCGCTTGCGCCCTGCTGCTGGAACGGTGGCATGGCCGTGAACAGAAAATCGAGAGTCTGGGAATAATTCATATATGTGTGCGGTTTATTGTACGAGATGGTTTTTCTTCTTCACGCGGTAGGCGATGTAGTAGAGTACGCACAGCAGCATCAGATATTGCGAGATGCGGCCCGGATAGTCGCCGTATCGTGTGTAGATCGTTTGTCGGTTGTTGAGGGTCACGTCGGCGGTCAGTACGCCGCGTTTGTCCCAACCGAGACGTTCGCCGTCGTCGCCGCGTTCGGAGATGAAACCCGAGATGCCGGTATTGGCGCTGCGGGCTATGGCGCGCCGGTGTTCAATGGCTCTCAGGCGGCAGAAGGCGAAGAGCCGCTTGTAGCCGGGCGTATCGCCCCACCATCCGTCGTTCGAGACCACGAGCATGGCCTGGGCCCCGTTGCGGACGAAGCCGCCGTAGAAGTCTCCGTAGAGCGCTTCGTAGCAGATCGACGGTCCGACTCTGGTGCCGTTGTTCTCGAAGGCTTCGGCACGTGTGCCCACGCCCAGTTGTCCGACCGTGCCGCCGAGGTCAATGACCAGAAACTCGAGCCACTCGAAGAGTTTGGGCAGCGGGGTCTTCTCGACGCCGATGACCAGACGCGACTTGTGGTATATGTCGACGCTGCCGTCGGCCGTTATCTCGATCGACGAGTTGAAGAGGTCGACGTATCCGTACGAGTCGCGGCGGGCGGTCGCGGTCTGTGTGCCTTCGGCATAGCGGCGGTATGTGTTGGCACCGGTCACCACTGCGGCATCGGGATTGCTGCGACGTAGCAGCGCCGCGATCGAGTCGACGACCGGAGCCGCCGTTATGGCCGGTTCGTAGAGATATTCGGTGAGGGCCGTTTCGGGCATGGCGATGAAGTCGACGCCGTGCGGGGCCTGCGCTATCAGATCGAGCAGGTTGTGCACCTGACGCTCCGTGTCGCCGTGGAACTTGTCGTAACAGTCGACGTTGGGCTGTACGACGCTGACCTTGATGCTCTGCTGTTGAGGCTTGTATGTGAAGTATATCACCAGCGATATGGCTATCGGTATCACGGCTGCCGCTGCGGCCTGCAGGGCCTTGGCGCGGCGGCGCTGTTTCCACGCCTCGAAGACGAGGATGTTGGTCACGAGCACCCAGAGTGAACCTCCGAATACACCCGTCGCCTCGTACCACTGCACGGCCCACGGCGATTCGGAGAATCCGTTGCCGAGAATGAGCCACGGGAACGAGAACTCGCCCACGGTGTACCAGTACTCCGTGGCGATCCAGCCTGCTACCAGCAGCGTGTATGCCAACGGTTTGTGGGCCTTCTTCGAGACGGTGTGGAACAACATGAAGGCGATCATGTTGAGTGTCGACGAAGCGAGCGTCGCGGCGAATGGGCCGACCCACGTGGCGTTCCATATCCACCAGATCGTGGCGGCGTTCCACAGCACGAATGTCAGCAGGGCCCAGCCGAAGACCTTCCACCACGAGCGGCACGAAGCGTCGTACGAGTCGCTTATCCATAGCAGGGGAACGAATGCAACGAGCAGTGTAAGGCCGCTGAAACCGAGCCATCCGAGGGACAGCAGGGCGACGGAGCAGAGTACGGCAATGAATCTACGCGGCATCGTGAATCGAATTACACGGCAAAAGTAGTTAAATTTTATCAGAATACCCACAAAAAAAACGTGGGCCGTCGCCGATTGGTGCCGTGCAGTACCTCCGACGAGCCGTTTTCGTGCCCTCTTGCAGCGTCGTGACGGCTGTTCCGCACGTCCATGCGGTCCATGCGGGTCGGAGGCACTGTCGAGGCCGGCGACGGGCTGAAAGTTTCGGTCGGCGGAGTGGAATGACTGCATTTGTTCATGCGGCCGGCCGCTGCCGCTTCAGCGGCTTTGTCTGCGAGAACCTGTGAGCACTTGTTGCGCCAGCCGTATGGTTTACGACTGCTTCTGCAGCACCTTCAGAAAGCGTGCCGGCAGCCACACGTTGTCCAGCCCGGCGGCTCGGGTGAAGAGCGGCGCGATCTGTTCGGGCGTGAAGCCTGCTATGCCGCAGCCGATCTCCGTGACGAGGAATTTCAGGTGAGGGTTTTTACCGGCGAAGTCGACGAAGTCGTCGACGTAGGGTTTTATCGTCTCGACACCGCCCTGCATCGTGGGGATGGCATAGCTTTGGCCCTGCAGGCCTACGCCCTGTCCCCACACGGCACCGAAACGCTGCATGGCGAACCGTGCGGCTCCGCCGGCGTGCAGGCCTGCGATGTTGCTTCCGAAGACGAATACTTCGTCCGGCTTCAGACTGGTGATATTTTCAGGAGAGATGCGCATGGCCTCGGATTTTTGCACAAGTTACGAAAAGATGCGGACATGGCAATGCCCGCATCTTTTAGATGTCCGTAACGAGATTGCAGTCCCGTCTCAATTATGGAAAGGCATGATGCGGTCGGAATATTTATTCCATCCCGGAGCCTGCCTGTACTCCTCGGCGGCCGCTGCCGGAACATATATTACGGCCGATTTGGGTAGCCCATGAAAGGTAGTTGGGCTTATTGCGGGCGGAACCGGCGACTTGCAATATATTTCATTGAGCCTTTTGCATGCACCGAAAGCGTACGGGTTTATTTTAGTGACGCTTTGTGGAATGATTAAGACTGTTAGATTGCTGCATTTGTAAAATGCGGCCGCGCCTATTGATTTGATACCTTCCGGGATGGCAAGTTTTGTGATATCTTCACGGTATCGGTATGCATTTGCCGGTATGATGCTTCCATGTATATCGTTTTCAATTTCATAAGAGTCGTATGTCGTGGATTTTTCAGTCGGGATATCTTTCCCAGTTTGGCTGTAAGAGTTATAATCGCGTTTAATTTCATGGGAGGCGTATGTCGTGGATTTTTCAGCCTGGACATCTTTCCTCGTCTGGCTGTAAGAGTTATAATCGCGTGTGCCTGATGATGCCAGCCCGTCAAACGGATTTTCGCCGTCGGTGTACTCCTTTTTTAGAATAATATGAAATTTATGCCTTGTAAAAGGGGATGACCACATGCTTCTCCTTATGTTTATTGTCCGATCTGTCTCCCAGCCAGATTCCGCCAGTTTGTTAAGCATCGCACCGAGATTGGTTTTCCCGATATATACCGGTTTGTTATCGAATATTAACGTCGTTCTCAGATGCCTGGCCCCTCCGCGCTGGTAAAGGTCGAGGTAGGCGGTTCGTGTTTGGGCGATGATGCTGCATGAACATGAAATCGTCATGGCAACCAATAAGGCAATTAAGTGCTTCATGGTATAAGATTTCGTTTTGCCGCTCCGGCACCTTTGGCGACGGTTAATATTGAAAAAACAGAAAGCGTGATGCCGGAAGCTTGTTTAGTTGATGAGGTCGTAGGAAACCTTGTAGATAAAAAAGCAACAGCCCCACGCCTATATCCATGAATGGATATGACGCGGCAAGATGTGTGCCTATTCTCTCTACCTGATCAGAATTTCCTACGTTCCATCAACGAGAATAAACTTACACTTTCCGTGTTTATGATATGTATAATACAAAGATATGTAAAATATCGAGAAGAGAGTCTATATCTGGAGATTTTCTCGTATATGGATATTGCATTGCTGCAGTGGCAAAATCGTTTTGGTATGGCCGGCTTTGCTGATATGTCGGGTAGTTCCGATTATGTAATGCGGTTATGCGTGAGCGTGGTGTCTGTGATTGTTTGTTGTTTTACAATCTTTGATTTTCATTCACTTGCGTTCTGCGCAAGCAATCGCGAACGGCAATCCTGGTGTCCAACAAAGTGTCCAACATTTTTCCTCAAAGGTGTGTTTTAGGGCCATTTTTGGCCTGTATGACCGCAAAAAAAGAGGTCGCATCGAAATGCAACCTCTTGATTTTGAGAGCCGAATCCGAGACTTGAACTCGGGACCCCTTCATTACGAGTGAAGTGCTCTACCACTGAGCTAATTCGGCCTTCATCGGGTTTCATACCCGTTCGGGGTGCAAATATCGTAAAAAATTTTCGATAAAATCAAGAATTAATGCATGAATTTGTGAAAAAGAGCCGTTTTTTGTCGCTTTTTGGCTATATTCGCCATGTCTTATCGCTCTTCGGGTGTCGACACTGCGCCCGGACGGGCGGTCGTACCGTCATAATGGCGGGGCTAATCTCTTGTGAGTCACACGATGCGTGGCGGCATGGGTGAGGCCTGATGCTTGCGGTATGGTCCATGTCGGCCGATACGCATTGCAACGACGCATGCGGCAGAACGCCGTGACGAAACGACCGGAGAGCGAACGTACAGTATAAACCGGACTTTGACTTAAAGGACTTAAAACTAAATAGTACCTGAATGATAACCTTCATAGTTTGTCTGGCCCTGCTCGTGACGGCCTACTTCACCTACGGCGTCTACCTCGAGCGGGTCTGCAAGATCGATCCTGCGGCTGCGGTGCCGAGCAAACGGCTCTATGACGGAGTCGATTACGTACCGATGCCGCGCTGGCGCACTTTTCTGGTGCAGCTGCTCAACATCGCCGGAATAGGCCCCATCTTCGGAGCCATACTCGGTGCCTGCTTCGGCCCGTCGGCATTTCTGTGGATAACCTTCGGCGGCATATTCATGGGCGCCATGCACGACTTCGTGTCGGGCGTGATGCTGGTGCGCAACGACGGACTGAGCATCCCCGAGATCGTGGGACGCTATCTGGGCGGCGGCATGCGGCAGTTCATGCGCATCTTCTCGATCATCCTGCTGATACTTGTGGGCGTGGTGTTCCTGCGCAGCCCGGCGAGTATCCTGCATGGACTTCTGCCCGACATATCGTACCTGTGGTGGATAGCCATCATCATCGTCTACTACTTCGTGGCGACGCTGCTGCCAGTCGACAAGATCATCGGCCGGCTCTATCCCGTATTCGGCTTTGCGCTGATATTCATGGCACTGGGACTGATGGGCGTGATCCTTTTCGGAGACTATACGGTGCCCGAGATCACCGACCTGCACAATTCGCAGCCCGATCCCGCGGCCATGCCCATCGTGCCGACGCTCTTCATTACGATCGCCTGCGGTGCCATTTCGGGCTTCCATGCTACGCAGTCGCCGTTGATGGCGCGATGCGTCAACAATGAACGCGAGTGCCGTTCGGTATTCTACGGGGCCATGATCGCCGAGTCGATCATAGCACTTGTATGGGCGGCCATCGCAATGGCCTTCTTCGGCGGTGCCGACGGGTTGTCGCAGGCCATGGTCGAACACGGTAACGATGCCGCGTGGGCCGTCAATACCATTTCGCGTACGACACTGGGACTTGTTGGCGGTATCCTTGCGGTGCTGGGCGTCGTAGCCGCCCCGATAACGTCGGGCGATACGGCTTTCCGTTCGGCGCGCCTGATCATTGCCGACATCTTCCACATAGACCAGCGCAGCAAACTCAAACGACTCTACATCAGCGTGCCGCTCTTTGCGGTGGGTCTCGGACTGACGTTTGTCGACTTCGATGTTGTGTGGCGCTATTTCTCGTGGACCAACCAGGCTTTGGCCACCATCGTGCTGTGGAGCATTGTGGTCTACCTTGCCCGCAGACGCCGCAACTACTGGGTAGCGTTGCTGCCGGCCATATTCATGACATACATTTGTGCGAGCTTCATCTTCGTGTCGTCGCAGTTCGTGGGTCTCGGCTCAACGCCGACGGCCTATCTGTGCGGCGGGGCCGCCACGCTCGTCATATTGATAATAATGATATACAAATTGCGTAAAGATGCAAAAATGCCAGCTTAACCCCACCCCGAACCAGACGTTTGAGATTGTCGGTACGGGCGAATACGATTTTTCCAACGTATTGCGTCACTCTTACGAGCTGCAGGAGCACGACAAGAACATCGAGGCTGCCTGCAACGAACGTTTTCATGCCTTCCAGCGTATCGTGGAGCTTGTTCCCGACAACGAGGAGATCAACCTCGAGTGGGAGCACCCCAATACCCGTGCGGCCCTCGAGACGATATATGCGTCGGCCGTCGACCACTTCCTGATCGACGATTTCGAGATGGCTGCGGGCATGCTCGAGATGCTTCTCGACCTCGATCCCGAGGATCATACCGAGTGTGTTGCGCTGTTGGCGTTCTGTTACGTGGCGATGGGGGAGTACGAACTCTTCGACGAGATCGTGAACGATATTTCGGACAAGCTGCCCGAGAAGCACATACTGTTGATGTGGGCGTCGTTCCGCCAGACGGGCAAGATACCCGAGGGCGAATTGCGGGTCATGAACCTGCGCCACCGCCTCTATCTCGAGGAGTTCCGTGCGGCCGAGCATCCTGTCGACGAGGAGTACGTTTCGGGCCTTGAGAGCAATCCGCCGCTTCATGCGGCTCTGGCACGACAGTTGTGGTTGCAGACCGAGAACCTGTGGACCCTGCATCCCGATTTCATCGAGGCTCTGCGTCAGGTCTGACAGGGGATTGGACGACGGAGAATGGAAACGGCCGTACCTTTCGGGGTACGGCCGCTTTGTTATGTGTTTTTATCGCGTAAGGTATTTGCTGAAGAACTGCCAGACTGCTGCAGCGGTGTCCATGTCCTTGTCTCCCCACGAGTGCTTGCCGCCCTCGATTTCGTAGAGCCACACCTCGACGCCGTCGTCGCCGCCCAGATATCGGTGCAGCAATATGCGGTGTCCGTTGTCCGGATTGCGCGGGGCGATCTCTTCGGTCTGTACGTGTGTGCAGTGGGCTACGGCGGCCCAATATCCTATGGCCTGTTCGACGCCTATGTAGGGGCCCCAGCCGCCTTTGCCTTCGGGGTCGCCCTCCCACATCGATGTCTTGTCGGCGGTCCCGTGGATTTCGCATATCGGTACGGGACGTTTGGCGTCGAGTTCGCGGTATGCCCACTCGAACGTCAGGCCGGCGACGGGGGCGAAGGCCGCAAAGACGTCGGGACACTCGTAGGCCAGTACGTAGGCTATGTCGCCGCCGTTGGACATGCCCGTGCAGAAGGTGTTGCGGCGGCTCAGGCCGTAACGTTTCTGCAGATGGCGGGCCAGACGGCGCATGTAGGCTACGTCGTCGGTGTGCATGTCGTGTTGCGAGGGGTAGCGTACGTTCCATCCGCGTTTGCCTGCGCCGTTCTTCTCGCCGCGCGGATAGCATACGGCGAAACGGTTGGCATCGGCTACGGCCTTGAATCCGTAGCGGTCGGGGTCGGCATCGCCGCCGTATCCGTGCAGGACGATTACCAGCGGGGCGTCGTCGGGCAGAGAGTCGGGCATGTAAAGCAGGTATTCGCGTTCGAGGCCCTGGTGTTTTACGGTTCCTTCGATGATGCCGCTTTGCCGCAGCGGTTTGCGGGCCATACCGAATGCCGGCAGTGCAAGCAGGCAGCAGAGCATGGCGGCTTTTGTAAGGGTTTTCATACGGTCAGGTTGTTTATGTCGTATGCAAATATAGGTCATGGCGCCGTAATATATGCCGCATCCGCGTTGTGCCGTAACCTCCCGAACATGAAAAGGGAGAGTTTCGACATTGCGGAACTCTCCCTCGCGCTTATGCTTGGTCGGGAATCGGCCGGTGCCGCAAGCCGTATCGCCTCGCTCGCGGCACCTCCGAGGGTTTGTATCAGTAGGTTACTACCGTTGTCTCGTCGATGACGTTTGATTTGCCTTTCAGCTTCTCTGCCAGCTTCTCGCCTTCGTCTGCGGCCTGTTGCTGATTTCCAGTCTCCTGAATGATGAACTTGAACGGGAGTACAAGCTTGACCTCGGCCTTTTTGCCGTTGGCGTCGCGTCCGGGCTCCCATGCGGGCGCCTGATTCATTACCCTCATGACCTCGTCGGAGAGCGGTTTGCCGGGGGATTTCAGTATTTTGACGCCCTTTACCTTGCCGTTTTTGCCCACCGTGAACTCAGCCACAACGGTGCCTTCGATCTTCTGCTCGCGGGCCAGCTGCGGGTAACGTATGCGTGTCTGCACCCACATGCGGAACTCCTCCACGCCGCCGCCGTTGAATTTCGGCATGCTGCCGGCTGCGGCACTCTCTGCCTGAACCGAGGATGATCCATTGCGCAGGCTGATCTCGATCACGCCGTCTTTGGCTGCATCGCCATATTTTCCGGTTGCCTGTGCACCCTTCAGTACGGTCATCGAAGCGATGTCGTTCGGCGAGATTGAGTTGATCTCAAAACCCTTCTCCATCACCTTGCCGTCGACCACGATCAATATGGAGTCGAGGTCGAGGTTGCTCTTGAAGCCGGATGTACCTGTCGAGACTACGCTCATGTTTTCGAAGCCGCCGGTTACGAGGGTGAGCGTGTCCCCGGCGATCTTCATCTTCGACGCGGCCTGTTCCATCTGTTCGGCGGCCTGTTCCATCTGTTCGGCAGCCTGCTCCATCTGTTCGACAGCCTTCTTCATGCTCTCGGAGCCGTATTCCGCCACATCGACCTTGACCTGCGGGGCCTTGATCGTCGTGATCTCGATCACGCCGTCGGCATCTTTGCGGCCATAACCCGCAGCGACCTCCGGCTTCTTGATCACGGTCACGCTCTTTATCGAGTTTACGTCGAGCGATCCGATCTCGAAACTCTCGGGCATGACCGTGCCGTCGATGACGATTACGGGTTTGGCAAGCGTCTCGCCCACGCCGTCGAACTGCTCACGGGCCTTGCGCTCGCTGTCGAGTTCCACGTTGCTCTTGAGGTCTATCATTATCACACCGCGGGCAATCTCATCGTCTGAGAGGTTCAGTGCCTTGAGCTCTTCGGCGTTCGGGTTCTTGAATACGGACACGCTCTTTATCGAGTTTACGTCGAGCGATTTCAGGGCTTCGGGATCGAGGCTTATCTCTCCGTTTATGATATATACCGGGCCTGCGGGCTCGCCCTGCAGGGTCGTCTGCGACACGGCCTGTGGCTGTTGCGTGTCGGCGCCCGTTACGGTTATCGTTGTGGTCGCGGTTGTCTGCGGCTCCTTTGCCTGGCTCTCGACGAGGCGTATCTCAGCCGCTCTGGTGGTGAACGAGAATGCCACCACAAGTCCGGCAGTTACCGGAATGATTGTTGCCATTCGCAGCAGGGCGTACCTGCCGCCTTTGTTCGTTGTCATCATTTTCAGTCTCTTTTTGGTTAATGAATCGCGCAGCCCGTTGGCTATTTCCGGACTATAGCCGAACAGGTGTTTGAGTAGTGTGGTAACATATTCGGATGTGTCGCAGCCTCCGTCTATGGCGTCGCGGTCGGCTTCGTACTCCTCGACCTCGACCAGACGCCTGGCCGCTATCCACACGAAGGGATTCCACCACAGCAGCGCCTTGAGCAGCTCCATGACCATGCGCTCGACCGAGTGACGGTGCGCTATGTGGCTTGCCTCGTGTGAGATTATCGTGTGCATGTCGGCCCCGGGGGTGTCGGCCGCCACGTATATCGTGCGGAAAAACGAGAAGGATGCTATGTGCTGACGCGTGCGTACGATGTCGAACTGTCTGCATGCGGTGCATTCGCCGTTGCGTTTCAGGCGTCGTATCCGCAGCATCTGCGCCGCCATCACGGCCGCCATCACGGCAACCCCGGCGAGGTAGAATATCAACACGCATGTTGCGGCGTCGAAGGCCGTGTCCTCCTCTTCGGCTATGACTGTATCCGTGTTCGTTTCCGTGTCATCCACGGTCAGTGCGGTACTCGGCTGCAGGTATATGACCTCGCCCCTCCATACCGGTATGCGCAACATCGGTATGACCGTCGCGACGACCATCGCCGCCGGCAGATAGAGCCGGCAGAAGAGAAAGCGCACGCGGCGTTCGAGCAGCAGGGCATAGAGCCCCAGCAGCACGCCGCTGCAGGCCAGTGCCTCGAGCAGGTATATGACAAGTTCCTTCATGGCGCCATCGTTTTCGTGAGAGTCAGCCCTTGCGTATCTTTTCGACTATCTCGAGGATCTCGTCCATCTCCTTGACCGATATGTTCTCCTTTTGCGAGAAGAACGATACCATCTGCGACAGCGATCCGTCGAAGTAGTTCGACAGCATCGATTGCATGACGTTGCCGGCATACTCCTCCTTCGCGACGAGCGGAAAATAGAGATAGCTCTTGCCGACGGCCTCGTGTCTGACGAAACCCTTGTTTTCGAGTATCTTGATGAATGTGGCTACGGTGGTGTACTTGGGCTTGGGCTCCTTCATGCGGGCGATTATGTCGTTGACGAATCCCGAGCCGATGCTCCACAATATCTGCATCACCTCCTCTTCGCCGCGTGTGAGTTCGGGTATCTTCTTTGCCATGGCTTTATGTTTTATTGTGTTGTTTGTCTCTGTCTGTTGCAGGTCGCCGGTGTGGGGGAGTTTTGTCGCCTCGGTTTGCCGTTGCTCCGGACCGCCGGATTGTTCGGACCCTCACTTTTAATTTCTGAGGCCCTTGTTACTCCATTCTCCGGCCTCCGCTGCGTTATGGTGCCGCCGGCCCTTTTTCTCCGTGTCTCCGGCCTCCGCTGCGTTACGGTGTCGCTGGCCCTTTTTCTCCGTGTCATCGGCCCTCGCTGCGTTACGGTGCCGCCGGCGGTTTGCCGTTACTGCCGGACGGATGTCGTTCCTTCTCTTGCTTCCTGCTCTCCGTTCCCGGCCGGAGGGTGCATGCCGGTGCGACGCTCTCCTCACGTTTCGCATCACAAATATATATCTAACTTCTTAGATGAACAAATATTTCTACTAAAAAATTAGAATAAAATGCAAAAAAATATTGCCTTACAGCGACAGTAGTGCGTTAATATGCTTGTATATAGGGTTTTATGCTTGAGGGTGATGTTTGCAGCCGGGTGCGTCAGTGTATGATACGCTCGACCGATATGGTAAAGCCGCCGGGAGCGAGATAGGAGTTTGCGTCGTTGTCGTATGCGAGACCGCTCAGCACCATCGATCCGTATTCGCATCCGGGTGCCACGGTCACGGTGAACATTTTCGGTGACAGGACGGTCACGGTGCAGGCACCGAAGTCGCCGACGACGGGATACTGTTCGCCGTGTCCGTACATTATCTCCACGCGGCATGGCTTGCCGTATATCTGCGCAGCGGATGTCTGGTCGAGGAGGTCGAGGCTTATTTGTGCCAGATCGCCGCTTGCAAGCATGCGTTGCGTTCCGCCGTCGGGCCCGAACTCGAGGGCGGCAGGGGTGAATATCAGAAAATCGTAGGCGCTGCTGTCGTCGGACGAAAACGTTGCGGGCCTCTTGTCGCATGCGGAGACAATCAGCGACAGCGCGCATGCCAATATGTAGGAAAACACTCTTTTCATTGCCGGGGCCCCGGTTGTCTGTTTGTGCCGGTGGCCGTCTCCAAAGTTTGGCATAAAATCCCGTAAATCCAAATAAAACGCTCCGTTTCCCGATAAAAAACCGCCTTCAGTGCGGTTGCGGCTGCACGTCGGTCCGGTGCGACGCAGCGTGCAAAATAATCGCGCCGGGTTGCGTATTCGGATTAAATTCGTACCTTTGTAAAAGGGAGACGACGCCCCTTGCAGGCCGACCCGCAACGTGGCGGTACCTGCTGCGACGCCTCCACCGTACCAGGAAAAAATATCGAAAGATTATGGCTGTGTTCAAAGTCGAGGGCGGTTACCGCCTCAAGGGCGAGATAACCCCGCAGGGCGCCAAGAACGAGGCGCTGCAGATTCTGTGTGCCACGCTGCTTACGGAGGAGCGTGTTGTCGTGCACAACATTCCGCGCATAGTGGATGTCATGCAGCTGATCGAGCTGCTGCGTTCGATGGGCGTCGAGGTCGAGGAGCTTTCGGATGATACCTTCTCGTTCCGTGCCAGGGATATAAACCTCGACTACCTGCGCAGCGACGACTACCAGCGCCGTTGCCGCCGTCTGCGCGGTTCGGTGATGATGGTTGGGCCGCTGCTGGCGCGTTTCGGCGTGGGGTATGTGCCCAAGCCGGGCGGCGACAAGATCGGACGCCGCCGTCTGGACACCCACTTTCTGGGCTTCCAGAAACTCGGCGCCAAGTTCGACTTCGACCGTTCGGAGGGTTTCTTCTCGGTCGAGGCCGACCAGCTGAAGGGGTGCTACATGCTTCTGGACGAGGCTTCGGTTACGGGTACCGCCAACATCATCATGGCGGCGGTGCTTGCCAAGGGCACCACTACGATCTACAATGCGGCCTGCGAACCCTACATACAGCAGTTGTGCCGCATGCTCAACCGCATGGGAGCGCGCATTTCGGGCATTGCGTCGAATCTGCTGACCATCGAGGGCGTGGAGTCGCTCGGCGGCGCGGAGCACACGATGCTGCCCGACATGATCGAGGTTGGCAGCTTCATCGGCATGGCGGCCATGAACCAGTCGGAGCTGACCATCAAGAACGTATCGTACGACAATCTGGGCATCATACCGGCGCAGTTCGCACGCATGGGCATACGTTTCGAGCAGCGTGGCGACGACATCTACATCCCCGAACAGGACCATTACAGCATCGAGAGCTTCATCGACGGGTCGATCATGACCATTGCCGATGCTCCGTGGCCGGGACTTACGCCCGACCTGCTGTCGATCTTCCTTGTGGTTGCGACGCAGGCCAAGGGCGCGGTGCTCATACACCAGAAGATGTTCGAGAGCCGCCTCTTCTTCGTGGACAAGCTCATCGACATGGGGGCCCAGATCATACTGTGCGACCCGCACCGTGCCACGGTCATAGGCCATGACCACCGCATACGCCTGCGAGCCACGCGCATGACCTCGCCGGACATACGTGCGGGTGTGGCGCTGCTCATTGCGGCGATGAGCGCCGACGGTACGAGCATCATACAGAATATCGACCAGATCGACCGCGGTTACCGCGACATCGACGGCCGCCTGAATGCTCTGGGCGCACACATTACCCGACTCGAGGAGTGTTAGCCCCCGTAACGGCCGGTGCCGGCCGTCGTGTAGCATTGACAGAGGCTGAACTGCCGGGCCCGTTGCCTTTTTGCAGGAGCGTGTTCGGCCGGAGTGCGCCGGGGCCGACGTGAACCGGTACGACGACAGCCAGTCGTGGGTTGTGCCTCTTCGGCCGGATGGATGAAAAGGAGTTTATAGAAAAATATATACGAAAGATGTTTTTGGAAAATGCAAGCCGCAAGGGCTGGATCGAGGTCATCTGCGGCTCGATGTTCTCGGGTAAGACCGAGGAGCTCATACGCCGCCTCAAGCGTGCGAAATTCGCGAATCAGAGAGTCGAAATATTCAAACCGTGCATCGATACGCGCTACTCCGAGGAGGAGGTCGTCTCGCACGATGCACATGCCATACGCTCGACGCCGGTCGAGTCGCCGCAGAACATACTGCTCATGTCGTCTGATGTCGATGTTGTGGGCATAGACGAGGCGCAGTTTTTCGATTCGAGCATCGTCGATGTCTGCAGCCGGCTGGCCGACAGCGGGGTGCGTGTTATCGTGGCGGGTCTGGACATGGACTACACGGGCAAACCTTTCGGGCCGATGCCGGCGCTGATGGCCACGGCCGAATACGTTACAAAGGTACATGCCATCTGTGTCCGCTGCGGCAATCTGGCACACCATTCGCACCGTCTGACGGCAGATGACAAGCTGGTGATGCTGGGCGAGAAGGATACCTACGAACCGATCTGCCGCCACTGTTTTGCCGAACTCGTAAAGAACGGAAAGGAGTAGACCATGGATATAGCACAAGCCAAACGCAAGGAGAACATAGCCGAGTACATACTCTATCTGTGGCAGCTGGAGGATCTGTTGAGGGCGTTGCAGTTCAGTCCCGAGGCGATCTATTCGCAGCTTGTGGCGCCGCGCGCCGTGGACGAGGAGCGCAAACATGTATTCCTGCTGTGGTATATGGATATCGTCAACCTGCTGCGCGAGGAGGGCAAGGAGCAGCAGGGGCACCTCGACCACACGCTGCACCTTATAGCCGACCTGCACGATCTGCACCTGCGGCTGATGCAGCTGCCCGTGGGCGAACACTACCGCCGCACATACGCGCGTCTGGCCCCCGAGCTGCCCAAACTGCGCAGCATTCTCGGCAACGATTCGATGAGTGATACGGAGCTGTGTTTCAGGGCTCTGTATGCCGCCATGCTCTACCGTATCAAGGGCGAAGGCGGGAAGTCGGCCGTGGGAGACACCATCGAGTTCGTGTCGCCGGTGATAGCCGAACTTGCCGACATGTACCGCAAGGTCGAGACGGGCGAGGTGGATCTCTTCAAGGATAACGAATGACGGTGGCGGCCGCTGCGGCGATGCAATGCCCTGAGCGGCAAATCGCAGGCTGCAAGGGCCGAAAGAGGGTGCAGTGGCGAATAATTTTCGGAATTTATTTGTGAATAACAAAAAAGGTTGTACCTTTGCACTCCGCAGAATGCGCCAAAACATAAAAACGATATAGCTATGGCAATGAAAAGAACTTTCCAGCCTTCTCGCCGCAAGAGAATCAACAAGCACGGATTCCGTCAGAGAATGGCTACTGCCAACGGCCGCAAGGTTCTGGCAGCGCGTCGCGCAAAGGGACGCAAGAAGTTGACCGTATCGGACGAGTCGACATTCAAGTACGCATAATCGCCTTGGTTTGAGGTACTGAAATAGGGTGGGAACTTACGCGCAACGTGGGTTCCCTCCCTATTTTTTGTCTGTGCCGTACGTGTCTCCTGCCTGTGCCGGGATCCGATACGCTGATTTTGTGTGGCGGCGGCCGGTTGTAGCCATGCGGCCGTTTTGGGGCCTTCGGCGGTGTCTATGCGTACGTTGCGGCTCGGTGATGTACTTCGGCGTATTCTGAAAATGCCTGACCTGATACACGTTACGCACGCTGTGAATTGCTTCGTACGTATGCTCCTGCGGGCTGCCGCCGAACGAAACAGGGACGACCGTAACAAAACGTGTCGTCCCTGTGATTTGGGTGTCGAATATACCTTCCCGATGCAGGAGTCGTACGGAGCGGTGCGGGATCAGGCTTCGCCGATCTTGTTGTAGCCTCCGGACTGCTGTTTCTGGGGTATGACGATCTTCCCGACATTGCTTTCGTAGCGGGTGATGTTGTCCTGAAGCGACAGCAGCAGGCGCTTGGCATGTTCGGGAGTGAGTATTATGCGGCTTTTGACCTTTGCTTTCTGCACGCCGGGCATCACGGCCGCAAAATCGAGTATGAATTCCGATGTCGAATGCGAGATGATGGCCAGATTGGAGTAGTTTCCCTGAGCTGTAGCCTCGTCGATTTCGATGTCGAGCCCGAATTGTTTTATCTCTGCCATTTCCGTAAATGTTTTAGTGTGAGACTTCGTTTGCAAATATAAAACTAAAAATGTGCAAAATATTGCATGTCGGCGGTAAAGTTATGCCTTAATTTTCAACAACGGGAATGCGGTTTGCTCCGAACAGGAGACGATTGCGGCCTTAAAAGAGCTTCGGACCGGATTTTTTGGTTTGCAATGTATATTGTTTTTCGTAACTTTGTCCGTTATTAAGGCGTGTTAATCGAACCTGTAGGATGGGAATAGGAATCATAGAGTTGCTGATCCGCGGCTTTGCCGTCGGACTTGCCGCTTCGATAACGGTCGGGCCGGTGGCTGTGCTGTGCATACAGCGTACGTTGAGCAAGAGTCGTCGTTCGGGACTTGTCTCGGGAGTGGGTGTTGCCTGCGCCGACACGTTGATGGCGATCATCGCCTTCTTTTTCTATTCGATGCTGCAGGCGCAGATCGAGCAGTACTCGGCGCTGTTGCAGGTCGGTGGCGGCATCTTCGTGATCATCGTGGGGGTCTACATCTTCTTCCAGAATCCGGTCCCGCAGATACGCCGCAACCGTGCGGGCAAGAGTTCGCTGTGGCAGGATTTCGCCTCGATATTCGGGTTCACGCTTGCCAACTTCGTGATAGTCATACCCTACATACTGGCCTTTTTCGCCATGTTCAACGTGGGTACGGCAGCCGAGACGACCGATGTGGCGTCGATCGTCGGGAGCATATTCATCATCGTGGGATTTTTCGGCGGGGCCGTGACGTGGTGGATAGCCCTCACGTCGCTGATCAATCTGTTCAGGCTCAAGTTCCGGCCGCGCCACATGCTGACGATCAATCATATCGCCGGAGTGATCATATCGCTGCTGGGGGTATATACCATATTGTCAACCTTTATTCATGTAATACCGAAGGCTTGATGGAGACAACATCCGGAAAACGAATCATAATTGCCGTCGACGGTTTTTCGTCGTGCGGCAAGAGCACATTTGCCAAGGCCATAGCTTCGCGTCTTGGCTACATATTCATCGATACGGGGGCCATGTACCGTGCCGTGACTCTCTATGCACTGGAGCACGGGGCCATACGTTCGGGCATGGTCGACGAGGAGAAGGTCGTGGCGCTGCTGCGGGATATCGACATCGATTTCCGTTTCAATCCCGAGCGCGGAGCCAGCGACATATACGTCAACGGCGACCTGGTCGAGGGTAAGATCCGCACGATCGAGGTGTCGAACTGCGTGAGTCCCGTGAGCTCGATACGCCAGGTGCGCGAGAAGCTTGTAGCCATGCAGCAGCAGATGGGCCGCAAGCGTGGCGTGGTGATGGACGGCCGCGACATCGGTACGGTTGTCTTTCCCGATGCCGAACTGAAGATCTTCATGACGGCCGACCCGAAGGTGCGTGCACGCCGCCGTTACGACGAGTTGCGTGCCAGGGGCGACGACGTGTCGCTCGAGCAGATCGAGGCCAACGTCGTAGCGCGCGACCATGCCGACATGACGCGCGCCATATCGCCGCTGCGCAAGGCCGACGACGCCATCGTACTGGATAACAGTTATATGACCGTCGATGAGCAGATGTCGTGGTTCATGGAGCAGTACCGTGCGGTGATGGAGCGCCTCGGCGCCGCCGAGTAACGTGCGAAACGCGTAGCCGTAAACCTGAAAAAACGTTCGACAGAGAAGATGCGTGTTGAGATAGACGACAAGTCGGGATTCTGCTTCGGTGTGGTCCGGGCCATAGGCGAGGCCGAGCGGCTTCTGGCCGCTGGGGGCGAGGTCTATTCCCTGGGCGATATCGTCCACAACCGCGTGGAGGTGCAGCGCCTCGAACGTCTGGGGCTGCACACTGTAAGCCACGACGACCTGCCGCGACTGCGCGGATGCCGGCTGCTCGTGCGTGCTCATGGCGAACCGCCCTCGACATTCGCACGGGCCCGCGAACTGGGTATCGATGTGGCCGACGCCACGTGTCCCGTCGTTGCGAAGCTGCAGCAGAGGGTCGCGGCGGCACACGAACGGATGCGCCGCGTCGGCGGTCAGGTGGTGCTGCTCGGCAAACGGGGACATGCCGAGGTCGTGGGGCTTACGGGACAGGTCGCCGAACCCACCATCGTCATCGAGGGCGAGGGCGATCTCGAAGCCATCGACTTCACGCGTCCGATCTTTTTCCTGTCGCAGACCACACAGAGCGTGGCTCTGTTCGAGCGGTTGCGCGACGAGATGTCCCGGCGCCTGCCGTCGCCCGACATGCTGACGGCCCGTGACACGATATGCCGGCAGGTCTCTTCGCGCGAGAGCGCGCTGCAGCAGTTCGCTTCGCGATACGACGTCGTAATCTTCGTCTGCGGGCGCAAGTCGAGCAACGGGCGCGTGCTCTTCGACGTGTGCCGCCGGGCCAATCCACGCTCATGGATGGTCGAGGAGGCGTCGGAGCTGCAACCCGGGTGGTTCGAGGTGGCGGAGTCGGTCGGGATATGCGGAGCCACCTCCACGCCTGGCTGGCTCATGCGCGAGGTCGCGGACGCCGTGACGGCATTGGATCCAACAGATAACTCAAAACATTGAACATATGCGTTATTTCATACGTTCCGTAAAATTTCTGATCGCGCTGTTCGTTATATATCTGGCGGCGGTGTGGATCATGATCGAGGCGGGAGCTTCGATGCTTACCATGCGCGAGACGCTTCAGGTTCTTGTGCATACCACGCGCGGCATCGTGCTGCTTGTGGCGATCGTGGCGTGGGCCGCGATCTATCCGCGCGTGGGTTTCGTGTCGCGTCGTGTCGAGGGCGACATGACCGACGACCGCGAGAAGATCATCCGTGCCTTCATTTCGGCCGGATACGTCCTCAAGAGCGAGGACGGCGAACAGATGCACTTCCGTGCCGCGGGGCTTTTCCACAAGCTGCGCCTGCTGTTCGAGGACGAGATTACGGTCTCGCAATACGGCCAGTGGATAGTTCTGGACGGCATACGCCGCAGTGTCGCCGACGTGCAGATGCGGCTTAAAACTGGATTGAACAGCAGAGACGATGAAGAGCAGAAAAAGTGATATCGTTAGGCGTGCGGCCGTAAGCGTGGCCGTCGTTGCGGTGGCGGGAACGTTGATCTTCGCCGCGCGCAACGACTTCGGTTTGGGCCGCAACATGGAGAAGCTCGTGAACATGATGCGCGAGCTGACGGTCAACTATGTGGACGAGGTGTCGCCCGAGGATCTGATGTCGTCTGCGGCCGCGGGGATGGTCAGCCGACTGGATCCCTATACCTACTACCTTTCGGAGGAGGACATGAAGGCTTTCGAGCTCGAGACCACTGGCAAGTACGGCGGTATCGGCGCACTGATACGCCAGCGCGACGACTATGTGGTCATCGCCGAGCCCTACAAGGGGTCTCCGGCCGACCGTGCCGGCCTGCGCATCGGCGACAGGATCGTCGAGATCGAAGGTGAGGACGCCCGCGGATTCACCACCGAGAAGGTGAGCTCGCTGCTCAAGGGCGACCCCAACACCAAGGTCCGCGTGACGGTCGAGCGCATTGTCGACGGCAAGCGCGAGACCAAGACCATACGCCGTGAGCGCATCGTCATTCCGGCGATAACCTATGCCGGCTGGGCCGACCGCACGCGCGGCATCGGTTACATACAGCAGTCCGACTTTTCGGAGAGCGGCTACGAGGAGATGCGCGCCGCGATCGAGCGCCTGCAGGCCGAGGGGGAGTTGCGCGGGCTGATACTCGACTACCGCAACAACGGCGGCGGCATCATGCAGGAGGCGGTGCGGATACTGTCCCTGTTTTTGCCCAAGGGGACCGAGGTGCTGAGTACCAGGGGACGTACGGCCGATGCCAACCGCACCTACCGTACCACGCTCGATCCTCTGCTGCCCGACACGCCGCTGGCGGTGCTGGTCAACGCCAATACGGCATCGTCGTCGGAGATCGTTGCCGGAGCGCTCCAGGATCTGGACCGTGCCGTGATCGTGGGCCAGAAGAGCTACGGCAAGGGACTCGTGCAGAGTTCGCTGCCGATAGGCTACGACGCATACGTGAAGATGACCACGGCCAAGTACTACATCCCGTCGGGCCGCTGCATACAGCGCATCGACTATTCGTCGCATGACGAGAGCGTGCATTCGGTTCCGGACTCTCTGGTTCGGGAGTTCGCCACGCGCAACGGCCGCAAGATCTACGACGGCGGCGGCATCATGCCCGACGTGCATACCGACCCCGAATATATCAGCCGTTTTGCGCTGACGCTCTATGCCATGGGCTTCATCGACGAGTTCTGCGACGACTATTTCCGCCGTCATGCGACCGATACTGTCGACAACCGCACGTTCGCCATCAGCGATGCCGACTACGAGGATTTCGTCGCCTTCATGAAGGACAAGAAGGTACCCTATACGTCCGACACGCGCCGTGTTCTCGACCGCCTGAAGGAGGCTCTCGAGTCGGACCGCTTCACGGACCGTTTCGCCGACGAGATGTCGCGTATCGAGAGTTCGCTGCACGACGATACCGAGAGCAACCTGCGCACCTACCGCAAGGAGATCGAGGAGAGTATCGTGAGCGGCATAATCATGCGTTACAACTACGCGGCCGGTGCCATCGAACACAGCCTTGTGGATGACGGCGAGGTAGCGCGGGCCGTCGGTGTGCTTGCCGACGGCGGGGAGTACCGCCGCATACTGACCGAGCAGGATACGCTGCGCGACTCGGAGGTCGAGAAGCTCCGTTCGGGCGATGCGTCTGCGACGGAGAATACGCCGGACTCTTCCGCAGAGACGGAGCCGCGTCCGGCCGAGTGACGCTTAACGTTGGAGGGGACCTATGGGACGGCTTCGCAAGATATTGACATTCCGCAACAGGGTTCTGGTCATGGCTCTGGGGACCCTGCTGGTTACCTTTTCGCTGTTCTATACCAACAGCATGGCCAACCGCCTGCGCGAGAAGGAGCAGCATGACGTCGAGCTGTGGGCGCGGGCGATGGAGCGCGTGAACCGCGACTCGATGGACGACTACATGGGAGACCCGCTGATCGCCAACATCGTCAACAACCGCAACAACATACCTTTCCTGATAACGGACGAGAATCTGCGCGTGGTGTCGTCGCACCTCATACCCGAGCGCGTCATCGGCAATCCCGACCGCCTGCGCAAACTCATCGACAGCTTTTCTGCCGACAACACGCCCATCGTGGTTCGATTCTGGTGGACCAACGACCACTACCACATCATCTTCTACGGCAAGTCCAAGCTGCTCAAGTCGCTCTACTATTTCCCGTACATACAGATCGTCGTGATCATCATCTTCGTGGTCATGATCTTCATAGCTTTCCGTTCGACCAAGCAGGACGAGCAGAATCGCGTGTGGATCGGTCTGGCCAAGGAGACGGCCCACCAGCTGGGAACGCCCACGTCGTCGCTGCTGGGGTGGATCGAGTACCTGCGCAGCCAGAACGTCGACCAGAGCGCCGTTGACGAGATGAGCAAGGATCTGGCACATCTGATGAAGATCGTGGACCGTTTCTCGAAGATCGGCTCCGAGACGACGCTGGCTCCGGCCAACGTCAACGAGGTTGTCGGCGGGTCGGTCATGTATTTCCGCAAGCGCATACCTCGCAACGTGACGCTCGACTACAACGGACTGGCCACGGCTCCGGTGCAGGCCAATCTCAATACGGCACTGTTCGAGTGGGTCGTCGAGAACATGCTGAAGAATTCGCTCGACGCCCTGCAGGGGCACGGACGCATCGACGTCCATATCGGTTCGGACGACAAACGCGTTTGGATCGACGTGAAGGATACCGGCAAGGGCATTCCCAAGGCCAACTGGAAAAAGATATTCGAACCGGGCTTCACCACCAAGACGCGCGGCTGGGGACTCGGACTGTCGTTGTCGCGCCGTATCATCGAGGAGTATCACGGCGGCAAGATTGCCGTTGTCGAGTCGGAGCCGGGTCACGGTACGACCATACGCATAACCCTCAATCGTACCTATGATACAAACGCCGCATCATAGTGCAGCAGAACCTGTACGGCCGGTTGCCGACAGCGTCGCGGTCGTCGATACGACGGTGACAGCGGCGTCGCGTGCCGTTTCCGCCGCCGACAGTGCGGGGGCCGTAGGGGATTCGGTCTCAGCGGCTCGTACGGCCGACAACACTCCGGCATTGCACGTGGCTGCCGCGTCCGCGGAGACGCCATCGGCATCGCACGATGCGGTAGTAGCCGGGAAGGCATCTGCCGCGCCATCGGCGAGAAGCGCTGTGCCCGGCGCGGTTGAGGGCCAACGGACGAATCCCGCATCGCAGACGGCCGCCGACGGAAGTGTCGGGGCGAAAGGCAAGAGCGTCCGGCCTGCCGAACCGGCCGCAACGCCATCCGTTGCCGTCGGGGTTGCGGACTCGTTGCCCGCGGCCGATTCACTGCCTGCATACGAGGGTTACGGCCATGTCGCTCCGATATTCCGCAACATATCCGAACTTGCGACCGGCACGGCCGGCGACGACTCCTTGTCGGATGGGATACCTCTGCCGTTTCCGCTCCGTGCGGAGGCTATGCCGTCGCATCTGCGCACGGTAGGTTCGCAGCAGATGTTCGGCACATACAGCGTGAAGGCGCCGGTCCCACGCGGCGATGCGTCCGGGCGCATATCGATGGCCGACGACGGGCTGTTCCAGTCGTTGGCACTCGCGGTTCTCTTTTTCGGCATCATGCTGGTGGCCGGGTACAAGCGCGAGATAGCCACTCTTTCGGGCAAGCTGCTGCGCGGACGCCTGTGGGAGGATTATGCTTCGGGGCGGCGCCACGATACGGTCCCGCGCCGTTTCATGAGGTTGTCGCTGGCCGTCGTATTCATGCAGGCTGTGCTGCTGCCGGTAAAGTACTGCAATATGTGGTTTCCGTCGCACATGCTTCGCTCTTCGACGTGGCTTACTGCCACGGCTCTGCTCATGGCAGCCGTAGCCGTAGCGGTCGTGGTGATCTACGAGACGGTGACTCTGCAGCTTGCCGGATACGTCACACGCCGCCGCGACGTTACCGACGGTCTGCTCTACCTCAAGAGCGCATATCTGACCGAAGCTGCGGTCTTTACGGCTCCGGTGCTCATGATGTCGATATTGTCGCTGCGCCGGATGCCCGATTTCTGGGGTGTGCTGCTGGCCGTGGAGTGTGCCGTTCTGTCACTTCTGTTTGTTAAAGAGACCTTCTCGTTCTTTGTGGGTAAAAAAATTCCGATATTTCATTGGTTTTTGTACCTTTGCACCGTCGAAGTGTTCCCATTGTCACTGATATGGGCTTTGGCGTTAAGAAGTCAATAATTTGTAAAATAGATATTCAGCGTTGAAAGTCAACAGGATTTTAGTATCGCAACCCCGTCCTGCCGTAGTCGAAAAATCGCCGTTTTACGAACTCTCGCAGAAGTACGGGCTCGAGGTTGATTATTACCCTCTGATCAAGGTGGTTGGAGTCTCCTCGAAGGAATTCCGCAGCCAGCGCGTCGACATATTGTCCCACACGGCCGTCATATTTACGTCGCGTACCACCATCGACAGCTTCTTCCGCATCTGCGAGGAGTCGCGCGTAACGGTGCCCGAGACGATGAAGTACATATGCACCACGGAGGCCATAGCGCTCTACCTGCAGAAGTACATAGTATATCGCAAGCGCAAGATATCGTTTGCCGACGGATCGTTCAACGGTCTGATCGAGCTTATTGTCAAGCACAAGGACGAGAAGTTCCTGCTTGCTCTGAGCGAGCCCCACAAGCCCGAGCTTCCGGAGACGCTCAAGACTCTGCGCATCAACTTCACTCCCGTGATACTGGCCCGTACGGTAGCGGCCGACATGGAGGGTGTGGACATCCACTCCTATGACATGTTGCTTCTCTATTCGCCGTGGGACGTGATGTCGCTGTCCGAGAAGGCCGACATTGCGAAGCTTCCGGCGATTGCGACGTTCGGTCAGGGAACCTTGCGCAAGGCCATCGAGGCCGGCATGACGGTCAAGGCGGCCGCACCGGCACCCGAAGCACCGTCGTTGGCCAAGGCCGTGGATCTATACTGCGCACGCGTGGCCAAGGGAGAGGATGTACCTCCGGTTGTTCTCGAGGAGGAGGACAACGGCGACTTTATCCGTACCCAGCAGAACAAACTCGCACGCAAATCGCGTTCGCGTTCGGTATCCGCCGGCGAGAGAAAATAGAAACGGCAGCCGTGCCCTGCGCCTGCCGGCGAAGCCTCTTCGGCTGCCGTGGAAGCGGAGGGCGCAACTGCATTTGCCAGCAGCGACATGTCGGATTTCAGACTTCCATATAGCGAACGGCTGCGTTCGTTCGGAGCCGTCCGCCGTCTCTTCACGAGCGGACGCGGGGGATTCGTCTACCCGTTCCGATATGTCGTTTTCGCCGAACCCGACAGCGAGTTTTCGGCCGAAGTCCTCTTCACCGTTCCCAAGAAGAACCACAAACGGGCCAACGTACGCAATCTGCTGCGCCGACGCACAAAGGAGGCTTACCGTCTCAACAAGGCGCTGATACACGACAGCGGCAAGAGTGCGGCCGTCGACATGGCCTTCATCTATTCATCGCGTGAGGTCGTCGATTACAGGACCATCGAGTATGCAGTCAGAAGGATTCTTGAAAACGTCGCTGCGGATCTTTAGGCGTATTCTCGCGCTGCCGTTCATCGCGTTGATCCGCTTCTATCAGGTGTGCATCTCGCCCCTGCTTCCTCCGGCGTGCCGTTATACGCCCACATGCTCGCAATACGCTCTCGAGGCTTTCCGCAAGTACGGCCCCTTCAAGGGCGGATGGCTCACGCTGCGCCGCCTGTTGCGCTGCCATCCGTGGGGCGGCAGCGGATACGACCCCGTGCCTTAGTTGTCTGCGTTTTCTCCGCATTACGATTCGTGCATATACGTGCCGTTATTGCAGCGGCATGATTCGGCAGCCGGACTGATTAGTCCGGTTTTGTTTGTTTCAGCGCGTATCTTTGCCTATATTTGTAAGTCGGACGGTTCACGAGCCGTTCAGCAACCTGTACCGCAACTATTGCTACAATAAATAAACACTTTGAAACAATGAAGAAATCAATTCTGTTGACAGTTTTTCTTGTCCTTGGGCTTGCTGCGGCGGCTGCGGACAGAGCCGGCGTGCGTGAGGCGCAGGCCGTGATCGAACGTACGTTCGGAGAGTTTCCCCGACATGTAACCATGAAGATGCAGCCGAAAACCGATGCCGATGGCTGCGACTGGTTCGAATACGGCGTCAAGCGCGGCGTGCTGCGTATCGAGGGTAACAGCGTGACGGCCCTGTGCCGCGGTTTTTATGACTATGTCGTACGCAACGGATACGGTATCGCCTCATGGAGCGGCAACCGTCTGGAGCTGCCCGAACGATTGCCCGATAACGGGACCGTACACGTGGAATCGCCGTTCCGTCACCGCCTCTACTACAACGTCTGCACGAACGGCTATACCACACCGTTCTGGGGCTGGGACGAGTGGGAGCGCGAGATAGACTGGATCGCGCTTCACGGTTTCGACATGCCTTTGGCTCCGATAGCCGGCGAGGCTATCTTTGCCCGCGTATGGCGCGATATGGGCCTTTCGGACGAAGAGATCGATGCCTATTTTACCGGTCCGGCGCACATGCCGTGGATGCGCATGGGCAACATGACCGGGCTTGACGGGGCCCCCACGGCCGAGTGGCATGAAGAGCAGATCGCACTTCAGCACAAGATTCTCGACCGCATGCGCGCTCTGGGCATGAAGCCCGTATATCAAGGCTTTGCCGGTTTCGTCCCGAAGGCCATGAAGGAGCACTATCCCGATGTCGATATTATCGAGACTTCGTGGTCGGGCTTCCACAGCTACATGCTTTCGCCGCTGGATTCGCTCTTTACGGAGATCGAGCGCCGCTATGTCGAGGCGTGGGAGGCCGAATTCGGCAAGGGCAAGTATTACCTTATAGACAGTTTCAACGAACTGGACATTCCCTTCGGGGAGCAGGGATCGCCCGAGCGTGCCGAGCTGCTGCGCCGCTACTCTTCGACGATCTACAACTCGCTGAGCAGTGCCAATCCCGATGCCGTATGGGTCATGCAGGGTTGGATGTTCGGCTATCAGCGCAACATCTGGGATCCCCAGAGTATCGAGGCCCTGCTGAGCGGGGTTCCCGACGACAGGATGCTGCTCATAGATCTGGCTGTCGATTTCAACCATTTCGTATGGCACAGCAAGCGTACGTGGGAGTATGTTCCGGGGCTTTTCGGCAAGAACTGGATATATTCGACCACTCCCAACTTCGGAGGACGCAGCACGCTGACTGGCGTACTGGAGAACTATGCCAACGGGCATCTCGATGCACTGGAGTCTGCCGACCGCGGCAATATCGTCGGTTACGGTACTTCGCCCGAGGGTATCGAGCAGAACGAGGTTGTGTACGAACTCATAGCCGATGCCGCATGGCGGTCTTCGCGACTGGATCTCGAGGAGTATCTGATGCTCTACTCGCGGGCGCGTTACGGGGCGAGTCCGGAGCCTTTGCGTGATTTCTGGCGCGGGTTGCTCAACAGTGTCTACAACCGTTTCACCAACAATGCACGTTACAAGTGGCAGATACGGCCCATGTCGGGACACGTGCCGACGATGGGTATAAACGACGATTTCTACAAGGCCATCGAGAGTTTTCTGTCGTGTGCCGACGAGCTTGGCGATAACGAACTCTACCGTAACGACGCACTCTATTTCTCGGCGCTCTATCTTGGCGGCAAGGCCGATGCCGTACTCGACGAAATCAACTGGGCCTACGTTACGCAGGAAAAGCCTGACGTTGCCGGGCTTGAGGAGCGTTTCTTCGGGTTGCTGGCCAATGCGGACCGCCTTCTCGAGTCTCATCCCGTACTGCGTCTGCAGCGTTGGGAGGAGATGGCCCGCCGTGCCGGCCGTACCGACGGGGAGCGCGACCGCTTTATCGAGGAGTCGCGCCGTCTGATTACGGTATGGGGCGGTCCGAGCCTGAGCGACTATTCGGCACGCGTATGGTCGGGCGTCATACGTGACTTCTACATTCCGCGTTGGCAGAAGTACTTTGCTGCATTGCGCGACGGACGCACGTTCAACTTCCGCAAGGATGACGAGACGTATCACACTACACGCGGTTTTTCGTTCGTGGCTCCGTTCGCCACTCCATTGAATGAGGCCTGCAGACTGGTGGAGGATGCCTCTTCCATCGGCAGCGTCAATGTTTTCCGTCCGGCGGATGCAGGCGGTTTCATGCTGCCGTTCCACTATACGGGCAAACGCGTTGTTCCGTGGTTCTCGATCTCGAACGACACCTACCGCAAGACGGCGGCGCTGCGTTACCGCTGCCTTCACGGCAAGGATAAGGTACACCTGAAGAGCGTATTGCTCCGCGATCACAGCAATGATCTGTTCAAGGCAGATATCGACCGCGACATGTCTGCCGGCGACGAGATCATCGTGCCGCTTGATGGCAGGAACATGTATGACGAGTTGTCGCTTCAGGTCTATGTTCGCACTACGGTCGAGGCGCCGCGCGAAGCCGACAATTACATCTCCGTGGAGTTGATATACGAATAGTACGAATAGTACGAACCGCAACAAAAAACTACTGTACCATGAAAAAGACGCTGATTCTTCTCCTGCTGGCCGTTGCGTCGGCCTTCATGTCGTGTTCGCAGCGACATGGCAACTATCGAATCGAGAAGGGGGTGATCATCTTCGACGAACCTGCACCGGCCCCCGGACAGCAGGACATGCTGGGTTTTGCGGCGGCGCCGATCGACACCCTTCGCGTGGGCTTTATCGGTCTGGGCATGCGTGGTGCGGATGCCGTCTACCGCTTTACGTTCCTCGACGGGGTGAAGATAAGGGCCCTGTGCGACCTCCTGCCCGAACGGGTCGTCGAGGCGCAGAGACATCTTTCGGACAAGGGACTGCCTGCAGCTGCCGGGTATGACGGCGAGGATGGCTGGAAGTCGCTGTGCGAGCGCGACGACATCGATCTGGTCTATATCTGCACGCCGTGGCAGCAGCATGTCGACAT